>JAGWZE010000012.1:0-50000 GCA_018969015.1 Alphaproteobacteria bacterium
GCGCGCGCGCGTCGAGCGCGGCGCGGGCGGCGTCGGGGGCGATCGCCTGCGCGGGCGTGGCCGGCGTGAGGCCGAGCTTCTGACGCGCCAGGGTTTCGATGCGGTCCGGCGCGGAAAGATACGCCGCTTCGGCCGCCAGCGTGCGCACCTGGTCGCGCGCTTCGGCCACTTCCCGCTCGAGCCTTTCGATACGCACGCGGGCGGCGTCCGCATCGAGTTTGGCGCGATAGAGGCCGACGGCCAGCACGACGATCAACACGATCGCGACGATGTCGAACCAGCGCTTCATGCCGAGGCCTCTCCGGAACCGCCGAGCCCCAGAAGACGGGCGCAGACGCGGCGGGTCTCGTCCGGCAGCAGGTCGGCGTCGAGCGGGCCCCAGGCTGGCGCGGCGGTGCGCACGGCGACGCGCAGCTTGGCCGAGCGCGCCCGCGGGTTGGCGGCGATCTCCGCATCGCGCGGCGCGACGGCCTTGCGGGCCGCGATCTCGAAACTCGGCGCCGGCCCCGTTCGCACGGGCGGCACATGGCGCGACCCGGCGGCTTCTGCCCCCGCCCGCGCCGTGAGGAAGGTCTTCACCAACCGATCCTCCAACGAATGGAACGACACCACCGCGAGTCGCCCGCCCGGCGCCAGCAGCGCCTCTGCGGCGGCGAGGCCCCGCGCCAGTTCGCCGAGCTCGTCGTTGACCAGGATTCGCAGCGCCTGGAACGTCTTCGTCGCCGGATGAATTTTCGCGCCGCGCCGGCCGCCCAATGCGGTTTCGACGAGATCGGCGAGCGCGCTGGTGGTGGCGATCGGCGTCTGTGCGCGCGTCATCGCGATGACGCGCGCGATGCGGCGTGCGGCGGGCTCGTCCCCGTAGTGATAAATCACGTCGGCCAAAGCGGATTCCGGCAGCAGCGCGACGGCGTCGGCGGCGCTCGCGCCAGATCGGGCCATGCGCATGTCGAGCGGCGCGTCGGCGCGGAAGGAGAAGCCCCGCTCCGCCTCGTCGAGCTGGAACGAGGAGACGCCGAGATCGAACACGACGCCGTCGACCACACCGTCGATGTGGGCGTCCATGTCTCCGAACGGCGTTTCGATCAGGGTGAGCCGGCCGGGATGCGCGGCGAGAAGCGCCGCGCCGCGGGCGATCGCGTCCGGGTCGCGGTCGAGGGCGATGACGGTCGCGCCGGCGGCGAGCAGCGCCGCCGTGTAGCCGCCGCCGCCGAACGTGGCGTCGACGAGGCGCGCGCCGGGGCGCGGGGCGAGCGCGGCGACGGCCTCGTCGCGCAGGACGGGGACGTGGCCGGGCGGCGCATTCTCGGCGGCGGTCATGGCCCCTCTCCCGGACCGCGCGGGCGGGAGAGCAGCGCGCGTTTGTCGGCCGCCTTGGCGCGGGCTTCAGCGACGCGGGCTGCGAGGCGTTCCGGCGCCCAGATCTCGAACCGGTCCGTGAGCCCGGCGAAGGCGGCCTTGGCGCCGAGGCCGGCATGGGCGCGCAGGTCCTCGGGCAGGCTGACACGGCCGGTGTCGTCGAGCGTCAACGCGCGGGCGTCCGCGAAGATGGCGTATTCGAAGTCCTCGCGGGCGTCGTCGAACGCGCCGCGCGCGGCGAGAAGCGTTTGATACTGCGCGAGAAGTTCGCGGTCGCCCGCCTCGAGATAAGGCCCCCGCCAGCTCGGCCACACGAACACGACGCCGGCCTCGCCGCGCAAGGCCGCGCGGAAGGGCGCCGGGACCGACGCGCGGCCCTTCGCATCCACGCCGACGATGTGCGTGCCGAGGAACATGGGATTATATGGGCATAAATGGGATTGTTTGGAAAGGGTTGGTTAACTTGCAACCGTTTCGGGCCGGCGGGCGCGGTGGCTCACCCCTCATCCGTCTCGCGAACTTCGTTCGCGATCCACCTTCTCCCACAAGGGGAGAAGGTTGCCGCAGTGGGCCTTCTCCCCTTGTGGGAGAAGGTGGCGGCGAAGCCGCCGGATGAGGGGTGAACCACCGACCTTGGACGCGCGCCTCGCCGCCCCCGAGAGCCACGCGCCGCTTCCCTCCCCGCCCGAACCCGCCTACATGAGCGCCAATCCCAACAAGAGGCTCGCACAGGGCCGAACGAGGCGTGCGCCATGGCGGAAAAACCCGCGCAATACATCTTCTCCATGCAGGGCCTCACGAAGGCCTATCCGGGCGGCAAAAAGGTGTTCGAGAACATCTGGTTGTCGTTCTATCCGGACGCGAAGATCGGCGTCGTCGGCGTCAACGGCTCGGGTAAGTCCACCCTGCTGAAGATCATGGCCGGGATCGACAAGGACTTCACCGGCGAGGCGATGCCGCTCTCCGGCACGAAGATGGGCTATCTCGAGCAGGAGCCGCAGCTCGATCCCGCGCTCAATGTCCGCGAGAACGTCGAGTCCTGGTGCGCCGAGAAGCAGATGGTCATCCGCTTCAACGAGGTCTCGGCCAAGCTCGGCGAGGATTATTCCGACGAGCTCATGGAGGAGATGACCGCCCTCCAGGAGAAGATCGACGCCGCCGACGCCTGGGACATCGACAGCAAGATCGAGATGGCGATGGACGCGCTCCGCTGCCCGCCCGACGACAGCCCGGTGGACAAGCTCAGCGGCGGGGAGCGCCGCCGCGTCGCGCTGTGCCGCCTGCTGCTCGCCAAGCCGGACATGCTGCTGCTCGACGAACCGACCAACCACCTCGACGCCGAGAGCGTCGCGTGGCTGCAGCACCACCTCGAAGCGTTCCCCGGCTGCGTGATCCTCGTCACGCACGACCGCTACTTCCTCGACCAGGTGACGAAGTGGACGCTCGAACTCGATCGCGGCAAGGGCATCCCCTACGAGGGCAACTACTCCGCGTGGCTCGAGCAGAAGGCCAAGCGCATCGCCCAGGAAGAAAGCGAGCGCGAGGGCCGGCAAAAAACGATCTCGCGCGAACTCGAATGGGTGCGCCAATCGCCCAAGGCGCGGCAGGCCAAGAGCAAGGCGCGTCTTGCCCGCTTCGAGGAGCTGCAGGCGCAGTCCGAGCGCGAAAAGCAGACCTTCGCGACGATCCAGATCCCGCCCGGCCCGCGCCTCGGGAACAACGTCATCGCCTTCGAGCATCTCAACAAGGGCTTCGGCGACAAGCTGCTGATCAAGGATCTGACGTTCAAGCTGCCGCCCGGCGGCATCGTCGGCATCATCGGCCCGAACGGCGCCGGCAAATCGACGCTGTTCCGCATGATCACCGGCCAGGAAAAGCCCGACGCCGGCACGATCACGATCGGCGACAGCGTGAAGCTCGGCTTCGTCGACCAGAGCCGCGACAATCTCGATCCCAACAAGACGATCTGGCAGGAAATCTCCGGCGGGCTCGACGTGCTCACCATCAATGGCCGCGACGTGCCGAGCCGCGCCTACGTGTCGACGTTCAACTTCAAGGGCGCCGACCAGCAGAAAAAGGTGGGCCTGCTCTCGGGCGGGGAGCGCAACCGCGTGCACCTCGCGAAAACGCTGCTCACCGGCGCCAACGTCCTGCTGCTCGACGAACCGACCAACGACCTGGACGTGGAAACCCTGCAGGCGCTCGAAAGCGCGCTCGAGGATTATCCGGGCTGCGCCGTGGTCATCAGCCACGACCGCTGGTTCCTCGATCGCCTGGCGACGCACATCCTCGCCTTCGAAGGCGACAGCCATGTCGAGTGGTTCGAAGGCAACTTCGAGAGCTACGAGGAAGACAAGAAGCGCCGCCTCGGCATCAGCGAGATCATCCCGAGCCGCGTGAAGTTCCAGAAGTTCGGGCGGTGACGGGCGCCAGGGCGCACGCCCTCACGCGCATCATCCTGGGCTCGCGCCATGTGCGAGGCCGGGATCCACGGGCCGCGGCGCGGCGCGCGATTGGGGATCATGCGCAGGCGCCAACTGTGCGCGCCTGAAGTGGGTGGCGCGGCGGTGGCGCAGCGCGCGCGGCCGCGGTTCGCTCGCGTATGCCGCTCCCCGTCGACCAGACGCTCATCGACGATGGAAAGCTTCGTTATCTGCTCGACGCCGAACATCCCCAAAACGCCGGCAAGGCCGCATTCTTCAACCAGCACGGCTTCTCGACCGACCGGTTGGACGAACTCGCAGCGGCATTGCGATCGCATCTCGAGAACGGCGCTGACGCCATCGCAGGCCCGCATGGTATAAGGTTGGTCTGCGATGCTCCCCTTCCGTCCCCCGACGGGCGCGCCCCCTGGGTGCGATCGGTGTGGCAGATCGACGTTGGAAGCGCACGGCCGCGGTTCATCACGGCCTATCCGCTGCGGAGGCGACCATGAACGAACTCGATGTGGTCACGCTGACGCGCGACGATCCCGTCACCGGCCTCAAGGCCGGCGCGATCGGCACGATCGTCCACGCACACGCTGATATCGCCGGCCATCCCAAAGCATTTCTCGTGGAGTTTCCGGGGGCGGACGATCCGTACGAGCCGACCCTCGCGGACATCACCGTGGACGCCCTGCGGCCGAGCAGCGCGGCGGAGCTGGCGACCCTGAGACAGAAGCGGGTGGCGGCCGAGTAGCTCACGCGCCGACGATGGGACGCCTCATCGTGGCGGCGGCAGAAAGTCCTCGTACAAGTCCCGCCACGGCGGGTTCGTCGCTTCGACCAGCGCGAGCTTCCCTTTGCGCGTGACGCGCTTCAGCTCCTTCTCGCGCGCGATCGCCGCAACCATGTCTGCGTGCGGCTCCCACCAGACGAGCCGCGTGCAGCCATACTTCGCCGCGAAGGATGCGCCGTTCCCGAGCCGGTGCTGATGCACGCGTGAGATCAGATCGCTCGTGACGCCGACATAGAGCGTGCCATTGCGCCGGCTCGCCATGATGTAGACCGCGATCAGATCGTACTTGGCCATGGCGCGAGGCTCGCGCAGGGATGACCCCGCCGCCACGCTGTCATCACCCACGCTGAGCGACAGCACCGCCGCCCCGCCTCCGTCACGTCCACGACATCTCCGTCATCCTGGGCTCGCGCTTCGCGCGAGACCGGGATCCAGGGGCGGTGCTGCGGCCCCTGGATCCCGGACGCGCGCGCGGCGCGCATCCAGGATGACGGGCGGCGCGGAGTGGGAGCCTACCCCTCCACCACCCGCAACCTCACCTGATCCCCCTCTTCCACCTCCACCCCGAACGCATTCAAGAACCGGCTGACCATGCCGTAGAAGCCCGTCGCCAGGACGAGCTCCACCAGCTCCTGGTGCGGGAAGACGCGGGTGAGGTCGGCGAAGAGCGCGTCTGGCAGGCCGCCCGTGCTCTCCAGCGCGTCGGCGCAGGCCAGCACGAGGCGGTCCTTTTCCGGCAGGCCCGTCGCGTCGCCGGTGCGGGCGGCGGCGAGTTGGGCCTCGCTCATCCCGACGGCGCGGCCGATGCGTTCGTGATGGTGGGTTTCGTAGGCCGCGCCGAGGCGCCAGCCGACTCGCAGGATCGCGAGTTCGCGCAAGCGCGGATCGAGCGCGCCTTTGCTCAGAACGGCTTCGCCGAAGCGCTGGAAGGCGAGCATCTGCTCGGGGCTGTGGGCCATCATGCGCGCGACGTTGAGCGGGAGCTTCGCGAGGAAGCGGCCGGCGGGGCTGTCGGGCGCGGGGTCGGCGTAGGGGATGCGGGTCATGGCGGAAGCGTAGCACACCACGCGCGGCGCTTCTCGGGAGGGACGCGCCACGGGCCGCCCGTCTTCCCCCGCTTGCGGGGGAAGTGGCCCGCAGGGCCGATGGGGGGCGTGGCGATGTGCGTCGACGCCCCCCTCAGGCGCTCCGCGCCTGCTCCCCCGCAGGCGGGGGAGCATGGGCGTCGAGCTCGGGCGCCGCCCCCTACGGCGTCACGATCGGAAAGGCCGGATCCGGCGCATCGAACGATCCGAAGAAGCGGCGCAGCGTGGCGGGATCGCCCTTGAGGCTCGCCTGCCCGGCCATGATCGCCTCGCGCAGGCCCTGCCCCGTGAGCGCCGTCTGCAGGAACACCGCGCGCGGCGTGGTGAGCGTGACGGCGGCGGGATCGGAGAGACCCGCTTCGTAGACGAGCACGCCGTTGGCGATCGTCACCAGGAAGCTCTCCTTCCGCTCGGGGAAGACGAGATTGAGCGCGATCTTCTCCGCGCCGGCCTTGGCGGGATCGACGCGCACGGCGAAGAGATCGAGCAGCATCGTCGTCGGCGTGTTGCGGATCATGTCGAGCGCGACGGTGTTCTGCGTCTCGGCGGGCTTGGCGCCGCGCAGCTCGGCGGCGGCGACGAGATACATGTTCCGCCAGATCGCGCTTTCGGCCTGGTAGCCCATCTGCGTCTCGGCCTGCGCCAGAAGCTCGCGCGCCTGCACGTTGGCGGGATCGGCGAACACGAGATGATTGAGGATCATCGCGGCCCAGCGGTACTCGCCGGCGGCGACGGCGCGCTTGCCTTCCGCCAGCACCTTCGCCGGCCCGCCCATGACGGCGACGTATTTCTTGCCCGCTTCGACCGGCGGCAGCGGATTGAGATTGGCCGGATTGCCATCGTACCAGCCCATGTAGCGCTGATAGACGGCCTTCGAGTTGTGACTCATCGTGCCGTAATAGCCGCGATTGAACCAGCGCCGCGCGAGGCTCGGCGGCAGTGCGATCGTCTCGGCGATCTCCGGGCCGGTGAGGCCCTGGTTCATCATCCGCACGCTCTGATCGTGCAGGTATTTGTAGGCGTCGCGGTGGCTCGCGATGTAGTCCTTGATGCGATCATTGCCCCAGCGCGGCCAGCCGTGGCTCGTCACGAGCACGTCGGTGCCGTCGCCCCACAGGCGCAGCGATTCCGTGAGATAATCGGCCCAGCCTTTCGCGTCGCGCACGAGCGCGCCGCGCGGCGTGAGAATGTTGTGCATCGAGACGTTGGCGTTCTCGGCGAGACACAAAACCTTCCAGTCCGGGATCGCGAAGTTCATCTCGGCCGGCGCTTCGGTGCCCGGCGTCACCTGGAACACCAGGCGCACGCCGGCGATGGTGCGCTCCGTACCGGTCTTGCCGATAAGATCCGTAGGCGGAATGAGCGTCAGCGTGCCGGACGAAACGGCCGGGCCGATGCCGGAGCCGAGCGACTGCGTGGGGCCGCGCGTGAGGCCGCGGCCGAACTGGTAGGTGGCGCGCCGGCTCATGGCGTTGCCGGCGATGACGTTCTCCCCCACCGCATGCTCGAGGAAGCCTTCGGGCGCGAGGATCGTGACCTTGCCGGCGTCCACGTCGGCCTGATCGACGACGCCGCGCACGCCGCCGAAATGGTCGGCGTGGCTGTGGGTGTAGATCACCGCCTTCACCGGCGCGTCGCCGACGGTCTTGCGCGCAAGCGCAAGGCCGGCCTTCGCCACCTCGGCGGTGGTGAGCGGATCGACGAGGATCAGGCCGCCGTCGCCGACGATGATCGTCATCACCGACACGTCGAAGCCGCGGATCTGGTAGACGCGGTCCGTGACCTTGTAGAGGCCGGCCTTCGCGATCAGCTGGGCGTGGCGCCAGAGGCTCGGATTGGCGGTGTCGGGCGCGGCGCCTTTCACCGTGTCGAACGCCGAGAAGTCCCAGGCGACGCGGCCATCGGCGGTCTTGATCTGCGGCTCCGGCCAGGCGGCGACGAAGCCGCGCGTGGCGAAGTCCTCCTCCTCCTTGTCGGCCCAGTTGAGTTGCGCGGCCATGGCGGCGTTGGCGGCCTTCGTGGCGGCGGACGCAGGCTCGGCGGCGAAAGCGGCCTTAGGCGCGAGCGGCGCGCAAACGACGGCGACCGCCGCGGCGGCGGCGACGATACGGTTCATGAGTGTCCTCCCCGCGCCCGTCTTGGTCCTCGGACGCACGCGTGCGTGCGGCCGGGAAAGCGGCGCTTGCCCGAACAATGGCGAGGCTGCGCGACTCGGGCAACCGACCTGCGCGCTTGACAGGCCTCGTGCATGCCGCTTTGGTTATATAACCATAACGGAACTCGCAATGCCCGCCGCCGCCGCCGCTCTCGACGCCACCTTCGCTGCTCTCGCCGATCCGACGCGCCGGGCGATCCTTGCCCGGCTGGCGCAGGGCGAGGCGTCCGTGACGGAGCTCGCCGCGCCGTTCGGCCTGACGCAGCCGGCGGTGTCGAAGCATCTGAAGGTGCTGGAGCGCGCGGGCCTCGTCGAAGCGGGCCGGGACGCCCAGAAGCGGCCACGCCGCCTGAAGGCGGCGCCGCTGCGGGAGGCGGCGCAGTTCCTCGACGCGTACCGCGCCCATTGGGAAGCGAACTTCGCGCGCCTCGACGCGCTTCTCGACGACCTGAAAAACGAGACGGACGAAGGAGCCGGCAGATGACGACGTTCTATGCAAAGGCCGAGGCCGTCCTGATCGGCGACACGGGCGTGGAGGTGCGGCGCTCGTTCCGCGCGCCGGCGGCGCTGGTGTGGCGCGCGCACACCGAGCCGGCCCTGTTCCGGCGCTGGATGCTCGGCCCGCCGGGCTACGTGATTTCCGCGTGCGAGATGGACGTGCGTCCGGGCGGCGCCTACCGCATCACCTGGACGAGCGCCGCGGCGCCCCACCCGATGGCGGTGTTCGGCGACTATCGCGAGGTGCAGCCGCACCGCCGCCTCGTCACCACCGAATACTACGACACCGGCGAGCCCGGCGGCCCGCTCGGCGACGGCTCGCTGCAGGTGCTGGAGTTCTCCGAGCGCGACGGCGTCACCACGCTCGTCCAGCGCAACGACTTCGCCACGACCGCCGCACGCGACGCCGCCGTCGCCGGCGGCATGTGCGACGGCATCGAGCCGTGCTTCGCCGCGCTGGAGGCGGCGTTGGCGGCGGGGATCGCGTGAGCGCTAAAGGTCAGGAAATTCAATTTCGACGTAGGTGTCCGGTCCGATCATCGACACC
The DNA here is from genome assembly GCA_018969015.1 of Alphaproteobacteria bacterium. Lineage (GTDB taxonomy): Bacteria > Pseudomonadota > Alphaproteobacteria > Caulobacterales > Aquidulcibacteraceae > REEB506. The sequence goes on from JAGWZE010000012.1 coordinate 8,864, forward strand.
GCATCGACGACACGCGCCACTGCGGCCCTGATGCGGGGCCAGTTTGTCGTCATCAAGACGACCACTGCTGGGCGACCAGTCAGATTCTGCTGGTAGCGAAGGTTCTTATCGGTCGTCACGATCGCGTCGAAACCGTTGGCGTGCGCGCGAGCGAGGAGTTCGCCGTTCTTGAGCGTATGCCACCCCTGCTCGTAGGCGGTGCTTACGCTATGTCCCGAGAGGAACCCCCGAAGCGGCGCCGGTGTGCCCTGGTCAAACAGGAGTTTCACCCGCCGTCCCTATACGTGTTCGAGGCTTCGCTGCGCGTGGGAGAGAACCGCCAGAACCTGATCGCGGGTGACACCCGGAAACCATTCGAGGAACTCGTCGATCGTGGCGCCCCCCTCGAGATTTTCGAAGAGCGCTCTCACGGGCACGCGCGATCGGGCAAACACCAACGCGCCGCTGACCTTGGCGGGGTCTCGTTCAACTGCTGCGCATGTCGTCCAATCGACCATCTCTTGAGAATGGCGGGCGACTGACGTTTCGGCAAGCCCGCGTGCTCCGTCACGGCGCGCCGGCGATCGCCGGATCCAGCTCCGCGAGTTTGCGCCGTCTCTCGGCGTAGCGACCGCCGAGTGCAGGTGTGCTCAGGAATATGCCGACGATCTTTTCCGCCGAAGCCGGATCGACAACGTCGGCGCCGAACAGGAGCATGTTGGCGTCCCCGTGCTGGCGCGCCCAGACCGCCTCCTGTTCCGTGTGCACGAGCGCCGCGCGTATGAAACCGAACCGGTTGGCCGTCATCGCCATCATTTGCCCGCTGCCGCAAATGCCGATCGCGAAATCCGACCGGCCTGCCCTAAGGTCCTTCGCCAGGGCGACAGCGTAGTCCATGGCGTCGACGCGCAGATCCGACGACGACGTCCCGAGGTCGCTCACGACAAGCCCCTGAGCCGCAAGCGCCGCGCCGATGCGGCGCTTCAACTCGACCCCGCGATGGTCAGCGGCGATCGCAATTGGCTTACTGGTCCTCATGACCCGCTCCCGCCAGACAGATAAACCGCGGCCAAGGTCTCACGCCCGCATCGCGTCGGCCACCAGATCCTCCGTCGCCTCGGCGAGGATGGCGTCCTGGGCTTCGCCGTAGATCGGCTCGCGGCCGACTTCGAGCATAATGGGCACGGCGAAGGGGGAGATGCGCGGCAGGTCCATGTGCGTGATGCGGCCCTGCACGCGGGCAAGCAGCGCGCCGAGGCGCTTGATGTCGAGGAAGCCCTCCCCCGCGTCGGCGAAGGCCGCTTCGAGCAGGACGTGATCTGGCTCGTGGGCGCGCAGCACGTCGTAGATGAGATCGGCGGAGAACGTCACCTGACGCCCGGTTTTCTCCGCCCGCGGACTTTTGCGCTCGATCAGGCCGGAGATGACGGCGCAGGTGCGGAAGGTGCGCTTCATCAGCGCGCTTTCGGCGAGCCAGGCGTCGAGATCATCGCCCAACATGTCCTGATCGAACAGCGCGGCGAGATCGACATCGCCCATCGGTTCGAGACCCCAGACCGCCATCGCGTATTCGCTCGCGACGAAGCCCATCGGCTTCTTGCGCAGACGCTCTAGGCGGCGCGTCAGGAGCATGCCGAGCGTCTGATGCGCGAGGCGGCCGTCGAACGGGTAACAGACGAGATAGTGTTTGCCGGCGCGGGGAAACGTCTCCACCAGGAGATGATCCGGTTTCGGCAAAGCCGAGCGCAGGCGCTGCATCTTGAACCATTCGCGCACCTGCGCCGGCAGCCGCCGCCACGCGGCGGGGTCGTCGAGCATGGCGCGCACGCGGCTCGCGAGGAAGGTGGAGAGCGGAAACTTTCCGCCATTGTAGCTCGGGATCTTGGGCGCTTCGGCGTCGACGGCGCGGGTGGCGATCACGTCGGTCTCGCGCAAGGCTTCGAAGCGCAGGATCTCGCCGGCGAAAAGGAACGTGTCGCCGGGCGTGAGGCCTTCGATGAAATACTCCTCGATCTGGCCGAGTTTCTTGCCGAGCCGCAGGGCGCCGCCGGGCGCGCCCAGGGGCGATCCGGGGCGCGGCCGCGGGCCCATGCCGAGCCGGACGTTCAGCATCGTGGCTTCCACGATCGCGCCGACATTCATGCGATGCTGCTGCGCGACCTGCGCATTGCGCGCGCGCCAGCGGCCGGTCTTGGGATCCTGCACGATGCGGCGGTAGCGGTCATAGGCGCGCAGCGCGTAGCCGCCGGTGGCGACGAGATCGAGCACGCGATCGAACTGGCGGCGCGAAAGATCCTTGTAGGGATCGGTGGCGGCGATCTCGGCATAGAGGGCATCGGCGTCGAACGGCGCCGAGCAGGCCACGCCCATGACGTGCTGGGCGAGGCAATCGAGGCCCCCGATGCGTGGCTCGCCGCCATCCAGCGCGCCCTCCCTCACCGCCTCCTGCGCGGCGCGACATTCGAGCACCTCGAAGCGGTTCGTGGGCACGAGCAGCGCGCGCGACGGCTCGTCGAGGCGGTGGTTGGCGCGGCCGATGCGCTGCACGAGGCGCGAGGAGCCTTTCGGCGCGCCCATCTGGATGACGAGATCAACATCGCCCCAGTCGATGCCGAGATCGAGCGTGGAGGTGCAAACGACGGCCCGCAGCACGCCGCGCGCCATCGCCGTCTCGACCTTGCGGCGCTGCTCGACGTCGAGCGAGCCGTGATGCAGGCCGATGGGCAGATTGGCGTCGTTGATGCGCCAGAGTTCCTGGAACGTCATCTCCGCCTGCGCGCGTGTGTTGACGAAGACCAGCGAGAGGCGCGCCGCCTGGATCGCCGCATAGACCTCGGCGATGGCGTGCCGCCCGGTATGGCCCGACCAGGGAATGCGCGCATCGGAAGCGAGCACGTCGATGACCGGCGCGGCGCCGGGCGCGCCGGTGACGATCAGGTCCGCGCTGTCCGTATGCGGATCGAGCCAGCGGCCGAGCGCAAGCGGATCGGCCACCGTTGCGGAAAGCCCGATGCGGCGGTGCGTGGGCGCGAAGGTGCGCAGTCGCGCCAGCGCAAGCGCGAGCAGATCGCCGCGCTTGGTGGGCGCGAGCGCGTGCGCCTCGTCGATGATGACGGCGCGGAGATCGGCGAAGTATGCGTCGGCGTGTTCGGAGGCGATCAGCAGCGCGAGCTGCTCGGGCGTGGTGAGCAGCACGTCGGGCGGGCGCGCGCGCTGGCGTTGGCGCTTGGCGGGCGGGGTGTCGCCCGTGCGGCTCTCGATGCGGGCGGCCAGATCCATCTCCCGCGCCGGGCCGAGGAGATTGCGCTCGACGTCCGCGGCGAGCGCTTTCAGCGGCGAGACGTAAAGCGTGTGCAGCGCGTGCGGGCGCACGGGCGATGCGCCCAGCGCGGCGATCTCGATCAGGCTCGGCAGGAAGCCCGCCAGCGTCTTGCCCCCGCCGGTGGGGGCGATGAGCAGGCTCGAGCGGCCCGCCTGGGCGCGGGCGAGCACGGCGAGCTGATGGGGCCGCGGCGCCCATCCACGGGCCGCGAACCACCCGGCAAACGGCTCGGGCACGGCTGGAGGCGGCGCGGCGGCGGGTTTTCTGGGACGGGTCGGGCCTTTGGCCATGGCCCATTGTGGCGGCCGCCGGCCGGCAGGCCAAGCATGTTAACGGGATCAAAAACCCCTTGCGCTAGGGTCAGCTTACATTTGGGCGTTCGCCCCTGCCGAGAAAGGCTCCCATGATCTCCTGGCGTCTCGTGGCCGCGGCGGCGGCCGCCCTTCCCTTGCTGGCGTGCGGCGGCGACCATGGCGAGGCCAAGCATGGCGGCGGGAACGCCAAGGGCGAGGCGCATGCGCCGGTGCCGTCGCAGCATGGGCTTCCGAGCAAGGCCGAGATCGCCGCGCTGTTCGACGAATGGAACGCCACGCTGCAGACCGGCGGCCCGCACGACATGGCGCTGCTCTATGCCGAGGACGGCGTGCTGCTGCCGACGGTGTCGAACGACGTGCGCTCGAACCGCGCCGAGATCGCCGACTATTTCGAGCATTTCCTCAAGCTCAAGCCGCGCGGCGTCATCAACGAGCAGCACATCGACGTGCTGGATTGGAACACCGCGGTGAACTCCGGCGTGTACACGTTCGACATGGTCAAGGACGGCCAGCCGACGTTCGTCGTCGCGCGCTACAACTTCATCTACGAGCGCGTCGGCGCGAAATGGCTGATCAAGAGCCACCACTCCTCCGCGATGCCGGAAGCCGTGACCGAACGCCCGCCGACGCTGGCGCAGGTGCTCGGTGAGCCGACGCCGCGGGCGGGCTACACGCCGGCGTCGTACGCGCCGGACGCCGGCCACGGCGAAGCGGCCGCGGACCACGGCGAGACGCACGCCGAGCCTGCGCACGACGACCACGCCGCGCCGGCGGCGAAAGCCAAGAAGGCGGCCAAGGGGCATCACTGAGGGACGCGGTCTCGCGTCAGCTTGAACCGCGAGTGGTTCACCCCTCATCCGGCCCTTCGGGCCGCCTTCTCGCCTGCAATCGATCCCCCGGATCGATTGCTTACGGCTCGAACCCGCAAGGGGAGAAGGACCACTGCGGCGACCTTCTCCCCTTGTGGGAGAAGGTGGATCGCGAGCGAAGCTCGCGAGACGGATGAGGGGTGTCAGCACCGCCTCCCACCAGCAGTGTGACCACCCAAGACCTAGCCAAACCCGGCCGCGCGTCGCATCTGTCTCCCATGCGGCCCGCCGATCTCCTGTGCCCGCGGCCCGAGGGGCTCTATTGCGCGCCGGGCGGCTTTTATGTCGATCCGGTCCGGCCGGTGGATCGCGCGGTGATCACTCACGGCCACAGCGACCATGCCCGCGCCGGCCACGGCGCCGTGCTCGCCACGCCCGAGACGCTCGCGATCATGCGCGCGCGCTACGGCGAGGACTTCGCGGGGCAGACGCAGGCCGCCGCCTATGGCGAAACCGTCCGGATCGGGAGCGTGGCGGTGTCGCTGGCGCCCGCGGGCCACGTGCTCGGATCGGCGCAGGCCGTGGTGGAGGCGAACGGGCTGCGCATCGTGGTCTCGGGGGACTACAAGCGGCGCCCCGACCCGACCTGCGCGCCGTTCGAGCCGATCGCGTGCGACGTGTTCGTTTCGGAAGCGACGTTCGCGCTGCCGGTGTTCCGCCATCCCGACGACGGCGAGGAGCTCGGCAAGCTCCTGGCGTCCGTCCGGCGCTTTCCCGAGCGGACGCACATCGTCGGGGCCTACTCGCTGGGCAAGGCGCAACGCGTGATCGCGCGGTTGCGCCAGCTTGGCTATGACGCGCCGATCTTCCTGCACGGATCGATGGAGAAGCTGTGCGCGCTCTACGAGGCGCATGGCGTCGATCTCGGCCGCCTGGAGCCCGCGACGGGCGCCAAGCGCGACTTCGCCGGCGCGGTGGTTCTGGCGCCGCCCTCGGCCCTGCAGGACAAATGGGCCCGACGTTTCGCCGATCCCGTCGATTGCTTCGCCTCCGGATGGATGCGCATCCGCCAGCGCGCCAAGCAGCGCGGCGTGGAGTTGCCGCTCGTCATCTCCGACCACGCCGATTGGGACGAGCTCACCACGACCATCAAGGAAATCGCGCCGGGCGAGGTGTGGATCACCCACGGCCGCGACGACGCCTTGGCGCGCTGGGCGGCCCTGGAAGGCATCGCCGCGCGGCCGCTGCATCTGGTGGGCTACGAGGACGACGCGGAATAGGCGCGCGTGCGCCGGCGGCGCGAGCTTGCGTCTGGACCACTGGGCGCCGATAAGGGCGCATGTATCGCCGCCTCGCCGCCCCGCTCATCGTCGAGACCGTGGAAGTGCTCGAACGCCGAATCGGCGAGCGCTTTCCGGACTCGGGGCTTTCGCGCGTGGCGGCGGAGCTCAGCGAGGTCGCGCGCGGAGCGTCCGAGCGCGTGGCGGCGCTGGCGCGGCCGGATTGGCGCATCCGCGCGGCCGTGGCGGTCGCGATCGTCGCCGGCGTCGCGGGACAGATCGCGCTTTTGCGCCTCGTGCATGTGGGGCCGTCCGCAGCGCTCGACGCCGTGACGTTCGCGCAGGGGCTCGAGTCCGCGTTCAACCTTCTCGCGATCATCGGCGCGGCGGTGTGGTTCCTCTTGACGCTGGAGGAGCGGGTGAAGCGCGCACGGGCGCTTGCGGCGCTGCACGAGTTGCGCTCGCTCGCGCACGTCGTCGACATGCACCAGCTGACGAAAGACCCGACGATCCTGCTCGCGAATTTCCACCGGCGCACCTCGGCCTCGACGGCGCGGGCGATGAGCCGCTTCGAGCTGACGCGCTATCTCGAATACTGCTCGGAGATGCTCGCATTGCTCGGCAAGCTCGCCGCGCTGCACGCGGAGGGCGTGCGCGACGCCGTCGTGATCGAAGCGGTGAATGATCTAGAGACGCTCGCCGCCGATCTTGGCCGCAAGATCTGGCAAAAGATCACCATCATCGAACAGCTCGACGAGGCGAAAGCCTGATGCGTTTTTCCGAACCGCTGACGCCCGCCAAGCTCGTGCAACGCTACAAGCGCGTGCTCGCCGACGTCGTGTTTCCCGATGGCGCGCCCGCCACCGTGCACGTTCCGAACACGGGCAAGATGCTCGGCGTCTCCGATCCGGGCGCGACGGTGTGGCTGTCGAAGGCGCGGCCGGGACGCAAGCTCGGCTGGTCGTTGCATCTGGTGGAGGCCGACGGCGGCTTCGTCGGCGTGGACACCTCGTTGCCCAACGTGATCGCGACGGAGGCGATCCAGGCGGGCCTGATCGCGCCCCTCGCCGGCTACGAGAGCCTGCGCCGCGAGGTGAAGTACGGCCATGCGAGCCGCATCGACATCCTGCTCGAAAGCGCGGGCAAGCCGCCCTGCTATGTCGAGGTGAAGAACGTCCATCTGCGGCGCAGCGGCGATCTCGCCGAGTTCCCCGACTGCGTGGCGGCGCGGTCGTCGAAGCACATGGGCGAGTTGGCGGAGATGGTCGAGGGCGGGGCGCGGGCGGTGGTGGTGTTCGTCGTCCAGCGGATGGACTGCACGGCCTTTACGCCGGCCGCCGACCTCGATCCCGCCTTCGCGGCGGCCCTGCGGGACGCGGCGGCCCGGGGCGTCGAGGTGCTCGCCTATGCCTGCCGGGTGAGCCCCGAGGAGGTGGCGCTTTCGCATGGGCTTGCGGTGCGGCTGTGAGGCGGCCATGTGAGGGCGTCGCGGGCGGACGCCCCGGCGCCGCTGAGCGCGCGGTCACGGTCGCGGACCGGCCCAAAAGCCGCCAAACGGCGTTCGACGACGCCGCCTGACGGGGTGGGTTTGGCGCCGCACTTGGTGTAGACTGCCGGCTATCGGATTGGATTTTTCATGTACGTCGACGCCCACCTCGCCCCGTCCCGCAACACCGGCCACGTCAAGTTGTACGGGCCGGAGGCCTTCGCCGGGATGCGGCGCGCCGGCCGCCTGGCCGCCGAGTGCCTGGACATGATCCTGCCGCACGTGGTCGCGGGCGTGACGACCGCACGGCTCGACGACCTCTGCCGCGAGTTCGTGCTGGATCACGGCGCCCTGCCGGCGTGCCTCTATTATCGCGGGTATCGCCACACGATCTGCACGTCGGTGAACCATGTCGTTTGCCACGGCATTCCCGGCCCGCGCACGCTCAAGGACGGCGACATCCTCAACATCGACGTGACCGTCATCGTCGATGGTTGGCACGGCGACACGAGCCGGATGTATTCGGTGGGCGAGGTGTCGCGCCGGGCGATGCGCCTGATGGACGTGACGTACGAGTCGCTCATGCGCGGGATCGCCGCGATCAAGCCGGGCGCGCGCCTGGGCGACATCGGCCACGCCATCCAGGACTACGTGGAGAAGCAGCGCTGCTCGGTGGTGCGCGATTTCTGCGGCCACGGGCTTGGCCAGGTGTTCCATGACGCGCCGAACATCCTGCACTTCGGTTCGCCCGGAGAAGGCCTGGAGCTGCGGCCGGGCATGATGTTCACCGTCGAGCCGATGGTGAACCTGGGCGGCGCGGCGGTGAAAGTGCTGAACGACGGCTGGACCGCGGTGACGAAGGACAAGGACCTGAGCGCCCAGTACGAGCACTCCCTGGCCGTCACGGAAACGGGCGTCGAGATCTTCACGCTGTCGCCGACGGGGCTCCACAAGCCGCACGCGCGCGACGGCGCCATCGCCGATCCGCGCTGATGGCCAAGAAGCCCGCGCCGCCGAGCTCAACTCTGGCGGATGCGGGCGGGTTCTTCCTGACGCCGCCCAATATGGGCGACGAGACGCCGGCGGCGCGGGTGATCACGCGGCGTGACGCCGCCGCGCCAGCGGCCCCTTCGTCGCCGCGCCCAACGCCCTCCCCGCGCCGGACGGCCGCGCCCCATCAGACCGGGCACCGCGAGCGCCTGCGCGAGCGCTTCACGCAGGCCGGCCCGGACGCGCTGGCCGACTATGAACTGCTCGAGCTGCTGCTGTTCCGGGTCATCGCCCGGGCCGACACCAAGGCGCTGGCGAAGGCGCTGCTGGCGCGGTTTGGCGATCTGGCGGGCGTGTTCGCGGCGGATCCGCGCCGCCTCGGCGAAGTCCCGGGCGCGGGCGCGGCGGTGGCGCTCGAGCTCAAGGCCATCCACGCGGCGATGACGCGCGCGATGCGGGCCGAAGCGATGCGCCGGCCGGTCGTATCGTCCTGGTCGGCGCTGACGAGCTACGTGAAGACCGTGCTGCAGCACGAGACGCGCGAGCAGTTCCGCGTGCTGTTCCTCGACCGCAAGAACCAGCTCGTGCGCGACGAGGTGATGTCGGAAGGCACGATCGACCAGGCGCCGGTCTACCCGCGCGAAGTGGTCCGCCGCGCGCTGGAGCTGGACGCGGCCTCCCTGATCCTGGTCCACAATCATCCCAGCGGCGATCCCAACCCGTCGGTGGCGGACGTCGCGATCACGCGGGACGTGATCGCCGCGGCGAAGGCCCTGGGGCTCACCGTGCACGACCACGTCGTCGTCGGCCGGCACGGCATGGCGAGTTTCAAGAGCCTGGGCCTGATCTAGCGCCTCCCCCGGTGACAGTCCGGTGAGCGCGCTGGACAAACCCCTCCCGACCGACGCACGCTGACGCCACCTCGCAAGACCGGCCGTAGACTGGCCTGCGAAGGGGGGCGCGGCGCCCCGCGGGAGGAGAGCATGAGTTCGACGGAGACACCGGCGGCCACGTCGCCGGGGCAGACCGAGCTGACCAAGGGGTACGTCAACTACGCCCTCGGCCTTTTGCTCGTGATCTACACGCTCAACTTCCTGGACCGGCAGATCGTCAACATCCTGGCCGAGCCGATCAAGCAGGACCTGGGCCTCTCCGACACGCAGCTCGGCCTCCTGACGGGCCTCGCCTTCGCGGTCGTCTATACCGTGCTCGGGATCCCGATCGCGCGCTACGCCGATCGCCCCACCGCCAACCGCGTCACGATCATCGCCATCGCGCTTTCGGTGTGGAGCGCGTTCACGGCCGTCTGCGGCCTGGCGCAGAACTTCCTGCAGCTGACGCTCGCCCGCATCGGCGTCGGCGTCGGCGAGGCCGGCTGCACGCCGCCCGCGCACGCGCTGATCTCCGACAAGGTGCCGCCGGAAAAGCGGGCCTCGGCGCTCGCCCTCTATTCGATGGGCGTGCCGCTCGGCTCGCTTCTGGGCCTCGCGCTCGGCGGCATGATCGCCGACACGCTGGGCTGGCGCTGGGGCTTCATTCTCGTCGGTCTGCCGGGCCTGCTGCTGGCGGTGATCACCGTCACGACTTTGAAGGAGCCGCGGCGCTTCGCGGCGATGCAGGCGACGATCGCGGCGGCGAAGCCATCCACGTCGTTTACGTCTGCGCTGCGCGAGCTCGGCCGCAAGAAGGCCTATTGGAACGCCTGCTTCGCAGCGGCGGTGATCTCGTTCCTGGGCTACGGGCAGATCGCCTTTTTCGGCTCGTTTTTCGTGCGCGTGCACGGCATGCCCATCGGCGAGATCGGCCTGCTGCTCGGCCTCATGATCGGGATTTCCGGCGTGCTGGGCACCTTCATCGGCGGCCAGATCGCCGACGCCGCGGCCAAGCGCGACACCCGCGCCTACATGACGGTGCCGGCGGTGGCGCTGATCCTGGGCGCGCCGTTCTTCATTGCCGCGATGCTCTCGGACAACGCCTATCTCAGCATCGCCCTGCTCGCGATCCCGACGGCGCTCAACTCACTTTGGTACGGCCCCGTCTACGCCGCGGTGCAGAGCATCGTGCCGCCGCGCCTGCGCGCGACGGCGGTGGCGATCATGCTCTTCGTGGTCAACATGATCGGCCTCGGCCTCGGGCCGCTGACCATGGGCATGGTGAGCGACTATTTCGCCACCACGCTGGGCTATGGCGCCGCCGAGGGCCTGCGCTGGGCGATCCTCACCACCGGCTCGGCCGGCCTGATCGCGATGACCTTCTTCCTGCTCGCGCGGCGCACGATCCGCGAGGAGCTGGAGGCCGCCAAGCACGAGACGTGAGGGCGCACGCTTCCCGAGACCCGCAGTTCTTCGCCCGTCATCCTCGACCGAGCACAGCGAGGTCGGGGATCCAGACCGGGGCACACGCCTGGATCCCGACGCGCCTCCGGCGCGCCGAGGATGACGGACGGGTGGAGGTGGACGCATTCCCGCCCGGAATTGACGCCGCCGCCTGAAACGCCCATTCCAGCGGCATGATTCCACGCTACGCCCGACCGGAGATGGTCGCGATCTGGGAGCCGGAGACGCGCTTCCAGATCTGGCTCGACATCGAAGCTTTCGCCATGGAGGCCATGGCCGCGCTGGGGACGATCCCGGCCGAGGCCGCCCGCGTCTATCGCGAGAAGGGCCGCTTCGAGGTCGATCGCATCGACGCGATCGAGCGCGAGGTGAAGCACGACGTCATCGCCTTCCTGACGAACGTCGCCGAGCATGTCGGCCCCGACGCCCGCTTCGCGCACCAGGGCATGACCTCCTCCGACGTTCTCGACACCTGCCTCGCCGTACAGCTCACCCGCGCGGCCGATCTCCTGATCGGCGGCGTCGATCGCGTGCTCGCGGCGCTCAAGAAGCGCGCGGTCGAGTACAAGACCACGCCCACCATCGGCCGCAGCCACGGCATCCACGCCGAGCCGACGACGTTCGGCCTGAAGCTCGCCGGCCACTATGCCGAGTTCGCGCGCAACCGCGCCCGCCTCGTCGCCGCGCGCGCCGAGATCGCCACCTGCGCGATCTCCGGGCCGGTCGGCACGTTCGCGACGGTCGATCCGCGCGTGGAGGCCTATGTGGCGGAGAAGCTCGGCCTCGCCGTCGAGCCGATTTCCACGCAGGTGATCCCGCGCGATCGCCATGCCGCGTTCTTCGCCGCGCTCGGCGTGGTGGCTTCCGGCGTGGAGCGCCTCGCCACCGAGATCCGCCATCTGCAGCGCACCGAAGTGCTCGAGGCGGAGGAGTATTTCGAGCCGGGGCAGAAAGGCTCCTCGGCAATGCCCCACAAGCGCAATCCGGTGCTGACCGAAAACCTGTGCGGCCTCGCCCGCCTCGTGCGCTCGGCCGTCACCCCGGCGATGGAGAACGTCGCGCTGTGGCACGAGCGGGACATCTCGCATTCGTCCGTGGAGCGCGGCATCGGCCCGGACGCGACGATCCATCTGGATTTCGCGCTGCACCGGCTCGCCGGCGTGGTCGAAAAGCTCGTGGTCTATCCCGAGCAGATGGCGCGCAACCTCGCGCTGCTCGGCGGCCTGCACAATTCGCAACGCGTGCTGCTTGCGCTCACGCAGGCCGGCGCGAGCCGCGAGGACGCCTATCGCCTCGTGCAGCGCAACGCGATGGAGGTGTGGCGAAGCCCGCCGCCGCGCGCCGCCGATGCGCTGGTGTCGCGTCTCCTCTCAGACGCCGACGTGCGCGGCTTCCTGAGCGCCGAGACCATCACGTCATGCTTCGACGAAGGCTTCCACACACGCCAGGTCGACGCGATTTTTGCGCGGGTGTTTGGGTAGGGGTCACCGCTTGCTGCAGCCCTCCCCCAGCGGGGGAGGGTTGGGAGGGGGAGATCAGCGCGACCTCGACAAAACGCGTTGCGCACGAGGCGCCCTCTCCCCTGGCCCCTCCCCGCTGGGGAGGGGAACGCGGCCGATAAGCACGCGTCGTAAGCCGCGCAGACGAACGCGCCCTTACGTCCCCGCCTTCACCTGCGCGCGCGCTTCGTCCAGCAGCTCGGCCATGCGGGCGCGGATCTGGTGGTCGCTCTGCGCGACGTTCGCCGCATCGAGATCGCCGCGGATTTTGCGGAACACGTCGTCGTCGCCGGCTTCCTCGAAGTCCGCCATGACGACGGTCTTGGCGTAGGCGTCCGCCGCCTCGCCGCTCTTGCCCATCAGACCCGCGGCCCAGAGGCCGAGAAGCTTGTTGCGCCGCGCGACGGCTTTGAATTCCAGCTCCTGGTCGAGCTCGAACTTCTTTTCCTGGGCGCGTTCGCGATCGTCAAATCCGCTCATGGGACTCCTCTTCGGCGCTGGGCTTAGTCGGGCCGGCGCGGCAAATCAATGCGGCGCGCCGCGCGCTGGCGGCGAGTTGATCGCCCCACCCGTTCGAGGCCGCCGCGGCCGCTCCCGGTGACAGCCCTGCGCCCTGGCGCCGCCAACATTGTGACGCGAACGGGCTTCATCTAAGGTGCGGGAACGGCCTGAGGGCCCGCGATTCCCACATTCTGACGCGCTCCCGCGTGTCTTGACCTCCCTCGCCCGCCAAGGCGCATGGGGTCATTCGGAGGACAAGATGTCCACTCGGCGGAAGAAAATCTACGAAGGCAAAGCAAAGATCCTGTACGAAGGCCCCGAGCCCGGCACGATCATTCAGCACTTCAAAGATGATGCGACCGCCTTCAACGCCCAAAAGAAAGCAATTCTTGAGGGCAAGGGCGTGGTCAACAATCAGATCTCCGCCTTCATTATGCAAAATCTGAACGCGATTGGCGTTCAGACGCATTTCATCAAGCGGGTGAACATGCGCGAGCAGCTCGTCCGCGAGGTCGAGATGATTCCGCTCGAGGTGGTCTGCCGAAACGTGGCCGCCGGGTCGATCAGCCAAAGGCTGGGCCTTACGGAAGGCGCACCGCTGCCGCGCTCGATCATCGAGTTCTATTACAAGTCCGACGCCCTGGGTGACCCGATGGTCGCCGAAGAGCACATCACCGCCTTCAACTGGGCTTCGACCCAGGAGATCGACGACGTGATGGCGCTCACGCTGCGCGTGAACGACTACCTGCACGGCATGTTCGGCGCGGTCGGCATCCGCCTGATCGATTTCAAGCTCGAGTTCGGCCGCCTCTACGAAGGCGACATGGTCCGCACCGTCATCGCCGACGAAATCAGCCCGGACAGCTGCCGTCTGTGGGACGTGCAAACCAACGAAAAGATGGACAAAGACCGCTTCCGCCGGGACCTCGGCAACGTCACCGAGGCCTATACCGAAGTGGCGCGCCGTCTCGGCATCCTCAAGGCGGCGGGTGCGGGCGAGTCGGTGCACTGAGCGTGCACCGGCGCCACGCTCTGTGGCCGACATGCAAGAGTCGCTTGGCGCGACGACCGGACAGGCCTACCTGAGAGAGATGGACGGCGTGTCATCTCGGCGCGCGCGGGGTTAGGGGGTCCGTCATGAAGGCGATCGTCACCGTTGGGCTGCGGCCTGGCGTTCTGGACACGCAGGGCAAGGCCGTCGCCAGCGCGCTCAAGGGGCTCGGCTTCGGCGACGTCGAATCCGCCCGCGTCGGCAAGATCATCGAACTCGACATTCCCGGCCTCGACCCGGCCACGGCCGAAGCCCAGGTGCGTGACATGTGCGAGAAGCTCCTCGCGAACACCGTCATCGAGAGCTACCGGATCGAGCTCGCGCCTTAAGCGCGCAGCGGCGGCGACGGATGGCGCACATGGGGCGCGCGCCATCTTCCGCCGTCCGACGATGCGGTCTATGACGGGCGCATGAAAACCGCCGTCATCGTTTTTCCCGGCTCGAATTGCGATCGCGACGCGGCCGACGCGCTCGCCCGCGTCACCGGCGCCCGCCCGCACATGGTCTGGCATGCGGATACGCACCTGCCGGACGGCGTCGACCTCGTCGTTCTGCCGGGCGGCTTTTCCTATGGCGACTACCTCCGCGCCGGCGCGATGAGCGCGCGCGCCCCCATCATGCAGGCCGTGCGCGCACATGCGGATCGCGGCGGCCTCGTGCTCGGCGTGTGCAACGGCTTCCAGATCCTGACCGAAGCGGGCCTCCTGCCCGGCGCGCTCATGCGCAACGCCGGCATGCGCTTCGTGTGCCGCCCGGTGCGGCTCGCCATCGCCAACGCGAACACGCCGTTCACGCGCGCCTACCGTGACGTGCGCGAAACCACCATCCCGATCGCCCATGCCGACGGCCGCTACTATGCGGACGACGCCACGCTCGACCAGCTCGAAGGCGACGGCCAGGTGGTGCTGCGCTATCTCGACAACCCCAACGGGTCCGCGCGCGACATTGCGGGCATCGTCAACGCCCGCGGCAACGTCATGGGCATGATGCCCCACCCCGAGCGCGAATCCGATCCGACGCTCGGGCGTTTGGGCGGATGGCCGATTTTCCAGAGCATCGCCGAGGCGGCCTGACCGCTGGCGACCGAACCTAAGAGGAACGACATGGGCTTCGATGACGAGGTCGACGCCGCGCGCGAGCGGCTGAAAGCGGCGATCCAGCAGGATGACGGCGACGGGTTCGACGACATCGAGGCGCTGCAGAAGCTGCTGCCGGAGCTGAAGCGCAAGATCCAGAGCCGCCGGCTCACCTTCCAGCTCGGCGCGGACGAGGACGAAACCGCGATCGAAGTGGTGCACACGCCCACCGACGACGTGCTCGGCTTCATCTACGCCGAGGACGGCGAGTACGTCTTCGAGAGCAATCTCGAGGACTATTTCGACGACTTCGTCGACGACGACGCCCAGAGCTTCGTGAGCCGCCTGTACGAGACGCTGCGCGCGGACCTGCCGAAGTACGAGGTCGAGCAGCAGGGCGGGTAAAGGGCCGGCGCGCGCGGCGCGCCGGTTCCATAGGTTTCGTTCCAACGGCTCCGTCTTCCTCGCCGCGTCGAAAGCGCGGCGGGGATACGGGATACTTCGGGCGTCAGCTCATCCCGGACATTCCGGCGCCGGAGCGATCGTCGCCGCCGCCTTTGCCGGCGCCGTGATGCACCGTTTCGATCATGTGCTTGAGCGTGCTCCAGCGGTCGTGGTCCATCCGGACCCGACGCTCCACGTCGCGCACGTAGCTTACGATCTCCCCGCCGCCGCCGTTCTTCGCGAGGTCGTCGAGTTCGTCCTGGAACGATTTGAGCAAACGATCCTCGCCGCGCTCCACTTCCTTGATCGCGGCGTCTGTGTCGTCTTCGAACAGCGCGCGCAGATTGAGGAACAAGCGGTGCGCGCCGGCCGTTACCGAGCCGTCCTCTTTCGGATCGCCGCCGAGCCGGGCGACGCGCGCCTGCATTTCGTGCGCGAGTTCGCGGCGTTCGCGCGCCAGCGCGCGAAACTGGGATTCGATCTCGCCGGACTTCGCGACCTTGGCCGCTTCGTCGTAGCCGTTGGCGCTGTCGATCACGTGCATCGTCAGCTTCTTCAGGCTGCGCGCGGCGACGTCGTTGGGGGCGTTCATGCTCATCGGAGACCTCGCATGTCGGTGGTGAGCGCGATCAACGCCGGCTGACCGCTGCGGTTTCGCCGCGCCGCAGCGCCACAGCGCGCCCGAGAGCGAACGGGAACCCATTCATCCAGCGTGCATTTTCCCAACGACCAGGCGCTCCCCGCAGCGCCGAAATGATCCATCCTCGGAGATGCGCCTTGCATGAACCGCCATCGGCGCGGACCGCGTCCGTCGCCCAACGCCGCGCCGCGCGCAAAGACCTGCTCGTCTGCTTTTCCCATCTGCGATGGGATTTCGTCTTCCAGCGGCCGCAACACCTCTTGAGCCGCGCGGCGACGACCTACGACGTCCTCTTTTTCGAGGAGCCGATGTTCGACGACGTGGCGCGACCGGTGCTGCGCCAGCGTGCGGCGGGCTTCGGCGTGCGCGTCGCGACCCCGATCCTGCCCTCGCGTCTGTCCCGCGCCGAACAGATCGAGGCCCAGCGCGCGCTGCTCGAATTCGCGTTGATCAATGCGGAAAACGAAGCCTTCCTGTTCTGGTACTACACGCCGATGGCGCTGGAGTTCAGCGGCGATTTCCCGCCGGACCTGTGCGTCTACGACTGCATGGACGAACTGTCGCTGTTCCGGAACGCGCCCGATGCGCTGACGGACCTCGAGACGGCGCTGCTCGCCCGGGCCGATCTGGTGTTCACCGGCGGACGCAGCCTCTACGAATCGAAGCGCCTGAAGCGCTCCAACGTGCACTGCTTCCCCTCGAGCGTGGACCGCGCGCATTTCGCCAAGGCGCTCGACTACGATCTCGCCGATCCGGACGATCAGGCCCGCATCGCGCGCCCGCGCGTGGGCTTTTTCGGCGTCATCGACGAGCGCATGGATCTCGATCTCGTCGATGCGGTGGCGCAGCTGCGTCCGCAGTTGCAGTTCGTGATGCTCGGCCCCGTCGTGAAGATCGATCCGGCGACGCTGCCGCAGCGCCCGAACCTGCATTGGCTCGGCCAGAAATCCTACGATGAGCTGCCCGCCTATCTCGCCCACTGGAGCGCCGGCTTCATGCCGTTCGCCCTGAACGACGCAACGCGGTACATCAGCCCGACGAAGACGCCGGAGTTCCTCGCCGCGGGTCTGCCGCTCGTATCGACGCCCGTGGCCGACGTTGTCGAGCCGTACGGCCGCGAGGCCCTGGTGGCGATCGCCGATCGTCCGGACGTGATGGCCGCGGAGATCGACGCGCTCCTCGCGCGGTCGAGCGACGAGCGCAGCATCTGGACCGCGCGCGCGGCGCGGCGGCTCTCGCGCATGTCGTGGGATCGCACCTGGACGGACATGGCCAAGCTCATGGACGAAGCGCTCGGAGGCGAGGACGTCGATGCGCGGGTGCGCGCGTGACCTTCGATTGGCTGGTCGTCGGCGCGGGATTCGCCGGCGCAACGTTCGCGGAGCGTGTCGCCTCGACGCGCAACGAGACGGTGCTGGTCGTCGACCGGCGCCCGCATATCGGCGGCAACGCCTACGACCACTTCAATGCCGACGGCGTGCTCACGCACCTCTACGGCCCGCACATCTTCCACACCAACTCGGACACGGTGGCGGCCTATCTTTCGCGCTTCACGGCGTGGCGGCCCTACGAGCACCGCGTGCGCGCCGTCGTCGACGGCAAGCTCGTGCCGATCCCGATCAATCTCGACACGATCAACATGCTCTACGGGCTCGATCTCGACGAGGCTGGCGTCGCGGCCTTCTTCGAGGCGCGCCGCGATGCGGGCCGCGAGATCAGGACATCGGAGGATGTCGTCGTCGCCGCCGTCGGCCAGGAACTGTACGAGAAATTCTTCCGCGGCTACACGCGCAAGCAATGGGGACTCGATCCCTCCGAGCTCGACAAGTCCGTCACCGCCCGCGTGCCCGTGCGCACCAACCGCGACGATCGCTACTTCACCGATTCCTTCCAGGCGATGCCGCGTGACGGCTACACGCAGATGTTCGCGCGCATGCTCGGCCATCCGAACATCGAGGTGCGGACGGGCCTCGATTGGCGCGATCTCCCGCCGGGCACAGGCTGGCGGCGCATGCTGTTTACCGGCGCCATCGACGAGTTTTTCGATCACCGCTTCGGCAAGCTGCCCTACCGCTCGCTGCGCTTCGAACACCGCACGCTCGACACGGCGCAGGTCCAGCCTGTCGGCGTCGTGAACTACCCGATGACGCAGGCCTACACGCGCATCACGGAGTACAAGCATCTCACCGGCCAGATCCATCCGAAGACGACGATCACGCTCGAATATCCGTCCGCGGAGGGCGATCCCTATTACCCGATCCCGCGGCCCGCCAACGCCGCCTTGTACAAGGCGTACGAAGCGCTCGCCGACGCGCGCGACGACGTGGTGTTCGCCGGACGCCTCGCGACGTACCGCTACTACAATATGGACCAGGTCGTGGCGCAGGCCTTGGCGATCGTCGCACGGCTGGACGCCCGCGCGCGGCAACGCCCGGCCACGACAGCCAGTTCGTAGCCTCGCCGCGGGTGCGGTCTGCATCCGACGCGGCGGACGCCATGGCTGAGCCAGGGGCCGACGCACCGGCTGCGCCGCGCGCCCCCGCGCCGGCCGACCTCGCGCACGTCTATGTGCGCGCGATCGCCATGCTCGCGCCCGAACGGCGTCTCGCGCTCACGCTCGGCGCCGCCAACGTCGTCGTCGCCCTCATTCTCGTGGCCGAGCCGATCCTGTTCGGGAAAGTCGTCGATGCGGTTTCTGCGAAACGCCCGCCCTTCGACGAAATCGCTGTGTGGGCGGCGCTCGGCCTGATCGGCGTGCTCGCGGGCGTGCTCGTCTCGCTGTTCGCGGATCAACTCGCCCACCGCCGGCGCATGGCGAGCATGACGGCGGCGTTCGAACGCGCGATCGCCATGCCGATCGGCTTCATCGCCGAGCAAGGCTCGGGCCGTGTGGTGCGCACGATGCTCGCCGGCGCCGACACGCTGTTCTGGACGCTGCTCGGCTTCCTGCGCGAACACCTCGCCGCGGTGGCGCAGCTCCTGTTCCTGTTCCCCGTGGCCTTCGTGATGAACTGGCGCCTCGCGCTCGTCCTGCTTGCACTCGCCTGCCTCTATTCCGCGGCGAACGGCCTCGTCGTCCGGCGCACGGAGGGCGGGCAGGCCTCCGTCGAGGCTCATCACCAGGCCGTGTTCGGGCGGATCGGCGACGTGATCGGCAACGTGCCGGTGGTGCACGCCTATGAGCGCGTCGCCAGCGAGGCCGAGGGGCTGCGCGCGCTGGGGCGCCAGCTCCTCAGCGCGCAGTTTCCGGTTCTGGCGTGGTGGGCTGTGCTGACCGTGTCGACGCGGGCGGCGGCGACGTTCGCGATGATCCTCGTCTTCGCGATCGGCGCGGCGCTGGCGCAGAAGGATCTCATGAGCGTCGGCGAGATCGTGAGCTTCGCCGGGTTCGCAACGCTGCTGATCGGGCGGCTCGACCAGATCGCCGGCGCGGCCGCGCGCCTATTTACGCAGGCGCCGACGCTCCAGGCCTTCTTCGCCCTGCTCGACGCCGATCGCGACGCAGCCACGCCGCAGCCACAGGACGACCTGCCCGCGCCGCGCGGCGACATACGGTTCGACGGCGTGACGTTTCGCTTTCCGCGTTCGCCCACGGGCGTGTTCGATCTGTCCTTCGGGGCCCCCGCGGGAAGGACGGTCGCGCTCGTCGGGCGCACCGGCGCGGGCAAGACCACTGCGCTCGCGCTGCTGCAGCGCCTGCGCGATCCGGACGAGGGCGTGATCACCATCGACGGCAAGGACATTCGCACCGTGCGCGTGGATGCGCTGCGCGCGGCGATGTCGATCGTCTTTCAGGACGCCGGGCTCTTCAACCGCTCCATCCGCGAGAACATCGCCATCGGCCGCCCTTCCGCCACCGACGCCGAGATCGAAGACGCCGCGCGGCAGGCGGAGGCCCACGCCTTCATCACGCGCAAGCCCGGGGGCTACGACTTCGTCATCGGTGAGCGGGGGGCCCTGCTTTCGGGCGGCGAGCGCCAGCGCATCGCCATCGCCCGCGCGATCCTGAAAAACGCGCCCATCCTGATCCTGGACGAAGCGACAAGCGCGCTCGATCCGGTCACGGAGCGGCGGGTGAAGCGGGCGCTGGACGCCGCGCGGCGCGGCCGCACCACCCTCGTCATCGCGCACCGGCTGTCGACGATCGTCGACGCGGATTTGATCCTCGTGTTCGACCAGGGCCGCATCATCGAGCAGGGACCGTTCGAGGCGCTGATGGCCCGGGACGGGTTGTTTGCCGAGATGGTGCGCGAAAGCGAGCTTGGCGACGCGGCGTGACGCCTGGCGCCGCGTGCGGAGCCGGCGATGCGCTCGATCAGCTCAGCGCCGTCGATACGAGTCGGGAGAGCTGAGCGCGCCCGCGATCTCGCGCACCAGACCCGGCTGGCGCGAAGCGATCAGTCCCGCCACCACCGAAACGCCCAGCGCGATCAGCGGCCGGTTGCGCACCACGTCGGCGACGAAATGCATCGGCTCGTTGTGTTCGACGACCGAAGCGACGGTGCGCTCCTCTTTTTTCTCTTTCGCCTTGTTGGCCGAATAGACCCCCGCTGCGAGGAGCGCGCCAGCGGCGACGGCGGCCACGGCGGCGCCCGCGGCGGCGTCGCCGATCGAGGGGGACAGAAACGCAAACAGTGCAAAGCCCGCCGCCCATACGCACAGCGCCGCAGCGGCGGCGGTGGCCGCCGCCGCTGCGAGCGCCAGAGCCGTTCGCTCCATCACGAGCGACGACCCGACAGCAGCATGCCGAGCACGAGCCCGATCCCAACCGCCGTCGCGGCGGCCGTCATGGGCCGCTCGCGCATCTGGTCGCGCAGGTAACTGTCGGCCTGACGCAGGTTCTGCCGCGCCGCGCCATAGGCCTGCTGGATCTGGTCGCGCGCTTCTTCATAGCCGCGATTCATCGTGTCCTTGATCTTCCCGCGATTGCCGTTCGTGAGATCGGACGTGGACGAGGACGACGACGAGCCGGTGCTGGAGCCGAAATCGGACATGTGGACCCTCCTGGGTTGTCACCCCCAAGTGCGGGGCGCCGGCGTCAACGTGCGCGCCCCCCGCATGTTCCGGCTCAGGCTGCCTCGTTCTTGCGATGGAAAAACAGGGCCTGACCGATCGTCGCCTTGAGCGACAGGCGATCGAACGGTTTCGTCACCAGATAGGTCGGCTCCGGACGATCTCCGGTGAGGAGACGCTCGGGATAGGCCGTGACGAAGACGATCGGCGCATCGATGCTCGTGAGGATGTCGCGCACGGCGTCGACGCCGGAGCTGTCGTCGGCGAGGCGGATGTCGGCCATCACGAGCCCCGGCGTGTGGCGGGCCGCGGAGGCCAGCGCCTCGTCCCGCGTGCGCGCGATGTCGATGACGCGGTGGCCGAGCTCCTCGGCCAGCTCCTTGATGTCCATCGCGATCACGGCCTCGTCCTCGATCACGAGCACGTCTGTGGCGAGATCGCGCTCGATCTCGAGCTGGGCGTCGGCGGCGAGCTGCTCGGCGTGTTCCGGCGATACGTTGAGGATCGCGCCGATCTCGCGGAACGAGAAGCCTTCGAGCGCGGTCAACAGAAGCGCCTGGCGTGCGAGCGGGCTCAAAACCTGGATGCGCTCTTCCGGCGTGCCCGCCTCGCGCCCCGGATCGCCCGGATGCAGGACGCGCGCCGGCCCGGACCAGATGTCGTGGAAGGCCTTGTAGAGCGCGACGCGCGGGGAAAGGTTGCGGTCGAGCGTCGGCCCGCCCTGGACCAGCCCTTCGAGCACCGCGCGGACATAGGCGTCGCCACTGGCCTGCGATCCGGTCAGCGCACGGGCATAACGCCGCAGATACGGCAGCTGGGCGGCAACGCGGTCACGAATGCTCATCGAACGGTCCCTCTTCACGGCCCACCACATACGCCGGCCACGCGTACGGACCGCGCTTCGCGACGACGAAGGCGCATGACCGATGTGGCGACAACGCCGCCGCTTCGTCCCGGGTTCCGCATCCCTGAAGCTTGGCGGGAACCAAACGCCGCGTCGCGCGTCTTTGACGCTGGCCACGTGGTGTGGGAGTAAAGATTTGTCGCCCCTGGACGTCGTTATGCCGCAACAGCGCAAGCCTGCGCCGGACCAAGACGATCCGCAAATCGACGCGGACGGTCAAATCGACGCGGACGCGCTCGCGCGTCAAAAGGTTTTGGGCGATCGCCTGAAAGGCCTTTTCGACGACGTCGCCCAGGAGCCCATCCCGGCCGAGTTCATGGATTTGCTGAACAAACTCAGCGACCAGAACCCGGGGGACGAGCCGGAATGAACGCACTCGTCACACCCGCTCGCCTCCCCGCCTCGCCCTCCGACACGCCCGCCGCCGACGCCGCCGGGCTCGCGCCGGCACACATCGCCGCACCTGACGTCGCCGACGAGGTCTGCGAGCCCAAACCCTCCGAACCCGACGCGACGGCGGACGTCGAAGCGGACGCGGAAACGGAAACGGCGGACGGCAAGGCCGCCGACGCGCCGCCGCCCGCTCGGCCCGGCCCCCGGCGCGTGCTCGACCCCATGTCGCCGGAAGCCTTCCGCGCCGAGCTCGAGCCGCTGATCCCGCAGGTGCGCGCGTTCGCGCGCTTCCTGTGCCAGAGCGACCGCGCCGCCGCGGACGACCTCGCCCAGGAGGCGCTTCTGCGCGCGTGGCAGGCGCGCGCCAGCTTCGAACCGGGCACGCAGCTGCGGGCCTGGCTGTTCGTGATCGTCCGCAACCTCTTCTACAGCGATCGACGCCGCGCCTGGCGCAGCGTGGCGTATGACGAGACCGCAGCGGAGCGGACGCTGCAGACGAAGAGCGTGCAGGCCGAACTCCTCGAACTCGACGACGTGCGCCGCGCTTTGGGGCTGCTGCCCGACGACCAGCGCGAAGCGCTCATCCTCGTCACCGCCGGCGGCCTCTCCTATGAGGAAGCCGCCCACATCTGCGGCTGCGCGGTGGGGACCATCAAAAGCCGCGTCAATCGTGGCCGCCGGGCGCTGGCGCAGATCCTCGAGACGCAGAACGTGCCGCCGCGCGACGCGCCGGCGGAAAACGCCCTCGGCGCCCTGCTTGACGACGCCCGCCGCATCGCGTCCGAACGCTAGCGGGGCGCGCCCTTCGCGCGTCGGCATCCGAACACGGATTCTGCTCGCGCTGCTGCTTGCCGGTGCGCCCGGCATCGTGTTCGGCGCGCTCGAGGCGACGCGCACCTTCAAGACCGACAGCGCGCGCGCCGCGCTGGTGGCGCTTGCGCCCGTCATCGGCGTCGGGCTCGGCATGCTCGCCATCTGGGCGGCGCTCGACCTCTGGGTGCTGCGCTGGATCGGCGCGCTGGCGGAGCGCGCCCGGCAAGCGGGCCCCGGACCGATCGCCGCCGCCGGGCTGCTCGCCGGCGCGCCGCCGCCGGAGGTCGCCGCTCTCGCGCGCGCGTTCGACGATGCGGCGGCCGCGAACCTGCGACTGACGCGCGAACTGCATCACCGCGTGAAGAACAATCTGCAGGTGCTGTTGAGCCTCGTCGCGCGGCAGCAGAAGCGGGCGCCGACGCAGGCGGTGCGCGATGCGCTGGGCCAGGCGCGGGCGCGGATGCTGGCGATCGCGATCGTCCATCGCTTCATCGACCCGCCGGAGGACCAGGGGCGCATCGATCTCGACGCCTATCTCGTGGAGCTGTGCCGCCAACTCGTCACGGCGCTGAGCCCGGACGGGCGGCGTCTGCGCATCGACACCGACCTCGCGCCCGACATCCTGCCGATCGACATCGCCACCGTCGTCGGCCTGCTCCTGGCGGAAGCCGTGATCGCGCTGCGCCGCACGACCGAACCGGCGATGATCATCGTGACGTGGACGATCGACCCGCGCAGTCTCGACGTGCGGTACGGCGAAGGACACCCCTACGCGGCCGACGAGACGCTGGTGCGGGAATTGGCGCGCCAGGCCGGCGGCGAGGCGACGTTCCAGGGCGACGGCCTGCGCGTGACGTGGGACGGGCAGAAGCGGGGCGTCGATGCGGGCGTTTTGCGGGGCGCCGCCACGCCGTGCGACACGCCGCGATAGCCGCGCCGGCCTAGCGGGCGCGCCGTCTTGCCGGCGGCGGCAGTGCCGCGATCGCCGCGCCTGTGGCCGCCGCCACGCAGACCACGAGCGCGATGCGCGCGAGAATGTCTCCGAAGATCGAGCGATCGGCGAGAACGAAGGCGATCAGCGCGACGCCGATCAGCAGGACGACGAGACGAAACGTCATGACGGGCGAACGGGCGGCAAGGACGCCAGTTCCGGAGCGCCCAGCGCCCCGCCCTCCGCGATCAGTCTTCCAGGTCGATCTCGAGGATGCTCATCGTGAAGAAGTAGCTCAACTCGCCGTCCTCATCGTCGCGCGAGAGCGTGCCGACGAACTCGTCGCCGATATAGACCTCGGCCGAATCCTTGGACCGCCCTTTGGGCCGCACGACCAGCGCAGACGCGCCGAAGCGGGCGCGCAGATAGGTTTCCAGCTTGGCGCGTTCTTTCGGGTCCAAGGTCGACTGCTCCATAAATCGGGCGGACCGTTCCCCGCCGCGCGCGATCCGTCAACCCCAGAAGCGCGCGGGCGCGACGGACCGCCGGGCGGCCGCCGTCAGATGCCGTCGCCGAGACCCGCCAGAACGCGGTCTTCGAGCAGCTGGTCCATCTTCTCGGCCGGGGCTTCCTCGCAGCAGACGCCGCCCACGGGACGGGCCGGCACGCCGGCCACCGTGCAGCGCGGCGGGACCGGGGACAGGACGACGGAGCCGGCCGCGATGCGCGCCTCCTCGCCCACCTCGATGTTGCCCAGCACCTTCGCGCCAGCGCCGATCAGCACGCCGCGACGGATTTTCGGGTGCCGATCGCCCGCCGCCTTGCCGGTGCCGCCCAGCGTCACCGAATGCAGCATGGACACGTCGTCCTCGACGACGGCCGTCTCGCCGATGACGATGCCGTGCGCATGGTCGATGAAGACGCCGGACCCGATGCGGGCGGCGGGGTGGATATCGACCGAGAACAGTTCGCTGATGCGGCTCTGCAGGTAGAACGCGAGCACCTCGCGCTCCTGGGTCCAGAGCCAATGCGCGATGCGGAACGCCTGCAGGCCCGAGAAGCCTTTGTAGTAAAGGAACGGCTGCAGGTACGAGCGGCACGCCGGATCGCGCTCGCGCACGACGAGCATGTCGCGTTCGGCCTGCTGCGCGATCTCGGGCGCGCTGGCGAACGCCTCCTGGCAGACTTCGCGCAGATGCAGCGGGTTCATGTCGCCGCCGCCGAGCTTGGACGCGAGGTGGTAACTCAGCGCGTCGGCGACGTTTTCATGGTGAAGGATGGTCGCGTGCAGGAAGCTGGCGAGCAGCGGCTCCTCCGCCGCGGCCTGCATGGCCTCCACGCGCAACTGCGCCCAGACGCCGCCGGTGCGGCCGAACGCGGTCACTTTACCGGAGCCGGACGCCCCCGCTCCCACCGCCTTCGACGCCGTGTCCGCCATGGTCCGCTCCGTTCGGTTCGGGGGTCAACGCCCCAGCATCGTCCGCGTCAGTTCAGGCGGCAGCGCGCCGATCGTAGCCATGTGGTGCGCGCGGAGCAAAGTCGCAACCGTGAGGCTATCGGTAATGCGGCCGTCCAGGGCCTCGGCCAGGGCCGCGAGGAACGGGATGCGGCGGTGGCGCAGGACCTCGGTCTCGTCGGGCGCGAAGGCCCCGGGGCGCAGGTCGAAGGCGAGGAAGCAGAACGCCTCCTCATCCGAGACCGAGTTCGACAGGTGCATGTGGAGCACCTGTTCGAGCCGGCCGGCGACGAGGCCGGCTTCCTCTTCCAGTTCGCGCCGGGCGCAGGCCTCGACGGACTCGCCCACGGGCGCGCCGCCTTCCGGCATCTCCCAGGAATAGCGGCCGATGGCGAGCCGGTATTGGCCGACGAGATGGACGGCGCCGTCCTCCTCGATCGGCAGAACGCCGACCGCTCGGTTCTTGAACCGGACCAGGCCATAGATGCCGGGATTGCCGGCGGGGGTCACGACGTCCGCGTGATCGACGCCGATCCACGGCGTGTCATAGACGCGGCGCACGGCCTTCACCGTCCAGGGATTGTCCTCGGGCCCCGGCGCTGCGCCGCGCGGTTCGGGCGGCGGCGGGGGCGAAGGCGGAGGCGCGTCGGCGGGGGTCATGCGCGAAACTCCTAGCCGCGCAGCCGCGACGCCGTCAAAACGGGAGCGTGACGCCGCCTTTCGATCCCTTCAGCCGCCCGCTCGTGCCCGAGCGGGGCTTTCACGAGCTCCGCATCGGCGAGCAGTTTCCCTGCCCCGCGCGCACCCTCACAGACGCGCACTTCACCGCGTTCCAGGCGCTGTCGGGCGACAACCACCCGATCCACTATGACCGCCCCTATTGCGCGGCGCTCGGCCACCGCGACCTGCTCGCGCACGGGCTGCACGTCCTCGCGCTTACCGCGGCGGGCGCGGGCCTGTTCCCGCACGTCGTCGGACGACGCCTGATCGGCTTCGTGGACGTGTCGGCGCGCTTCCTGAAGGCGGTCTATCCCGGCGACACGCTCTATCCGCTTCTGGAGATCACCGCGCTCGAGCGCCAGCGCACGACCGGCGTGGTGCGCATGGCCGCCACGATCGACAATCAGGACGGTGTGCGCGTGCTCGAAGGCGGCCATGCCTATCTTCTGCGTCTCGATGATCCGGAGTCCCCATGATCCAGCCCGCCGATATCCCCGCAGCGCCGCAGGAGAACGATGCGCTGCCGGCCGTGCAGCCCTCCGCCGAAACCCTCGCGCTCCTGGCGCGGCGGCGGTCGACGAAGGCGCTGCTGATCGCCGAGCCGGGCCCGGATCGCGCGCAGCTGGACACGCTCCTGCGCCTCGCCGCGCGGGTGCCCGATCACGGCAAGCTCGGCCCATGGCGGTTTCTCGTGCTCGAGGGGGACGGCCGCGTCCGCGCGGGCGCAGCGATCGCCGACGCGCTGGGCGCCGATGCGCCGGATCCGGCGTTCGAGCGGGCGCGGTTTCTACGCGCGCCCGTCGTCGTCACGGTGATCTCCACCGCCGCGCCGCATCCCAAAATCCCGGAATGGGAACAGGTGCTTTCCGCAGGCGCCGCGTGCTTCGCGCTCGTCACCGCAGCGCACGCGATGGGCTTCGCCGGCTGCTGGCTGACCGAAACGCCGACCTACGACGCCCGCGCCCGCGCCGCGCTTGGCCTCGCCGACCACGAGCGCATCGCCGGTTTCATTTATCTCGGCACGGCGACCGCGCCGCCGACGGAGCGCGCGCGGCCGGAGGCGGCGAGCCGGACGAGCTGGTTCTAGGCCGGCGCGCGACGGCGGTTCACCCCTCATCCGTCTCGCACGCTGACGCGTGCGATCCACCTTCTCCCACAAGGGGAGAAGGTCGGCGCCGTGTCCTTTTCCCCCTTTGGGAGAAGGTGGCCCGAAGGGCCGGATGAGGGGTGAACCGCCAGCGCACGCCGGTTGCGCCTAAACCCGCCGGAACCGCATCACCTTCGTGAGGAACGCGAGCCGCGTTTCCTCCAGCACGAACCCCGCCGCGGTAAACATCGCTTCGAGGTCTTCGCCGAGATAGCTGCCGTAGAACGGCTCGTGGAACCCGATCGGGAAGTATTCGAGCATCGCGTCGAGATCGCGGTGATCGCCGGTCTGGAGGCTGTCGGCGAAGACGAACACGCCGCCGGGGGCGACGAGGCGCGCGATCTCGGCGGCGACCTCGCGGCGCACGCGCGGCGGCAGTTCGTGGAAGAGATACACGCACGTCGCGGCCTGGAAGGCGCCCGTCTCGAATGGCGCCGACTCCGCCTTGCCGACGACGATCTCGGCTTGCGGCCAGCGGGCGATGCGCCCGCGCGCCTCGTCCGCGTAGGAGGGCGAGAGGTCGAGCCCGGTGGCCGGCAGGCGCGGGAACGTTTCGAGCATCTGGCTCAGGAAACGGCCATTGCCGCAGGCGACGTCGATCAGCGGCGTGCGTCGCTGGTCGCGCCCTTTCATGCCGCGCACGAGGGCGCCCAGGGCGATGCGGCGCATGGCGTCGGCCGCGCCGCCGAACAGCACTTCGACCTGCATGTCGTAGAGCCGCGCGCTGTCGCGCGTGAACCAGCCGCCGGTCTGGTAGTGGAAGTTCTGCAGGTAGTAGGCGGGATAGCGCCCGCGCTCGTCGACCTCGCTGCGCACTTCGACGCCATCGCGCGCCATGCGCCGCGCATCGAGCCGCGGCAGATCTTCGAAAAAGCGGCGCGAGCCCTCGAGCGCGGCCTTCACCGCATCGGGCGCGAAATCGTTCGGCGCGGGATAGAGCCCGGCTTCGATATTGGCGCGGTCCTGGGCGAACAGGTCGAGGAAGGCGTCGCGGATGCGGGCCTGCCGGCCCGGCGCGGACTTGGGCGTGAACGCAGGCTCGCCCGGCGGGGTGATCGGGCCGGACAGGCGGCGCGCCGCGAGATAGTGGCTCATGTACCAGGCGACGCGCGCGGTCTGCGCCAGGGCGTAGCGGGCCCGCCCCAGCGCGCGCGCCGGGCTCACGTCGTCCCGGGTTTTTTCCGCGGCGCGGCCGCGCGCTTCGGCTTTGCGGGGGGCGGCGGCGAGCTCGGTTCCGGCCATTGCGTGATCCGTTTGATCAGGTTGCGCGTCTTCACCGACGTCTCGGAGCGCACCTTGCCGCGCACCGACACGTTCGCCCGATGAACCGACTCGGCGTCGCCGGACACGAGCGGATGCCAAGCATAAAGCGGCCGGCCTTCGTGGACGAGTCGGTAGGCGCAGGTTTTCGGCAGCCAGGTCAGGGTCGGCACGTTTTCGGGCGTCAGCTTCACGCAATCGGGCACGTGCTGCTTGCGGTTGGCGTAATCCGAACAGCGGCAGGCCGCGCCGTCGAACAGCTTGCAGGCGACGTCGGTGAGATAGATTTCACCGGTGTCCTCGTCCTCCAGGCCGATCAGGCAACATTTGCCGCAGCCATCGCACAGGCTTTCCCATTCGGCCTCGGTCATCTCGGCAAGGGATTTTTCCGTCCAGAACGGCACGCCCCCGCCCCGCCTACTCGGCCGGATGTTCGGCAGGCGCGGCTTTGCGTGTCGACAGGCGCGAGAACGCGGGCTTCACGAGCCGCTCGAGACGGTCGATCAGCACGAACACCGCCGGCACGAACAGCAGGCTGAGCAGCGTCGACATGACGAGGCCGCCGATCACGGCGATGCCCATGCCTTGGCGCAGGGAGCCGTCCACGCCCCAGCCCGCCGCCGCCGGGATCATCCCCGCCGACATCGCGATCGTCGTCATGATGATCGGCCGCGCGCGCTTCACGCCGGCCTCCAGCAGCGCCTCGTTGCGCGACTTGCCCGCGCGCATCTGCTCGATCGCGAAATCGACGAGCAGGATCGAGTTCTTCGTGACGATGCCCATCAGCATCAAGAGTCCGATCAGCGCGAACAGCGACAACGGCTGATTGGTGAGCAAAAGCCCGACGAACGCCCCGCCGATCGACAGCGGCAGCGCCGTCATGATCGTGATCGGCTGGAAGAAGTCGCGGAACAGCAGAACCAGCACGCCATAGATCAGCAGGATGCCCCACAGCATGGCGTTCCCGAACTGCTGGAACATGTCCATGCTTTCCTCGGTGTCGCCCGAGAGCGCGAGGCGCACGCCGGGCGGCGGCGATTTGGCCGCCGGCAGCGCGAACACCTTGGCCGACGCGTCGCCGGGCTGACCCTGGATCACGTTGGCGGTGACGGTCACCTTGCGCTGGCGGTCGCGCCGCTCGATCGTGGCTTCGCCCACGCCGAACTGCACGTCCGCGACGGCGTCGAGGCGCACCGGCTCGCCATTGGCGCTTTCCACGCGCAGCGCACGGATCGTGTCGAGATCGGTGCGGCTGTCCGGGCGCAGGAGCACGCGGATCGGCACCTGGCGGTCGCTGAGCGTGTATTTCGCGAGGTTCTGCTCCACGTCGCCGCTGGTGGCGATGCGCACCGCCGAAGCGAGCGACAGCGCCGAAACGCCGAGGCGCGCGGCTTCGTCCGCACGCGGACGGATCTGGATTTCCGGGCGCTTGAGGCTGGCGGAGGACTTCACGTCCGCCAGTTCGGGCAGCGCGCGCATCTGGCCGACGAGGGCTTCCGCCGCCGCCTCGACCTTCGCAGGATCATCCCCCACGAACTCCACGGTCACGTCGGACCCGCGCCCGCCGCCCTGGAAGTTCTGGAACGTCGCGCGCACGTCCGGCTGGCTGAGCAGCACCGGCCGCAGCGCCTGCTGGATCTCGTAGGAGGAGCGGTCGCGGTCCTCGCGGTCCTTCAGCTCGACATACATCGACGCGTCCGTGGCGCTGCCGTTGGCGCTGCCCACGTTCGTGAAGACCTGGATGACGTCCTTGTCCTTGCGCAGGCCCGTCGACAGCGTCTGCAGCGCGTCGTCGGCCTCGCGCACGGTCCAGCCCGGCGGGAACTCGACCTTCACCTGGATGGAGCCGTTGTCGAGGCGCGGGATGAAGGTGACCGGCACTTTCGAGGCGAGGAACAACGACGCCGCGAAGATCACCAGCCCGGCCGCGACCGCGAGCCACGGCCGACGGATCGCCCAGCGCAGCGCGCTTTCGTACGTGTCGCGGATGGCGGAGGGCTTCTCGACGTGGGGCGTCGCCTTCATGAAATAGGCCGCCATCAGCGGTGTGATGAGACGCGCGACGGCGAGCGAGAAGAACACCGCGACCGCGACGGTGATGCCGAATTCCTTGAAGAACTGGCCCGTCACGCCCGTCATGAAGCTGACCGGCAGGAACACGGCGATGATCGTCGCCGAGGTCGCCACGACGGCGAGGCCGATCTCGTCGGCCGCCTCGAGCGCGGCCTCATAGGGATCCTTCCCCATGTGGATGTGCCGGACGATGTTTTCGATCTCCACGATCGCATCATCGACAAGCACACCCGCGACGAGCCCCAGCGCGATCAGCGTGATCATGTTGAGCGTGAAGCCGAGCGGCTCCATCAGCGCGAAGGTCGGGATCGTGGCGAGCGGGATCGCGACGGCCGCGAGCACGGTGGCGCGCCAGTCGCGCAGGATCAGGAAGACGACGAGCGTGGCGAGCAGCGCGCCTTCGATCAGAGCCATGATCGAGCTCTTGTGCATGCCCTTGATGAAATCGACGGGTGTGCCGAGCTGGACGAAGCGGATCGCGCCGCCGCTCTTCTTCTCGATCGCGTTCAGGCGCTCGACGGCGGCGTCGTACACCTTCACTTCGCTGGCGCCTTTGGTGCGCTGGATGAGGAAGCTGACGGCCGGCTCGCCGTTGAACCGCGAGATCGCCGTCACTTCGCTCGCCGCGTCGGTGACGGTGGCGATATCCTGCAGGCGCACCGTACGGCCATCGGGCAGCACGATGCGGGAGAGCGCGAGATCCTCCACGCGCGTGGCGCCGCCGAGCGTGCGGATGGCCTGCGCCTGCCCGCCGATCTGGGCCTGCCCGCCCGGAAGATCGATGTTCTGCGAACGCAGCTGACGGCTCACCTGATCGGCGGTGACGCCGAGCGCGAGCATGCGCTGCGGGTCGAGTTCGACGCGGATCTCGCGCTCCACGCCGCCGAGGCGCTGGATCGCGGACACGCCCTTCACCGCAAGAAGTTCGCGCGAAAGCTCGTTGTCGATGAACCACGAGAGATCCTGCGGCGACATCGCCGGCGCCTGGATCGCATAGTAGGCGATCGGCTCCGCGGCGGCGTCCTGGCGCGAAATGATCGGCTCGTTGACGTCGGCCGGCAGGTCCTGGCGGATGCGCGAAACGGCGTCGCGCGCGTCCTCGACGGCGCGCGTGAGATCTGCGCCGATCTGCAGCTCGACGAACGTCGTCGAGACGCCGGGATCGAGCGACGAGGTGATGCGCTTCACGCCGTCGACGCCGGTCAGCGCGGCCTCGACTTTTTGCGCAATCTGCGTCTCCATTTCCGCGGGCGCGGCGCCGGGCTGCACGACCGAGACCGTGAACACCGGGAATTCGATGTTCGGGACCTGGTTGATCGGCAGCCGGAAATACGCCGTCAGCCCGGCGAAGATCAGCGCCAGGAACAGCACGATGGGCGGGATCGGATTGCGGATCGCGCCGGCGGAAATGTTGAAGGCCATCGGTCGTCCTCAGCCACCGTTTGCCGCGGCGGCGGCGGTCGCCGCTTCCGCGGGCGCGCCCTCGCCGCTCACGGGCCGCACCAGTTCGCCGTCGCGCAGGAACGCCGCGCCGCTCGCCGCGACGCGCGCGCCCACGGGCAGCCCGTCGCGGATGGCGATGAAGTCGCCGTCGCGATCGCCGACCGCCACCTTCACGCGCTGGGCGATGTTCTTGTCGTTGACGACGAACACGTAGGCCGCGCCCGTATCGAACACGACGGCAGCCGACGGCACCGCGAGTTGATCCGAAGGCGGAAGCTTGGCCGTCCCGCGCAGGAACATGCCGGCGCGCAGCTTTCCGTCGCGCGGGAGATCGAACACCGCTTCGCCCGTGCGCGTACGGCTGTCGATCGCCGCGGGACCGCGACGCAGCTTGGCCGTGACGGTCGAGCCGTCGACCAGCTGGAATTTGGCGACCTGCCCTTTGCGCATCGCGAGCATGTCGGCTTCCGACACTTCCGCGCCGACTTCGAGCGCGTTGTTCGCGGCGATGCGGAACAGCGACTGGCCGTCGA
Source organism: Alphaproteobacteria bacterium (assembly GCA_018969015.1). Classification (GTDB taxonomy): domain Bacteria; phylum Pseudomonadota; class Alphaproteobacteria; order Caulobacterales; family Aquidulcibacteraceae; genus REEB506. Next base: position 41,277 of record JAGWZE010000012.1, read on the forward strand.
CGAGCGCGCCGACCTGCGCGGTGCGGGCGAGCACGAGCCCCGCCTGCGGCGCGCGGATATAGCCGCCCTGGAGGCGTGCGTTCACTTCGGCGAGTTGCGCCTTGCGCGCGGCGAGCTGGGCCTGCGCCGCTTCGGCCTGGGCGCGGCGGGTGTCGATCGCTTCCGCCGAGAGCGCGCCCGAATCCCGGATGGAGTCCGCGCGCTTGAACTCGGCCTGGGCGCGCGCCGCGGCGACCTCGGCTTCCTTCACGGCGGCCTGGGCCGCCAGCGTCTGGGCGTTGGAGAGATTGGCGTCGAGGCGCGCCAAAGGCTGGCCCGCCTTCACGAAGTCGCCTTCGTCGACCAGCAGCGCGGTCACACGCACGCCGGACGTCGGCGCGAAGACGCGCACGTCGATCCGCGGCCGCGCCTCGCCCGAGAGCGTCAGCGTGCGCGAGAAGGCGCGCTGCTCGGCCGCGACGACCGTGATCGCCTGCGCGCGCTCCTGCGGCGAAGGCGGCTTCTCCTTCTCTCCAGAGTGCGTCGCGACATAGAGGCCGCCGACCGCCAAAACGGCCACGGCGCCGCCGATCGCCAGGGTCCGACGCCGGCGCGCGGTCGCCTCCGGCGACTCGGGGGCTGGGGCTTCCGTCATGGCGAGGTCTCCTGGGAGGTCTTGGACGCCGCGCGTCGGGGCGCGCGCTTGATACGTTGAATGTCGTTTTGCGGATGCGAAATGACGCCCGCCGTGGGCGACAAAAACCGGCGCAACATCGTCATGAGCTCGGCGGCGGCCGCCTCGGGCGTGATGTCGCGCAGCACGGCGACGCGGAAGCCAAGCCCATCCAGCGTGGCGAACAGCAGCCGCACAATAGAGACCGGGTCGAGGTCGGCGGCGAGTTCGCCGCCCGCCTGGGCCGTGCGGACGGCTTCGACCAGCCGGTCCTGCAGCGCCATGCCGTTGCGCGTGATCTCGGCGGCCAACTCGCGGTCGCGCACGCACTCGGCGAACACGTCGGCGATCAAAGGCGCGTCGTCGTCAGCGAACTTCTTTAACCAGTCCACCGCCAGAATCTCGAGCGTATCCAGAAGGCTCGCCCCCGCGGCGAGCGATTGGAACAGCGGCTCGATCTGGGCGTGCTCTTCGGCGGCGATGGCGGCGATGATGTCGCTCTTCGACTTGAAATACCGGTAGAGCGCGCCGGGCGAGACACGGGCTTCCGCGCAGATCTCCTGCATGGTGGCCTGGTGGAAACCGCGCCGGCGGAAGCACACGAGCGCCGCCTCGAGGATCTCGCGCCGACGCCGGGCGGCCAGTTGGGGATCGGGAAGACGGGGCATTTCGGCGGAAGCGCTCGCGTTGACGGCAGTGTGTGCGCCGCATATAAAGCGAATGTTCGTTCTTTAAATGCTAACGCCTTGCGGGTCAACCTGCCCCGGCCGGATCGGTTTCGGCGCTTCTGGCTTTCGGAGTGGTCCGGGCGCCGGCGGCCAGCGTAGGCAGGGCGTCGCGCGACCGCCGCGGCGCCGTCCGTCGAAGAGAGGCTCATGAGTTCGTCCCTCCCCCGCACCCTGGCCGCTCTCCTGGGCGCGACGAGCGCGCTTGCCCTGACCGCCTGCTCGACGGTGCCGCGCGAACGGCCCACGAACCCGCCGCTGCCCCAGTCCTGGACCGGCGCGCCCGAAGCGCCCGCCGCGCTCGAGCGGGCCGATTGGTGGAAGGGCTTCGAGGACCCGACGCTCAACACGCTCGTGGCGGAAGCGCTCCAGGCGGGCCCGAGCGTCCGGCTCGCCGCGCTGCGCGTGCGCGAAGCGCGGGGCCTTTCGCGCCAGACCCTTTCGGCCTTCCTGCCGCAGGTGTCCGCGGTGGGTCGCGGCTCCTACACCCGCGTCCAGGACGGCCCGCTGCCACAGAGCACGACGGGTGTTCCCGAGCGTGAACAGGGCACGGCCTTCACGGGCGGCCAGGTGTCCTGGGAAATCCCGCTGTTCCAGCGCATCGAAGCCGCCGCGATCGGCGCGCGCGCCAACACCCGCGTCGCCGTCGAGGACGTGCGCGCCACGCAGGTCGCGCTCGCGGCCGACGTCGCGGACGCCTACGTGTCGCTGCGCGCCGCACGCAGCCAGAAGGCCGCGCTCGCCGACGCCGTCGGCCTCGCCGATCAGCTCGCGGGCATTCTCGAGGTCAGCGCGAAGGCCGGCTTCGCCGCGCCTGCGGACGCCGCCGATGCGCGCCGCCTCGCCGAAACCGCCCGCGCCCGCCTGCCCGACGCCGAGATCGCCGCGCGTCAGGCGGAAGCCACGCTCGCCGTCCTGCGCGGCAAAGCGCCGGGTACGGAGCGTCCCGAACTTGCTGCGGAATTGGCCGCGGTGAAGCCCGCCCCCGCCTACCCGCTCGTCGGCGCGCCCTTGTCGCCGGCCGATCTCATCCGCGCGCGCCCCGACGTGGCGCAAGCAGAGGCCCGCGCGATCCTCGCCGCCGCCGATGTCGGCGTGGCCCGCGCCGACCTTCTCCCGCAATTGTCGCTGACCGGCACGATCGGCGTGACGCAGAACGCGATCGGCGCCCCGCTCGGCCAACGCCTCACGGACATCCAGGCCACGCCGACGGTGACGATCCCGCTCATCGGCTGGGGCCAACGGTTCGCCAATGTGCGCGTGAAGACGTCGCGCTTCGATCAGGCGCTGGTGACCTATCAGGTGACGGTGACGCAGGCCGTGGAAGAGGCGTCGAACGCGCTCGTCTATCTTGCCGAAGGCGATCGGCGTCTCGCTGCGGCGCGCGCAGCCGAGACCGCGGCGGAGGAAACCGCCCGCGGCCTCCGCGCGTCCTATCAGGCCGGCATCGCGAGCCTTTCGGATCGTCTGCGTGCGGACCAGCAGCTGATCGATGCACGCCTGTCGCGCATTTCCGCGGAGGCGCAGCAGGCGCGCGCGGCGATCGCCACGTTCCGCGCCTTCGCCGGCGGCCCGGCCTTGCCCGCGCGCGACACCGCCGCACGCGCCACGCCGGCGAAGTCGTGATCGTCTAGACCACGCGCGCGGCGATCAGGCTCTCGGCCGTCTCGACGATCGTGTCTTCGGGCGCGCGCATGCGCCAACCGAGCACGCGTTCGGCCTTCGCGGACGTCACGGGACGCTCCTTGCCGAGTTCGAACACGACGGACTTCGTGACGGGGTCGAAGTTCGCAAGGAACCGCACCGTCCAGTCCGGCACCTTGCCTTTCGGCACCTTCGCCGCCTTCGCGCCGAGGCGCGCGCGCAGGATGTCGGCGATGTCGGACATCCAGAAGAAGCGGCCGGCGCCGAGGAAACGTTCGCCGACGACGCCCGCCGCCGGCGCCTTCAGCGCGCGCACGTGCAGATCGGCGATGTCGCGCACGTCGACCAGCGGAAACCCGAGCCGCGGCATGCCGGGCAGGCTGCCCTCGAGCAGCTTCTTCACGATCTCGATCGAGGCGGAGAAGTCGCGTCCCATGACCGGGCCGAGCACCGCGCCGGGATTGACCGTGACGAACTCGATCCCCGCGCCGTCGCCGCGGACATAGTCCCACGCGGCGCGCTCGGCGATCGTCTTGGAGCGGATATAGGGGCTGGTGTCCGGGTGCGTCGGATCGGTCCAATAGGTCTCGTCGAACGACGCCGATGGCGGCCGCTCGTGGCCGTAGGTCACCGCCGCGGTCGAGGACGTCATCACAACGCGCCCGACGCCGGCGGCCTTGGCGGCCTTGAGCACGCGCAACGCGCCGTCGCGCGCCGGCCGCACGAGTTCGTCGTCGTTTTTGGGCAGTGTCGGCGGGATCGGCGAGGCGACGTGCAGGATGCCGCCGACGCCGGCGACGGCCTCGGCCCAGCCTTCGGTGGCGTTGAGATCGGCCGCCGCGAAGCTCAGCTTGTCGCGCGGCACGTCGAGCCAGCCCCGCACCTCCTCTTCGCGCGCCAGCGAACGGATCGTCGCGCGCACGCTGTGGCCCTCGGCGATGAGCTGGCGAATGCAGAATCCGGCGATGTAGCCGGAGCCGCCCGTGACGAGAATCGGACGCGACGGATCGAACATGATGCGGTGCTCCCCACAGCCCACGTGAGCCCAAACGGCGTCGTGGCGCGCCGGCGACGGGATGGACGATCCGCCCCGGCGCTGGACAATCTGGCGCGCGTTGCGACATTCGCCAACCACGGGCGACGCATCGGGCGCCGCCCACGCGGCGGAGGCGGCCCATCGACATCGCGAACCTCATCGCACTCGCCGGCCCGGCCGCGACGGACACGCTGACGGCGCTCGGCAAGGCGTACGCTGCGCTGGCTGCGCCCTTCGCCGCCTTCGCGGTGTTCGGGTTCGTGCGCCGGCGCGGGGGCCTGGGGCCCTGGCGCGCCCAGGCGCGGGAAGCGCGCGTGACGCTTGCGATGATGGCGGCGAACGTGCTCGTCGCGGCGCCGGTCATCACGCTCGTCGCGTCCGGCATCAACGCCGCCGCAGCCGCAACCGAGATCCGCCTCGTCGATCCGGCGCTCTGGCGCGAGGCGCCGAAATGGATCGTGGTGATCTGTGCGGTGATCGCGGGAGATTTCGTCGGCTACTGGCGCCATCGCCTCGAACACAGCCCGCTCTTGTGGCCCGCACACGCGGTCCATCATTCCGATTTGGCGATGACGTGGCTGACGCTCGAGCGCTTCCATCCGATCAACACCGTCACGACCTACGCGATCGACACCGCCGCACTCGCCGCGCTCGGCTTTCCGCTCGAAGCCATCATCGCCAACGGCGTGGTGCGGCACTGGTACGGCTACTGGATCCACACGGACGCCCCGTGGACGTACGGCCCCTTCGGGCGGGTGTTCGTGTCGCCGGCGATGCATGGCTGGCACCACGCCGCCGATCCGCGCGTATACGGAACGAACTTCGCGACCGTGCTCGCGATCTGGGACCAGATGTTCGGGACGTTCCATCTCCCCGGCCCGCGGCCGGCGGCGTTGGGCGTGGAGGGCGTGACGGGCACGCCCGCTTTGGCGCAACTCGCCTATCCCGCGCGGCCTTCGGCCTATCGTTTTGGCGCGAAATCAGCGGAAAACATGCACGCTCCGAAGACGGATGATCCGTCCCCGGTCAAGCCGGTCCGCGGCGATTGAAATCAGGGCAGCGGCGGGCGCGACGCGGCGAACGCCGGATGCGTGTTGGCCTGGTCGCAGAAGGCGCGCAGCGCAGGATAGCGATCGGCCACGAGCGCCGGCAGCATCATGCGGTAGAAGTCGAACGTCGCGACCGTCGCGGCCGCGACGCCGGGCGCCTCCTCGAGACGAAGGGCCGGCGCGGCGGCGTCGAGCGCGTCGAGCCCCGCTTCGGCCTGACCGCGGACGCGCGCGGCCCAGTCCGTCCAATGCAGCTCGGTCGGGCGCCGGACGGTTTCGTAGACGAACGCGACGCCCTTCTCGGCGGCATTGTGCGCGTGCGCGATCGCCTGCAGCGCGGCGCGTCGCGCCGTTCCGGACGCCGGCAAGAGCCGCTTCTCCAGCGGCGCGGTGTCTTCCAGCCAATCGATGATGGCCCACGTCTCGACGAGCACGGTCCCGTCGTCGAGCCGCAGCGCCGGCACGCGCCCGAACGGGTTGATGGTTTTGAGTTTCTCGAAATCGTCCATGACGAGCAGCGGGACGTTCTCGTACGCCCGCCCCTGCAGATCGAGCCAGATTGCGACACGACGCACGAAAGGCGAAACGGTGCGGCCGTAGAGAATCATAGCGGTCCCCGGAGCGTTTGCGCGCGGCGCATCACAGAGCGTGCAGTCTAGCGGCGCGCGTGCATCCGGCTCAAGACGATGCGCGCGGATCGGACGGCGCGGGCGGTACGTGCGCGCGCAGCGCGTCGATCAGATCGGCGGCCGTGGTGGCGTAGGGATCGAGTCGAAGGTCGTCGCCTTCGGCGAACCGCACGATTACGTAGCCCATCGGCGACACCCGCATCGTGCGAACCTCGGCGAACGCCCGGCGCTCGACGGCTCTGGCCCCCTTGAAGGAGATCGTCGTCCCGCGCCAACGGATCTGGCGCCGATACAGGCGCCTCGCGGCTGCGGACGCAGAGACGCGCCGGCCTGGCGGCGTCGCGAGGGCCCGGTCGTGCTGTGGCCCAAACGCAAACGGCCCCGCCGGTGAAGGCGGGGCCGTTCGATGGTCCGTTGGGTGCGGGGGCAGGATTTGAACCTACGACCTTCAGGTTATGAGCCTGACGAGCTACCGGGCTGCTCCACCCCGCGTCATGCCGGGAAACCCGGCCAACGGATCAACCTATCTCTCTATACGACAACGCCGCCGCAGAAGCGGCGGCCGTTGCACCGCGCGAGGCGGCGAAATGTGAAGGAGGGTTTTTAAAGCCACGCGCGCCGCGCAGAGCCGGCAGCGATCTACTTTCCCACGCCTTAAGACGTAGTATCATCGACCCTGGGGGACTTAACGGCCGAGTTCGGGATGGGATCGGGTGGGGACCCCCCGGCATAGCCACCAGCTCGGCGCGACGCGCATGTGCTTTTTGACATCGTCATATGATGGCGGCGAGCGACGCAATCGCGTCGTCTTCGCCGTGCATGAACAGCGAACGATCAAGCCAATCGAGCGATTAGTACCAGTCAGCTCCAAGCCTCACGGCTCTTCCACCTCTGGCCTATCAACGTGATGGTCTATCACGGCTCTCAAGGGAAACCTGGTTTTGAGGTGGGTTTCACGCTTAGATGCTTTCAGCGTTTATCCCGTCCGCACATGGCTACCCTGCTGCGCGGCTGGCGCCACGACAGGTGCACCAGAGGTGCGTCCATCCCGGTCCTCTCGTACTAGGGACAGATCCTCTCAAGTTTCCAACACCCATGGTAGATAGGGACCAAACTGTCTCACGACGTTCTGAACCCAGCTCACGTACCACTTTAAATGGCGAACAGCCATACCCTTGGGACCTGCTCCAGCCCCAGGATGTGATGAGCCGACATCGAGGTGCCAAACCTTGCCGTCGATATGGACTCTTGGGCAAGATCAGCCTGTTATCCCCGGAGTACCTTTTATCCGTTGAGCGATGACCCTTCCACGCAGGATCACCGGATCACTATGGCCGTCTTTCGACTCTGCTCGACTTGTCAGTCTCGCAGTCAGGCAGGCTTATGCCATTGCACTCAACAGCCGATTTCCGACCGGCTTGAGCCTACCATCGCGCGCCTCCGTTACACTTTGGGAGGCGACCGCCCCAGTCAAACTGCCCGCCACGCAGGGTCCCGGACCCGGTTTCACGGGTCGCGGTTAGACGTCACCGAAAATAAGGGTGGTATTTCAACGTCGGCTCCCCTCGAGCTGGCGCCCAAGGTTCAAAGCCTCCCACCTATTCTACACATACCGTCGATAACGCCACTGCGAAGCTGCAGTAAAGGTTCACAGGGTCTTTCCGTCTAGCCACGGGAACTCCGCATCTTCACGGAGAATTCAATTTCGCTGAGTCTGCTGTCGAGACAGTAGGGAAGTCGTTACTCCATTCGTGCAGGTCGGAACTTACCCGACAAGGAATTTCGCTACCTTAGGACCGTTATAGTTACGGCCGCCGTTCACCGGGGCTTCGATTCAAGGCTTGCACCTCTCCTCTTAACCTTCCGGCACTGGGCAGGAGTCAGACCCTATACGTCGCCTTGCGGCTTCGCAGAGCCCTGTGTTTTTGATAAACAGTCGCCACCCTCTGGTTTGTGCCCCTGTCCAAAGGTTGCCCTCTGTACAGGCCCTCTTATCCCGAAGTTACGAGGGTAATTTGCCGAGTTCCTTAACAGCAGTTCTCTCAAGCGCCTTGGTATACTCTACCTGACCACCTGTGTCGGTTTCGGGTACGGTCTATGCGGGGGCTATTTCCTGGAACCTCCAGCCTGCCCTCGGACACCAACTGCCTCAGACAAGTTTCGAGATCCGTCACACACCCGCTGGCCCAGGAATATTCACCTGGTTCCCATCGACTACGCCTTTCGGCCTCGCCTTAGGGGCCGGCTAACCCTGCCCTGATTAGCATTGGACAGGAACCCTTGGTCTTTCGGCGAGAGGGTCTCTCACCCTCTTTATCGCTACTCATGTCAGCATTCTCACTTCCGATACCTCCAGCAAACCTCACGGTTCGCCTTCACAGGCTTACGGAACGCTCCGCTACCGCTCTTGCGAGCCCTAAGCTTCGGCGCGTGGCTTAATCCCCGTTACATTTTCGGCGCAGCTGCGCTTGACCAGTGAGCTGTTACGCTTTCTTTAAAAGATGGCTGCTTCTAAGCCAACTTCCTGGTTGTCTAAGCACGACCACATCCTTTCCAACTTAGCCACGACTTGGGGGCCTTAGATGTAGGTTAGGGTTGTGTCCCTTTTGACGACGGACGTTAGCACCCGCCGTCTGTCTGCCCGAGTGAACTCCACGGTATTCGGAGTTTGGTTGGGTTTGGTAATACGGTGAGTACCCCTAGCCCATCCAGTGCTCTACCCCCGTGGGTAATGCTCGGACGCTCTACCTAAATAGATTTCGCGGAGAACCAGCTATCACGTGGTTTGATTGGCCTTTCACCCCTACCAACAAGTCATCCCAGTCTTTTTCAACAGACATGGGTTCGAGCCTCCAGTGCATGTTACTGCACCTTCACTCTGCTCATAGGTAGATCACCACGTTTCGGGTCTCATACGACGAACTCGACGCCCTGTTCAGACTCGCTTTCGCTGCGCCTACGCCTAACGGCTTAAGCTTGCTCGTCACAT
>JAGWZE010000012.1:55000-94330 GCA_018969015.1 Alphaproteobacteria bacterium
GCCGCCGGCCTGTTCTTCGTGCTCGCCCTCGGCGCGCTGATCGGCGCGGTGGCGCTCGCGCGCCGGCCGGCGGCGTCACGTCCGGGAGGCGCGTCATGACCCGTCGCCAGATCGCCCTCGCCGCGCTGGGCGCGGCGATGATCGCCCTGCTCGTGGGGGCCGCCGGCGCCCACCAGGCGCGGATCGCGGCGGCGCGCGAGGCGCTCGTCATCTCCGAGGCCGTCGACCCGCGGGAGCTGCTCGTGGGGCACTATGCGCGGCTTGCCCTGCAGCCCGCGACGGCGGATCCGGACGTCCCGCGGCCGGCTGGCCTCTCTTCCGGCAGCGCCGTCTTCGCGCGTCTCGCCCCGGCGGGCGCCCCCGGCGCCTGGCGCGTCAAGGCGCTGACCGCCACGCCGCAGACCGAGTCGCCGGAGGAATTGTCCGTGGCGGTGACGATCCAGTTCGTCGACGACGACGGCCGCGTGTCGTTCCGCTGGGGGCCGGACCGCATCTATCTCGACCAGACCGAGGCCGAGGCCGTGCAGGAGGCGGCGCGTCGCGCCTTCGACGCCGCGCCCGACGCCCCGGCCCGCGTGAAGGCGATCCTGGCCGTCGAGGCCGACGGGACGACGCTCGTCAAAGGCGTCGAGATCGACGGCAAGCGGGTGGAGACGCGCTGGTAGCGCCTAGGCGTCCCTGGGCTCTGCAGGGGCCGCAGAGCGGCGCGGCGCAAGCAGCGGGAACAGCAACGCTCCGGCGATGAACCCGCCCAGGTGGGCCTCCCAGGCGATCGGAAGCACCCCGCCATAGCGGGCCGCCGCCGCCAGGCCGACATTGATCGCCAGGAACCAGAACGCCGCGCGTCGCACCTCGGGATCGCGGACAGCCGCGCGCCAGTCCGCCCGCATGGCCATCAGATAGGCCGCGAACAGGCCGCAGATCGCCCCCGAGGCCCCGACGGCCGGGATCATCGCGTGCGGGTTGAACCAGATGTAGGTCGCCGCGCCCCCGATCGCGGAGCCGAAAAAGAGCGCCAGAAAGCGCACCCCGCCGGGCTCCTGCGCCTCCATCCGGTCGGCCACGAGGTCGGCGGCGGAGAGGAACACGATCAGGTTCATCACCAGATGCAGCCAGCCCGCATGCAGGAAGACGTGCAGGACGAGCGGCGCGACGGCCGCCGCCAGCGAGGGATAGGCGTCGATCCCGGGGTCGTAGCGGCCGGGGATGACCGCGAGCGCCAGGGTCAACCCGGCCTCGTCGGCCGGCGCGAGGAAAAGCCGCGCGACATGCGCAAGCACCAACGCGAGCGCAAGGCCGAGCACGACTTTGGGCTGTTTGCGCAAGGGTTTCGGCATGACGTGGGGGCGCCTCCTGCCCGTCATGTGGGGCCTGCCCGGCCGCGCGCCAAACGTCTTGCCCAAACCCGCGCGATCTCCCAAACCTGGGCCAACGAAAAACCGATCACCAAAGCATCGCGAGGATCCGCCCATGGCCGAACCGACGAGCGCCGCCCAGCCGAGCGCGCAGGAGACCTTCTCCGGCACCAAGCCCGTGGAGGAGCGCCATCGCATCGACGAGGCCGCCCTGGCGCGCTGGCTCGAGGCGAACGTGGCGGGCTATCGCGGCCCCCTCGAGGTGCGCCAGTTCAAGGGCGGCCAGTCCAACCCGACCTACCAGCTCGTCACGCCCGGCCAGAAATACGTCCTGCGCCGCAAGCCGCCGGGCAAGCTCCTGCCCTCCGCGCACGCGGTCGATCGCGAGTTCAAGGTGATCTCCGCGCTGCACCCGACGGGCTTTCCCGTCGCGCGGCCGTTCGGTCTGTGCACGGACGAAAGCGTCATCGGCACGATCTTCTACGTGATGGACAATGTCGAAGGCCGCATCCTCTGGGACGGCACGCTGCCCGACTACGATCCGGCCCAGCGCCGCGCGATCTACCTCGCCCAGACCGACACGCTCGCCGCGCTCCACACGACCGACGTCGCGAAGGTCGGCCTGTCCGACTATGGCAAGCCCGGCAACTATTTCGCGCGCCAGATCGACCGCTGGACTAAGCAATACCTCGCGTCCGAGACGCAGAAGATCGACACGATGGACAAGCTGATCGACTGGCTGCCCAAGACCGTGCCAGCCGACGACCAGACCTCCATCGTCCACGGCGACTATCGCCTCGACAACATGATCCTGCATCCCACCGAGCCGCGCGTCATCGCCGTGCTCGACTGGGAGCTCTCCACGCTCGGCAATCCGCTCGCCGATTTCACCTATTTCCTGATGAACTGGGTGATGCCGTCCGATCAGCGGGGCGGCCTCGCCGGCGCGGACCTCAAGGCGATGGGCATCCCCTCGATCGCCGAAACCGTCGAGCGCTACTGCGCGCGCACGGGCCGTTCCGGCATTCCGGAGACGGAATGGTACTTCGCCTACAACCTCTTCCGGCTCGCCGCGATCTGCCAGGGCATCGCCGGTCGCGTGCGCGACGGCACGGCCGCCTCCCCGCAGGCGGTGATGATGGGCGAACGCGTGCCGGTGCTGGCCGCAGCGGCCTACGGGTTTGCGCAAAAGGCGGGGTTGGCGGGGTAAGCTTGAACCGAGAAATCGGAGCGGTTCACCCCTCATCCGTCTCGCGGCCTGCAGCCGCGAGCCACCTTCTCCCACAAGGGGAGAAGGTCGCCGCAGTGGCCCTTCTCCCCTTGTGGGAGAAGGTGGCGGCGAAGCCGCCGGATGAGGGGTGAACCACACACGCCGCGGCGGTGTTCAACCGCCGCCCCACCTCCGCCTCCTGCCGCAACCTTGACTCGCCCCCGCCGGAAGGCTCCCCTGGCGCCCACATTTCGAGGGGCGATCATCATGGTTCGGATCAAGTTTACGGCGGCGGCGCTCGCCGTCTCCGCGTTCGCATGTGCGGCGCCGGCTTGGGCGCAGACGCCGGCCGCCGCCTACGACACCTGCATCCAGGCGGGCGCCCTGCTCGCGACGCCGGGCCAGGCGCCGCTCGCGCAGCAGACCGTCCGCATCACGGGCAGCCGCATCGTCGACGTCGTCGCCGGATACCAGAGCCAGGGCTGCGCGCGCGTCATCGACCAGCAGGCGCGCACCGTTCTGCCCGGTCTGATCGACAGCCACGTCCACATCCTCAGCGAACAAGGCCCCAACCGCCGCTTCGACGCCGTGACGAAGACCTCCGCGGATCGCGCGTTCGACGGCGTGGTCTACGCCAAGCGCACGCTCGAGGCGGGCTTCACCACCGTCGCCGATCTTGGCGGCGATCCCGAGGCGGTGTTCGCGCTGCGCGACGCGATCGCGGCGGGCAAGGTTTCGGGCCCGCGCATCGTCGCGGCGGGCCTTGCGATCACGCCGAGCGGCGGCCATGCCGACGTCAACGGCTTCGCGCCGGAAGTGCTCGCCGCTCTGCGCGCCAACAATCGCTGCAACGGCGCGGACGATTGCCGCCGCGCCGTGCGCGAGGCCGTGCAGGCCGGCGCGGACATCATCAAGATCACCGCGACGGGCGGCGTGCTCTCCAACACCAACGCCGGCCTCGCCCAGCAACTCACGGACGAAGAACTGAAAGCGATCATGCAGACGGCTCATTCGATGGGCCGCGCCGTCGTCGCGCACGCGCACGGCAAGGACGGCATCGACGCCGCGCTGCGCGCCGGGGTCGACGGTATCGAGCACGGCACCTACGGCGACGCCGAGAGCTTCAAGCTCTACAAGCAGAGCGGCGCCTGGTACGTGCCGACGCTGCTCGCCGGCGTGACCGTAAAGGAAGAGGCGGGCAAGCCCGGCACCTGGATGCCGAAGCCCGTGCAGGAAAAGGCGCTGAAAGTGGCCGACACCGCGATCGGCACGGTGCGCGAGGCCCGCAAGGCCGGCGTGAAAATCGCCTTCGGCACCGACACCGGCGTCTCCCGGCACGGCGACAACGCGCGCGAATTCGCACTGCTCGTGCAGGCCGGCTTCACGCCCGCCGAGGCGATCAAGGCCGCCACGGTCGACGCCGCCGAGCACCTGCGCCTGTCCGCCGAAACCGGCCGCATCGCGCCGGGCCTCGCCGCCGACATCATCGCGGTTGACGGCGATCCCACGAAAGACGTCGCCCCGCTGACGGCGGTGAAGTTCGTCATGGCGCGGGGGACCGTGGCGAAGGACGTGCGCTGAGCTTGCGCGCGGCCCCGCGCCGCGTCATGCCTGCGGCATGATCACGGTCTATCTCAGCGGCGAGCAGGGCAAGGTCGTCGCCGCAGCGGACGCCAAGGCGGCGCTCGCCGCCGGCGGCGCGGTGTGGATCGATCTGTTCGAGCCGACGACGGACGATGAGCGCGCCGTCGAAGCCGCGCTCGCCATCGACGCCCCCACGCCCCTGGAGCGCGCCGCGCTCGAGGAATCCTCCCGTTTCTACGAGGAGAACGGCGCGCTGTTCCTCACGGCCACCCTGCTCGGCCGGCGCAGCGAAGGCGCGTTCATCTCCGGCCCGGTGACCTTCATCCTGAAAGGCCGTGTGCTCCTCACCGTGCGCTCCGTGCAGCCGCGCGCCTTCGAGATCGGCAAGGGGCGCGCCTCCGCACGCATCGAGTCCTCGATGGACGGCGCCGCCGCGCTCACCGCCCTGCTCGAAGGCGTCGTCGAGCGCATCGCCGACCTTCTGCAGGAGAGCGCGAAGGAGGCCCACGCGCTGTCGTCGCGTGTGTTCACGCCTGGCGGCGCGCCGCAATTGTCCGTCGAGTTGCGGACGATCGGCCGGCTGGGCGCGCTCTCGGCCATGGCGCACGACTCGCTCTCGAGCCTGCAGCGCCTCGCCGCCTACGCCGCACATGTCTGCGCCCCCTACGGCGTCGATCCCGAGCGCATGGCCGCGCTCGCGCGCGACATCGAACAGCTCGAGCGCGTGTGCGAAGCGCAGCAGGAGCAGCTCACCTTCCTGCTCGACGCCACGCTCGGCCTCGTCGGCGCGGCGCAGAACACGGCCCTCACCGCGATCTCCATCGCCACCATCCTGTTCGTGCCCCCAACCCTGATCGCCTCCATCTTCGGGATGAATTTCGAGGCGATGACGTGGTTCAAGGCCGCCTGGGGGCCGCCGGTGGCGTTTACCTTGATGGCGGTGACATCGTTCGGCCTCCTCGCGGTCGCGCGCTGGCGGCGCTGGTTCTAGCCGCGCGCGCGGCGGGTTGACGCGGCGGACGGCGAAGTCCATCTGGCGCGCGATGGCCGCCCTGGAGTTCACCCGCCGCTACGCGATGGCGCACCGCCTCATCGCCGACCCGCACGGAAAGTGCGCGACGCCCCATGGCCACAACGAATTCGTCACCGTCCGCCTCGCGCCCGTCCGCCCGCTGACGTTCGGCGACGGCGCGAACATGACCACGCCCTTCGAGGCAGTGAAGACGCGCTGGCACGCCTGGATCGACGGCGCGGTCGATCACGCCTTCCAGGTCAACGCCGCCGATCCGCTCATCGGCTTCTTCCGGGCCCATGAGCCGCAGCGTCTGGCGCGCCTGCTCGTCACCCCCGGAGACCCGACGACCGAGGCGCTCGCCGCCCTGTTCTGGCTGAAGCTCGAAGCGTTCCTCGCGGCCGATGCGCTGCCCTACCGCGTCGCCGCCGTGCGCGTGGAGGAGACGCCCACCAACGCCGTCCTGCTCGACCGGACGGTGTTCGATCCCGCCGCGAGCGGCCTGCCCGACACCGGCTGGTGGCGCCGGGCCGACATGTCGATCAACGAGTTCTGAGCACCTAGGCGTCGCGGAAGTCCCTCGCTTCGCTCGGTTCGGACAATCACCGGCGCCAAAGCCCTCCCCCAGCGGGGGAGGGTTGGGAGGGGGAGATGTGCGCCGCGCCGCGGTGTTCAGCGCTTACATTGAACGTCGGCGCGCGCTCTACCCACCCCTGCCCCTCCCCGCTGGGGAGGGGAACAGTGTGCAGCCCTCACGTCCCCAGCGCGTACGGCCCGCCCTTCTCGATGGCGCGCACATAGGCCGGGCGGGCCTGCATCCGCGCGAGATAGGCCGCAAGCCGCGGGTAGGACGCGAGCCGTCCCGTCGTCGCCGCCGCTTCCAGCACGAAGGTCATCTGCACGTCCGCTGCGCTGAAGCCGGTCTTCACGAACGTGTCGCGATCCGCCAGCGCGCCTTCCATGTAGGCGAGGTGGTTGTCGATCTCGGAGAAGATGCGCGGATGCAGCGGCGCGCCCGCCGCGCCGAGGCGCGACACGTACATCGCCAGCAGCAGCGGCAGCATCGCCGAGCCTTCGGCGAAGTGCATGAAGTGCAGATAATCGAGCGCGTCCTGCCCGCCCGGCGCCGGCTTGAGGCGCCCGCCGCCGTGGGTGTCGACGAGATACTCGATGATCGCGCCCGACTCCGCGATCGTGAGACCGCCATCGGTGATGACGGGCGATTTGCCGAGCGGATGCACCGCCTTCAGCTCCGGCGGCGCAAGGCGCGTGGTCGCGTCGCGCTGATAGTTCTTGATCTCGTAGGGCGCGCCGAGCTCCTCCAGAAGCCAGAGGATGCGCTGCGAGCGCGAGTTGTTGAGATGGTGGACGACGATCATGCGGAGCGCTCCTCTGGGCGCGGTTCTGGTCCCGCGCCGGACGACGTCACGGGTACGGATTGAAGTTGAGCTTGTGGCCCGGCCGCGGCCACCGCACCTTCACGAGCTTCCCGGTGCCCGAGAGCGTGATGTAGGCGTCGCGCATGTCCGGCCCGCCGAACGCGATGTTCGTCACGAGAAGATCCGGATACGGCGTATGCTCGAAGGCGCCGTTCGGCTGGATCGCCGTGATCCCGCCATTGATGATGGTGGCCACGCACACGCGCCCGTCCGCCTCGACGGCGAGACTGTCGAACAGCTGATATCCCGGCATCGTCGCCACGCAGCGCCCCGGCTGGCCCGGACCGTTGGGCCCGACGACGCCTTCGCCCTCGATGTCGAACGCCCACAACCGGCCCATATAGGTGTCGGCCATGTAGACGGTCTTTTCGTCCGGCGAGAGGCCGACGCCGTTCGGCGAAATCAGGTGATACGCCGCCTCGACGATCTTCGAGCCGTCCGGCTTGGCGTAGTAGAGGCCGCCATAGTCGCGGTGGCGCGAATAGGACTTGGCGTGGTCGGTGAACCAGAAGCCGCCGGACTTGTCGAACACGATGTCGTTCGGGCCCGAGAGCCGGTTTCCGTCGATCTTGTCATAGACGCGCTCGAACTTGCCGGTCGCGACGTCCACGCGCTCGATGCGGCCGGTGGTGTAGTCGGCCGCGGCGCCGCCCGGGATCGTCAGCCCCTGCTGCTCGTGCCAGGTGAAGCCGCCATTGTTGCAGACATAGATCGCGCCATCCGGCCCGATCGCCGCGCCGTTCGGTCCGCCCCCGAGCTGGGCGACGACTTCGCGCTTGCCGTCCCCCCACACGCGGGTGAGCGCGCCGGCCTTGATCTCCACGAGGATGACGGAGCCGTCCGGCAACACGATCGGGCCTTCCGGAAAGGCCAAGCCTTCGGCGATCACTTCCATGGCGGTCTCCCTGTTTTCTGTCGTTGGCGTTGACCGTAGCGGGCCTGCAGCCGCGGCGAAAGGCGCCGCAACGTCCGCCGCGGCGTCGTCAGGCCCTGGCGATCGCGCGCACCGCGGCGAGCAGGCGGTCGATGTCGTCCTCCGAGGTGAAGACGTTCGGCGTCACCCGCACGCAGGCGCCGCGCGCGACGCCGAACCGCGCCACCGTGAAGATCTTGTGCGCGTCGAGCAGACGCCGCGCAATCGCGCGCGCGTCCTCCGCAGACGTCTTGCCGCGCAGCCGGAACGAGGTGAGGCCGCCGCTCAGCGCCGGGTCCGCCGGCGTCAGGATCTCGAACGCGGGATGGTCCCGCAGCGGCTCGGCCCAGCGGTCGCGCAGCGCGCGCAGCCGCTCGGCCTTGCGCGCCGCGCCGATCTGTTCGTGGAAATCGAGCGCGTCCGGCAACGTCAAAAACGCCGCAAAATTGGCGGTGCCGGTGTGGACCTTCGAGTCGAGAGAGTCGACCGGCCCGGGTTCGCCCATGAAGTTCTCGAGATCGCGGATCCGCGATCTCCGGCAATAGAGGATGCCCACGCCGATCGGCGCGCCGATCCATTTGTGGGCGTTCAGCCCGACGAAATCCGCGCCCATCTGCGTGAGGGAAAACGGAATCTGCCCCCAGGCGTGCGCGCTGTCGACGATGCAGTCGATCCCCCGCGCCCGCGCCATCGCGACGATCTCCGCGATCGGCAGCACGAGCCCGGTGCGGTGGCTGAGATGGGTGAGCAGCGCGAGACGCACGTGCGGGTTCGCGTCGAACGCCTGCGCGTAGGCGTCGATCAGCCCCTGCCGGGTCGCGGGTTCGGGCAGCGCGATGGTCACGGGAACGGCCCCGCGACGCTGGGCGAGCCAGGCCATCGCCGTCTGCATCGAGTCGTAGTCGAGATCGGCGTACAGGACGCCGTCGCCCGGCTTGAGGTTCGCATAGCCGCCGATCAGCGCCTGCAGCGCCTCCGTCGCGCCCCGCGTGAAGACGATCTCGTGGGCATCGACGCCCAGCGCCTGCGCGGCGCGCGCCCGGACCGCCGCCAGATCCGCGTCGTAGAACCGACGCGTGTAATAGGAGCCGTCGCGGTTCACCCGGTCGATGTGGGCCGCATAGGCGGCGCGGACCGGGCGCGCCATGACGCCGAAATTGCCGTTCTCGAGCTGCACGACGCCCGGCGGCAGATCGTAAAGGCGGGCGACCCCGCGCCAGAAATCGGACATCGCGCGAGACTCCGCCGACGGGGACGCGGCGACCGCCGCCAAGGACACCGCAGCCACGGCCGCCACATCGCGCCGGGATGGATTGGTCACGACGCCCTCCCCGGCCGCACGCCCGAGCCCTTCGCCCGAAAGCCCTTCGCCCGAAAGCCCTTCGCCCGAAAGCCCTTCGCCCCCAGGCCCTCCGCGAACGCCATCCACGTGTCGAACAAGCTTGCCCGCATCGCGCCCCGGCGTCCAGACGCGGCCCCAGCCATCGCGCCGCCGCGCCCTCACCCCGCACCGACGCAAAGGCTAGACGCGCAATCGGCCGGCGCGCTACACGCTGGGGCGCAAAGCGGGTGTAGTTCAGAGGTAGAACGTCAGCTTCCCAAGCTGAATGTCAGGGGTTCGATTCCCCTCACCCGCTCCATAAATTTCCATATTTTCCAGCCGCTTACAGAAATCCCAGCTCGACCGCATATCGAACGCTGCGGCGTTTGGGGTCGAAAACGCGCGCCCGCCGACGGAGATCAGGTGCGACGCCCCCACCGCGCATCCGCCTCGCGCACCAGATGATCGACATCGCGAAGCCATTGCCGATGCACCGCGCCGTTGACGTTGAAGAACAAGCGACCCTGGTGGATCTTGAAGCTCTCCGGGTCTCCTCGAACCTCTGCGCCCCGCGCCATCGCAAACGCGCACAGGCCGCCATAGCTTGGAAGGTAGCGGTGCGGATCGGCGAGAAACCGATCGCGATGGGCTGCGCTCGCGAACAGATACACGCCGCCATCGTGCTCGCCTGCGAACGCGGGAGCGCCCCGCTGCGGCCTTCCCGAGTCGTCGAAAAAGCTGACGAGATCGTATCCCGCAAACGCCGGCATCGTTGCGCCCATGCGGTCATGATGATGATCGAAATCATGGCGCGGCGCCGCGGGCGTCAATCCGCCGCCGGCGATCCAGGCGCGCGTTTGCATCGCGCCGCGCTCGATCAGCTCATTCGTTCGGCTGAAGTTGAAGGGCGACACGTCGAGCGGACACAGATGCGGGGTGACGTGGATCTCGACACCGGAGGCCAGGAGCTGAAGATCGCGCTCCATCTGGTTGGAGATCATCAGGGTCAGTGCGTGCATGCCGCTCGCGACCGCGCCCGACGGCGGCCCTGTCATGGAACAAGCATAGCCCGTTTGCAGCACGATGATGCGTGTCGCGCCGAGCTGCGCGGCGGTGAGGATCGGCGTGTTGCCGGCCACGGCGCCATCCATCAAATGCTCATCGCCGATCCGCACCATCGGAAACGCGATCGGGATCGCCGCGCTGGCGAGAATGGCGTCGGCGATGTCGCCACGCGACAGCGACGTCGCTGCGCCGCTGAGCGAGGTCGCGACGACGTGCACCGGGATCGACGCATCTTCGAGCTGGCGAAACGGGAGATTCTTTTCGATCAGCCGCCGCAAAGCGTGCGTTCCGAACAAGGCGCCGCGACCGCGGAGCCAGTTGACGGCGCCGCCGAGCGAGAAGGGAAACACGTCGCCGCGCCGAAGCCGGCGCCAAATGGCGGCAAGCTGTTCGACGCCCTCTGCATCCGGATAGGCGGCATAGAAGCAGGCGTTCAGGGCGCCAACGGACGCGCCGACGACGAAATCCGGCCGCTCCCCCACTTCCGTCAAGGCCTGCAACGCGCCGACCTGGATCGCGCCGAGGCTGCCGCCGCCGGCGAACACGAAGGCTGTGCGATGTGGGTCCGGCATGTCGCGGCTCGCGTTTCATTCACACGAGATCGGGGTCGGTGAAGATTTCGACGAGCGCGGGTCCTTTGTGGCGGATCGCAGTCGCCAGCATCTCGTCGAGTTCAGACGTCGCTCGGACGACGAGGCCAAGACCGCCACAGGACCGGGCGAATCCGGCGAAGGCCGGATTGATCAATTCCGTCTGCCAAACGGCATAGGAGCCGGCGCGCTGCTCTTTGGAAATCTTGCCGAGTTGGGCATTGTTCAAGAGCACATGGCAGATATCCATGCCGTACTTCACCGCGGTGGTGAACTCCATGGCGTACTGGCCGAAGCCGCCGTCCCCAGAGATCGAGATGACCTTGCGTCCTGAGAAGGCGGCGCAATCTTGCGTCGCCGCCCATGCCCCCATCGCTGCCGGAAATCCGAACCCGATCGATCCGAGATAGCCCGACATCAGAACCCGTTGCGTGCCCCGTGGCTCGAAATAGCGGCCGAACGAGTAGGTGTTGTTGCCGACATCGACGGGAAAGATCGCATCGTCCGGCGCGAGGCGCGTAAGAGCCTCGAACACGGCGGCGGCGGCGATCCCCCGCCCTCGGTCCTCGACAGCACGCCGCGCTTTTTCAGCGCGCCAGATCCGCCACCGGTCGGCAACTTCTCCACGCAGGTCGATCGCCGCAGCAGGCCTGCCGGCCAGCGCTTCGCGCATCGCCCGAGCCGTGACCGCGACGTCGCCCAGCACCGGAACGGTGACCGGGTGGCGCTTGGCGATCCGCATCGGATCGCGGTCGATCTGTATGGTCGGCGTACCTTCGTAGATCCCGGTATGGTCGGAGAACGAAGCGCCGAACACGACGAAGAGATCGGCCTCGTTCATGAACCAGCTCGAAATCGGCGTTCCAGACCGTCCCATCACGCCGGCCGCCAGCGGATGCGCATCCGCAATTTGGCCTTTCGCCTTGAACGTCGTGGCGATCGGCGCGCCGAGAGACTCGGCCAGACGGATGACCTCGGCCATGCCGCCGAGCGCGCCGAACCCGATGATGAAAAGAGGACGACGCGCCCGCGCCAACAGGTCAACCGCATCAGCCAGCGCCGTCATCGGCGGCGCCACAGCGCCGTCCGCCAATCGTCCCGCAGGCCCGAGCGAGACCGCCCCCTCGGCGGCAGGCCGCGCTTGGACATTGTCCGGCAGGATCAGATGGCCGACGCCGCCACGCACGATCGCCGTCTTGATCGCCTGCGCCATGAGTTGAGAATGGTTCGAAGACGGATGCGCCGTTTCAGAGAACGCCGCCACGGCTTCGAAGGCCGCTTCGAGATCGATGTCTTGAAAGGCGTGCGCGCCGATCACCTGATCCTGCACCTGCCCCGTGATCGCAAGCGCCGGCGCGCTGTCGACCTTCGCGTCCCACAATCCGGTCAAGAGGTTCGTTGCGCCGGGCCCGGCGATGGTGAGCGCCGCCGCGGGCTTGCCCGTGAGCTTTCCGTAGGCTGAGACGGCGAACGCTGCGGCCCCTTCGTGACGGACGCCGAAATACTGGAGCGCCCCGGCCTCCGCCTGCACCCGCAGAGCGTCCGCGAACCCGAGATTGGAATGGCCTACCATGCCGAAGACGGTGGTGACACCCCAGTTCACCATGGTCTCGGCCATCACGTCCGAGATCGTGCGGACGCGCGGCGGATCCGGCTCGACGCCGACATAAACGCCGTCCTCCCGAACCTCGACCGGATAAAGCTTCTGCCCCGTATCCGCGTGGCCGCCGGGCGATTTGCCGGTCAGCGGATCGAAGTCCCATCCGTGCCAAGGGCATCGCAGCCAGCATTTTCCGTCGACGCCGACCTCGATCGATCCCTCGCCCAAAGGGCCGCCCTGATGCGGGCAACGATTGTCCATCGCGGCAAACTGGCCGTTGAGCTTGGTGAGAGCGAGCGAAACGCGCCCTGCCGAGACCGACATCACTCGGCCCTCTGCGAGGTCGGAGCCTTCCGCTACCTTCCGCCAGACGAGCCCGTCCATCCTCGAAACCTCCTGGCAGCCCGGCCGCGTCGCCGGATCGCCGCACTGAGAGTTCGCGGAAGGCCCCGGCGCCGTTACAGCCCAACGGGATTTTTTCGCAGCGCGCGTGCGCGACGACAGATGCTCGCGACGATGGACTGAACGACGCCGAAAAGACCTGCGACCCTTTGACCATCCGTAACGCAAGTCCCGCCTCGAGCGTAGGCCATCGCGCGCGGCAGAGGCTGGTCTGCGCGGACGGGGGATCGAGCATGAAGGGCGATACGCTTCGCAAGCGGCGCGCATCGCAGATTCCATGATCGCAGGCGTGCTCCACCGCATCCAGCGTGCCCGCCTCGCCTGCGCCATCGCACTGGCTCTGCTTGGTGTGGTCCTCGCGATGTCCGTGCAGGCGCCGATCGACGCGTCCGCTCGGCCGACCGCGAGGCCGGAAGTCCTGGGCGCGTTCGACGGCGCGCCGGCCATTGAAACACAATTGGCCTGGGCGCAGCGCCGGCGAAGTCTGCAGCGCGTCTTTCAGGACGAAATCTATGGACATCTGCCATCGGCGTCGATCACGGCCGTCCGCCCGCGACGGCCAGAACGCTCCGCCTATCATGGTGCGGCGACCGTCTCGTCCTTCGATGTCGACGTCGCGGCCGTGTTCGGACATGTTGCTTCGCCAACCCGCACGTTCCGCCTGGACTTGATCGTTCCGGCGTCGGCGACTGCCGCCCGTCCGGCGCCGATCGTCCTCATGGAAACCTTCTGTCCCCTCGTCGACGACGGCGCGGCGCCTGCGGTGACCCATGGCGGCCCCCTGGTGACCTGCACATCGAGCCTACAGTCGCGCTTGGTCCGTTTCCTGTTCGGGTTTCAGATCGCGTCGCCCCCAACCCAAGAGCTTCTCGACCGCGGATACGCGATCGCCATGGCCTTTCCTGGCGACGTCGTGCCCGACGATCCGAAAGCCGGCGTCGACGCTCTCAATGCCCTTGCCGGCCCGATGGCTGGCGACCGATCGCGCTGGGGCGCGATCGCGGCCTGGGCGTGGACCTATAGCCGGATGATCGATGCGGTTCTGCAAGATCCGCGCATCGACCGATCGCGCATCGCCGTGCTCGGACATTCCCGCTACGGCAAAGCCGCGCTGGTTGCGGCGGCGTTCGACGAGAGGATCGCCGCCGTCGTGTCACGGGCCTCCGGCGCCGGCGGCGCTGCGCTGAGCCGAGAGAAGATCGGTGAGCGCATTGGGGGCATGATGCGCGCCTACCCGCATTGGTTTGCCCCACGCTTTCGGCACTACGCTGGGCTGGAAGACCGGTTGCCCATCGACCAGCACCAGCTCCTCGCCCTGATCGCGCCGCGCGCAGTGTTTCTCGCGAATGGTCGAGAAGACGTCTGGTCCGATCCGATCGGAGTGTGGCGCGCGGCCGAGAGCGCCGACGCCGCGTGGAAGCTTTTGGGGGCGCGCGGGCTCGACCAGGTCAGCCCGCTCGATTTCAACCCGCACGCGGACATCAGCTATCGATTGCGGGAGGGGCCGCATTGGGCGCTGCGCGGCGATTGGCCGGATATCCTCGCCTTTCTTGACGCGCACATTGGTTCGGAAGCTGACGACAGCGAGATGGGCCGAATGCCGATGACCGTCCGCCGTGATCATAGGTGCGCCCGCGAGGGAGGAAGCCTCGGCCGAGCCCATTGCCGAACGCCTTGTATTCCGACGCCGAACACCGATCTGGCACTCACATCCAACGTGAAGTAGCACCGACATGCCACCAATCGCGTCAGTCAAGGTCGACCATATTGTTCTCCTCGCCCAATCGTTGGAGCGTAGCCTTCCCTTCTACGACGCTCTTCTGGAGTGTCTCGGGTTCACGAAGCTTTCGCAGCACTTTTGGCGTAATCAGGACGGATTCATCGTTCAGCTCGACGAAGCGCGCCCCGACACGTCCGCCTACGAACGATACGGCGCGGGCGTGAACCACCTCGGCTTGCGTGTTGAAACCGTCGCCGAAGTCCACGCCGTGCAGCACGCGATGCGCGCGCGCGGCTTTGATGCGCCCGAGACGCAGGACCTCGATGGTGTCCTTGCACTGTTCATGAAGGATCCTGACGGCTTCCGGATCGAAGTGTCCTACTTCCCGCCATACCTCGATCTGGCGCAGGCATGAACGCAGATGACGCGCCCTTTCAGCCGCCTTACGAAGCGCGCATGTGGCTGGCGTGTCGGCGGCCAAGCATGACGGCCTCGATCGAGGGCGCGCGCAGACTGAGCCAAAGCAGGTAGATCGACAGGAACATCATGCCGCCGAAGAAAGCCACGACGGCGAGGAGAAGCGAAGGCGGCGAGAACTGTCCGCGCCACGCGGTCCAGAACGCGGAAAGTATCAAGAAACCCGAGAAGTCGACGTTGAACTGACCGGGCCAGGTGAAGGCGAGAATGTCGCCAAAGAAGACCGTCAAGAGGTCCCAACCATGCCGATCAATGACGATGGCGGTATAGATCACCAGCGCGATGAGATGAATGACCAGTACCGCACGTAACCAAAGCATACGTTCCTCCTCGATAGCGGGCGCGCCGCCGATGCCTTCAGCGCTCACCTCGGCCCCTCAATATCGAGACAACTCGACCATCAATTTGCGATATCCGTGGACGAAGCTCGCCGCGACCCGCTCCGGCTCGGCCAGAACGTTCACGCGCAGACGCCGCTTGCCCATCTCTTCGAGCAAGGTGATGAGCTGGAGCTCCGCGACCCGCGAGCCCACGCACCGATGAATTCCATGCCCGAACGACAGGTGCTTGCGCGCGTTGTCGCGATCGACAAGGATCGCATCGGCGTTGGGAAAGACGCTCTCGTCGCGATTGGCTGAAATGTACCAAAGCGCGACCATGTCGTCCTTCTTCATCCGGACGCCCTCGATCTCGATGTCGTCGACGACGGTCCGGCGCATGTAGGCGAGCGGCGTCTGCCAGCGGATGATTTCCTGCACGGCATTGGGAATGAGCGCCGGGTCCTGCTCCAGTTTTGCGCGTTCATCCGGAAACTTTGAAAGCCCATAGGCATAGGCGGACATCGAGTTTCGCGTCGTGTCGTTGCCGCCGATGATGAGCAGGATGATGTTGCCGATGAATTCGACCGGATCCATCTGGCTCATGGCCGGCGATCGCATCATGACGGAGATGAGGTCGGAGCCCGGCTTCTCGAGACGCTCGGTCCACAGCGCCGCAAAAGCCGCGCCCATCTCGTCCATTTCCTGGTTGAAGCGCTCCCATCCACCGTCCGCAACGATCGCATCGATATCACCGCCGCTGTCGGACCAGGACGTCAGTTTGCGGCGCTCCTCCCAGGGGAAGTCGAAGATCTTGGCGAGCGTGCCCGTCGTCAGTTCGATGGAGACGCGCTCCACCCAGTCAAAGGGCGCTCCAATCGGGAGCGCATCGAGCACCGCAGCCGTACGGGCCTGGATTTCCTCTTTCATTTCGGCGACAGGCCTAGGGCCGAACGATGGCATGACCGTCATGCGCTGCGCGGTATGGCGCGGCGGGTCCATGGCGATGAATTGCGGCATCCGCCGTTCGCCAGGGCGCAACGCGTTGGGCCGCGCGCCCAACGTGATGCCGCCCTTTTCGAAGCTCGAGGAGAACGCTTCGGGCTGCAACTCGATCTGCGTGATGTGGCGGTGGGTGGTGACCGACCAATAGGGGCCGAACTTGGAATCGGGCACGTATTGGATGGGGGCCTTCTCGCGAAGCGTCCGAAAAGGTTCATGCCAGATGTCTTGCGCGTAGAGTTCGGGGCGAGCGACATCGATCGGGGGGATTGGAGACGGCGTGCGCTCCGAGGCGTCGGACTTCACTTTTCCCTCTCCCTTTTTACTCTGCCGCAAGCAATCAGGACCGCGGCGGACTCGTCGGTTCAATTACCTCAGACGTAAGGGATAATGGCAATCGCCCCCGACGCATTACCGCGCGATCTCTTCGACGAAGGCGCAGATCGCGGCCGCGATCTCGAAGGGGCTGTCTTCCTGCACGAAATGCAGCCCCGACACCGTGACTTCGCGCTGATTGCACCAGCTCCGGCAGAACTCGCGCGCCGGGCCCACGAGGCCGCCTTGGGCCGGCTGACATCCGCGCAATTCCTTCGGCGGGCTTGTCCGCGTGTAACCGGGCCCGGCGGGCTATCGTACACCTCGACAGAACGGCGCACCGGGGAGAACACGTCATGGCCCTCGTCCCGCGGGATATCCTGGCGCTTGCGCTCCTGGCGTATGCGGCTGCCGGAGTCGGCGTCACGGTCTTCGCCCTCGCTGCCGGCCTGCGTCGGATCGATCCGACGGCCATCGCCGCGCCCTTGGCCGCCAAGCTGATGTGGACCCCTGGCTTGATTGCGCTCTGGCCGATCGTGGCCGCGCGGATGGCCGGACGTATGGCTCCGGAGGACCGGACGTGACCCGCGGGCAGCGCGCCGCGCACGTGCGCATCTGGATCGCTCTGGCGCTCATCGTCAGCGCGCTGTTCGTCGTCGCCTTGATTGCACGGGAGCGGGTGCGCGAGGCCGTCGAAACCGCCCGTGCGCACGCCGCGCGCGCGCCATGAGCGCGACCTACAAAGCCGTCCAATGGACCCCGGCCAAGATCGGCTATGACGCCGTCACGGCCTTCGGCGTGCTGGGCTTCGTCGCATCCTATATCGCCGCCGGAATCTCCGCAGCGCCCGACGCGCATCCCAGTGAAATCCAGTTGGCCATGCGCGCGCTCGGGGCGGCCGCGTTCGTGTTGTTCACGGTCATTCTGCTGATCGGGCCGGCGGCGCGGATGTCGCGGCGCTTTCTGCCGCTGCTGTATAATCGCCGGCATCTTGGGGTCACGTGCTTTGCCGTAGCGGCCACGCACGCCGCGCTGTCGATCGTATGGTATCATGGCTTCGCGCAGATCAATCCGCTCGTGTCGCTCCTCACCGCAAACCCGCGTTTCGACTCGATCACGGGGTTCCCGTTCGAGTTCCTGGGGATCGGGGCGCTCGCAATCCTTTTCCTGATGGCCGCGACCAGCCACGATTTCTGGAACGCGCTGCTCGGCCCGCGGCTCTGGAAGGCGCTGCACATGGCCGCGTACCCGGCATACGCCCTGATCGTCGCGCACGGCCTTCTGGGCGTGACGCAATCCGAGCCGTCCCCTCTCCACGCAGCCGCATTCGGCGCCGGCGCGGCCATCGTCGCGGCAGCGCACCTTGCCGCTGGACTGCGCGAGCGCGCGCGAGATCGCATCATCGCTGCAACGACGGCTGACGGATGGCTTCACGTCGGCGCCCCGGAGCTCATTCCAGACAAGCGTGCGAGGATCGTCGACACCGGCGCAGGCGCCCGCATCGCCGTCTTTCGCGAGGGCGCGCGGATTACGGCGATCTCCAATCGATGCCGGCACCAGGGCGGCCCTCTGGGCGAAGGCCGCATCATCGACGGATGCGTGACGTGCCCCTGGCATGGCTTCCAATACCGCCCGGAAGACGGCGTCTCGCCACCGCCCTATCGCGAGCGGGTCGCCACGTATCCGACGAAGATCGTCGGCGGCGAGGTGTTCGTCCATCCGCATCCGGCGCCGCTGGGCGCCGTGACCGCGCCGAGCATCACGGGCCGCTCATGAACGATGACGACTTCTACGTCGGCTGGCGGCCCAAAGCGCACGCCGCAGACCGGAGATTCCTGCTCGGCGCAGCGATCGGCCTGGGTGTCGCCGCGCTCGGCGCCGGAGCCGCGCTTGGCGCGCGCGGGCTCGCCCCGGGACCAGGCGAGTGGCGTCAGGACGACCTGCACGTCTATTCCGGGCTGTTGATGCAGGACCCGTATCTGCGCCTGCGCTTTCGCGACACGAGCGGAGACGTTCGCGACGCCCTCGTTGTCGGGTATGGCAAGAACGCCCTTCCCGTTACGGCGGCTAGCCCCAGAGCGGTCACGATCCGCGCCAGCGCAATCGAACGTGGCCGCGCCCTCATGCTCGCCGTGCCAGATCCGGCGAACATTCAAGACGCAACCGGGGCCCGCATGCCCGCAACGCCGGCGCCCCAGATCGTCGGCGAGACACTGCTCGTCGGCGAACTCGTCGACGCCAAATGCTGGTACGGCGCGATGCGCCCCGGATACGGCAAGCCACACAAGGGGTGCGCCGCCCTATGCATCCAAGGGCGCCTCCCGATCGCGCTGTGCACGTCGTCTGCCTGCGGCGACGCCGAGGCGGTGGCGCCGCTGCTCGTCGATGAGAACGGGGCGCCGCACGGCCCGCGCCTCGCCGCCTTCGCCGCAGATCCGATCGCCGTCACGGGCGTTCTTGTCCGATCCGGCGATCTTTTGTCGGTTCGCGCCGCAATCGGCGATATTCGCCGTCTCGGCTGAGGTTTCGTCCGAATACCCCGTAACCTGATCGCCCTCTTCCGGCGTAGCTCATCCCGCAGTGCGGATGCGTGGGAGATGACGATGCATAGGAAGAACTTCACTCGAGCTTTGGCGGCTGCGGTAATCGGCCTCGGATTGGCCGGCGCGTCCGCAGCCCCTGCGTTTGCGGCGACGACGTTCGCCCCCAGCTTCCGTGATGATGGAAAGGGCGTCGTGACCCTGCCCCTGCGCGCGGGCCTGCGGGCGGGCGAAACCGTCTATTTCGTGGTGCTCGATGCGTCGACGGCCGCCGCGGCCCAGAAGTACGGCGTCAATCGCTCCGACAAGCTCGCCAACGCGCGCCGATCGGTTGCGGTCCAGAAGGTCGACGTCGTCAACGGCGTCATCGTGTTTCCCGCGAGCGTCGACTTTTCGCCCGAACGCGTCGTCGTTCCGGGGCCTGACGGCTTCCCCCCGGCGCAGGTTCAGCCAGGCGCATTCGGCGAGCCGGGCTACAGCCCTCTCATCGAGCTGCCCGACGGCACGATCCTCAACGCGCCGCACGTCGCCAACGCCAGCGGCCTTGCCGACAAGGTCGTGAACCTGGACGAAGCGCGCGGGTCCGTCACACTGACCGAGACGGACGGCTACGCGAACGGAAAGCGTGTGCTCTACGTGTCCACCGACGCCTCGGATTTCCTGGCGGCGGCCCTCGAAGGCGCGACCTATGCGCCGCAACTCGCGTTCCTGCCCGGCCTTGGCGACGACTCGACCGCCTCGCCGCGCACCGCGCTCGGCGCAACGATCAACGGGCAAACGGGGCTCGCAAATCCCAACCGGCAGGGGTTCCGGTCGGCGCTGCTCGACGGCGACTCGCCGCGCAACGTGCTCGCATGGACGCCCAACCAGGGCCGCTACAGTCCTATGTGGGACGTGCACCTCGCGCAGTGGAGCGACGCCGCGGTCGCGCAGCGCGCCAATCGCGCCTTGACCGACTTCGACGACTTCGCCAAGGCGGCGGACGCCAAGCTTCTGACCGGGCCGGGTGGCGCCAAGTTCGGTGCGGTCGGCATCGTCGTGAACTGCCCCATCATCCGGCAGGTTCCGTGACGCGATCGGCGCGTCGGGGCGCATGTCCCGACGCGCCGGCGGGGCGGAACCATCGCCCTCTCCGGGCGCGCCGCTCCAAGCTGACGAGCGCATCAATGAAGGCGTCATCGTCATCGCCCTCTCGCCAGCACCGCAGCGCGCGATCCACGCGATGCAGGACGCCCTGCGCGAACTGTTCAGGATCGCCGAAGTCACAGTGAAGGCGCGCGCGCGCCGCCGCGTCCGTCAGGACCGCGCGATAGGCGTCACGATCGCCGGCCTGCGCGCGGGCGACACACCGAGGTCCGGCTGACGACGGGTTTGGGAGAAGGCTGGTCCTTGCCATGGGGCCAGCATGCCGGCTGAGGCATGGACGTCTTGTACGTTTCCTCAGAAGTTTTGTCGTTTTGCGCGCGTTCTGCGTGACGTCTGGATTTCCGCCCCGTTCCGGGTGAAGATCATGCCTAGCCATGGAACGTCGCGCGCGAACACTGACTGACATGACGCCTTATATGGCGGATGTCGCCGAACGCTCGAGCGCGCCTCTCGGTTGGCGCAACCTCACCGTGATTCAAGCCCGCGAGGACAGCGCCGACGTGTTCTTCAAGGGGTTCTCGCGCCAACTCCTCAATCTGACCCTGACGGGCGCTCCGCGCCACGAGGCGCGGTTTGCGGGCCTGGTCGATGGCGCGCCCACATCGCCGAACACCATCCTTTCCGTCCCGCGCGGCTGCGACGGGTACTTCGCCTTCGAGGCGCCCGAAGGCGGCGAGCGGACGATCATCGTCGAGTTCGACGATGAATTGTTCCTCGAGCACTGCCCCGATCTCGCCGATGGCGATTTCCTTGCGGGCGCGCTGACGCCTGCTGCCCATCGACCGGCGCCGCGGGTAGCCGGGCTGATCGAAATCCTCGCGGGTGAATTGGATCCCCGCACGCGGCGCGGCCACCTCTTCTCCGACGGCGTCACGCGCGCCTTGGCGATCGAACTGGCCCAAACCTTCTGGACTCGCCGCCCAGCGCCTCAGAAGGGCGCGCGTTTGTCGACCCGCGACGCCAACAGGATCGCCGCCTTCATCGCCGCGAACCTCCACGCCCCGATGCGCGTATCGGACCTCGCGGCGTTGACCTCACTGCAGGGCGGCGTCTTTGCGCGCGCGTTTCGCGCCACGTTCGGTCGCACGCCCTACGCCTACGTCCTCGATGCCCGTGTGGACGCAGCCGCCCGTCTGCTGACGACCACGCGCCTGCCGATTGCCGACATCGCAACCGCCGTCGGGTTCGCGGATCAGCAGCACCTCACCAAGGCCTTCCGTGCGCGCTT
Organism: Alphaproteobacteria bacterium; assembly: GCA_018969015.1. GTDB lineage: Bacteria > Pseudomonadota > Alphaproteobacteria > Caulobacterales > Aquidulcibacteraceae > REEB506. Next base: position 76,237 of record JAGWZE010000012.1, read on the forward strand.
CGCGCGGACACCGGCTTCGCTCCGCTCCTAAAGCCGGCAAGACGACACGCGATAGGACGTCACACCCTCCGGAAGCGGGACGCGAACTCATCTCGCACGTCTCAGGCGCCCTCTCTTGGAGCGAGGCCGCGAACCAAGGGGCCAGCCGCATTATCCCAGAAGCGTATGAATCGCCGAAGTGACTGAAACCGATCTGGGTGCGGATGTTTCACCCACTACGGCCCGTAGGGTTGCCGCACGGCAGAAGGTCGCACGTCCGCGCCCAGCCGCCCCTTCACCGCGCAAGAGCGCGAAACGCCGCGTAGATAACCTCGTCCTTCGTGTCGTCCTTGGCCATCACGCGCTGGAAGGTCAGCCCTTCCACGAGTGCGTTGATCACCCGGACGAGAACGGGCGCGGGCATCGGCAAAGCGTCTTTGCCGAACGTCGCCTCGAGCCATACAGCGCCTTCGTCCAATCCCCGTACAAGGGCGTCGCAGAACTGGCGACGCAGCGCCTCGTTGCGCAACACGTACGCGCGAAATGTTAGCGCGCCGACAGCGGCAGCCTCGCGTTCTGCGATCGCTGCGAGTGTCGCTTCCGCCATCGCCTCCATGAGATCGGCAAAACTGTCCCCCGGCGCAAAGCGAGGACGTGGGGGCCCCCATTGGCGCTCCGCGAGCGCCATGAAGAGATCGTCGCGGTTGCGGAAGTTTCCGTAGATCGATCCCGTCGTGACGCCGGCGTGTTCGGCGATGTCCTGCAGGGTCGTCTGGTCGAAGCCCTGGCGCCGCGTCAGTTCGAGCGCCGCGTCGAGGAGGCGCGCACGCGTCCGTTCGCGCTTGCCGCCCTTGGCGCGCGGGTTCCGCGAGGGGGCGCTCGATGCCTGAGCCATCCGTCTAAATATAACGACTGTATTTTATAATCGCAATATGTTTTGATGCGGCATGACCACTTCGTCCGCCGCCCAGACACCGATCGACGCGCTCGTCGCCCAGCAGCAGTTCGCCGGAGCCGTCGCGCTCGCATGGCGCAACGGCGCGGTCGAAGCGGACGTCGTATCCGGATGGAGGGACATCGCTTCGTCGGCGCCGATGCGGCGGGATACGCTTTTCCGGATCGCGTCCCTGACGAAGCCCGTGACGTCGGTTGCAGCGCTGATGCTGCTCGAAGAAGGGCGCTTCGCGCTCCACGATCCGATCACGACAGTCGCGCCCGAGTTCAAAACGATGCGCGTGCTGCGCGCGCCGGATGGCGACCCGACCGACACGCTCCCGGCCGAGCGGCCCGTCACGTTCGACGATCTGCTCACCCACCGCGCCGGATTCACGTACGGCTCGTTCCATTCAGGTCCGCTGAAGACCGCGTACCGAGACGCGCTCGGTCCCGACATCGACAGCCCTTATAGCCCTGACGAATGGCTCGCCCGTCTGGCCACCCTGCCGCTGGTCGACCAGCCTGGTCGTGGGTTTCACTATGGCAATTCGACCGATGTCCTGGGATTTCTCGTCGCGCGCATCGAGGGCGCGCCGCTTCAACACGTCTTGCGCCGCCGCATTTTCGAGCCGCTCGGCATGACGGACACCGGCTTCGATCTCGATGACGCCAGACGAAGCCGCGCCGCCACGATGTACGGGTTCGACGACGACGGCCGGCTCGAAGCCCGCGACCGGCATCCGCGCGACGAGCCGGCCTTCTTGCCACGCCGTCCCGCCGACATGACGTTCGTGTCCGGCAGCGGTGGCCTTTGGTCTACGGCCGACGATTATCTGAAGTTCGCGCGCCTGTTCGTCGGCGCCGGCGCTGTCGACGGCGTGCGCCTCCTCAAGCCGGAGACCGTGCGACTCATGACCTCCAACGCTCTCAGCGTCGAACAGATCGAATCTGCGACGATGATGGGTCTCCCCGCCTTTTCCGGGCAAGGCTTCGGTCTCGGCGTCGCCGTCGTTCTCGATCCGCAGCGCGCCACGGCCACGTTGTGCAAAGGCGGTGTCGGCACGGTTGGCTGGCCAGGCGCCTATGGCGGGTGGTGGCAGGCCGACCCGACGAACGGATCGGTTCTCGTCTTCCTCGCGCACAATGCGCTCGACTTCTCCAAGCTCGCGCGCGGTCTTGGGCTTGGGGTTTACAGCGCTATCGCCGCTTTTCATCAGGCGGAGACGCAAGGCTAAGCAACGTCGCAGCCGGAAAAGCCTGGAAACGCGCCGCAAGTGTCGACGAAATCCTAGCGGGGCCCCGACAAAAGTCGGTTTCGGCACTACCTACGACCGCATTGGTGCATGCGCTCGCCAGATGTACAGATTGCCGCGTATCCGCTGCGATCGGCGAAAAAACCGGATTCGCCGGCTTTCCTATTGATCAGTGTGCGCAAACGCCTGCTCCTGCCCCAAAGCAGAAGCAGCCGTCCGATCGATCATCGCTCGATGGCGTCGCTGCACCAGTCGACGAACGCACGCGCCCGCGCGCTCGGCAACCGCCCCTCGGGGAACACCGCCCATAAGTCGATGTCTGGCAGGCTCCAGTCCTGCAGAACCGGCACGACCGCGCCGCTGCCGAGTTCCGGCGCCATCATCCAACGCGAGACGATGGCGAGGCCAAGCCCTGCAAGTACGGCCTCGCGCACGCCTTCGGCGGCGCTGACGTTCAAGCGACTGGGGACACGGACGGACGTTTCCGACGTGCCTTTCCGAAACCGCCACTCGTCGCCGCCGACGGCCTGCGAGTAAACGATGGCATCGTATTGCAGGAGATCGACGGGTCGCTTCGGTGCGCCGCGCGCTTCGAGATAGCCGGGACTGGCGACGACGACCCGTGCGGTGGAGGCGAGCCGTCGCGCGCTCAGCGATGAGTCTGGAAGCGCGCCGAGCCGCAGCGCGACGTCGATGTTCTCGCTCAACAGATCGATGGAACGGTCGTCCATGACGAAATCGAGCGCAAGCTTGGGATAGCGCGCAAAGAACGCCCCGAGCTTCGGCGCGATGTGAAGGCGCGCGAATGTCACCGGCGCGCACACGCGGAGGCGCCCTTCCAAGCCGCGGCCAAGACCGCGCGCCGCGACTTCGGCCTCGTCGGCTTCGGCCAGGGCGCGCACGGCGCGTTCGTAATAGGCCTGCCCGGCGTCGGTCGGCTGCAGGCGGCGCGTCGAGCGCACGAGGAGGCGAACGCCGAGCCGCTCTTCGAGCGCGGCGACCGACTTGGATACCGCCGGCTGTCCAACGCGCAGGAGCCGGGCGGCGGCCGAAAATGACCCCGTCTCCACCACACGCACGAACGTCGCCATGGCCTGATGACGGTCCATCACCGCCTCCCCACTCATTCCGCCATGGAATAAATGATATGGCAATTGCCAATCTGCCCCCAGGCCTGGGGAAGATGCACGTTCCCTCCATCGGCTGTGCAAGGCCGAACCCAGGAGGCCAACATCATGAAACCCGCTCTCTACGCCGCCGCCGCCGCCGTCGCGCTGTCGCTGACCGCTCCCGTTTCCACCGCCGCGGCGCAAACGCCCCCGACGGCGCAAGCCGCGCAGCCGGCATATTTCACCGCGTATCGTTCGCTCCGCTTCGAACGCGATGCGCAAGGCGTTCTCGTCGTCACCTTCAACAGCAAGGGCGGCCCGCTGACGTTCACCGCTCAAGACCACACCGAATTCGTCGACGCGTTTTATCGGATCGCACAGGACCGCGGGAACAAGATCGTTATTCTCACCGGCGCCGGCGGTGACTTCATCCCTGGCATCGACTTCCCGAGCTTCGGCAATGTCGCGGATCCGGACGTTTGGAGCCAGGTGCACGACGAGGGCGTGCAGATCCTGGAGAACCTCGCCAACATTCGCGTGCCGGTGATCGCCGCGGTCGAAGGCAAGGCGCACGTCCACTCGGAATACGCGCTGATGGCGGACGTGATCGTCGCCGGCCAAGGCGCGACGTTCAACGACCTGCCGCACTACGCGGGCGGGATCGTGCCGGGCGACGGCATCTTCACGACGTGGGCGTATCGGGCCGGCCCCGGCCGCGCCGAAGCGTTCCTGCTCAATCCGTTCCCGCTGACCGCGCAGAAGGCGGCGGATTGGGGTGTCGTCGCGGAGGTGACGCCGAACGGCCGCGCGCTCACCCGCGCCAAGGAACTCGCCGCGATCTACCTCAAGGCGCCGGAGGTCACGCGTCGCAATACGCGCGCGCACTTCATCCAGCCGCTGAAGGAAAAGATCGTGCGCGAAGTTGGATACGGCCTGTCGCTCGAAGGCGCTTCGGCCGCCGATCTCGTCGAGTCGTTCTCGGAAAAGAAGTGAACCGGACGCCGGCTGCAGCGCCTCTGCAGCCGGCAGCCTTTCGAAGGACACGCACCATGACCCTCGCCGCCGAACTTTCAGCTTTCCGCGAAAGCTTCATGTCCAAAGCGCCGCCGGACATTCGCGCGGCAATGGAGCGCGCCGACCTCGCGCTCGCCGCATCCGGCCTGACGCAGCGCGCCTTGAAGGCCGGCGATCGTGCGCCAGACTTCGCGGCGCCAGACGTCTATGGGAATCCCGTGCGATTGTCGGATCTCCTCGCACATGGCCCCGTCGTGCTGAGCTTCTACCGCGGCGGATGGTGCCCGTACTGCAACCTCGCGCTGCGCGCGTTGCAGGCGGCGCTCCCCGCGTTCAAACGCCTCGGCGCGACACTGGTCGCGGTCTCTCCGCAAACGCCGGACGAAAGCCTCTCAACGGCTGAAAAGAATGCGCTGGCGTTTCCGGTGCTGAGCGACGTCCGATCGGAAGTCGCGAGGTCGTTCCGGATCGCGTTTGATCTCGCAGACGAGTTGCGTCCGATCTATGCGCGGTTCGGCCATGCGCTCCCGGACAAGAACGGCGACGCCAGCTGGGTGCTGCCAATCCCCGCCACGTACGTCATCGACCGCGACGGCACGATCGCTTTCGCCTTCGTCGATGTCGATTACCGCAATCGTCTGGAGCCGAGCGACATCGTTTCCGCTCTCGAAACACGCGTTCTGCATTCCGCCGCCTGAGCCGCTAGGACATCCCACCATGATCGACGTCTACGCCTTCTCCACACCGAACAGCGTCAAGATCCCGATCGCGCTCGAAGAGCTCGACCTGCCCTACGCGCTGCACGGCGTGAACATCCGCCAGGGCGAACAGAAAGCGCCGGCGTTCCTGGCGCTCAACGCCAACGCCAAGGTTCCGGTGATCGTCGATTCCGCCGCCGCGGGCGGGCCGCTGACGCTTACCGAGAGTGCGGCGATCCTCGTCTACCTGGCCGAAAAAACAGGCAAGCTTCTGCCGGCTTCCGGCGCGGCGCGGGCCCGCGTAATCGAGCAATTGTTCTTCCATGCCTCCGGGCTCGGTCCGGCGTTCGGCAACGCGGGCTATTTCACGAAGTTCGCACCCGAGCCAGTTCCCTTCGCGATCGAGCGGTTCCAATCCGAAGGCCGCCGCATTCTCGGCCTGCTTGATCAGACGCTGGCACGCCAAGCGTTCGTTGCCGGTGACGCACTAACGATCGCCGACATCGCCCACTTCGGATGGCTATGGCGGCGTGCGTTCGCGGGCTTCGACTTCGACGCAACGCCGAACCTCGCGCGCTGGTATGAGCAGCTCGAAGCGCGGCCGGCCTTTCAGCGCGCCATAGCCAAGACGAACGCCTTGGCGCAAGCGTGAGGAGAAGGATATGGCTCGCGGCATTCTCGTGACCGGCGCGTCCAAGGGCATCGGTCGCGCCACCGCCGACGCCCTGGCCAACGCCGGTTGGTCCGTGATCGGCGTCGCGCGCACGGCGCCTCTGAGTTTTCCCGGATCGTTCACCCAGCTCGATCTCGCCGATGCCGCCGCCGTTGCGGCCTTCGGCAGAGCACTGGCGGAGCGCGGTGATATCGTCGGCATCGTCAACAATGTCGGGCTCGCACGAGCCGAGGTGTTCGGCGACGTCGATCCGCTCGACTTCACGACGATCATGGACATCAACGTCAGGCCGGCATTGCAGCTCACGCAGGCGCTCGTTCCCGCCATGCGTGCCGCGCGCTTTGGTCGGATCATCAACGTCACGAGCCTCGTCGTGCGCGGAATGCCGTTCCGAACCAGCTACGCAGCCGCAAAGGCCGCGCTCGAGAGCTTGACGCGAACGATGGCGATTGAGCTCGCACCTGACACCATCACCGCCAACGCCGTCGCGCCCGGCCCGACCGAAACCGAATTGTTTCGCACCAACAATCCGAAAGGCAGCCCCGGTGAAGCCCGATACCTGAGCAGCGTCCCAATGGGTCGCCTCGCTACGCCGCAAAACGTCGCCGACGTCATCGCCTTCCTCGCCAGCGACGCCGCGGGGTTTGTGACGGGACAGACGATCGGCGTTGATGGCGGCGCCAGTCTTGGTCGGGTGTGAGTTCTCCACTGAAGGAGCTCGCCCAGGAACAGACGGCGGACGCACAATTTGGGCTGCGTGACGTCACCGGTCATGGCGGATCGAACTGCGCTTTCAAGCAGAAATACTCGAGCCGCCAGGCCGCAGGAGCACTTCGCAAAACCTCCATCAAGCTGTTACCGACCCGTTGCACTCCCCCGTTAGCCCCTCGCCTGCATCCGGGCGGCGTCCATGCCGACCAAGCCGGGTAGGGATCAAGGGGACTTCATCATGCGTTCGATGCTCAAGTTGGGGACGGCTGCGATCGTCTCGCTGTTCGCTGCGCCTGCACTCGCCCAGACGGCTCCGCCGCCGGCGGCGACCGAGGCGACTGCCGTTGGAACCGAAGAGATCGTCGTCATCGGCCGCGGTCAGGTGCGCCAGGCGCAAACACTGCAGGCGGAAGCGTTGCAGGCGCTGCCGGCGGGCACGAGCCCAATCCTCGCGGTGAAGCGTCTGCCGGGTGTAGCGGTCTCGGGAGCCGATACGTTCGGCGCCTACGAGTGGGCGGCGCGCATCAACATTCGCGGCTTCGCGCAGAACCAGCTTGGCTTCACGCTCGACGGCGTCCCGCTTGGCGACATGAGCTACGCCAACCACAACGGCCTGCACATCTCGCGCGCGTTGATCTCGGAAAACCTGGGCTCCGCGACGCTGACGCAAGGCTCCGGCGCAATCGACGTGGCGTCCTCGTCGAACCTCGGCGGCGCGCTGCAATTCTCATCGCTCGCGCCACAAGAGACGTTGGGGGGCGTCGCTGCTGTCACCGTCGGCAGCGATGAGCTGCGCCGATACTTCGGTCGCTTCGAAACCGGCGTTCTGCCGGGCGTCGGCACGCGCGCGTGGCTGTCCTACATGTCGAACGACATGGACAAGTACAAAGGCGAAGGCCCACAGAAGCAGACGCAGTGGGCGATCAAGGCCGTACAGCCGATCGGCAAGGCCGAACTGACGGGCTACTACAACGACTCGAAGCGTCGCGAGACCGACTATCAGGACATGTCGCTCGGCATGATCCAACGTCTCGGCTACGACTGGGACAACTTCGGCAAGAGCAAGTATGGGCTTGCCGTCCAGGTCGCCGATATCGCCAACAACCGGGGCGAGACCGGCGCGGCCGTGACGAATCCGGCGGCCGGGACCACCTATCCGGCGCCGATCCAGACCGTTGACGATGCCTATTTCGACGCTTCTGGTCTGCGCGACGACCAGCTTGGCTACGTGAAGCTCGACGTTCCGGTCACGGACTTCCTCGACATCGCGATCCAGGCCTATGATCACCAGAACAAGGGCCAGGGCCTGTGGGGCACGCCCTATGTCGCCTCGCCACTTGCGACGACGCCCGGCGCCACCACAAACAACTCACCGATCTCGATCCGGACCACGGAGTACGACATCGACAGGACGGGATGGCTCGGCAATGCGACGCTGCGCCTCGGCGCACACACGATCAATGGCGGCTTCTGGACCGAAGACAACGACTTCACGCAGGCGCGCCGCTTCTATGGCCTGGATCGTGACGCGGCCCGCCGCTCGTTCACCAGCTTCCAGACGAACCCGTTCTTCACGCAATGGGCCTACGCATTCGCCACCAAGACCACGCAGTTGTATCTCCAGGACACTTGGCAGGTCACGGACGCGCTGAAGGTCAATGCCGGCTTCAAGAGCCTGAAAGTCGAAAACGCGATCCGCACGACGACGATCAACAACGCCGCGCCGACGGTCGGGGCCGACTCCAATCTCAATGGTACGATTGAAGCGAAGGACGATTTCCTTCCGCAGATCGGCGCGACGTTCAAGCTCTCCGACGACGTCGAACTGTTTGCGTCTTACGCAGAAAACATGGCGGCGTTCCCGTCTGTGGTCGGCAGCGTGTTCGGATCGCGCAGCCAAGCAATCTTCAACGAGACCAAACGCACCATCAATCCGGAATCGTCCAAATCGTTCGAGGGCGGCGTGCGCCTCAAGGGCGACCGTTACCAACTGGGCGCGGCGGCGTATCTCGTGAAGTTCGAGGATCGCCTCCTCGCCGTCTCGCAAGGCCCGGGAATCGTTGGCAACGCCGCGATCCTGTCGAATGTCGGCGGCGTCGACACCAAGGGCATCGAGCTGGTTGGGTCGTACAAGATCACCGATACGGTCTCGCTGTTCGGATCGTACACTTACAACAAGTCCGAGTATGCAGACGACGTGCGCAACCGCACGGGCGCGGTGGTCACGGCGACGAGCGGCAAAACGGTCGTCAACACGCCGGAGAGCATCGTGTTCGCCGAAGCCGCGTACGACAACGACGTCGTATTCGCGCGCCTCTCGGCCAACTATATCGGTGACCGCTACTTCACCTACACAAACAACGGCGGAAAGGTCGACGGTCGAACGCTGGTAGACCTCACGCTTGGCTATCGTCTGAAGGGCGCCGCCCTGCTCGACGGTTTCGAGGCGCAGCTGAATGTCGCCAACCTGCTCGACGAAGAGTATGTCGGCACGTTGGGAACCAACGGTTTCGTCAATTCCGGCGACAGCCAGACGGTCGTCACCGGCGCGCCGCGTCAGGTGTTCGTGACGCTGCGCAAGACGTTCTGATCGCAGGCCGTCTGCGACGAAACGGCCCCTCGCCCACGCTTCGCGCGTGGGCGAGGTTGTTTTCGAGGAGCCCCGCAATGCCGATGAAGCTCGATCGCCGCACCGCCCTCGCCGCCCTCGCCGCCGCCGGGGTCGCACCGGGACTTGCGCAGGCGAAGGCCCCTCCGCCGACACGATTTCGTCACGGCGTCGCGAGCGGCGATCCGACAGCCGATAGCGTCGTGTTGTGGACGCGCCTCACCACCACATCGGCGCGCGAGACCGTGCGCTGGGAGATGTCCCGGGACGCCGCGTTCAAGGACATCGTCCGCAAGGGCGAGAGCATCGCGGACGGCGCGGCTGATCACACGGTGAAGGCGATCGTCTCCGGGCTCGAGCCAGGGGCGCGTTACCATTACCGCTTCCACGCCGGCGCAGACGTGTCTCCAACCGGCCGCACGCGCACGCTGCCCCGCGGCCACCTGGGACGTCTGGGCATCGCCTTGGTGTCGTGCTCCAATTTCCCGTTTGGCTGGTTCAACGCCTATGCGGCGATCGCCAAGGACCCTGCCATCGACATCGTGCTGCACACGGGAGACTACATCTACGAGTATGGCGCTGCCCAATGGGGCGGCGATGTCGGCAAGGCGATCGGCCGCGTGCACGAGCCAGCTGGCGAGACGCTGTCGCTTGCGGATTATCGCCGCCGTCACGCGCAATACAAAAGCGACCCCGGCTCACAGGCGATGCATGCCGCGCACCCCTTCGTCGCCTGCTGGGACGATCACGAGGTGACGAACAACCCTTGGATCGGCGGCGCCCAGAACCACCAGCCCGATGAGGGTGATTGGGTCGCACGGCGGACCGCTGCGCTCCAGGCCTACTACGAATGGATGCCGATCCGTGATCCAGGCCCGGCGCCCGGCGCGCGCGAAGCGTTCTGGCGCACCTACGCGTTCGGCGACCTCGCAACGCTCGTGACGATGGAAAGCCGCCATACCGGTCGGGATCGTCAGGTGTCGTACGCCGAGCATTTCGAGACGATCAAGACAAAGGCCTACCGCGACGCGTTCATGCGCGACGTCATCGGCGATCCGACCCGCCGCATGCTGTCGCCGGCGATGGAAGCGCATATCGGCGCGAGCCTCGCCCAATCCGTCGCTGCAGGTCAGCCCTGGCGGCTGCTCGGTTCGGCGAGTCCGATCGCGCGCATGCTCGTGCCGGATCTCGCGGCGCTGGGCGTCCTGCCCGCGAAGCAGCGGGGCTACGATCCGAAAGCTGCGCCGACGCCGGACCTTCTATGGACGGCGAAATGGAACCTGCCCTTCTACACCGACACGTGGGACGGTTACCCCGCTGCGCGCGAACGTCTCTACGCCACCTGCGCAACGGCCGGCGCGCGCGATCTCCTCGTCCTCGCCGGCGACAGCCACAGCTTCTGGATGAACGAACTGTTCGACGCGTCGGGCGCGCGCATGGGCGTGGAGCTCGGAACCGCTGGCGTGACCTCTCCGGGAGATTTCGTCGAGTCGGGCTGGGACGATGAGACCGCTCGCCGTCTGGACCGCGCTTTCGAGACGCTCGATGAAGTGGTGTGGACGGACAACTTCCACCAGGGCTACGTCCGCGTCGAGTTGACGCCCGACGTCGCCCGCGCGACCGCGGTCGCTGTCCGGACGGTGCTGACGCCGGACGCTTCCACCTTCGACCTGCGGACGGCCCGCATCGTCCGCAAAGACGGGACACTCGTGTACGCGTAGCGCACGGTCAGACGGGCCCAGCCGCCCGGTCCGCGCGCCAAAGCCTCTGTGTAGGGTCCTTGATCCACACCGTTGCATCCGGCCGACGCGGGCTCTACTCGCCAATCAGACCAAACGAACGACGAGGCACGTCAGATCGTCGGATGGCTCCGCGTCGCCGACGAAGGCGTCGACGTCGGCGATGATGCGATTCACGCACCCTTCAGCCGTATCGCCGGCGCGGAGTAGACAGGCAGCCAGCCGGGCATCACCGTATTCCTCATCCGCGCTCGTCATCGCCTCCGTCACGCCGTCGCTGACGCAGACGAGCATATCGCCCCGCGCCAGCCTGGTCTCCAGAGTGCGATAAGCCCGCCCGGGAAAAAGGCCGATCGGCGGTGCGACACCCTCCAGCGGCGTGACGCGCCCGGCGCTGACACGCGACGGCCCCACATGTCCGCAATTGACGTAGCTTACGTCCCCATTGCGGAGATCGACGATCCCGCAGAACAACGTCGCGAACATCGATGTGGCGTTGTCCGCGCTTGCATGGTCATTGGCGGCGGCGACGATGTCCTCGACCCGATCGTGTGTGCGCGCCGCGATGCGCAGGGCGGTGAGAACAACGCTCATGAACAGGCTGGCCGCAACGCCCTTGCCGCACACGTCTCCAATCGCCAGGAGCAGATGGTCTTCGTCGAGGCGCATGATCTCGTAGAAGTCGCCGCCCACCTCCCGCGCCGGCTTGATGTCTGCAAACACGTCGCAGCGCGGGTCGGAGAAGGCCGACGGCACGGGAAGCAGCGCCCGCTGGATTGCGGCTGCGGCCGCCATGTCCGAGCGCAGCCGCCGTTCCTGGGCGATGCGATCGGCGAGCCGCGCCAAGGCCGCCGCGAACGGCGCGAGATCGGGCGGCGGCGCCATCAGCGCCGCGCGCATCTCGGGAGTGAGATCGCCGCGCTCGAGGGCGGCGAAGCCGGTCGCGTAGAGCCCGAGCGCGCCGTTGACGGCGCGGATTTGGTCGCCGAGGCGCGCGATGACCTGAACCAGAAGCGGCGGGTGCTTGTACCCGGCCGCAAGAAGCGCGGCGCGCGTCAGGCGCACTGCACGGACTTCGCCGACGGCGCGCACGCTGGCGGTCCGCGGCACGTTCGCCACGGCGCCGATCTCGCCGACCAGCACCGGCGCCGATAGGGTCGCCAGAACGACGTCTTCGCCCCCCCGTGCCGCAATCACGTCGACCGCGCCACGGGTCACGACGTAAGCGCCCTCCGCAACTTCGCCCTGGCGCGCCAGGAGCGCTCCCGACGCGAACGTCTCATGCAACGCCGATGCGCCGAGTTCGGCCAGGACTTCGGTCGGCACGCCTGAGAATGCAGGCACAGCAGCGAGCACCGCCGTCGGATCGCGCAGCACGATCGACAAGTGATTGACGACGCGTGCCGCGGACGGATCGGCCGGCGCGTAGCGCACCTCGTCCGCAATCGCATGCAGAATACGCAACCCCGCCCCGCCGACGGCGCGAGCGCCAGGGGCAGGCGGCGCAACGTGCTCGACATCGAACGGCACACAGATATCTTCGATCGTGACGACGATCTCGCCGTTCGAAACGGCGATCTCGAGACCGATCTGTTTGTCGAGCCCGGCAGCGGGCGTCCCATGCATGACGAGGTTGGCGAGCGCCTCCTCGATGCAGACGTCCATATCGTCGATCAGCCCAGACTTGGCGCCGGCCGCCTCGGCCTGCGTGCGCGCCCAAGCGCAGGCGGACCCGATGGCCGCCAGTGTGTTCTCGATCGCGCGACGATTTCTCAAAGACGCGTCAGGGCGCCTTCACGGCCGCGACGGCGTCGGCCACCGTCTCGGCGATCGTGAAGACTTCACCGGCCCCACTGGCGATCAGCACCTTGTGGACGTTCGATTGCGCGCCGGCGACCGCGAGGCGTCCGCCCTTCCCGGCGATCGTGCGCGCAGCCACCATCAGCGTCCGCAGGCCCATCGATGCGAGAAAGGTGACGCCGGAGAGATCGATGATCAGAGCGGATTTCGAACCGGCCAGGACGTTGACCTTGAGGTCGACCGCTTGGGCGCCCTCGATGTCCATCCGTCCCGACAAGGCCGCGCGCGTCACGCCGCCCGGCAATTCCTCAACTGTCAGTTCCATTTGACCACCCGCACTCCGCGACATGGATTTGAAAGTCCCGATCAGTGGCGGCCTGTCAACGAGGGAAGCATGACAGTTCTATGTCAGCCACCCTCGGCGTAGCGTCCGGGCACAGTTATGCGCCTCACGACGCCAGCTTTCCCAGAAGATCAGCCAGACGTTCGACCTCCTGTGCGCTCAGTCGGCTCCCCACAGCGCGCTCGATGGCGGCGCCATAGACGGGCCACATCCGCCGCAGCAACGCGCGCCCCCCCTCTTCCAGGATCACCACCTGGCCGCGGCCGTCTTCCGCGCAGCGTTCGCGCCGCACGAGCCCGGCCTGCTCGAGCCGGTCGATCAGGCGCGAGACGTTGTGCTGCGCGATCAGCAATCGGCTCTCGATCTCGACGGGGCGGAGCCCTGCAGCGCCGGCGCGCCGCAGTTCGAGCAGCACGTCGTACCAGGACAGCGACGGCAGATCGGCGGCTTTGAGCGCCTGCTCGACTTCAGCCATGGCGGCGGTGTGGGCGCGCACCAAGCGAGCCCAGGCGAGAATCGTCGCGTCGGACGGGAGGGAAGCGGCCATGGCCCCGGCTTAGCTCATAAATGCAACTGCATCCACCTTGACTTTCATGCAATCGCATCTTTTATAGATGCATCTGCATGGAGATGACAGATGAGTGATCGGTTCGGCCCCTATGGCGTGACGCTGTTGCGCGTCAGCTTGGGCCTCATGTTTCTCGCGCACAGTATCGTGCTGAAATTGATGACGTTCGGGCTCGCAGGCACGGCCCAGTTCTTCGAGGGCGTCGGCCTGCCCGGGTGGCTCGCCTACGCCACGTTCGCGGCGGAAGCGCTGGGCGGGCTCGCGCTCGTGGCGGGCGTCCAGGCGCGTTGGGTGGCGCTCGCCCTTGCTCCGATCCTGATCGGCGCGATCGTGTCGGTGCACGGCGCCAAAGGCTGGGTGTTCACCGCGCCGGGCGGCGGCTGGGAGTATCCGGCGTACCTGTTCGTTCTTTGCATCGCGCAGACGCTGCTCGGCGACGGCAAGTTCGCGCTCTCGCCGTCCGTCTCGCTCGCCAAGGTGACGCCCCAGGAGGCCCACGCATGACCACGCTCGCAGCGTCCACGACGCCCATCACCCTCGTGTCCTTCGCGCTCTGCCCCTATGTGCAACGCGCAGCCATCGTCCTCGCCGAGAAGAACGTGCCCTTCACGCGCATCGACGTCGATCTCGACGACAAGCCGGACTGGTTCCGCGCGATTTCGCCTCTCGGCAAAGTCCCGCTCCTCCAGATCGCCGCCCGACAAGCGCGGCGTCCCTGCACTGGGCCTCGCCCTTGGCGACTGCGGCCTCGATCGTGCGCTGGATTGCAGGTTGGGTGATTGCATCTTCGACCTGGCGCGCACCCTGCAGCCCGAGCACGGCAGGTCCGATCTCCAACACGATGCGGCGGGCGACCGGATCATCGACTGCGGCGCGCATCCAGCTGCTGAGTTCAACGGTGGCTGAACTTGCGCTGCTCGCGGTCGAGCGAGGAGCCGCGGGCGGATCTTTGAAGGCGTTCGAGGTTTATGTCGATGTGGTTGTCGCAGCGCTTCTGCAAGATGGCTGATCGGAGGGCGCCACGGTTGACGCCCGCCGCAAGCATATTGCGTTGCGCGATGTCCCCGTTGGGGCTTGGGATGAGAACGGGGTGTCCATCGGAAGTATCGCGTTGGCCGCTTACTCGAGGCATGGCGTTGGGCGCGGACAGGTCTCCGTGAAGAGACCCGCCGCGCCTCGCCCGTCGTTAAGCTGCCGCTTGATGTCCGGCAGCATGTGCGAGCACGCCGCCTTTGTTCTTCACGAAGGTCGTGAGAAGCGCGGCGTAGTCCGGCGCGACGGCGCCTCGTACGGACGGCCGCTCGGCCAAGGCAGCGCGCCACGCCTGCACTTTCGGCAGGCCCACGAACACGCCGAGGTCCGCGAAGCCGTCGAACACGTCGAAATAGCGGAAGATCGGCGCGAACACGGCGTCGACGATGCGGAATTTGGCGCCGTCGAAGTAAGGGCGCTCGCCAGGGCTGCGAAAACCAATGCGGTGAAACAGAGTGATTTCTTCATCTCACACCTATGTACTCATAGTGGGCGCAAAACCATTTCGACCCGAGTTCATTTACCATAATCAAATAAGTGAGCAATTTTCTTAGCGCTCACATTAGGTATTAATTGTTTGTTTATTTAGATTGACAAATCATTAACACGCGCACGACTGACGCCCCCTTGCCTGCGGCCACGCCACTCGGCATCGTCTGCGCCCCTTTCGCCGCGGAGCGCCGCGTTCGTGTTCTTGTCCCGATCCGCCATCGAGCGCGCCGTCGCCTCCGGCGCGGTGACGATCGATCCGTTCGATCCGACCCGCTTTACCGGCGCGAGCTACGTGTTCGGCGTAGGCGACGAGATGCTCGAGGTGGCGCCACAGGCCGATGGCGCGGGCTTCACCTTCTCCCCCCGCGCCGTGCTGCTCGAGGACGGCGCCTGGAGCCTGCAGCCCGGCCGCCTGTATCTCGCCGCGACGGACGCGCGCATCGGCTCGAACGCCTACGCGATGCGCCTCGTCGGCCGCCCCGCGCTGGGCCACACCGGGCTGTTCCTGCAGATCTCTGCCGATCTTGGCCACCAGGGCGCCTGTCACGCCTGGACGCTGGAGATCATCGCCACGCGCCCGACGCGCCTCGCGCCGTTCCAGAAGATCGGTCAGGTCGCGTTCTGCCGCACGCTCGGCGCGCCCGCCCCCTATGCCGGCGCGTTCGCCGCCACCGATCGCCCCGCGATGTCGCCGCTGCACGCACCGCGCGACGCGCCCTCCCAGGCCCGCTCATGATCCTCACAGGACCGCACATCGCCGCCGCCATTGCCGCCGGCGACATCACCCTCACGCCGTTCGACGGCGCCACCAATCCCAACAGCGTCGACATCCGCCTCGGCGCGACATTGCGCGACCATTCCGGATTGGAGATCGACGCCGCCGCGGACGCGCCGCTCCCCCCCGAACAACCGCTGCCGGCGGAAGGCGTCTGGCTGCGCCCTGGCGGCCTCTACACGGCCGAGAGCCGCGAGACCTTCGGCTCGTCACGCTACGTGCCGATCGTGCATGGCAAATCGTCGATCGCGCGCGCGGGCCTGTTCGTCCACGTGAACGGCGACATGGTTGATCTTGGCGTCGTCGCGCCGTTCACGTTCCAGCTCGTGCCGACGGCGCCGATCCTCGTGCGCCCCGGCATGGCGATCGCGCAGGTGACGTTCTGGACGGTGAGCGACGCGCTCTAGCCGCGCCTATTTGCGTTCGCTGGCGATCCGGCTGCCCGTGGCGCCGCTCTGGCCGACATACTTGGCGTCGTCGCGCGCGCCGTAGTGGCGGATCGCCGGCGACGACAACGGCTCGAACGCGATGGCGCACACCGCCATGCCCGGCCGCAGCCCCAGCGGCAGCCGCCCGCAATTGAAGAACTCCAGCACCAGTTCGCCGCGCCAGCCCGGATCGACGAAGTGCGCCGTGGTGTGGACCGTGAGCCCCAGCCGCGCGAGGCTCGATCGGCCGTTGATCGTGCCGCAGATGTCGGGCGCGAGCTCTACGTGCTCCATCGTCGCGCCGAGCACGAGTTCGCCCGGATGCAGGTAGAACACCCCGTCGGCGTCGATCGTGATCTCGTCGGACATGGTGCGGTTGATCGCCGCCGCGATGTCGGCGCGCGATGTGCCCAGATCGATATGCGAACCGGTGTGCATCGAGAACACCCGGAACTTCGGCCCGAGCCGCAAATCCACGGACGCGCCGTTGATCGCCGTCTCGGCCGGCGCGGGATCGATCTTGATGCGGCCGTCGCGCATCGCGGCCAGGATGTCGACGTCCGAGAGTTTCATGCGTTCACCTGCGTTCGAGGCTCGACGGACGAAGCCGTGCGGCGCCGCCTGCTGCGGCGCGACTCGTTCCGCGTCAGGCTACCGCTTCGCCGCGCGGGGCGCCAAACTGCGCCGGGGACCAGATCGGGGAGCCGGACCATGCGATTGAAAACCTGGACGTTCGCGGCGCTGGCCGCGGCAGCGGCGATGCTTTCGCCCGCCGGCGCCGATCCGGGCGACCGCATCGACGGCGCTCCGGTGATCGACAGGCTCGACGCCGCCAGCCTCGCCCGCGGGCAGGTCCACCGCTTCTACTTCCACGCCGGCGACCAGAACACCGGGCAGGCCTGGTACGTGCCGGTGATGGTGATGCAGGGCGCCCGGCCCGGCCCGCGTCTGCTGCTCACGGCCGCCATCCATGGCGACGAGCTCAACGGCATCGCCGTGATCCACCGCCTGTTCGCCGAGATCGATCCGAAAGCGCTCAAGGGCACGATCGTCGCGGTCCCCGGCCTTAACACGCCGGGCCTCATCGCCCACAACCGCAACATGCCCTACTCCAACGACGGCGGCGGCGGCGTGAACCTCAACCGCATCATGCCGGGCAACCCGGACGCCGACGATCCCGCGCTCTTCTATGCCGGGCGGCTCTGGAGCGGCCTCTTGGCGAAGGCGGGGGACCGCGCCATCGATCTGCACACGCAATCGCGCGGCACCGTCTATCCGCTCTACGCGTTCGCCGATCCCACCGTGCCCGCCGCGCGCCGCCTCGCCGATCTCCTGCAGCCGGACATGATCAAGCTCGATCCCGGCCTGAAAGGCACGCTCGAAACCGCCCTCAACGAAACCGGCACGCCGGCCGTGACGCTGGAGCTCGGCGCGCCCAAACGCTTCCAGCCGGAGATGATCACGCGCGGCGTCGCCGGCGTGAAGAACGTCATGCGCGACATGGGCATGATCGACGGCGCGCCGAAGATCGACGGGCCTGCGCCCTTCGTCGGCAACCAGGCCGTGAGCGTGCGCGCGCGGCGCGGCGGCATCGCCAACGTGATGGTGGCGATCGGCGACGAGGTGAAAAAAGGCCAGCCCGTCGCAACGATGAGCGATCCCTTCGGCCGCCTCACCGACACCTACGTCGCGCCGGTGGACGGGCGCGTCGTCTCGATCGGCGACGATCCGCTGCGCGAACCCGGCGGCTTGCTCGTCCGTGTGCTGACGATGTCGTCCGATCCGAACTGCAAGAACGGGTGCTGAGATCATTCACGGGTCGGAACGAGGCAAGAGCCCTCCCCCAGCGGGGGAGGGTTGGGAGGGGGAGATCAGCGCTGCGACGCAAATTTTTGCAACCGAAGCGCGCGCTCTCCCCACCCCTGGCCCCTCCCCG
>JAGWZE010000039.1 GCA_018969015.1 Alphaproteobacteria bacterium
GGGCGCTGCGCCCGCGCCGAGCGCCGCCACCACCCGCTGGCGCGTGCGGGCCGCGCCGTCCCGGGCGCTCGCCGCCAACGCGCCGGGCCTGCCGGCGCTGGACGTGGAGCTCGTGCGTCGCAAGGGCGGGGCTGCGGGCGGGCCCTGGCGTCTGGAATGGAGCCGTGACGATGTCGCCTTCCGTCTCGCCGCGCGCGACGACGCCGGGGCCTGCCGCCCCGCCGCCGCGCCGCTGCCTCGCGCTGTGGTTTCCTTTCCTGCCGACGGAGCGCGTGCGGCGGGCGCAGGCCGCGCACGCCGCCTCGGGTGAGCACGCGCGCGCGGTCCCTGCCACTGCAGCAGATGCGGCGCAGACCGCGCCGGCGCCGTTCGTGCTCGCCGAGCGCGCGAAGAACGCGCTGCGCCTCGCCGCGGTGGACGCCCGCGCCATGGCGCTCGGTCTCGCGCCGGGCATGACGCTCGCGGATGCGCGGGCGCGGGCGCCCGATCTGGAGGTCGCCCCCGCCGACGCCGCGGCGGATGCGCGCCTGCTCACGCGGCTCGGGGCCTTCTGCGATCGCTTCTCGCCCGCGGTCGCGCTCGATGCGCCGGATGCGCTGGTGATGGACGTCACCGGCTGCGCGCACCTGTTGGGCGGCGAAGCGGCGCTGGGCGCGGCCGTCACCGCAGCGATGCGCGCGCACGGCTTCACGACGCGCGCGGTGATCGCCTCCGGCCCGGATTCGGCGCTGGCGCTCGTCCGCTACGCCCGGACGCGCAAACGCGAGGACGCGCCGGCGCGTGCGCGCGTGATGGTGGTTGCGCCGGAGGAAGAAGAGGCGCGCGTGCGCGCGCTGCCGATCCAGGCGCTGCGCTGCCCGCCCGAGACGATGACGGGGCTCGCGCGCGCCGGCCTCACCAGCGTCGGGCTGGTGGCGGATCGTCCTGCGCAGACGCTCGCCGCGCGCTTCGGGGCCGCGTTCGTCACGGGGCTCGAGGCCGTACTGGGCCGCGCCGCGCGCCCGCGCACGCCGCTGCGCGCGCCGCCGGCGCACGTGGCCGATCGCCTGTTCGCCGAACCCCTCGGCCATGCCGACGGGATCATGATCGCGCTCGCCGATCTCGCCGCGGATCTCTGCGCCGCCCTGGAGGCCGCGGGCGCGGGCGGGCGCGCGTTCGAAGCGAGCTTCTTCCGCACCGATGGCGTGGTGCGCCGGCTCGGCGTCGAGACCGGCCGGCCGATGCGCGACGCCGCCGCGCTCGTGCGTCTGTTCCGGGAGCGGATTGACGCGCTCGCCGATCCGATCGATCCGGGTTTCGGGTTCGACATGATGCGCCTCGCCGCGACGCACGCTGAACCGCTCGCGGCCGCGCAGATCGATCTCGCCGGCCGCACCGAAGCGCGCGCCGACGTCGCCGATCTCGCCGACAGGCTCACCGCGCGTCTTGGGCGGGCGCGGGTGTTGCGGTTCGTCCCGTGCGACACGCACGATCCCGAGCGCGCCGCCGCGTGGCGTCCGGCCGCCGATGGCGTCGCGGCGCGGGGCAAGGCGGGCGCGGGAGAGGGGGCGGCGTGGGCGCCCGCCGATCCGGGCGAACCGCCGTTGCGGCCGCTGCAGATCTTCGATCCGCCGCAACCGATCGAGGCGCTCGCCGAAGTGCCCGACGGTCCGCCTTTGCGCTTCCGCTGGCGCCGCCGCGCGCACGACGTCACGCGCAGCGAGGGGCCCGAGCGCATCGCGCCGGCCTGGTTCCGCCTCGCGCCCGATGAGCCCGCGCCGATCGAGCGCGACTATTACCGCATCGAGGACTCCGAAGGCCGCCGCTTCTGGGTCATGCGGGAAGGCGCCTATGGCGCGGCGGCGCCGCCGCGCTGGTCGATCGCGGGGCTGTTCGCATGAGCGCGATGAGCGCACCCGGACCGCCCGCCTGCGTCATCCTCGACCGAGCATCGCGAGGTCGGGGATCCAGAAGCCGCAGCACTGCCCCTGGATCCCCGACGCGCGTGCCGCGCGCCGAGGATGACGCCGCCATGGGGGCGGGCCCCGCATGAGCCCCTATTGCGAACTGGCCGCCTGTAGCAATTTCTCCTTCCTGCGCGGCGCCTCGCCGCCGCGCGAGATGCTCGTGCGCGCGCTGGCGCTCGGCCACACCGGCCTCGGCCTCGCCGACCGCAACAGCGTCTCCGGCGTCGTGCGCGCCTATGCGGCGCTGAAGGAGCTGCGCGAAGCCGGGCAGTTGCCGCCGGAAAAGCTGCGCGAGGGCTCCGGCCCCGGCGAGCACGTGCTGCTGGATCATCCGCTGCCTGCGGGCGTCGATCTCGCCGACATCGCCGCGCGCGCGCAGAACTTCACGTTCGCCGCCGGCGCGCGCCTCGCCTTCATGGACGGGACGCCGGAGATCATCGCCTATCCCGAAACCCGCGCGGGGTGGGGGCGGCTGACGAAGCTCCTCACGCTCGGCAATCGCCGGGCGGAGAAGGGGAGTTGCCATCTCGGGCTCGACGATCTCCTCGCCGATTGCGCCGAGCTGCTGCTGATCGTGGCGCCGGATCGCCGCCTCGACGCGGTGGAGGACGCCGCGCGCCGGCTGGTGGCGGCCGCGGGCGCGGACACGGTCTGGATCGGCGTGGCGATGCATCGCCGCGGCGACGACCGCCGCCGGCTCGCCCTGCTGGCCGAGATCGCCGCCCGCACGGGCGCGCCGCTGATCGCGGTGAACGATGCGCTCTACGCCGATCCGGGCGCGAAGGACCTGCAGGACGTGCTCACCTGCATCCGCGAGGGCGTCACGATCCACGCCGCCGGCCGTCGCCTCGAGGCCAACGCCGAACGCGGCCTGAAGACGCCGGAGGAGATGGCGCGCCTCTTCAAGGATGCGCCCGATGCGCTGGCGCAGACGCAGCGCCTGCTCGCGCGCGTGCGCTTCTCGCTTGGCGATCTGCGCTACGAGTATCCCGACGAACCGGTTCCGGAGGGATGGACGCCGCAGGACTGGCTGGAAGAGCTGACCTGGCGCTGCGCGAAAGAGCGCTGGCCTGAGGGAACGCCGCCGGCGGTGGCGAAGCTCCTGGACGACGAACTCGCCCTGATCGGCCAGCTCGACTACGCCCGCTACTTCCTCACGATCCATGACATCGTGAACTTTGCGAAGGGGCGCGGCATCCTCTGCCAGGGGCGCGGCTCGGCGGCCAATTCCGCCGTGTGCTTCGCGCTCGGCATCACCGCCGTGAACCCGGCTGATCACGATCTCCTCTTCGCGCGCTTCATCTCCGCCGAGCGCAAGGAGCCGCCCGACATCGACGTCGATTTCGAGCATGAGCGGCGCGAGGAGGTGATCCAGTACATCTACGAGAAATACGGTCGCCACCGCGCCGGCATCGCCGCCACCGTGATCTCCTATCGCCCGCGCAGCGCGATCCGGGACGTGGGCAAGGCGCTCGGTCTCACCGACGACGTGACCGCGCGCCTCGCCAGCACGCAATGGGGCTCGTGGGGCTCCGACATCGCCGACAAACACATCGAACAGGCGGGGCTCGATCCCGCGAACCCGACGATCCGCCAGGCCGTGCGCTTCGCGATCCGGCTGCTCGGCTTTCCGCGCCACCTCTCGCAGCACGTGGGCGGCTTCGTGCTCACGCGCGGCCGGCTCGACGAGATCGTGCCCATCGGCAACGCGGCGATGGAGGACCGCACCTTCCTCGAATGGGACAAGGACGACATCGACGCGCTCGGCCTCATGAAGGTCGACGTGCTCGCGCTCGGCATGCTCACCTGCATCCGCAAGGCGCTCGTGCTGCTCAAGGAGCATGACGGGATCGACTACGGCCTAGCCGACGTGCCGGCCGAGGACGAGGCCGTCTACGACATGCTCTGCAAGGGCGACAGCCTCGGCGTGTTCCAGGTCGAGAGCCGGGCGCAGATGAACATGCTGCCGCGCCTCAAGCCGCGCGAATTCTACGATCTCGTCATCCAGGTGGCGATCGTGCGGCCCGGGCCCATCCAGGGCGACATGGTGCATCCCTATCTGCGCCGGCGCGCGGGGCTCGAGCAGATCGCGTTCCCGTCGCCCGCGCCGGCGCACGGCCCGCCGGACGAACTGCGCCAGGTGCTCGGCCGCACGCTCGGCGTGCCGCTCTTCCAGGAGCAGGCGATGAAGCTCGCCATGGTGGCGGCGCGCTTCTCCGACGTGGAGGCCAACAAGCTGCGCCGCGCGATGGCGACGTTCCGCAATGTCGGCACGATCGGAACGTTCGAGGCCATGATGGTCGAGCGCATGACGGCGCGCGGCTACGACCGCGACTTCGCACAGCGCTGCTTCGAGCAGATCAAGGGCTTCGGCAGCTACGGCTTTCCCGAAAGCCACGCGGCCTCGTTCGCGAAGCTCGTCTACATCTCCTCCTGGATCAAGAAACACCATCCGGCGGCGTTCGCGTGCGCGCTCTTGAACGCGCAGCCGATGGGCTTCTACGCGCCGGCGCAGATCGTGCGCGACGCCCAGGAGCACGGCGTCGAGGTGCGCGCGATCGACGTCAATGCGAGCTTCTGGGACAACACGCTGGAGCGGCGCGCGGACGGCGCGCTCGCGCTGCGTCTCGGCTTCCGGCAGATGGAGGGCGTGCGCGCGGATCAGGCCGAACGCATCGCCGCACGCCGCGGGGAGGGTTATCGCGACGTGGAGGATCTCGCGCGGCGGGCGGAACTGTCCGGATCCGTCCTGCGCGCGCTCGCCGACGCGGACGCGTTCGTCTCTCTGGGCGCGGACCGCCGCGAGGCGCTGTGGGCCGTGCGCCGCGTGCCCGACGCCGATCCCTTGCCGCTGTTCGCCGCGGCGGATGCGCGCGAGCTCGCCGCCGAGCCGGACGCCGCGCTCCCCGCGATGCGTCTCGGCGAGCACGTCGCCGCCGATTACCAGACGACGCGGCTCTCCCTCAAAGCGCATCCGATGGCGATCCTGCGCCCGCTGTTCGCGGTTGAGCGCGCGCTCACCGCCGCCGAGACCGTCTCACGCCGCGACGGCGCGCGCGTGCGCACGGCCGGCGTGGTGCTGGTGCGCCAGCGCCCCGGCAACGGCAACGCGATCTTCGTCACGCTCGAGGACGAGACCGGCATCGTGAACCTCGTCATCTGGGCGCGCACCTTCGAGACGTTCCGGCGCGAGATCATGGGCGCGCGCTTGCTGCTGGTCGACGGCAAGCTCCAGCGCAGCCCGGAGGGCGTGGTGCACCTCATGGCCGAACGGCTCGTCGATCGCAGCGCGGACCTCGCGCGTCTGTCGGAAGCGCACGCCGCCAAGGTGCAACTCACCCGCGCCGACGAGTTCCTGCACCCGCAGCCCCCGCGCCAACACCAGCTGCGCCGCGGCAGCCACCCGCGCGACGCACGGATCCTGCCGAAATCGCGGGATTTTCACTGAGGGCGGGAAGGGGAGAGCGGGGACGGCGACGGCGATGCGACGCGCGCCGCGAAAAGATGGCTCCCCGGGTAGGATTCGAACCTACGACCAACCGGTTAACAGCCGGTTGCTCTACCGCTGAGCTACCGAGGAACAGCCGTCTTGAAGGACAGGCGATCTAGCAGGATCGATCGGCAGGGGGAAGAGCGAAGTTGGCGGCGCAATGCGGCGGGCGTCGCGGCCTGTCAGGCGACGAGGCTTGCAGCCTTGGCCAGGACGGGCGCGGCGGCGGCGGCGTAGACGACGGCGGCGAGGGCGAGGGTGACGAGGCGGGCCATGACGATCTCTCTTCGGGGCGGCCGCGCATCCGCGCGCCGCCATGGAGAGACCGTATCCGCGGCGCGCCGCGCGGGCGGTGACGCGGGTCACAGGCCATCGCGGGCGGGCCCGGCCAGCCGCGGGCGCCACAAAGAAAAACGGGGGCCCGGTGAGGGGCCCCCGAAGGCGTTGGGTATGGTGGGGTGTCTCCAAGGGAAGACGTGGTGAACATCGGGTAAAAAGGTAAAGCGCAGGTTAATGCGCGCGCGGCGGGCCCAAGATGTTGGGCGCGCCCCGCAGCAGGGCGCGAAATCCTGTGCGGAATCCGTGCGCCGTCAAAGACGAAGCAAAGCCGGAGT
Organism: Alphaproteobacteria bacterium; assembly: GCA_018969015.1. Lineage (GTDB taxonomy): Bacteria > Pseudomonadota > Alphaproteobacteria > Caulobacterales > Aquidulcibacteraceae > REEB506. The sequence continues at coordinate 6,051 of JAGWZE010000039.1, forward strand.
TCTGGTGTCGCGCCTCGGGGAAGGGGAGGAATCGCCTGCGCCAGGGCCGGCGGCGGTCTCGCCGCGTGGCCCGGTAGACTCAACGAGAGATTTGGACGCGCGGCGTGGCGGCGTCGCGCGGAAGTGCTGGAGGTCACGCCCGGAATTGAACCGGGGTACACGGATTTGCAGTCCGCTGCGTCACCACTCCGCCACGTGACCTTGAAGCAGTGAGGCACAGCAGATAGCAACCTGCCGGCCCGCCCGCAATGCGAGCTTCCGAGTCGCGCCGGGCTTTCGAGGTGAGACGGCCATGGATTTCGAACGCGCCCGCCACTGGATGGTCGAGGCTCAGGTGCGGACCAACGACGTCACGGATCCCGGCATCCAGGCCGCGATGCGCCGCCTGCCGCGCGAGCGGTTCGCGCCGGGCCTGCCCGATCTCGCCTACGCCGATCAGGAACTGGAGGTCGCGCCGTGCCGGTTCCTGATGCGGCCGCGGGATCTCGCCAAGCTGCTGCAGATCGCAGGACCGGCCCCGGGCGCGAACGCGCTCGAGATCGCCGGCGCCACCGGCTACGGCGCGGCCGTACTGGCGGCGGCCGGCTGCAAGGTCGTGACTCTCGATCCCGATCCCGCGCTGACCCACGCCGCACAGGCGGCCATTTCGGCCTGCGGCCTGGCCGACGTGATCGCGGCTTCGGGCGATCTCGCCGCAGGGTTCCCCGACCGCGCGCCGTATGACCTGATCGTCGTCAATGGCGGGGTCGAAGTGGTCCCGCAGGCCTGGCTGGATCAGCTGGCCGATGGCGGGCGGCTGGCCGTGATCGTCCGCGCCGGGCCGGCCGGATCGGCGCGCCTCTATACGAAGGCGTCCGACACGGTCGCCTATCGGACGGTGTTCGACGCCGCCCCGCCGCTCGCCCCGGGCCTCGCGCGGCCGAAGACGTTCACTTTTTGACAAGCATCCCGGCCCGATCCTGACGCTGCTGTTCGCGCGTCACGAGAATGGTCGGCGTCGTTCTCTCCGAAACCGGCCCATCGCTCGTTCTTCGGGTGGGGACCGCCTATATGTTGGCGGCCCGCTCGGTAATCAGACGGGCGCGATCAGAACGGATCGCGCGCACCGCGGGCGAAAGACGAGGGGAAGCCGCATGCGTTTCTGGTTGACCGCCGCTCTGGCCGCGGCCGCGCCACTGGGCGCCGTGGCCGTGTCTGACGCTCAGGCCGAGACGTTGCCCCAGGCGCTGGCCTCCGCCTACCAATCGAACCCGACCCTTCAGGCGGCGCGCGCCCAGGCCCGTTCCGCCGACGAAGGCATGGTCCAGGCGCGCTCCGGCTTCCTGCCGCGGGTGACCGCCAACGGCTCCTACACGGACCGCACGGTGAAGACCCGGACAGAAATCGCGCCGGGGACGGTGATCGGCTCGAAGTCCTCGCTGGAGCCATCGGCCTATGGCGTCCAGGCGGTGCAGCCCTTGTTCACGGGCGGGCGCCTGATCGCGCAGACCCGCCAGGCCGCGGCCTCGATCGAACTCAACCAGGCGGCCCTGCGCGCGACCGAGCAGGGCGTACTCCTGCAGGCGATCGCCGCCTATGTGGACGTGCGGCGGGACGAGGAGTCGGTCCGCATCCAGACGAACAACGCCGAGGTTCTTTCGCGCCAGCTGCAGGCGGCGCGTGACCGGTTCCAAGTCGGCGAGATCACCCGGACGGACGTCGCCCAGGCCGAAGCCCGGCTGGCGGGCGCGGAAGCCGGCCTCGCCGCGGCGCGCTCCACGCTCGAAGCGTCGCGGGCCAACTACGCGGCGATCATCGGCAAGCCGCCCGAAACGCTCGAGGCGCCCCCGCCGGCGCCCGTTCTGCCCGAAACGCTCGACGCCGCGCGCGAAGAGGCCATCGCCGCCAACCCCGCTCTCCAGCGCCTGATGCAGGCCGAGAAGATCGCGCGCGAGCAGGTGCGGGTGCAGGTCGCCTCGCTCCTGCCGCAGGTTTCCGTCGTGGGGTCCTACCAGCGCCAGGTCGATCAGGTCGCCCGCGGTGTGGAGCAGGACGTGAACACCGCCACCGCGCAGGTGAGCATCCCGCTGTTCGAAGCGGGGTTCGGCCGGTCGACCGTCCGGCAGGCCAAGCAGGACCTCCAGCAGGCCCGCGCCCAGACCGAGGCGGTTCGCCGGCAGGTCGTGAGCGACGTCACCGCCGCCTGGAACGACGTGCTGGCCACGCGCCGCGTCATCACGGCGAGCCGCGAGCAGGAGCGGGCGGCGAAGCTGGCGCTGGAAGGCACGGAGCAGGAGCTGCAGGTGGGCCTGCGCACGACACTCGACGTGCTCGACGCCCAGCAGGAAGTGCTCAACGCCCAGCTGGCGGTGGCCCGCGCCGAGCGCGACGCCTATGTCGCCGCGCACGCCCTGCTGCAGGCGATGGGAAAACTCGACCCGCAGTCCGTTGGCGTTAACGGACCGTTATATGATCCCGACAAACATCGCCGGTCGGTGCTCTATCGGTTCTAATCTGTGGACAGCCCTTCACGGGTAGACGCTAAGGGTTGGACCCCGAGCCGGTCGGGACGCTAGATTTAGATGGCGCGTGGTGAGTCGCGCGGCGCGGTCGAAGCGGGGCCGAAGGCGATGTCAGTTCAGAATGCAAATGCCGAACCCTCCATGGAGGAGATCCTTGCCTCCATCAGGCGGATCATTTCGGAAGACGACGAGCCCCTGCGTCCGGCCAATCCGGAGCCGTTGGTGCTGAAAACTCCTGCCCCGGCGGCCGCCGTGCAGCCGGACGACGACCTCGTGTTCGAGGACGATTTGCCCCCGGAGCCGGTCGTCGCTGAGCCGCCGCCGCGGACGGAAGTCCGTGCGCCTGCGCCGCAGCCGGTCGCACGGGCGCCGCTGCCGCCGGTGGCTGAGCCCGCGGGCGAGATCGAAGAGGCGATCATTTCGGATGGCGCGGTCTCGGCCGCCGCCGGCGCCTTCACGCGCCTGGCGGGCACGCTGCGGATCAGCGAAGCGCCTGGCCAGACCATCGAAGGCGTCGTGCGCGAGCTGCTGCGTCCGATGATGAAGGAATGGCTCGACGCCCACCTGCCGGCCATCGTCGAAGCCAAAGTCGAGGCCGAACTCGACCGGATTTCGCGGATGTCGCGCTGAGATTTCGCCGCAACGCGCATCCCCGCGCGCGTTTCGGCGGACTTTGGGGCGATTGGCTCGCGCTTCAGGTTCGCGCCGCCGCCCCGCCTTGCTATAGAGAGCGCCCGCCGCTTCCGGCGGGCTTTCTTTTGACCGGCGATGCTCGACTCACATTTCGATCCCCAATCGGCCGAAGGCCGCCTCTATGCGCTGTGGGAGAAGTCCGGCGCGTTCCGCCCGAACCCTGATCCGGCTGCGCCGCCCTATTGCATCGTCATCCCGCCGCCGAACGTCACCGGCACGCTGCATATCGGCCACGCGCTCAACAACACGCTGCAGGACGTGCTGGTGCGGTTCGAGCGCATGCGCGGCAAGGCGGTGCTGTGGCAGCCGGGGCTCGATCACGCGGGCATCGCCACGCAGATGGTGGTGGAGCGCCAGCTCGCCGCTTCGGGCGCGAATGTCGATCGCCGCTCGCTCGGGCGCGACGAGTTCATCAAGCGCGTCTGGGCGTGGAAGGGCGAATCGGGCGGGCAGATCCTCAACCAGCTGAAGCGTCTCGGCTGCTCGGCCGACTGGTCGCGCGAGCGCTTTACGATGGACGAGGGGCTCTCCGCCGCCGTCCGCAAGGTGTTCGTCCAGCTCCATCGCGACGGGCTCGTCTACAAGGACAAGCGCCTTGTGAACTGGGATCCGCACTTCGAGACGGCGATCTCCGATCTCGAAGTCGTCAACCAGGACGTCACCGGCACGATGTGGCGCATCGCCTATCCGCTGGAGGACGGCGCGGGCGAGATCGTCGTCGCGACGACACGGCCGGAAACGCTGCTGGGCGACGTTGCGGTCGCGGTGCATCCCGAGGACGAGCGCTACAAGGCCCTGATCGGCAAGTCCGTGCGCCTGCCGCTGACCGATCGCCTGATCCCGATCATCGCCGACGACTACGCCGATCCGGAAGCGGGCACGGGCGCGGTGAAGATCACGCCGGCGCACGACTTCAACGATTTCAAGGTCGGCAAGCGCCACAACCTGCCGATGATCAACATCTTCGACAGCCGGGCGCGCGTGATCGATCCGGCGCCGGAGCCGTATCGCGGCCTCGATCGCTTCGACGCGCGCAAGAAGGTGCTCGACGATCTCGAAGCGCTCGGCCTGCGGCGCGGCGAGGACGCGATCCGCCACACCCAGCCATTCGGCGATCGCTCCGGCGTCGTCATCGAGCCATGGCTGACGGACCAGTGGTACGTCGATGCGCCGAAGCTCGCGGTGGCGGCGACGAAGGCCGTGGAAAGCGGCGAAACCGTCTTCACGCCGAAGCAGTGGGAAAAGACCTTCTTCGAGTGGATGCGCAACATCGAGCCGTGGTGCGTCTCGCGCCAGCTCTGGTGGGGACATCGCATTTCGGCGTGGTACGGGCCGGCGATCACCACGCAACGCGACGACAATGGCGGGTATGAAGCGGTCGTCGACTTCGACGGCGCTCTGCCGCTGAAGATTTTCGTCGCCGAAACCAAGGAAGAGGCGCTGGCGCAGGCCCGCGAGGCCTATGGCCAGGACGTTGGTCTCGCGACGGATCGCACGGCCGCCTACAGTGAAATGGCGGCGGGGCAGTGGGTCGATCTCGGCAGCCACCTCCCGGACCACAGCCGTTGGGGCAAGACCATCCGGCTCTGGCAGGACGAAGACGTCCTCGACACCTGGTTCTCGTCGGGCCTGTGGTCGTTCTCGACGCTGGGCTGGCCGGACAAGACGCCAGAACTCGCGCGCTTCTATCCGACGAGCACGCTCGTCACCGGCTTCGACATCATCTTTTTCTGGGTCGCCCGGATGATGATGCTCGGCATCCAGTTCATGGGAAAGGCGCCGTTCAAGGACGTCTACATCCACGCCCTCGTGCGCGACGCGAGCGGCGCGAAGATGTCGAAGTCCAAGGGCAACGTGATGGACCCGCTCGTCCTCGTGGACAAATACGGGGCCGACGCGCTGCGCTTCACGCTCGCGGCGATGGCCGCTCAGGGGCGCGACATCAAGCTCAGCGAACAGCGCATCGAGGGCTACCGCAATTTCGGCACCAAGCTCTGGAACGCGGCGCGCTTCTGCCAGATGAACGAGTGCCAGTGGTTCGAGACGTTCGATCCGAAAGACGCGAAAGAGACCGTCAATCGCTGGATCATCGGCGAGACGGCGAAGGTCGCGGCGGACGTCACGCGCGAATTGGAAGCCTTCCGCTTCAACGAGGCGGCGGGCGCGATCTACCGCTTCGTCTGGAACGTCTTCTGCGACTGGTATCTCGAACTCATCAAGCCGCTCCTGAACGGCGACGACGAAACGGCGAAGGCCGAAACGCGCCGGACCGCGGCCTGGGTGCTCGACCGCATTCTGGTGCTCCTTCATCCGTTCATGCCGTTCGTGACGGAGGAGCTGTGGGCGCGGCTCGCCGAGTTCGGCCCCAAGCGCGCGCGCATGCTGATTGCGGAGCAGTGGCCCACGATCGATCTGGCGCTGGTCGACGACAAGGCCGCGGCGGAAATCGAGTGGATCATCGCGCTCGTCACCGAAACGCGCTCCACGCGCGCGGAGCTCAACGTGCCGCCGGGCGCGCGGATTCCGCTGCTGATCGTCGGCGCGAGCGCGGCGGCGGCGCACCGGCTCGAACGCTACCAGGACCTCATCGATCGGCTGGCGCGGCTCGAATACTCCACGAGCGCGGACGCCGCGCCGTCCGGCTCCGTCACGTTCGTGGTGGACGACTGCACCGTCGCGCTGCCGCTCGATGGCGTCGTCGATTTCGCCAAGGAAGTGGAGCGGCTCGGCAAGGAGATCGCGCGCCTGAAAGCCGACGCGGCCAAGATCGACGCCAAGCTCGCCAACGCCGAGTTCGTGCGCAAGGCGCCCGAAGAGGTCGTCGAGGAGCAGAAGGAGCGGCGCGACGACGCGCTGGCTTCCGTCGAGAAGCTCAGCGCGGCGTTGGAGCGGCTGCAGGCCGCCCTGCAGGATCAGGCGGCGCTGCGCGATTGAGGCGGCGGCGGCGCGGCGGCGTCAGGTCGCCGCGCGTCGCACGAAGCGCAGCAGCAGAAGCAGGATCACGGCGCCGATGGTGGCGGAGATGATCGAGCCGAACAGGCCGCCGGGCAGCCACCCGGCGCTGCCGATCAGCCATCCGCCGATGAACGCGCCGACGATGCCGACGATGATGTTGCCGACGATACCGAGGCCGTAGCCGCGCACCACGAGGCCGGCGAGCCAGCCGGCGATCGCGCCGACGAGCAGCCAGATGATGAGGGATTCTGCGGTCATGGCGCACTCCTGAGCGGCCCTCCCGGCGATCAACCGATCGCCGCCGCCGGCGTTCCCGCGCGCGCCGCTGCGGAACCGTCGCAGGTCGAGGGCGGACGGCGCGCGCCCATGGCCCTTGAGGACACGCCCCCGCGGGCAGGGGTGGCCGCGCGCCGCCGCCCGCGCCGCCCATTCCCCACCCTTGCGCGCGCCGCCGCACGGGCTAGGGTCTCGACGCAATTTTCCGCTGCGTCCGAGGCTTCGCATGACCCGCTGGGACAAGTCCAAACTGCCATCGCGCCACACAACCGTGGGGCCCGAGCGCGCGCCGCACCGCTCCTACTATTACGCCATGGGGCTCGGCACGCGGGAGATCGAGCAGCCCTTCGTGGGCGTGGCGTCGTGCTGGAACGAGGCCGCGCCCTGCAACACCACGCTGATGCGCCAGGCGCACGCGGTTTCGGCCGGGGTGAAAGAGGCCGGCGCCACGCCGCGCGAGTTCTGCACCATCACGGTGACGGACGGCATCGCCATGGGCCACGAGGGCATGCGTTCGTCGCTCGTCTCGCGCGAAGTGATCGCCGACAGCGTCGAGCTCACCATGCGCGGCCACGCCTATGACGCGCTCGTTGGCGTCGCCGGCTGCGACAAGAGCCTCCCAGGCATGATGATGGCGATGCTGCGCCTCAACGTGCCGAGCGTCTTCATCTATGGCGGCTCGATCCTGCCGGGCTCCTGGCAGGGCCGGGACGTGACGGTCCTCGACGTGTTCGAGGGCGTCGGCGCGCATGCGGCGGGGAAGATGAGCTTCGAGGATCTGTGCGATCTCGAAACGAAGGCCTGCCCCGGAGACGGCGCCTGCGGCGGCCAGTTCACCGCCAACACGATGGCGTGCGTCTCCGAAGCGATCGGGCTTGCGTTGCCGCTCTCCTCGGCGCTGCCGGCGCCGTATCTGTCGCGCGATCAGTACGCCGCCGCGTCGGGTCATGCAGTGGTGAGCCTGATCGAGAAGAACATCCGGCCGCGCGACATCTGCACGCGTGAAGCGTTCATCAACGCCGCCGTCGTCGTCGCCGCGACCGGCGGCTCCACCAACGCGGCTTTGCATCTGCCGGCGATGGCGCACGAGGCGGGCGTGCAGTTCACGCTCAAGGACGTCGCCGACGCCTTCAAGACGACGCCCTGGCTCGCCGATCTCAAGCCCGGCGGCAAATTCGTGGCGAAGGACATGGGCGAAGCCGGCGGCATGCCGGTGCTGCTGCGCGTGCTGCTCGATGCGGGGCTCGTCAATGGCGACTGCCTCACCGTCACCGGCAAGACGCTGCGCGAGAACCTCGAGGGCGTGACCTACCGCTCCGATCAGCACGTCATCCGCACAATCGCCGATCCGCTCTCGCCCGATGGCGGCGTGGTGGGCCTTTGGGGTTCGCTCGCACCCGAGGGCGCGGTGGTGAAGATCGCCGGCATGAAGGATCCGCGCTTCCGCGGGCCCGCGCGCGTGTTCGACGGCGAAGAAGCATGCTTCGAGGCCGTCTCCAGCGGCAATTTCAAGGAAGGCGAAGTGCTCGTCATCCGCTACGAGGGGCCGCGCGGCGGGCCCGGCATGCGCGAGATGCTGTCGACCACGGCGGCGCTGTACGGGCAGGGCATGGGCGACAAGGTCGCGCTCGTCACCGATGGCCGCTTCTCCGGCGCGACGCGTGGGCTGTGCGTGGGCCATCTCGGCCCCGAGGCGCAGGCGGGCGGGCCGATCGCGCTCGTGCGCGACGGCGACATGATTTCGATCGACGCCACGACGGGGCGCATCGATCTGGAAGTGAGCGAAGCCGAGCTCGCCGAGCGCAAGAAGTCGTGGGCGCCGCGCGTGACGAGCTACGGCTCGGGCGCGCTCTGGAAGTACGCGCAGATCGTCGGTCCGGCGCATCTCGGCGCGGTGACGCACCCCGGCTTCGCCGGCGAGCGCCATGTCTATGCCGACATCTGAGCCGGAGATCCTTGATCTCGCCGGGCTGACGGACGAGGCGTTCGAGCGCCTCTACGCGTCGCGTCTGGCGCCGCTCCTGGAGGCCCGGGAAGGCGAGCGGCGCAAGCGCGTCGCCGATTTCCGTTTCCATGCGATGCTTGCGGTCCCGGTGGCGATCGTGGCGGCCTGCTTGACGTGGCTCGCCGCCCGCGACGCCGAGCCGACCGTGTTCATTGGCCTCGGCGCCGCGGCCATCACGATCGCGCTCGCCGCCATTCCGATCAGCCAGCTGCACCGTACGGTGAAGATCGAGATGCTGGAGGCGATCTGCGCCGCGATTGGCGCGCGCTATCGTCCCGAGGCGGACGAACGGCCGGGTTTCGACCGCTGCCTGGCGCTCGGCCTTGCCCCCCGCCATGACCGCGCCGCGTTCGAGGATCTGTTCCACGGCGAGCGCGAAGGCTGCGCCTTCGATCTCTACGAAGCCCATCTCGAGGTCGAGCGGCGCGGACGCAACGGGCAGACCCACCACGACACGGTGTTCCGTGGGCAGATCATCCGCATCGCCTTTCCGAAAGCATTCCTCGGCGTCACCGTCGTCAAGCGCGACGCCGGCTTCTTCAACGCCCTGCAGGGCAGCGGCGATCTCAAGCGCGTCGGCCTCGTCGATCCCAAGTTCGAGCGCCTGTTCGAGGTCTTTTCCAACGATCAGGTCGAGGCGCGGGCGCTGGTGCATCCGGTGTTCATGGAGCGCCTGATGGAGATCGAGCAGGCGTTCCAGGGCGGCAAGGTGCGCTGCGCCTTCGAGGGCGGTCGCCTGCTCGTGATGGTGGAGGGCCGCAACAAGTTCGAGCCCGGCTCGATGTTCACGCCGCTCACCGATCCGAAACGCGCGCGCCGCGTCGTCGACGACATCGCCCGGGTGCTGCGCCTCATGGACGCGGTGCTGACGGCGGAGTTGGCGCCGCTCGTCGCCCTGCGGGCCGAGCGGGCCGAGGCGGCGGCGCGGGCGGCGGCCCGCAGTGCAGGGCAAACCGCGGCGCAGGGCGGCGCGTCGGCCCCGCGCGAGGGGCCGTGGTCCTCGCCTACGGCGCCTTGACGCGCAGGCTCAGCGGAAGCGGCCGATGATCGGGACGTGATCGGACGGTTTTTCCAGGCCGCGGGCCTTGCGGAAAATCTCCACGCCCTGCAGCCGGTCCGCCGCCTGCGGCGACATCAGCAGATGATCGATCCGGATGCCGTGGTCCTTCGGCCATGCGCCGGCCTGATAGTCCCAGAACGTGTACTGGTGGGTGCGGCCATCGGCCTGCATGTAGGCGTCGGCGAAGCCCAGGTTTTCCAGGCGCCGGTACGCGGCGCGCGACTCCGGCTGGTAGAGCGCATCGCCCATCCACACGCGCGGATCATGGCAATCCTCGTCGCGCGGGATCACGTTGTAGTCGCCCGCGATCACGAACGGCTCCTCGAGCGCGAGCCGCGCCTGCGCATGCGCCGTCAGCGCCTCCATGAAGGCGAGCTTGTAAGTGAACTTCTCGGTGCCGACGGGATTGCCGTTGGGCGCATAAAGAGACGCGACCCGCACCGGGCCCTCCGGCGCGGCGATCACCGCCTCGATGTAGCGGGACTGCACGTCCTCGAAGCCCGGCACGCCGCGCGCGACCTCCTCGATGCGATAGCGCGAGAGGATCGCGACGCCGTTGTAGGTTTTCTGCCCGTGCGTCTCGACGCCGTAGCCGAGATCCTCGATCTCGAGCCGCGGGAAGCGTCCATCCTCGCACTTCAGCTCCTGCAGGCAGACGACGTCGGCGTCGATCGCTTTAAGGACCTCCAGCGCCGTCGGCAGGCGCGCGAGGATCGAGTTGACGTTCCAGGCCGCGATCGTAAGGGGCATCGGCGTTTCTCCGGGCGACGCGCGGGCGCGCAACGTGCTAGACCTTGGGGCGCATGACTGCGCTTTTGACGGCCTTGAGCGTGTTCCACCTGTTCGTCGGGACGGGGGCGCTCGCGCTCGGCGTACGGATGTCGAGCGGCGAGGGCAAGAGCGCATGGCGCTCGCCCCTGCTGCGGCGCATCGCGATGCTGATCGCCTGGACGTACCCGCTGATCGCCCTGGGCTGCGTTGCGATGGCCTGGCGCACCGCGCTCGGCGCCGATCCCCACTACGCGCCGCTCTGGGCCATCGCGCCGCTGATCTGGCTCGTGCTCAAGGGCCTCGCGTTCGCCGTGATCGACGTTCTGGAGGACGGCGTGTTCGGCAACGCGCTCTACCGCCCGGGCGAGCGGCCGGAGGGGTGATCGAGCCAAGACCTGTGATCGAGCCCGTACGTCATCCTCGGTGCGCCGCAGGCGCGCCGGGGATCCAGCGTCCGTATCGCCAGTTCTGGATCCCCGACCACGCTGCGCGCGGTCGAGGATGACGCCAGCGCTGGCTCGAAGAGCGCTCGGTCGGCCGCTCAGAACCCCTTGAACGTCGCGAATTCGTCCACGCCGGCGCGGTCCGAGCGCAGCGTGTTTACGGGCGCGTCGCGATCGGGCCAGCCGAGCGCCATGCCGCAATAAATCATCTCGCTCTCGGGCAGCTGGAAATGCGCCTTGAGCGTGACGCGCACGCGCCCCCAGGCCTCCTGCATGCAGGTGCCGAGGCCACGCGCTTCGGCGGCGAGCGCCAGGGTCTGCATGAACATGCCCAGATGCGCCCATTGGCCATGGCCCATGCGGGTGTCGATCGCGAAGAACAGCCCCACCGGCGCGCCGAAAAACTCGAAATTGCGCGACACCCAGGCGAGGCGCGCGAACTTGTCTTCCCGCGGGATGCCCAGCTTGGCGTACATGTCCTCGCCGACCTTGAACCGCCAGTCGCGGTGCGGGGCCCAGAGGTTCGCGGGGTAGATCGGGTGATCGCCCTCTTCGCCGGCGGGGTTGGCCATGTTCGCCTTGCGCGCGACGTCGATCACGGCCTGGCGCTCCGCGCCCGCGACCGCGATCACTTTCCAGGGCTGCACGTTGCCGCCCGACGGCGACCAGCGGGCCACGTCCAGCACCTCGCGCACCAGCGCTTCAGGCACCGGATCGGCCCTGAAGGCGCGAATGGAGATGCGGGTCTTGATCGCGTCGTCGACGGAGAGAGCAGGCGTGGTCATGCGCGCAGATTGCGGGAACCGGACGCGCGCGCAAGGCGCCGCGAGGGAAGCCGCACGGCCCTGGAGGCCGCGCCCGGAGGCTAGACCGAAAAGCTCACGCCGCAGCCGCAGGACGATTTGGCGTTCGGGTTCTTCACCTTGAAGGCCGCGCCGATCAGGTCGTCCGTCCAGTCGAAGACGGCGCCGCCCAGGAATTCGAGGCTGACCGAATCGACGAACAGCCGCCCGCCGTCCCGCTCGATGACGAGATCGTCCGCCTCGGGGGAGGGCACGATGCGGATGTCGTACTGGAACCCGGAGCAGCCGCCGCCCTCCACGGCGAGGCGCACACCCGCAGCGGCCGGGTCTTCGGCCAGGATGGCGGCGATTTTTCGCGCCGCGGCCGGGCTCAACGTGATCGTCGCCCCATCAGCGCCGGAATCAGGCATTTCCAGTCCTCCGCGCCGGGCTTCGTCCGAGCCGGCGCTGCGATGTCTCGCTCCGTCCTATATGGGACAGGAGCGACCCGAGGAGAAGCCGATGCCGCGCCCGACCGCCAGCCCTCCGCCGAGGCCCGCCTGGGCGCAGGTCGCGCGCGCGCCCTACGCGACGGACCCGCTGCAGTCCCGCGGGCGCCTGCACGACGAGCCGGAAAGCGCCTCGCGCTCGCCCTTCCAGCGCGACCGGGACCGGATCATCCACGCCAGCGCCTTCCGCCGCCTCAAGCAGAAGACGCAGGTGTTCATCGCCCATGAGGGCGACCACTACCGCACCCGCCTGACGCACTCCCTGGAGGTGGCGCAGATCGCCCGGTCGGTCGCGCGGACGCTGGGGCTGGACGAGGACCTCGCCGAAGCGGTGGCTCTGGCGCACGACCTCGGCCACCCGCCATTCGGCCATTCGGGCGAGGACGAACTCGACGCCTGCATGAAGGGCTTCGGCGGCTTCGACCACAACGCCCAGACGCTGCGCGTGCTGACGAAGCTCGAACTGCGCTACCCGGCCTGGGACGGCCTGAACCTCGCCTGGGAGACTTTGGAAGGCGTCGTGAAGCACAACGGGCCGCTGGTGAAACCGGGCACGACGCTCGACGACCTGCCCACCGCGATCCGCGAATACGCCCGCGAGCAGGACCTCGAACTCGACACCTGGGCCGGCCCGGAAGCGCAGGTCGCCGCGCTCGCCGACGACGTCGCCTACAACAACCACGACATCGATGACGGCCTGCGCGCCGGCCTGTTCCGCATCGAGGACCTTCTGGAGTTGCCCTTCGTGGGGGACGTGTTCCGCGCGGTGAAGGCGGACTACCCCTCGGTCGACGCCGATCGCTGGGGCGCGGAAGGCGTGCGCCGTCTCATCGGCGCGCGGATCGACGATCTCGTGCGCGAAACCCAGAAGCGCGCGGCGCGGCTCGGTCCGACCTCGGCGGCCGACGTGCGCGCGCTGAAAGGGCCGCTCGTGGCGTTCAGCGACGAGATGAAGGAGCACGAAGCCGCCCTGCGGCGGTTCCTGTTCGACCGCATGTACCGCCACTACCAGATCAGCCGCGTGCGCAGCCAGGCGCGGCGCATCCTGCGGGATCTGTTCGAGATTTTCCTGCGCGAGCCGGAGCTTTTGCCGGATCGGTGGCGCATCCAGGCCGTCGCGCCGGGCACGACCGAGACCGCCCGTGTGGTGTGCGACTACATCGCCGGCATGACCGATCCGTTCGCGATCGACGAGCACCGGCGGCTGTTCAATCTCGACCGCTGGCGCTGACCCCGCAGAAGGCCCGGCACGGCAACGAGTTGGCAACGGGCGGGCATGGTAATCTGCGCCGTTGCGAGTCGTGAAAGGACGATGGGCATGGCTGGTCAGCCCCGCCGCGTGTACGCCCCCTCGATGGAGCCGGCCGCCAAGGGCCCGCCGCCCAAGCGCACCAACTGGCCGGTGGCGATCTTCTCCGCCCTCGTCGGCCTGGGATCGCTGGTGTTTTTGTGGTCGGCCTTTTTCGGCGCGGCCAAGACGCCGGTGGTCAAGGCGCCGACCGCGCCCTTCAAGGTCGCCGCGCCCGCGCAGGACAAGCCGACGGCGGAACAGCCCGCCCTGTATGACGCGCTCGAGGCCGCCCGCGGCAGCGGAAAGGCCGCAGCCCCGGCCGCCAAGGACGAGCCGGCGATGGCCCCTGCTCCGGCGTCCGCCGCGGGGAAGGGGGCCCTGATCGAGGACGGCGCGGCGATGGCGCCGCCGGGCCTGCAGCCGACCGGGCCCTATCTCGTCCAGCTCGCGGCGCTGCAATCGCAGGAGGCCGCGGCGGCGCTCGGCGCGCGGCTCGCCAAGAGCGATCCGGCGACGTTTTCCGGCGCGACCTTCGACGTCCAGCGTGTCGAACGGCAGAACGGCGTGTTCTTCCGCGTGCGGGCGGGCTATTTCGCAGACTGGGCCGAGGCGTCGCTGTTCTGCAAACGTCTGGCGGCCAAGAACCAGGACTGCATCGTGGTGTCCCGATGACTGCGCCCAGCGCTGCGATTTATGGCTGGCGAAAGCCCGATCTCGACGCCGAGAACGCCGCGTTCTTCCGTGACGCCGCGCCCTGGGGGTTCATCCTCTTCGCCGAGGCGTGCAAATCGCGCGCGCAGGTGCGCCGCCTCGTCGAGGCGCTGTGGGAAACGGTCGGGCGCGAGGCGCTCGTCTTCATCGACCAGGAAGGCGGGCGCGTCGCGCGGCTCAAGCCGCCGGAATGGCCCGTGTTCCCGCCGGCGGCGCGTTATGGCGAGCTTTACCGCCGTGACGCCGCCGCGGGCCTCGAAGCCTGCCGGCTCGGCCATCGCCTGATCGCCCACGAACTCGCCGCGCTCGGCATCCGCGCCGATTGCGCGCCGGTGCTCGATCTGCCGGCGGAGGGCGCAGACCCGATCATCGGCGACCGCGCGTTCGGGACCGAGCCGGCCGCCATCGCCGCGCTCGGCCGCGCCGCACTCGACGGGATGGCCGATGGCGGCGTCGCCGGCGTCATCAAGCACATCCCCGGGCACGGCCGCGCCGACGCCGACAGCCACCTTGCGCTGCCGCGCGTCGTGGCGGGGGCGCAGGCGCTCGCGCTCGACGTCGCCTGCTTCAAGGCGCTCGCGGACGCGCCGATGGCGATGACCGCGCACGTCCTCTACGAAGCCTGGGACGCCGCCGAGCCCGCGACGACGTCGGCCACGGTCATCAGCCGCATCATCCGCGGCGAGATCGGCTTCGATGGCCTTCTGATGACGGACGATCTCGGCATGAAGGCGCTCACCGGCTCCTGGGCCGAGAAGGCGCAACGCTCGTTCGCCGCCGGCTGTGACATGGCGCTGCATTGCTCGGGCGATCTTGCGGAGATGCAGGCGCTCGCGGCCGCGATCCCGCCGCTCTCGGGCGCGGCGCTGGCGCGCGCGCAGCGGGGCGACGCCGCCGCCGCAAAAACGCCCGCGCCGCTCGACGCCGCAGAAGCGTGGGCGCGTCTGCGCACGCTGCTTGCGCCGGTGACGCCGGTCGCGTGAGCACCGAAGACGCCACCGAGCTCGATCTCGCCGCAGCCGCCGAAGCCGGCGCGGACGGCGACGGCCTGACGCTCGACCTCGACGGCTTCGAAGGGCCGCTCGATTTGTTGTTGCATCTGGCGCGGATGCAGAAGGTCGATCTCGCGCGCATCTCGCTCAGCGCGCTGTGCGACCAGTATCTGCTCTACATCGAGGCCGCGAAGGCGCAGCAGATCGAACTCGCGGGCGATTATCTCGTCATGGCGGCGTGGCTCTCGCTGTTGAAGTCGCGCCTGTTGCTGCCGAAGCCCGTGCGCGATGACGATCTCCCGCTCACGGAGGCCGAACTCGCCGCCGCGCTCGCGCGCAAGCTCGGTCGGCTCGAAGCGGCGCGCGCCGCCGCCGCGGCCCTCAACGCGCTGCCGCAACTGGGGCGGGACGTGTTCCTCACCGGCGCGCCGCGCGATGTCGCGGTCGAACGCCGGCCGGAATGGACGGGCGATCTCGTCGACCTCCTGAAAGCCTACGGCGCGCAGCGCATGAAGGGCCTCAAGAAACGGGCCTATGCGGCGCGGCCGCGCAAGGCCTACGCGCTCGACGCCGCCCGCACGCGGCTCGAAACGCTGATGCCCGATCTGCGCGACTGGCGCCCGATCGAAAGCCTGCCGCCAAAGGCCGAACGCGGGGCGGATGCGCCCGAACCGGCGTCCTATCTGGCGAGCGTGTTCGGCGCGGCTCTCGAACTCGTGCGGGACGGGCGGCTCGAAGCGCGGCAGGATGCGCCCTTCGACGCGCTCTATCTGCGCGCACGGGATCAGGACGCATGACGGGCCGATCACGATCCAGACGGGGGCCGGACCCGCAGGAGGCGCTGCGACGGATCGAAGCGGCGTTCGGCGAGGGCGGCGCGGACGACGCGCCCGGCGCCGGCGATCCGGTCGAGGGCGACGCCCCCGATCCGGCCGCGCCGGCCGCCATCGCCATCGGCGCTGCCGCCCGCATGATCGAGGCGATGCTGTTCGCCGCCACGGAGCCGCTCACCGCCGAGCGGCTCGCCGCGCGCCTGCCCGCCGGGGCGGACGTCGCCGCCGGCCTGGCCGAACTGGCGCGAATCTATGCGGGCAGGGGGGTGGTCCTGGCGGAGATCGCGGGGGGCTGGCGGCTTCAAACCGCGGCCGATCTCGAACATTTGTTCGCCGAAACCCGCGTCGAGCCGAAGAAGCTGCCCAAGCCCGCGCTCGAGACGCTGGCGGTGATCGCCTACCACCAGCCGGTCACGCGCGCCGAAATCGAGGACATTCGCGGCGTCACGCTCTCCAAGGGAGCGTTGGATCTGCTCCTGGAGATCGGTTGGGTGCGCCCGCGCGGACGCCGGCGCTCGCCGGGGCGCCCATTAACCTACGGCACCACCGACGCCTTCCTGCACCACTTCGGCTTGACCTCGCTTGACGCCCTGCCCGGCAAGGACGATTTGAAGGCCCTGGGAGCCATCGACGCCCGCGCCGCACGCGAGCTCGACATTCCCCGGCCGGGCGAGGCCCAAGCGGGCGACGCGCTGGACGAAGAGAACGGCCCGGCCGAAACCGACGGCGCGTTCTATGTCGATCACATGGCCGATCCGGCCGACTAGGCGTCCGAATCACGGACCGCCCCGCAAGGAGTTGAGGCGATGCACGCGCCTGGCATTTGGAGCCTTTTGATCGTCCTGCTCCTGGTCTTCATCCTGTTCGGGAGACCGGGGAAGCTGTCCGGCTTCATGGAGGATCTGGGCAAAGGCATCAAAGGCTTCCGCAAGGGGCTCGGCGATGATGACGCCAAGGCGGCGGACGCCGCGGCCGAGCCGCCGCGCCAGTTGCCGAAGTCGGGCGACACCACCGCCACCCGCGACAAGACCGAGGCGTGAGCCCGGCCGTCGCGGCGCCGCGTCGCTGCGCCCGTTCGCGGATTTGAGGGAAAGGGTCGGCCATGCTGCCGGGCCTCGGCTTCTCGGAAATCGTCGTCCTCGGCATCATCGCCCTTCTGGTGGTGGGGCCGAAGGACCTGCCGCTGATGATGCGCAAGCTCGGGCGTTGGCTCGCGCGGCTGCGCGGCATGGCGCAGGAGTTCCGTTCCGGGTTCGACGAGTTGGCCCGCCAGGCCGAACTGGACGAGTTGAAGCGCGAGGTCGAAGCCCTGCGCCGCCACTCCAGCTTCTCGGGCCTCGTCAACGAGATCACGCGCCCGGTGGACCTCTCGCCGCTGCCGGAGACGCCCGCGCCGCGCGCCACGCTCGCGCGCCCCGAGCGCACCTATGATCCCAGCACGGTCGCCGCCCCCTCGCCCGCGCCTGCCCCCGCTTCGGCCGAGACGGCAGGGGAGGCGAGCGGCGCCGCCGAGCCCGAACTGCCGTTCGAGGTGACGCCGGTGACGCCCGCCGCCGCGACCGCGTCGCCCGCCGCCGTTCCAGCCGCCAAAACCGGCGAGGCTCCCTGATGGCCGACGGCGTCGCCGATCCCGATGACGCGGAGATGGAAGCCTCGCGCGCGCCGCTGCTCGATCATCTGGTCGAGCTGCGGCAGCGTCTGCTGGTGGCGGTGATCGCGCTGCTGATCGCGTTCGTCGGCTGCTTCTCGTTCGCGCAGCAGATATTCGTGTTCCTCGTGGAGCCGTTCAAGACCGCGATCGCCGCGGTGCACGGGCCGGAGGCGGCGAAGAAGGGCGTCGAGCTCGTTAATACTCATGCCTTCGGGTTCTTCTTCGTGCAGCTGCACGTGGCGCTGTTCGCGGCCATCATCGTAGCCTTCCCGGTGATCGCCTATCAGGCCTACGCCTTCATCGCGCCGGGCCTCTACAAGCGCGAGCGCGCGGCCGCCGCGCCGTTCCTGATCGCCGCGCCGATCATGTTCCTCGCCGGAGCGGCGTTCGTGTTCTACGTGGCGATGCCGTTCGCGCTGGAGTTCGCGCTCAAGCAGGAAGTGAACCAGGGCGGCGTCATCATTCGTTATCTGCCGAAGGTCGACGAGTATTTCGGCCTCGTGACGACGCTCACGCTGGCGTTCGGCTTCATCTTCCAGGTGCCGGTGGTGCTCTCGCTCCTGGCGCGGATCGGCATCGTCACGGCCGGCATGCTGCGCCGCCTGCGGCGGTACGCCATCGTCGGCATCGCGGCCTTCTCCGCGCTCGTCACCCCGCCGGACCCGATCTCGATGATGGTCATGGCCGTGCCGGTCTATGGGCTTTACGAAATCTCGATCTGGCTCGTGCTGCTGATCGAGAAGGCGCGCTTGAAGTCCGAGGCGAAAGCGGCGCAAGAAGCGGCCTGACCTGGGCCGCGCCACACGCACGTCCCACCCGAGAGAAGAGCCATGCACGACCTCCGCGCCCTCCGCGACGATCCCGCCCGCTTCCGCGACGGTTGGGCCAAGCGCTCGGGAACGACGCCGGACGTGGACGCGCTCATCGCCCTCGACGCGAGCGCGCGCGCCGCGCAGACCCGCAAGCAGGAGGCCGAGGCCGGCCGCAACGCGCTCTCCAAGCAGATCGGCCAGGCGAAGGCCAAGAAGGACGAGGCCGAAGCGCAGCGCCTGATGACCGAGGTCGAGCGGCTCAAGGGCGTCATCGAAGCCGCCGCCGCCGAGGAGGCCGAGAAGGCCGGCGCGCTGCGGGCGATCCTCGAAGCCGCGCCGAACCTGCCGGCGCCGGACGTTCCCATCGGCGGCGACGAGGAGGCCAATGTCGAGGCGCGCCGCTGGGGAAGCCCGCGCGGCCTCAACGATCCGAAAGACCACGTGGCGCTGGGCGAAGCGCTCGGCCTTATGGATTTCGAGGCCGCGACACGCATGAGCGGCTCGCGCTTCGTCGCGCTGAAAGGCCAGCTCGCGCGCCTCGAACGCGCGCTGGCGGCGTTCATGCTCGATCTGCACACGGTGGAGAACGGCTACCAGGAAGTGAGCCCGCCGCTGCTGGTGAAGGACCCCGCGGCCTACGGCACGGGGCAGCTGCCGAAGTTCGCCGAAGATTTGTTCCGCACGGGGGAGCACTGGCTCATCCCCACCGCCGAAGTCTCGCTCACCAACCTCTACCGCGAGACGATCCTCGACGAAGCCGCGCTCGCCACGCCCATCCGCATGACCGCTGACACGCCCTGCTTCCGCTCCGAAGCGGGCGCGGCCGGGCGCGACACGCGCGGGATGATCCGGATGCACCAGTTCCGGAAGGTCGAGCTCGTCTCGATCGCGAAGCCCGAGGACAGCGCCGCCGAGCACGAGCGCATGGTCGCCTGCGCCGAGGAGGTGCTGAAACGCCTGGAGCTGCCGTTCCGCACCATGCTGCTCTGCACCGGCGACATGGGCTTTTCCGCGCTGAAGACGTTCGATCTCGAAGTGTGGCTGCCCTCGCAGGGCAAGTACCGCGAGATCAGCTCCTGCTCGAACTGCGGCGACTTCCAGGCCCGGCGCATGGACGCCCGCTTCCGCCGCGAAGGCCAGAAGGGCACGGAGTACGTCCACACCCTCAACGGCTCGGGCCTCGCCGTCGGGCGCACGCTCGTCGCCGTGCTCGAGAATTATCAGAACCCGGACGGTTCGATCGCGATCCCGGCCGCGCTGCAGCCCTACATGGGCGGCGTTAACCGCATCGACTAATCGGTCTTTAGGGTCATTGCGGTAGATCGCGGGCAAGGAGCCCGCGATGACCCTGCCGCTGAACGCCACGTCTGATCCCGCAGACACCGCCCTCAAGTTCCTGGCCGCCCGCATCGCCGTGGACGGCGTGGTGACGGAAGAGGAAGCCCTGGCCCTGCGCCGCGAGATCTTTCCGGACGGCAAGGTGAGCCGCGCGGAGGCGAGCGCCCTGCTCCGCCTCAATGCGCGCGTGCGCGGGGAGGGGACGGCCTGGCGCGATGCCTTCGTCGAGGCCGTGACCGATCACGTCCTCGCCAACGGCTATAGCGAAACCCACCTGAGTGATGAGAACGCCGAATGGCTGCAGCGCGCCGTCCTGGCCGACGGCGTGCTCGACCGCGACACGGAAGTGGCCCTGCTGGTGAAGGTGCTGGAGCGGGCCTCGTCCACACCGGACGGCTTCCACGGCTTCGTCCGGGACCGGATGTTCCAGCTGCTCACGTCGCCGCCGCCGGCCAATCTCACGGAGGCCGACGTCCAGCTGATCCGGCGCGTGCTGTTCGCGGAAGGCGGCGCCGGTTCGATCGCGGTCAGCCGCGACGAGGCCGAGTGGATCTTCGCGATCGACGCCGCGACCGACGGCGGCGAACACCACCCGTCCTGGCGGGCGCTGTTCATGCAGGCGATCCTCAATCACCTGCTCGCGAACGCCGCGCCGAGGCTGCTCGATCGCGCGACCCTGCTGCACCGGGCCACGATCGCCGACGCCCCGCGCGAGACGTTCTTCGAGCGCCTGCGCACGATCGCGGCCGGCGGCCCCACGGTGTGGTTCGAAACGCTCACGCAGCCGGCGCCGACCAAGGCGATCAACGCCTATTACGCGGCCCGCGCGGCGCAGGCCGCGGAGGCCGAGCGGCTCACGCTGTCGGAGATCGCCTGGGTCGCGGCGCGCACCCGCGCCGACGCCCGCATCACCGCCAACGAACGCGCGGTGCTCGACGAGCTGAAGCGGATCGAGGCCGAACAGCAGGCGGCGGCGGCGGCGGCGGCGTCCGGCGCGCCCGCGCGGTGACCTCGACGCCCGCGTGCGACGCGGGCTAAGTAGGCCCATGAGCGACCAATACGACGTGATCGTGATCGGCGCGGGCCCCGGCGGCTATGTCGCCGCGATCCGGGCGGCGCAACTGGGGCTGAAAACCGCGATCGTCGAGCGCGACCGGCTGGGCGGCGTCTGTCTCAACTGGGGCTGCATCCCGACGAAGGCGCTGCTGCGCTCGGCGGAAGTCTACCGCCAGATCCAGCACGCCGGCGCCTACGGCCTTTCGGTCGAGGGCGTGCGCTTCGATCCCGCCGCGGTGGTGAAGCGCTCGCGCGACGTGGCCCAGCGCCTGTCCAACGGCGTGGCGTTCCTCATGAAGAAGAACAAGATCGCCGTGATCGAGGGTACGGCGCGCCTGGAGAAGGGGGCGCCCGCCCCGCGCGTCGTGGTCGAGGGCAAGGACGGCGCGTCCCGCCCGCTCACGGCGCGCCACGTGATCCTCGCCACCGGCGCCCGCGCGCGGACGATCCCGGCTGCGGGCCTCGCGCCGGACGGCAAGCGCATCTGGACCTATCGCGAAGCCATGACGCCGCCGGAATGGCCGAAGTCGCTGCTGGTGTTCGGCTCGGGCGCCATCGGCGTCGAGTTCGCGAGCTTCTATGCGGCGTTCGGCGTCGACGTCACGATCATCGAGATGGTCGATCGCATCCTGCCGGTCGAGGATGAGGAGATCTCGGCCTTCGCCCGCAAACAGTTCGAGAAGCAGGGAATCAAGATTCGCACCGGCACGGCGGCGAAGTCCCTCGCCGCGACGTCGACGGGTGTCCGCGCGACCGTCGAAGGCCCCAAGGGCGCCGAAACGCTGGAGGCGAGCCATGCGATCCTCGCGGTCGGCATCGTCGCCAATGTCGAGGGCATGGGGCTCGAAGCGATGGGCGTGACGCTCGAGAAGGGCCAGGTCGTCACCGATGGCCTTTGCCGCACGTCCGTACCCGGACTGTACGCGATCGGCGACGTGGCCGGCGCGCCCTGGCTGGCGCACAAGGCGAGCCATGAGGCGGTGATCTGCGTCGACGCGCTCGCCGGTCATCCCGCGCATCCGATCGACAAGACACGCATCCCCGGCTGCACCTATTCCCATCCGCAGATCGCGAGCGTCGGCCTCACCGAGGCCCGCGCGCGCGCCGCCGGGCGCACCCTCAAGGTCGGCAGGTTCCCGTTCTCCGCGAATGGCAAGGCAATCGCGCTCGGCGAGGACCAGGGCCTCGTGAAGACGATCTTCGACGCTGAAACCGGCGAGCTCCTCGGCGCGCACATGGTCGGCGCGGAGGTCACCGAGCTGATCCAGGGCTATGCCGTCGCGATGACGGCAG
>JAGWZE010000001.1 GCA_018969015.1 Alphaproteobacteria bacterium
CCGCCTGGGCCGCCACGCCTGCCGGCGGCGCCGGCTGCGCGGCGACGGCCAGGGACGCGCCGCTTTCACCCGCCGCGGGACGCGCGGACGGGCGCCCGCCCCCTTGCGCGCCAGCGGACGGGGCCGGACGCCGGCCCACCGGGCGCGACAGGCTGAAGCCCACGCGCACGCTGTCCACGTCACGCGCGGCAAGCGAGATCGGGCGCGTGTCGACCGTCGTGAGCACGCCAGACAGGTCGCGCACGAAACGCGTGGGGAACGCCGTGTAGGTTTCCGGCAGCGCCGTCGGCAGGCTCGTCGGCACGTCCGTCGAGTTGTTCCGCGCCCAGCTCGCCTGCAGCGTCAGGCCGTCGATCTTCGAGGGCGACCATGTGGCGTTGATCGTGAGGTCCTCGCGGGCCTCGGCTGCGAGTGTGGGCGAGCCGCCGCTGATGCGGGTGACCCGCACGGATTCGCCGCGGACCGGATCGAAGAAAGCGACGTCCGGCGTCGTCAGCACCGGGTTGCCGAGCTGTTGAAGCGTCGGCGCCGCGTCGCTGCGCTCCGCCTGCGCGGTGAAGCGGAGCGTGCGCGTCGGCGCCCAGGATCCGCCGAACCCGAAGCTCGTGAGCGTCGTGAAGTCGCTCGGCTCGGTGACGGAGCCCGTGAGGTTCAGCGAAATGTCGCCGAACGCGGCGCCGAACTCGCGGCGGCGATTGGTGACGGGAACGGAGAGCGTCGCGCGCGCCGAAGGCGTGGTGCGCTCGAGATTGGCCGTCGTGGTCGTCGCGCCGATGCGCGACGTGCTGTCGATCGTGCGTTGCTCCACACCGACGCGCAGGTTCGCCCGCACGCGCCCCGCCGGCAGCTCCGCGAGCGAGCCGCCGAGCGTGCCGATGAGTTCGTAGAGCCCCTCGTCCGACTCGGTGCGCGACGGCGCGGTGGTTCCCGTGGTCGTGGTTTCGGTCTTGGTCTGGTCGCCCGTCAGCGTCGCCGTGTACTGCCAACCCGAGAAGGAGCCGTCGAGCGCGGCGGTCGCGCGCAGGGCGTCCGTCGTCGTGTCGCGCACGCGCAGCGCGCCGGCGCCGTCGAGCCCCAGAAGCGCGCGTTGCTCGCTGCGCTCGGCCCGGCCCGACGCCGAGCCCGTCACGAGTTCGTCGAGCGCGCGCGCGAAAATGAAGGAGGCGCGCGTGGCCTCCGTTTCGGGAGCGACCGTGCGCAGATCGCGCTGGTCCGCGCCCGATACCGGCGGGCGAATGCCGCGCTCGCGCTCGGTGATCTCCGAGGCGAACTCGTGCGCCGCATTGACCGCGATGCGATTGCCTTCGTTGATGTCGACGACGCCGCCGGACAGACGACCCTGGGTGCGATCGCCGCCCGCCGCGACACCGCCCTCCGCTTCGATCTGGCCCGAACTGTATCGGCGCTCGAGCACGAGGTTCACGACACGCTGCTCGGCGCTGTAGCCGTATTGCAGCGCGACCTGCTCGTCGAACACGTCCACGCGCGAGATCACGTCCGGCGGGAGATCGCGAATCTCCTGCGGCCCGGTGATCCGGCGTCCATTGACCAGGATCACCGGAAAGCCGGAGCCGCGGATCGAGGCTGAACCGGTTTGCGGCGCGATGGTCGCGAGGATCTGGAAGATCGACGTGGCGCCGATCGAGCGCACGTCCGCAGCGCTGAGCGTCGATTCAGGAGGCGCATCGGCCTGGATTCCACCGCGCGGACGCTCGGACGTGACGACGATCTCATCGTCGTCGGGGCGATTGACGGATTGGGCGAGGGCGTGCGGCGCGGCCGAGAGGGCGGCGACCACGGGGAGGATGTGTCGGATTCGCATTGGCGCCGTGTAGCACGTCGAATGTTACAGCGGGACGACACTTTCTCGGGATGAGATCGACGGCGCCAACCTGTGGCGCCGCGGACGCGGCCGCGATACCACGGTGGCCTCTCGTCCACGCTTTCGATCCGGAGCGCTCGATGCTGGCCTCGTTCGCCGCCGCTGCTCTCGCGCTTGCCCCGACGGCGCCTGCACCGCCGCCCGCGGAGGAGACGCCGCGGACGGCCCGCGAGGATCGCAAAGGCTCCCTCACCTTCGTTCTGGAGAACGATGCGTTCGGAACGAACGCGCCCGACAAGAACTACACGAATGGGGTCGGCGTCGCGTGGATGTCGCCGAAGGGCGTCGAGCCGGCGTGGATGCGCGCGTTGGCCGATCTCGTGCCGCCGCGGGGCACGCCGAAGGACGCCCGCATCGAAGTCGAACTCGGGCAGGTGATCTACACGCCAGAAGACCTCTCGCGCACGCATCCCGATCCCGTGGACCGGCCCTATGCCGGCATCCTCTATGCCGCGGCCGGCCTCGTCGCGCAGACCAACGAACGCACGCTCGATCAGACGCAGCTCGTGGTCGGCGTTGTCGGCCCGGCTTCGCAGGCGGGCGACGTGCAAAGTTACGTCCATCGTCAGCTCGGAGCGCCGACGCCCTATGGCTGGGATGCGCAGATTCCCAATCGCGTGGTCGCGGCCTGGCGCGCGCAGCGCACGGATATTCTCGCCATGTCGCGTTCACGCACGGCGCACCTCGAGATTCTGCCGACGGCCGGAGTGAGTCTCGGAAATCTTCAGACATCGGCGAACATCGGGCTCGGGTTCCGGCTGGGCGCCGGCATGCCGCTCGATTTCGGCCCGCCGCGTCTCGGCCCCGGGCTTCCGGGCGCCGGGTATTTCTCGCCGCGCGCGGGCGCGGGCTGGTACGCGTTCGGCGGCGTCGATGGACGGTACGTCGCCTACGACGTGTCCCTCGACGAACGCTCCGCGCTCGGCGCCAAAGTGTCGCGGCGGCCCTGGGTGGGCGACGTGCGCCTCGGCCTCGCCGGCTATGTGGGGGACGTGCGCATCGCGTACACGCAGGTGTGGCGCACGCGCGAGTTCCGCGAGCAGCGCGAGTCCGTGAGCGATTTCGGCGCCATTTCGGTGACCGTCCGCCGGTAGAGCGCGACCCGGCTCGCGACGTTCAGGGCACGGACCAACGGCGCATTCCACGGCCCGGCGCCGCCGAAGCTGCTTAACCGACGGTTAAGAGCAGACTGGGTAGCTGTTCGTCGCACCTGCTGCGGAGGCGTGCGTGACGGACCCCCACGAGGCGCGCGTGAGCGCAGGCCCGGACCTCCGCGGCGTGGCCAGCGCTTTCCGTCGCGCGATCGCCGATGGCCTGATGTGCGCCGCGACGGACGATCTCGTTGCGGACGCGCCGCGCGTCATCGCCGAGGCGGTGAACGCCGATCTCGTGCTGATCACGCGCCTGCATCGCCACGCCGGCATTCTCGAAACCGTCAGCTGCTACGACGTGTAC
Organism: Alphaproteobacteria bacterium; assembly: GCA_018969015.1. GTDB lineage: Bacteria > Pseudomonadota > Alphaproteobacteria > Caulobacterales > Aquidulcibacteraceae > REEB506. The sequence continues at coordinate 3,338 of JAGWZE010000001.1, forward strand.
GGACGGGTCTCGTCATTCGCCTACGACATGCGCGGCACGCCCTGCGAGGTCGTCGTTTCGATGGGCGCGCCCGTCTCGTTCGCGAAGGCGCTCCAGAGAACGTTTCCCGACGACGCAGACCTGCGGACGCTCGACCTTCACGCCTATTCCGGCACGCCCCTGCTGGACGAGAACGGCGAGGTGCTCGGCGTCGTCTGCGTGCTGTGGAGCCTTGAACGGCCGGATGCGGCCGCCGTCGCGAGCGCGCTCGCCGACCTCGCGCCCCGCCTCGCCCGAGAAACCCAGCGCCGCCTCGATCGCGACGCCCACGCCGTGTGGGAGCGCGCGGCCGCGCACGGCCTGTGGCGGTTCGATCTGCGCTCCGCGACCATGACCTACACGCCGACCGCGCTGACGCTTCTGGGCAAGACCGGCGCATCATCGTTCGCGACCACGAACCCGGACGCCCCGTTCGAATGGCTGCCTTCCGACGATGACGCCATCGCCACCGCGCTGCGCGCCACCGTGCGCGACGGCGCGCCGCTCGATCTCGTGTGCCCCTCGCCGCCGGGCGCGCCGGCCAGATGGCTGCGGCTCGTAGGCTGCGCGCAACGCGGACCGACCGGCGCCGTGGAGCTCGTCGCTGGCAGCATCTCGGACGTGACCGAGCTGGTGGATGCGCGTCGCGCCGCCGCCGCCGCGCGCGAGGCGCAAAGCGCTTTCCTCGCGAACATGAGCCACGAGATGCGCACGCCGCTGAACGGCGTCGTCGCCCTTGCCGATCTCCTCGCCGCCTCGCCGCTCGACGAGCGCCGGCGCGAAATGGTCGAGATGATCCGCGCCTCCGGCCAGATGCTCGAACGCCTCGTCAACGACGCGCTCGACCTCGCCAAGATCGAAGCCGGGAAAGTCGAACTGGCGCTTGCCCCGTTCGACATCGCGGCCGCCGTCACCGCCGCGGCGCACCCCTCGCGCATCGTTGCGGAACGCAAGGGCCTCGAGTTCGTCGTGTCGCTGGGCGCGGGCGCAACGGGCGCGCTTCTCGGCGACGAACTGCGCTGGCGCCAGATCATCGCCAATCTCGTCTCCAATGCCGTCAAGTTCACGCCGGCCGGCCGCGTCGAGCTGGCCGTCGACATCGTCGGCGCCGGTGACGCCGCGGAGCTTCGCATCGACGTCGTCGATACGGGCCCCGGCTTCGAGCGCGCCGACGCGGACCGTCTGTTCAAGCGCTTCGAGCAGGGCGGCGATCGCCAGGTCGGCGGCGCGGGCCTTGGGCTCACCATCACGCGCGCGCTCGTCGAGCTGATGGGCGGCGTCATCTCGGCGGACGCCACGCCCGGCGCCGGCGCCCGGTTCTGCGTGCGCGCGCCGGCGGTCCGCGTGGAAGCGCCCCAGCTCGACGCGCCACCCGCGCAGCCCTACGCCGAATGGAGCCGGCCGCCCCGCATCCTTCTCGCCGAAGACAATCCCGCCACGCAGCGCGTGATGGAGCTGGTGCTCGAGGCGATCGGCGCCTCGGTGCACATCGTCTCGGACGGCGCGCAGGCGGTGCAGGCGTTCGGGGACGAATCCTTCGACCTCGTTCTCATGGACATGTCGATGCCGGTGCTCGACGGCCTCGCTGCGACGCGGGCCATCCGCGCCGCCGAGCATGCGCTGGGCCGGGCGCCGACGCCGATCCTGATGCTGACCGCGAACGCCCTGCCCGATCACGTGGAGAGCGCGCGCGCGGCCGGCTGCGACGCCCACATCGCCAAGCCCGTGTCGCCGGCGCGCGTGCTCGACGCCATCGCGCAACGCCTCGCGGTCCGCGCGGCCTGAGGCGCCCGCGGCGCCGGGCTTCCGCCCGGCCCGGTCCCACGTCTAGACTTGTCGCCCGATCCGCGGCCGGCGCACCGCCCCGCGCCTGGGAGACGCGCATGACGACGACGGTCCCGCCCGTGAGCGCCCTTTCGCTCGAGGAAAAAGTCAGCCTTCTGGCGGGTCGCGACATGTGGTCCACCGCGGCGGTCCCGCGCCTCGGCGTTCCCGCGATCCGCGTCACCGACGGCCCGAACGGCGCGCGCGGCACCGGCTCCCTCACCGGCAGCGTCCACTCGGCCTGTTTCCCCGCCGCGATCTCGCTCGCCTCCACCTGGGACACCGCGCTTCTCGGCGAGATCGGCGAAGCGCTGGCCGAGCAGGCGCGCAGCAAGGGCGCCTCGGTTCTCCTAGCGCCGACGATCAACCTCCACCGCACCGCCCTGAATGGCCGCAACTTCGAGTGCTACTCCGAAGACCCCTATCTCAGCGCGCGTCTCGCCGTGGCCTACGTGAAGGGCGTGCAGTCCCGCGGCATTGCGGCGACCGCGAAGCATTTCGTCGGCAACGAGCAGGAAATCCAGCGCATGACGATCAGCTCGGATGTCTCCGTCCGGGCGCTGCGCGAGTTGTATCTCGTGCCGTTCGAAGCCGTCGTCAAAGAGGCGAACGTGCGCGTGGTCATGACGGCCTACAACCGCGTCAATGGCGTGTACTGCAGCGACCACGTTCCGCTCGTGCGCGATCTGTTGAAGGGCGAGTGGGGCTTTGGCGGGCTCGTCGTCTCCGACTGGTTCGGCGCGCGCAGCACCGAGCAGGCGCTGGAAGCGGGCCTTGATCTGGAAATGCCCGGCCCGCCCATCGTGCGCGGCAAGGCGCTGCTCGAGGCGGTCCGCGCGCGCCAGGGCGCCGAAACGCTCGTCGACGAGAGCGTCACGCGGCTGTTCGACCTGATCTCCTGGACGGGCGCCGCGGGCGAACCGCCGGAGGAAGTCTATCTCGATCGCCCCGAAGACCGGGCGCTGATCCGGCGCGCGGGCGCCGCGGGCACCGTGATGTTCAAGAACACCGGCGCGCTGCCGCTCGATCGCACCCGCGCCCAGACGATCGCCGTCATCGGCCCCAACGCAAAAGCCGCGCAGATCATGGGCGGCGGCAGCGCGCAGCTCAACGCGCTGCATCGCGTGTCGCCGTGGGACGGCCTCGTCGCCGGCGCCGGCGACGCCGTCACGCTCGCCTACGCGCAGGGTTGCGACAATCTCCGCCTCACGCCCGCCCTCGCCGGCGCCGTGCGCCTGACCTTCTTCGACAACGAGGACCTTGCCGGGGAGCCCGCCGTACAGCGCGACTCCCGCGAGATCGACTATTTCTGGTTCTCGCGCCCTTTCCGGGGCCAGAGCCGCGGCTACTCCGCGCGCGCCGAGATCGCCTACACGCCGGACCGCGACGGCGTCTACGAGTTCGGGCTCGTCAGTGCGGGCCGCTCCCGCCTGTTCGTCGACGGCGTCGCGCTGATCGACGCCTGGACCGATTGGGAGGCGGGCGACAACTATTTCGGCGTCGCGTCTTCGGAGAAGCGCGCCGCGCGGGCGCTGGAAGCGGGCCGCGCCTACACGATCGTCGTCGAGTACACCACCGCGCCCGGGAACCGCATGGGATTGTCCGGTTTCCGCGCGGGCGTCGGCCTGCCTTCCGGTCCTGACGATCTGGCCGAGGCGGTCGCGGCGGCGCGCGACGCGGACGTGGCGCTCGTCTGCATCGGCGGTAGCGCCGAGTGGGACACCGAAGGGCGCGATCGCGCGGGGCTTGCCTTGCCCGGCGCGCAGGACGCGCTCGTCGCCGCCGTCGCGGCCGTCAATCCGAACACGGTCGTTCTTGTGCAGACGGGCGGCCCCGTCCTGATGCCGTGGTTCGACGACGTCGCCGCCGTGCTGCAGGCCTGGTATCCGGGCCAGGAGTGCGGCCACGCCGTGTGCGACGTGCTGTTCGGCGACGCCGAGCCCGGTGGTCGCCTCCCGCAGACCTTCCCCGCACGCCTCGAGGACAGCTCGGGCTTCGCCTCCTATCCCGGCGCGAACGGCGTCGTCGCCTACACGGAGGGCGTCTTCATCGGCTATCGCCACCACGAACGCCACGCGATCACGCCGCTGTTCCCGTTCGGCTTCGGCCTCGGCTACACGACGTTCCGGATCGGCGAGATCGCGCTGCAGACGGAGCCGGCTTCACCCTTCCCGCGCGTGAGCGTCACCGTAGAAAACACCGGCGCGCGCCGCGGCGCGGAGGTCGTTCAGCTCTACGTGCGCGACGTCGACGCGCGCGTGGACCGCCCCGAAAAGGAGCTCAAGCGCTTCGCCAAGATCACCCTCGAGCCGGGCGAAAAGCGCACCGTATCGTTCGATCTCGACATGCGCTGCTTCGCCTTCTTCGACGAGACGCGATCGGCCTGGGTGGCCGAAGCCGGCGCGTTCGAGATCCTCGTCGGGCGCAACGCGGCGGAGATCTGCGATCGCGCCACGTTCACACTTAAGGCGGAGGCCATCGAACCCGTGCGGCCGATCGCGTTTTGACCCGGGCCCCGCGCGCTACGAGACGCCGAGCGACGCGCCCAGACGGGAGTCGCCGAGCTCGGAGCCGCCATCGACGGTCAGCACCGCGCCGGTGATGTAGCGGGCGGCGTCGCTGGACAGGAATACGGCGGCGTCGCCGATCTCCTCTTTCGTGCCGTAGCGGCGCAGCGGGATGCGCGTTTCGATCGCGACGCGCGCTTCCGGCGTCGGCGCGAGGCGGGCCATGCCTTCGGTGTCCTCGATCGGACCCGGCGAGATCGCGTTCACGCGCACGCCGGTCGGCCCCCACTCCATCGCGAGCACGCGGCAGAGATGATTGATCCCGGCTTTCGCGGCGCAGACATGCGCCTGGAACATCGTCGCGTTCACGGCCTGCCCGGCCGAAATGGCGATCAGGGACGCGCCCGGCAGGTTGAGATGCGCATAGCAGGCGCGAAAGACGTTGAACGTGCCGTTGAGGTCGATGTCGACGACGGTGCGGAATCCGTTGGCGGACATCCCCAGCGCCGGCGCGACGAAATTGCCGGCGGCGCCCGAGATCACGATGTCGAGCTTGCCGAAGGCGTCGACAGCGATCTGCAGCGCCTCTTCGACGGAGGCGTACACGCGCACGTCGCACGACAGGCCGATCGCCACGTCCGGCCCGCCGATCTCCGCTGCGGCCGCCGCCGCCTTTTCCGGATTGCGGCCCGCGACCGCGACCTTGGCGCCGAGGCCGGCCATGCGCTTGGCGATGCCGAGATTGATGCCGCTGGTGCCGCCGGCGATGAAGGCGGTCTTGCCGGCCAGAAGATTGGGAACGAAAGGATCCATGGTGCACCTCCCTGTGCGATCGCTCATCCGTGCTCTGTTTGGAACGTGCGGTCCATCCCCGCCGCGGCGTAAACCGCATCGATCGCCGCCATCTGCGCGACGGCGTCCGCCCCGCCCGTGAGCGGAGGCGCGCCGCGCAACAGAACATCGCCCACGTGCCGCAGCTGCGCCGCATAGGTGCTTGGCCCGGCGGTGGGCTCGGCGCGGGCCCCCGCCGCCGTCGTGACGGTCATGCGCGAACCGAACTGCGGAGCGATGAAGTTCTCGATCTCGAGCCGCCCCGCCGCGCCCTGCAGGACGAGACGGGCAGCGAATTTGGGCGCGATCATCGAGCACGCGATCTTCGCCTGCGCCGCGCCGAAGGCGAGCTCCGCGCTCATGCGCGCATCCACGTCCTGGCGCACCTCGGCCTGCGCGCGCACCACGCGCGGCTCGGCGCCGATCAGCGTGCGCAGCGCATGCACGCAGTACGTGCCGAGATCCATCAGTGCGCCGCCGCCCAGCGCGCGCGACCAGCGCAGTTCGTCCGGAGTCATCGGGATCGGCGCATCGAACACCGCCTCGGCGGTCTCGATCGGTCCGATCTCGCCGGCGCGGACGATCGCCTCGGCGCGCCGGATCACCGCGTGGAAGCGATAGTGGAACGCCTCGATCAGAACGCCGCCGGCCTGCGTCGCAGCCGCGACGAGCCGGTGCGCTTCGTCCGCATTGCGCGTGAACGGCTTTTCGCACAACACGGCCTTTCCGGCCTTGAGCGCCGCGATCGACCACGCCGCATGTGCGGCGGGCGGCAGCGCATTGTAGACAAGATCGACGTCATCGCGCCGCACCAGCGCGGCGTAGTCCGCCGCCACGTGCGGCACGCCCTGCGCCTGCGCGAAGGCCTGCGCCTTCGCGGGATCACGCGCCGCCACCGCGACCACTTCGAACTCCGAGTCGTCGCGCGCCGGCGCGATCACCGCCGGCGGCGCGATCCGCGCCGCGCCGAGAATGCCGATCCGCACGGGCTTGCTCATGAGATGCTCCTTCTTGCAGCCGAGGGCCGCGAGACGCACAAGATGATGCTCGACCTCTACCAGCAGACCAAGAACATGCTCGTGAGCTACAGCCCAAAGAAGCTCGGCTTCTTCCGACGACGAGCATGGGCGGGCCCCGACGCGCCGCGCGCGTCGGGGCTGCGCCGCATGCGACGGGTCGCTTCCTCTCGGATTCCGGACCGCAGGAGCCGCGCCCCTGACCGATCTCCGAACGAAGACGACCACGAGGCCGGCACTTGATGAGACGAGTACTATTCAACAAACAAGTGGCATGGCTGCCGTATCGAGCCAAGAAAAGCCAAGCTCGAACGCAGACGAGCGCCATTGCCGGCGGTCAAGTCGCAGTCGTTTCCACCCGCAATCGTTGAAATAAAGAGATCTCATTCTTCAGCGTCGTGCTACCGTTGGGTATGACCATGAAGAAACCGAACCGTGCCGGCGTCGTCGACGCGGTCGACGTCGTCGGCATTGGCGCGTCCGCAGGCGGGCTTCAGGCCTTGAAGGCGTTGTTCGAGACGCTTCCCGTCGATACGGGCGCGGCGTTCGTGGTCATCGTCCATCTCGACCCGACCCACCACAGTGACCTCGCCGCCATCATCGGCGACTGGACCCGTATGCCGGTAAAGTCGGTGCGGGATCAGACGGCGCTGACCGGCAATGTGGTGTACGTCATCGCGCCCGATCAGGCCCTGACGATCACTGGAACGAGCATTACCGCCGCGCCGTTCGTCACGCCGCGCGGGCAGCGGATGCCCATCGATACGTTGTTCCGTTCGATTGCCGAAACGCCCAGCTCAGGAATCGCCGTTGTCCTCAGCGGCTCCGGGTCTGACGGCGCGGTCGGCGTCGCGACGGTCTGCGAGCGCGGCGGGCTCGCGCTTGCGCAGGACCCGGACGACGCGGAGTTTCCGGCCATGCCGCGCGCGGCGATCGCCGTGGGCGTGGACGTGGTCCTGCCAGCACCGGAGTTGGGCCCGCGCATCGCCGAGCTTCTCTACGCCCGACGCGAGATGCAGGAGGACGGCGAAAAGCCGGCGACGGATCTCCCGCTCCAGCGAATCTTCGCTCTCGTCCGCGAAACGACCGGGCACGATTTTTCCCAGTACAAGCGGCCGACCGTGATGCGCCGCATCGCGCGCCGGATGCAGATCACGCATACCGTCGATCTCGAGGCCTACGCCCTGCTCCTCAAGAAGGAGCCCGCCGAAAGCCAGCACCTGTTCCGGGATCTTCTGATCTCCGTGACGCGCTTCTTCCGCGACGCCAGCGCCTTCGAGACGCTGCGCCGCGAAGCCATCCTGCCGATCGTCAACGGCGACCGCGCGCAATCCGGCATACGCGTGTGGGTCGCGGCGTGCGCGACCGGCGAGGAAGCCTACTCCATCGCGATGCTGCTGATCGAAGAGGCGGATCGCGCGCCCGGCCCGCGCCCGCAGATCCAGATTTTCGCGACGGACCTCGACGAACAGGCGCTTGCCGTCGCCCGCATCGGCCGGTACTCGCCGGCCATCGAAGCCGATGTCTCGCGCCAGCGCCTGTCCCGGTTTTTCACGCAGGTCGAGGACGGATATCAGGTCAATCGAGAGCTGCGCGATCTCGTCATCTTCACCACGCACGACGTCCTCACCGATCCGCCGTTTGCCCGGCTCGACCTGATCTCCTGTCGCAATCTGCTGATCTATCTCGGCCGCTCGCTTCAGACGCAGGTGTGCGAAACATTCAACTACGCCCTTCGCGCGGGCGGGTTTCTGTTCCTTGGCGCCTCCGAAACGGCCGAGCTCCAGGACGCGCTGTTCACGCCGATAGACAGGGAAGCGCGGTTGTATCGGGTCAACCGGCGATCCCGATTTTCCGTGCCGACGCTTCTGCGCAATCCGAGCGCGCAGAAGGACTCCGAGGCGCCACTGGCGCCGCGCCAGAGAACCCTCATTCAACCCGGCGAACTCCATCGCATCGCGCTCGAGGCGAATGCGCCGCCCAGCCTCCTGATCGACGACCGGCACAGGATCATCAACGTCTCGGATACCGCGGGGCGTTTTCTCCAGCATCCGGCGGGAGTCGTCACGACCGACGTCGGCGCGCTGGTGCGTCCCGAGCTGGCGTTGGATCTGCGCGCCGCGCTGCATCGCGCGTTCGAGCACGAGGAGCGCACGGTGACGCTCCCGATCCCGGTCGCGCTCGACGGGGCGTGGGTCGCCGTCGTCCTGCACGTGCGACCGACATTGTCGGAAACCGGCGCGCCTTCGGCGCTCGTCCTGTTCCTCGAAGGCGGCCGCATCGAAGCCTCGCCAAGCGAGCCGCAACCCGGCGCGGGCGACCCGGGCGCGTTGGCCTCCAAGCTGCGCGAAGAGTTGGCGGCAACGCGCACGCTCCTGCGCGTCAGCCGCGAACAGTACGAGGAAGCCACCGACGAGCTGCGCGCATCCAACGAGGAGCTGCAATCCGTCAACGAGGAATACCGCGCGACCGCGGAGGAGCTCGAAACGAGCAAGGAGGAGCTTCAATCGATCAACGAGGAGCTCCAGACGGTCAATGGCGAGCTCACCATCCGGCTGACGATGGTGTCGCAGGCCAACAACGATCTCCTGAACCTCATGGCCGCGACCGACATCGCCACCGTGTTCCTCGATACGGACCTGCGCATCAAGCGCTTCACGCCGCGCGCCACGGGCCTCTTCAACGTGCACACGGGCGACGAAGGCCGGCCGATCTCCGATTTCAGCCACCGCCTCGATTATCCGACGCTGGTCTCCGACGCCCAGGCCGTGCTCGCTTCGCTCGTGCCTTTGGAGCGGCCCGTCACCTCGGATGACGGTCGCCATTTCACGACGCGGATGCGCCCCTACCGCACGGCCGACGACCGCATCGAAGGGGTCGTCGTCACCTTTTTCGACGATACGGAAAAGTTCGCCGCCGAAACCGCGTTCGCCGAGCGCCAGAAACTGCTGCTCTCGGAAATGGCGCATCGGGCGAAAAACACCCTCGCCGTGGTGCAAAGCCTCATCGCGCAGAGTCTCCGCGGCACGGCGACGCCGCCCACGATCGTCGATGAACTCCAAGGCCGCCTGCTCTCGCTCGCGCGGTCGCACGATCTGCTGCTGGAGACAGAGTGGAAAGGCGCAAGCCTGGCCGAACTCATCGCGGCGCAGGTTTTGCCGCACGTGGCGGGCGCGCGCGTCAAGGCGAGCGGGCCGCCGACCACCATCCCCGCCGAAGCCGCGACGCCCCTCGGCCTCGTGCTCAACGAACTCATCACGAACGCCGCCAAATACGGTGCGCTGAGCGCCCCTGACGGCGTCGTCGACATCGTTTGGCGCTACGAAGCCGGAGACGCGACACGCGCCGTCATTCTCGACTGGCGCGAACGTGGCGGCCCGCCGGTGGCGACGCCGATGACGCGCGGGAAGGGCTTGCAGCTCATCGAAACCTGCCTTCCCGCGGCCGACGTCACCCTCACCTTCGATCCCGCAGGGCTGCAGGCGCGCATCCGGCTTCCATTGGACGACGCCGCGCACGGCGATCCTGCTTTGGCGACCCACGCAGGCGCCTAGCCGCGCGCACGTTTGCGCGATCGCCTCGAGATCGCGACCGTTCGCAGGCCCTGCCGGCTAGTGCGAAAGCAGGACCGGAAGGAGCGAGGTCTGGGTGAGCGTGCGCGTCACGCCGCCGAGAACGAACTCGCGGATGCGGCTTTTGCCATATCCGCCGATCACGAGCAGATCCCCGCCGATTGCGCACGCTTCACGCAGCAGAACCTCCCCCTCGTCACCCCCGCGCGCATGGACCGTCAGCACCGTGGCGCGGATGCCCTTCCGCGCCAGATGCGCGGCGGCGTCGGCGGCCGCATGCGGTCCCTCGTCCTCGTGTTCGCCCCGGCTCGTGACCGACAGGATCGTGATGCGCTCGGCGCGAACCAGGAACGGGAGGGCGTCGTGCAGCGCGCGCGCCGCCTCCCGCCTTGGCGCCCACCCGATGACGACGTGGTTGGCGAGCGCGCCCGTCTCCCAGTGCGGAGGAACGACAAGCACCGGCCGCCCAGAACCGAACAGCACAGCCTCGAAGACATTGGCGCGGTAGCTCTGCCAATGCGCAAAGTCCGGCCGCCGCATCACGACCAAGTCGGCGTATCGAGCCGCTTCGGATGCGGCCGCCGCGACGTCCTCCAGCGTCGCCTTGAGCGTGCGCACCTCGATGGGAGGCGCGCAGGCGGCGCACCGGTTTTCGAGCCGGAGACGTTCCGCGGCGAAGTCGCTCTGCAAGCGCGCGACGATTTCGGGCCAAATCTCCGGAACGACCAGACTCGATCCGACGTACACGGATCTCGGCAAGAGCTCGACCAGCAGCGCAGCCGCGTGATCATCGTGGCCGACGGCCGCTTCGAGCGCGGCGAGCACGACCTCGTCTTCCGTGGCGGAAAAGACGATCGCCAGGATGTCCAGGCCGATCATAGGCACACCAACCCTGCCGAACGAGGCTCGCCCCGGGTGCGCGGCGACACGCGCGACATCACCGCAAACACCGGATCGCCCATGTTCACGCCGCTCTCCACGTCTTGCATGGAGTCACCGCTGCTGCGCAGTGGTGGGCATCGCGCGCTCGACCTCGCCGCCGCTGCCGCGGCTCTCCCTCGAAATCGCGCGCAGCAGCACGCGATGCGCGAGCAGGCACGCCTCGTTTGTATCGTAGCCGAGACGGGCCATGGCGAAGCGCTGAACGCGCACCCCGATGTCGACGACGTTCGTTGCCGGGCGCATTTCGACCTCCTCGCAAAGCATGAGCCGAGTGTCGCGATATGGAGCCCAACGCGCGAACTCGGCGCCGGGGCGCAGTGTGCGTCTGCGTGTTTTCGTCGCGCACCGTCCACCAGTCAGATAGCGCGGGCCGCACGGCTGGCCGGATAGTGGCTGCGAGCCGGTGATCCATCGCGCCGACAACACGTGTCGATCGCGAAAATCCCAAGCAATTATCGTTCGGAAACGCTGCGCTTCCGCCAAGGTAGCGCTTCGGCGCACGCTGATATTGACTTTGATTATCGAAAACAAAATCCCACACAGAGAATGTTGTCGTGACGCCGGACTTCGGAAGATAGTAAATCCATCGAAGTCGCGATGTTGTGGTCAGACATGAGCATAGACAAAGTCTGCGCGGCGCCTGTTGTCGAAACCATCGACGTGGTCGCGATCGGCGGCTCCGCTGGCTGTTTGCTGGCGCTCAAGGCCGTCTTCGAGGCGCTGCCCGCCGACACGGGCGCGGCGTTCGTCGTCATCGTCCATCTCGACCCGACGCACCACAGCGACCTCGCGACGATCATCGCGGACTGGACGCCCATGCCCGTCCACTCTGTCAGCGACCGCACGAAGCTCGCCGCCAACGCCGTGTACGTCATTGCGCCGGACCAGGCGCTGACCATTGCCGGCGGCAACCTCATCGCCGCCCCGTTCACGACGCCGCGCGGCCACCGGGCGCCCATCGACACGTGCTTCCGTTCGCTTGCGGAAACCCCGAAGGCGGGGATCGCGGTCGTTCTGAGCGGCTCCGGATCCGACGGCGCCCTCGGCGTCGCGACGATGTGCGAGCGCGGCGGGCTGGCGCTCGCGCAGGACCCCGACGACGCCGAGGTTCCCGCCATGCCGCTGGCGGCGATCAAGGTCGGCGTCGATGTCGTCCTGCCGGCGCCGCTGCTCGGCCCGCGCATCGCGGAGCTGCTGGCGGCGCGGCGCGCAATCGGCGACGACATCGCCAAGCCGAGCACGGAACCGACGCTGCAACGCGTCTTCGCGCTTGTCCGGGACGCGACGGGGCACGATTTTTCCCATTACAAGCGCGCCAAGATCCTGCGCCGGATCGCCCGCCGCATGCAGATCACGCACACGACCGCCCTTGAAGGCTATGCGAACCTGCTCAAGAAGGAGCCAGCCGAAGGCCCGCTGCTGGTCCGCGATCTGCTCGTCTCCGTGACGCGATTTTTTCGCGACGCGGCCGCGTTCGAAACGCTGCGCCGCGACGCCATCGCCCCCTTGCTCGCCCGGGACCGCGGCCAATCCGGCCTCCGCGTCTGGGTTCCGGCGTGCGCCACGGGCGAGGAGGCCTATTCCATCGCCATGCTGCTCGTCGAGGAGGCCGATCGCGCAGCCGCGCCAAGACCGCCAATTCAGATCTTCGCAACGGATATCGACGAACAGGCCCTGGCTGTCGCGCGGATCGGGCGCTACGCGTCCTCCATCGACGCCGATGTCTCGCAGGCGCGTCTTGCGCGGTTTTTCACGCGCGTGGACAACGGGTATCAGGTCAATCAGGAGCTGCGTGACCTCGTCATCTTCTCGACGCACGATGTGCTTAGCGATCCCGCTTTCGCCCAGCTCGATCTGATCTCGTGCCGCAATCTCTTGCTCTATCTGGAGCGCGCGCTGCAAGCGCAGGCGCTCTCGACGTTCAGCTACGCCCTGCGGGCGGACGGCTTCCTGTTCCTGGGCGCCTCCGAGACCGTCGAGCTTCAAGATGCGCAGTTCACCACTGTCGACCGTGAGGCGCACCTTTACCGCCTGACGCGCCGCGCCCGGCTCGCGGGGCCGCCAATGCCGCCGCGCAGCGCCGTCGCGAAGGGCGCGGATGCTCCGGTCTCGTCGCGCCCGCGCAGCCTCATCCAGCCCGTCGAGCTGCACCGCATCGCGCTCGAAACGAACGCACCGCCGAGCATTCTCGTCGACAGCCGGCACCGGATCATCAACGTCTCGGATACCGCCGGGCGCTTCCTGCAGCATCCGGCTGGCGCGGTCACCGCAGACGCGACCGCGCTGGTGCGCCCGGAACTGGCCCTCGATCTGCGCGCGGCCCTGCACCGCGCGTTCGAGCACGACGAGCGCACGGTGACGCTGCCCGTTCCCGTGGCGCTCGACGGCGCCGTCGTCTCGGTCGTTCTGCAGGTGCGCCCCACGGTGTCCGACGCGGGCGTCCCTTCGGCGCTCGTCCTCTTCGTCGAAGGCGGACGCGTCGATCCATCCACAACCAGCACGACGGTCGATGGCGATACCGGCACGGTGGCGTCGAAGCTGCGGGAAGAACTCGCCGCGACACGCACGCTGCTGCGCGTCAGCCGCGAGCAATACGAGCAGGCCACGGACGAACTGCGCGCGTCGAACGAGGAACTCCAGTCCATCAACGAGGAGTACCGCGCAACGGCCGAAGAGCTCGAGACCAGCAAGGAGGAGCTGCAGTCGATCAACGAGGAGCTGCAGACTCTCAACGGCGAGCTCACCATACGGCTCACGATGGTGTCGCAGGCGAGCAACGATCTCCTGAACCTGATGGCCGCCACGGAGATCGCGACCGTGTTTCTCGATACGGACCTTTGCATCAAGCGCTTCACCCCGCCCATCACGAGCCTGTTCAACGTCCACGCCGGCGACGAAGGCCGGCCCATCGCGGACTTCAGCCATCGGCTCGACTATCCGACGCTGATCGAAGACGCCCGCGCCGTGCTCGCCTCGCTCACCCCCGCCGAGCGGCTCATCACCTCGCAAGACGGGCGCCATTTCACCACGCGCCTGCGCCCCTATCGCACCGTCGACGACCGCATCGAAGGCGTCGTCGTCACCTTCTTCGACGACACCGAAAGGTTCGCGGCGGAAACGGCCTTCGCGGCGCGCCAGAAGCTGCTGCTTTCGGAAATGGCGCACCGTGTGAAAAACACGCTCGCCGTCGTGCAAAGCCTGATCGGGCAGAGCCTGCGCGGCTCCACGACGCCGCCCGCGGTCGTCGCCGAGCTCACGGGCCGCCTCGCGTCGCTCTCCCGGTCGCACGATCTTCTGCTGGATACGGAATGGAAAGGCGCGGCGCTGGCCGATCTCGTCGCGGCGCAGGTCATGCCTCATGCGGCCGGCGCGCGCATCACCGCCAGCGGTCCGCCGGTGAAGATCCCCGCCGAAACCGCCACCCCGCTTGGCCTCGTCCTCAACGAACTCGTCACCAATGCCGCGAAGTACGGCGCGCTGAGCACGCCCGAAGGCGGCGTCGACCTCGCCTGGCGCATCGACGCATCGCACAACCCGACGACCGTCATCCTGGACTGGCGCGAACATGACGGCCCGCCCGTCACCGCGCCGGTCTCGCGCGGCAAGGGCCTGCGCCTGATCGAAGCGTGCCTTCCCGCCACCGACGTGACCCTTGCCTTCGACCGCGATGGCCTGCGCGCGCGGATCCGGCTCCCATGCGAAACGGAGGATGCCGCAGCGGCGGTCCCGGCGACTCGCACCAGGAGCCGCGCCCGCAAGGACACCGGCGCGGGGACGGAGAAGGTCATGTCCCCCAGCGGCGGATGAACCACGTCTTCGCCAACGTCGCGAGCACCGTATATCCCGCCATGAAACCCGCGATGATGGGCCAGTAGAGCGTCGGAAGCGGCAGAAATCCCAGCGCCGGGGCTGCCGGCGAGTACGGCAGCGCGATGGCAATCCCGCACGCCGCGAGGGACGAGAGGATCACCGGCCCACTCGCCCAGCTGTCCACGAACGGGCGTTTCGACGTGCGCAGCACGTGGATCACCAGCGTCTGTGTCAGAACCGACTCGACGAACCATCCCGTCTGGAACAGGGCCGGCGACGAGCCGGCGTCGAACACGACGAGCATGAGCACGAACGTCGCGACATCGAAAATCGAACTTATGGGCCCGACGCACAGCATGAATCGCATCGTCCGGGCGATGTCCCAGGTGTGCGGCTGCGCCAGGGCTTCGGCGTCGACACGATCCGTCGGGATCGTCGTTTGCGAAAGGTCGTAGAGCAGATTGTTGGTGATGACCTGCAGCGGCGCCATCGGAAGAAACGGCAGGAAGCAGGACGCGCCGACGACGCTGAGCATGTTTCCGAAGTTGGAGCTGGCGCTCATCTGCACGTACTTGATGATGTTCGCGAAGACCCGCCGCCCCTCGCTCACGCCCTCGATCAGGATCGAGAGGCTCTTCTCCAGCAGGATGATGTCGGCCGACTCCTTGGCGATCGCCACCGCATCGTCGACGGAAATGCCGACATCGGCCCGCTTGAGCGCGGGCGCATCGTTGATGCCATCGCCGAGAAAGCCGACGACGTGCGGATGGCTCTGGATGGCGGCGATGATCCGCGCCTTCTGCGATGGCGTGACCTTGACGAACACGTTGGCGCCTTCCGCCGCGATGGCGATGTCCTGATCGCTCATCGCGTCGAGCTCCCGGCCCGAGACCACGCCCTCGATCGCGAGGCCGACATCCTTGCATGTCTTTCGGGTGACGATCTCGTTGTCGCCCGTGAGCACCTTCACGCGGACCCCCGCCGCGGCGAGCGCGGCGAGCGCCCCGGCCGCGGTCTCTTTCGGCGGATCGAGGAACGCAACGAAGCCCTGGAGCGTGAGGCCGACTTCGTCCGTGACGCCGATCTTCGCCGTTTGGGCGCCAAGGTCTTTGGTGGCCACCGCAACGACGCGAAATCCGTCACCGTTGAGACGCGCCGTCAGCGCATTGATGGCCGCGATGCGCGCGGCGTCGAGCGGCGCGATCTCCTTGCCGGCTCTGCACGTCACGCAGATCGCCATCACCTCCTCGACCGCGCCCTTGCAGATCAGCAGGTTGGCGCCGGCGGGTGTACGCAACGCGACGGACAGGCGACGTCGCGCAAAGTCGAACGGAATCTCGTCGATCTTGGCGTAGCCGGCGTCGATCGAGAGGCGATCTTCGAGCTCGACATGCTCCTGGATCGCGAGGTCGAGAAGGTTCTTCAGGCCCGACTGACGCCGGCTGTTGAGGTAGGCATAGGTGAGGACCTCGTCATCCGCCGCTCCCGCGACGTCGAGATGCAGTTTCAGGACGACCTTGTCCTGCGTGAGCGTGCCGGTTTTGTCCGTACACAAGACGTCCATGGCGCCGAGGTTCTGGATCGCGTTCAGCCGCTTCACGATCGCGCGCTTGCGCGCCATGGCGACGGCGCCCTGGCTCAGGTTCATCGTCACGATCATCGGAAGCATTTCGGGCGCGAGCCCAACCGCGACCGCGACGGCAAAGAACAAAGCCTGCACCCAATCGTGCTTGGTCACGCCGTTGATGACGAACACGAGCGGCGCCATCACCGCGATGAAGCGGATCATCAAGCCGGCGAAGCGACGCAATCCGCGCTCGAAGCTCGTTACCACGCCGGCCGTTGCAATATCCGTGGCCAGTTGCCCGAAACGCGTCGCCTGCCCCGTGTTGACGACGAGACCCGTTGCATAGCCGCTGGCCACGCTCGAGCCCATGAAGCAGAGAACTTTGGAGTCGAGAAGGTCCTCGCCCGCGGTGTCCGCCGCATGCGCCGCCTTCTCCTGGGGCATGGATTCACCCGTCAACGCGGCCTGCGTGACGAAGAGATCGTTGGCCTCGAGCAGGCGAAGATCGGCAGGGATCATGTCGCCGGCCGACAGGCGCACGATGTCGCCGGGCAAGATCTCCTCGATCGGCGCGGCGATGAACCCATCGGCGTCGGCAGACGCCGAATCCCGCCGCTTCACGCTCGCCTGGATCCGGACCATCGCCGCAAGCTTCGCGGCGGCCGAGCTCGCTCGATGCTCCTGCACGAAGCCGAGGCCGATGCTCAAGGCCACCATCGCGGCGATCACCGCCGCGGATCTGACGTCCGACAAGATCCAAGCCGCCGACGCCAACACCAGCAGCAGCCCGTTCAAGGGATCGCGCGCCCGCGCCCACAGCTCCGCGCCGATTCCCGGGGGCCGGTTGCGCGCGACGACGTTTGGGCCGTAGGCGTCCAGGCGCGTCTTCGCCTGCGCCTGTGTCAGCCCATCTCGAGACGACTCCAGCGCTTCGCAGGCCCGATCCGGATCGAGGCGTGCGATCTCGCGCAATCGCGCGGACGCAGCTGCGAGGTCCGCAGGCCGCGCGGCGTGGGCGTTGATCGACGCGCGCTGAGATCGCTGCATGCCCCGCCCCCCGACGCAGCCATGCGCGGCGGCCTGACGACGAGACCGCCGTCCCGGCGTCGCTGAAACCTGCTTCGGCTTGAACGGCGCGCTTCGGGAGTGGTTCCGCCGTCGCGGCAAACGGGTGCGCGAGCGTGCGACAATGAGGGACTGTCCAACCACGCCGGGAAGCCGCGGACTTTTGATTTTTGTCAACGCGACGGGTCCGGATCGGGAGCGAGGTCTGCGGCACGCACGGTGACCGGGGACTTCAATGGCAAGCCAATTCGGCGACATCACCCTCGACGGCTCTCTCCTCGACTGGTCGGCGGCCGATCTTTTGTGGAGCGCGGGAACGCAGCGCATCTACGGAAAGGTCGTCGGGAACGCGATGGTGTTCGCCGCGACGGGCGTCACGCCCGGCAGCACCTTCTGGCTGAACACGGACCTCAACGCGACGACGGGCTATCTGCTCGGCGGCCCGACGAATTCGGCCTTCGCCGCCGGCGCGGAGTTCAATGTGGACTTCACGACGGGCCAACCGTTGCTGTTCACGGGCGGCGCCGGACAAACGCTCGTCGGCCCCATCGACTTCGCACTCGGCGCCAATGGCGCCGTGGAGTTCGCCGTGCCGCTCACTGCGGTCGCTGCAAGCGCTGCGATGGTGCGTGTCGATCTCGGCAATACGCAGTTCCTTCCCAATACGTTCGCGATCGCCGCCGCCCCGGCGCAGCCCCCAACGTTTGGCGCAGTCACGCTTGATGGCGCGCTCTCGGACTGGTCTGCGGCGAATCGTCTGGATACGGGCGCATCCGGCGTCGCGGGGTACGAGCTGTATGGCCGCTTCGAGGGCGGCGCCTATGTGTTCGCGATCAAATCTGCGACGCCGATCGGCGAGAACACCACGCTCTGGCTCAATACTGATCAGAACCGCGCGACCGGGTATCAGATTTTCGGGTTCGCGGGCGGCGCCGAATACAACGTCAATATCGGGGCGAATGGCCAGGCCGTACTCTTTACCGGCGCGGCCGGACAAAACCCGGTCTCGATCGTTCCGATCAGCTACAGCGCCGATCGCACCGTCGCGGAGATCGCGGTCCCGGTCTCGCTCTTGGCCGGGGCGCCGAGCGTGGTCAACGTCTATGCCGACGTGAACAACCAGACGTTCCTGCCCAACAGCTACACGACCTACACCTATACCGTTTCCAGCGTGGCGCCCCCGCCGACGCCCGGCGCGAGCTACGGCTCCATCACCATCGACGGCGCATCGACGGATTGGACCGCGGCCGATCGGCTCGACGCGGTTGGCGGCGCGACGGGCTACGCTCTGTACGGAAAGGTCGTCGGCGGCGCGTTCGTGCTCGCGCTTGACGCCGGAACCGGAACGATCGGCCCCAACACCACCTTCTGGTTCAACACCGACCAGAACACCGCGACGGGATACAAAGTCTTCGGCTTCGCCGTCGGGGCCGAGTTCAACGTCAATTTCGACGCCAACGGCACGCCCGCCCTTTATGTCAACGGCGCGGGCGAAACGCTGCTTCCGGGCGCCGCGATCGACTGGCGCACGTCCGCATCCCACAGCTTCGTGGAATTCGCCATTCCCCTGGCGCAACTCCAGGCGCTTATCGGATCCACCCCGACGACCGCGAACGTCTATGTCGACGTCAACGACCAGACCTTCATTCCGGTCAGCTACACGAACTTCGCCTATACGCTCCACGCGAGCACGGCGCCGACGGCCGGGACCACGATCCTGGACGGGTCGCTCAACGACTGGACGCAGCGCGATCGCCTCGACACCGCCTTCGGCGCCGTGGCGGGTCATGAGGTGTACGGACGCAGCGACGGGGATTACCTCGTCTTCGCGGTGAAAGCGCCGGGCCCCATCGGCGCGAACACGACCATCTGGCTGAACACGGATCTCAATGCCGCGACCGGCTTCCAGATTTTCGGCGCCACCGGCGGCGCGGAGTTCAACATCAATTTCGACGCCGCCGGCGTGCCGCATCTCTACACGGGCGGCGCAGGCCAGACCCTCGTCGCGGGCGCGCAGGTGCTCTACGGGACGTCAGCGGATCACACGATCGTCGAAGTGGCCGTCGCCAAGGCCGCCCTGGGAGGCGCGACCTCGAGCAATGTCCTTCTCGACGTGAACGACACGGTGTTCCTGCCGTCGAGCTATTTTGGTCCGCAGTTTCTCGTCGCGCCGCCGCCACCGCCGGTCGGCTCCGTGACGCTCGACGGCGCGCTCGGCGATTGGACGGCGGCGAACCGCATCGATCTGCCGGGAACGGGTGTTGCGGGATACGAAGTCTATGGCCGCGCCAGCGGCGACTCTTTCGTCCTGGCGCTCAAGAGCCCCGTCGCGATCGGCCCCGGCACCACCTTCTGGCTCAACGCCGACCAGAATCCCGCGACCGGCTATCAGGTGTTCGGCAATGCCGGGGGCGTGGAGTTCGCGGTCGAGTTCGGCGCGAACGGCGCGCCCGCGCTCTACGCCGTCAACGCGACGACCGGCGCGCTGACGCTCGTGAATGGCGCGCTTCTGAACGGCTTCTCCGCCGATCGAACGATCGTGGAGTTCGCGATCCCGAAGGCGCAAGTCAGCGCGCCGATCGAGCTGAACGTCCTCATCGACGTCAACAACACGACGTTCCTGCCCACGTCCTATACGGGCATGGCCTCTTACGAGATCGTCGATACGCTCTCTCTGCCGCCGCGGACGGACTTCACCCGCAAGGTCGCCATCGTCTATTCGGACACGACCGCCGCCAAGTATTTCGGCCTCGCGGATGTCGACGCCAACAAGACGGGCTATTCCCAGCTCTTCATGACGGCGCAAAGCCAAGCGGCGGCCGCCGGCGTCCCCTACGACGTCATCAGCGAAAGCGATCTGACGAACCTCACCAAGCTCGCGCAGTACGACGCCATCGTGTTTCCGTCGTTCCGCTATGCGCCCTCCGCGCTCCAGAACCAGATCGCGAACACGCTCGAACTTGCCGCCGAGCAGTATCACGTCAGCCTGATCGCCGCCGGCGACTTCATGACGAACGACGAGACCGGCGCGCTGATCGCCGGCGATCCCTACGCCCGCATGAAAGCGCTGTTCGATCTCACCCGCGTCGATGGCGGGACCGGGATCGTCGACGTCAACGCCAGCGCGACGACCAATCCCGTGATGGAGGGGTATCAAGCCGGCGAATTGATCCGGCGCTACGCGGGCGCGCTCGGCACGGGCGTCGGGTGGTCAGCCTACGCCGACGCGACCCCCAGCGCCGGCCCCGCGCAAACGACCCTGGCGACGCAGACGATCAACGGCCGGTCCTTCAGCGCGGTCGTCGCCTCCGAGCCCGGCGGACGCAACGTGCATTTCGCAACCGAAGCGCTGCTCGGCGACAACAACCAGCTCCAGCACGCCATCGATTGGGCGGTGAATGGCGCGGGCGTCACGGCCGGCGTGCAGCTCAGTCGCGACAAGAGCATCCTCGCGTCGCGCACCGACATGGACCAGGCCATGGAGCTGGCCGATGTCTCGCCCCCCGGCGGCGGCCCTGGAATCTATGATCGCCTGTTGCCGATCCTCCAGGCGTGGAAGGACCAGTACAATTTCGTTGGATCGTACTTCGTCGACATCGGCGCCAACCCCGCGAACGATCAGGCGACGAACTGGGCTGTATCCGGGCCGATCTATCAAAAGATCATGGCGATGGGGAACGAGATCGGCACGCACACCTTCACGCACCCGGACGATACGAACCTTCTCTCCCCCGCCGACATCGAATTCCAGTTCAACCAGAGCCAACTCCTTCTGGAGCAACAGCTGGGCGTACCGATCAACGGCGCCGCCGTGCCGGGCGCGCCGGAACGCCTGCCCACCTCCCTGCGCGAGATCCAGTACTTCGACTATCTGACCGGCGGCGGCTCGCTCGTCGGCGCGGGATATCCCGGCGCGTTCGGCTATCTCACGCCCGGCGTCCAGGACAAGGTCTATCTCGCGCCGAACATGAGCTTCGATTTCACGCTCGTCGGCTTCCAGGGAAAAACCGCCGATCAGGCCTATGCGGCGTGGCTCTCCGAGTTCAACGCGCTGACGGCGCACGCTGATACGCCCGTCGTGATCTGGCCGTGGCATGATTATGGCCCGACGACGTGGAGTGTCGATCAGGGCGTCCCCTCGCCCTATACGCTGGCGATGTACACGAACTTCATCGCCGCCGCGGCGGCCTCCGGCGCCGAGTTCGTCACCATGACGGATCTCGCGAAGCGGATCGAATCCATGGAAAAGGTCGGTCTGACGCTGTCCGTTTCCGGCAACATCGTCACGGCCAAGGTCGTGTCCGCGGATGCGGGCAAGTTCGCGCTTGATCTCGATCACCTTGGAACATCCGTCATCAAGAGCGTCCTGAACTGGTACGCCTATGACGGCGACAGCGTGTTTCTCCCGAAGAACGGCGGTGATTTCACGATCACGCTCGGCGCCGCGGCCGACGACGTGACCCACATCACCGCATTGCCGGCGCGCGCCGAGCTGATCTCATTGTCCGGGGACGGCGCCAATCTCGCCTTCAGCGTCGTGGGCGAAGGCAAGGTCATCATCGACCTCAAGGGCGCGACGCCCGCAAGCGTCACCGGGGCCTCCATCGTGAGCCAGGTCGGCGATATCCTCACGATCGACCTCGGCGCGAATGGCGCCCACAGCGTTTCGATCGGCGTTCCGACCACGCCCGTCATCACGTCGAACGGCGGGGGCGCCACGGCGCAAGTCTCGATCGCGGAGAACACGACGAGCGTCACGACGATCACCGCGCTTTCGCCCACGGGTCTGCCGCTCACCTATTCGATCAGCGGCGGCGCCGACGCGGCGGCGTTCGTCATCAACAGCGCCACCGGGCAGCTTTCGATGGCGGTCGCGCCAGACTACGAGGCGCCAACCGACACCGGCGCCAACAATGTCTATGACCTGATCGTCCGCGCAACCGACCAGGCCGGCGCCTTCGTAGCCCAGGCGATCGCCGTCGCCATCACCAACGTGCCGGGCCTCACGCTCACGGGCAACGCATCCGCCAATGTCCTCACCGGCAGCGGTGAGGAAGACATCATCAGCGGCGGCGCCGGCAACGACACGCTCGACGGCCTCGGCGGCCCGGATCGTCTGACCGGCGGAACCGGCGCCGATCGCGTCCTCGGCGGGGATGGCGCGGACACGTTCATCTACGCGATCGGCGACGGCGCCGACACCATGGACGGCGGCGCCGGCATCGATACGCTGATCGTCTCCGGCACGGCGGCCAGCGACACGCTCAACGTGATCTATGCGGGCGGCGTCCTCACGACGCTGGAGGGCGGTACGCTGACGGGAATCGAGATCGTCACGGCCGATCTCGGCGCCGGCGCCAACACGATCACCTACGCCGGCACGCTCGTCGGCGTCAGCGTCAATCTCGCCACCGGGGCGGCCTCGGGGTTTCAGTCGATCGCCAACATCTCGAACGCCACGGGCGGCAGCGGCGATGATCAGCTCACGGGGACGACGGCGGCCAATACGTTGACGGGCGGCGCGGGAAACGACGTGCTCGACGGCGGTGGCGGCGTCGATACGCTGATCGG
The DNA here is from genome assembly GCA_018969015.1 of Alphaproteobacteria bacterium. Lineage (GTDB taxonomy): Bacteria > Pseudomonadota > Alphaproteobacteria > Caulobacterales > Aquidulcibacteraceae > REEB506. The sequence goes on from JAGWZE010000001.1 coordinate 26,061, forward strand.
CGGCGCAGGTGACGACACCTACATCACGGATGGCGGCGACACGCTCACCGAAGGCACGGGCGCCGGAACCGACACCGTGCGCAGCTCCGTGAGCTGGACGCTCGGCGCGAACTTCGAGAACCTTGTGCTGACGGGCGCGGCCAACATCAACGGCACGGGCAACGGCCTCAACAACGTCCTGACCGGAAACGCCGGCGCCAACGTCCTGACCGGCGGCGGCGGCAATGACCGGATCGACGGCGGCGCCGGCAACGACACGCTCAATGGCGGCACGGGCAGCGACACGTTCGTTCTCCAGGCCGGATTCGGCGCCGATACGATCACCGGCGGCTTCGACGCCAACCCAACCGGCGGCCAGGATCTGATCGACATCTCCGCCTACCATCTGACGCCCGCCGACATCGGCACGACGAGCGCCTTCGCGGTGTGGATCGAAGTCGTCGCCAACAACACGCTCGTCCATATCGGCGCGGACGTCCTCACCATCCTCGGCGTGAACGGGGTCGGGACGAATGCGATCACGTCGAGCGATTTCATTCTCGCCTGATGCGCGCGCCCGCGCCGGTGCGCGGCCAAGAGGACGTCTCCGCATGCTGCGTTTCGTCGTGTCCCCGCTCGTCGCCTTGCTCGCCGCCACGCTTTTGGCGACGCCAGCGCGGGCGCAATCGCAACACCTGGATGCGCCGCCGCCGATCACCGCAACGAACTCCGCGCAAGCGCCACAGACGAGCGACGCCGATCCCCAGGCGCGCCTCGACATTCGCCAGGGCGTCGTCCGTGCACGCGCGTTCCTCGGCCTGCACGACTACCGCAACGCGCGGGCCGAGGTGGCGATCATTCTGGCCTCCCATCCCGACGAGGTCGGCGCGCTGCGCACGCGCGCCAGCATCGAGGAGGCGACGGGGCGCTGGCGGCAAGCCGCCGTCGATTGGGCGCGCGTCGCGACTCTCACGGCGGATCCGGCGGCTGCCGCGCGCCGCGACGCGCTCGTGCGCGCCCATCCCTCGTACGCCGGCCTCACCGGCTTCTTCGAGGGCTCCTCGGGCGCCGACGAAATGAGCGGCGTTCGCTTGACTTTCGCGCGCCGTCCTCTCGACGCGCCGGAATGGACCGCCGCGCTCGAGCACCGATCCGCCCACGCCGATCAGGCCACGCGCCTCGATGGATCCATCGGCCCCATCGAAACGAGTAGGCGCAAGCTCGACGTCGAGGTCGCTGACACGCTCGTAGCCGGGCGCGTTGGCCTCCGCCTCGTCGCCACCGACGACACACTCGGCGCGGGCGCGAGCTTCCGCCGCCTCCGCCCCTGGGGATTCGTCGAGGCGAGCGCCATGTACCACGACCCCTACTGGCCCTACGCCGCCGCGCTCGCGAGCGACGCGACGTCGGATCATGTCGACTTTGGCGCCGACGTGACCCGTGGGCGTTGGTCCGTGCGCGGTCGTATCGGCGTCGCGACCTACGCTGTCGACGGCGAAGACGACGTTGCGCGATCCACGAGGGGCGCGCTGGCCATGGAGTACGCGTTCGGGGACCGCACCGCGCCTGCGCCGTGGCGGCTTACGCTTGCCTTGGATCGGGAGGCGTTCTTCGCCGTCAAGCGCCGGCCGGGACCGGGCGGCGCGCCCTTCGCCCCGATCGACGTGGCCGACCGCTTCATTCTCTCCGCGGGGACGGCGAAAACCTTCGGCGATCCGGACCGACGACATTCCACGATCGCCTTCGGCTATCGCCGTGACACCGAGAACGACACCCAGGGCCCGTATGGCTTCATCCTCACGGAAACGCCGATCGGCTCCAACGTCCGCCTTGGGTTGCGCGCCGAGTACAGCGACGTCGCGACGCGCGGCGTCTCCACCCAGCCCTATGGGTTCGCCGAAATCTACCTTCGAAGGACATTTTGACGCCGCTTGATCTTGATCAAGCCCGGCGATGCCCCCGACGTTCAGTGAATTCTCCATGGAATCCTCGAACGCTCCGTTTTCGGACTTTTCCTCACCTTCCAGCTCGCTTCGGCGCTGCGCCATGGAGATCGGCGTTTCGCTCGCCGTCCTCGTCGCTCTCGACCGGCTCGTGTTCCACGGCGCGCTTGCGACGCTCGCCCCGCATCCGTTCTGGATCATCGTCCTGTTCGCCGCGGTCCAGTATGGCGCCTGGGGCGGGGCGATCGGCGCGGCGGCGGCCTCCCTCGCGCTGTACGCCCGCGGCGTCCCTCACCGCGGCGCCGAGGACTTTTTCGAGTACACCTCAACGATCCTGGCGCTTCCCGCGATGTGGCTGCTCGCCGCCGTTGCGTTCGGCGGCCTGAGATCGCTTCACATCCGCAAGTTGCGCGCGCTCGAAGCCCGGCTGGACGAAACTCTGAGTCACGCCAACACCATCGCAACGGGGTTCACCCGCGCGTGCGGGGAAATCAAGCGCCTGGAGGCGCGGATCGCCAGCGACACCGCAACCGTCAACACGATCATTCGCGACATCGCGGCGATCGGCGCCGGAGGCCGCGACACCGTGCGCCAGAGTCTCTCGGCCTTCGCACAACACTGCCTCGGCACACCCAACATCACGATTTGGATCTTCTCGTCTGATCCCGCCGCCGCCGATGGCACGCTCGACGGGCTGGAGCTTTCGCAGGATGTGACGACGACGCTGTTCGAGCAGAGGCGGGCGGCCGTGATCGCGGGCCTGCCGGACGATATCGCCGTCGCGGCGCCGATCGTCGCTGCCGACGACATAAGCGGACTCCTGATCGTCTGGCGGATCGACGATCTCAGCCCGACCGATGCGGCGCATCTGGGCCGGCGCGCGGAGCTGCTCGGGCTTGCGCTCGGCGTTCTGCTGGAGCCGCAATTGTCTCCTTCTCCGGTCGTCGCTTTCCACCCCGCCTTCAAGAGGGTTTCGCGTGAGTCCTGAGCGTTTTCCCTGGGGCGACGTCGCGGCGCTGGGGGCGCTCGCGGCCGGCCTGAGCCTGATCGACGGTCTCGCCGGGACGATGAGCGCCCGGGGCGCGGCGCCGGAATGGCTTCCTCTCGTGGTGCGCCTCTCCGCCGCGGCGCTGGCGGCCTGCGCGATCGCCGGCTTCCGGGACGAAAGAACACGCGGACTCGCGTCTCAACTCGCGATTTGGATGGCGATCGCCGGCGCACTGGGCGCCGCCATCTGGGTCGCCGTCGTCGCCGCGGAGGCCGTCCGCGGCGAACCACGACCGCTCTTCTCAGCGGCGATCGACGCCGAAATCGACGACGATCCCGTCGAGGCCCTCGCGGCGATCGCCGGATCGATCCAGGACGGCCGGGTTCGCCTTGACGGCGCGAGCACGGTGCAGCCCCTGTGCGACGTCCTCGCGGACGCGTCGACCGCATCTCAACTTCGCGCCCTTGCCGCGCTCGCACAGAACTACCACGCCGGCATGGCGCATGCGCTTTCGCTGGCGCTGAGCCGCGGCCAATCCTCCGTACGCGTTCTTGCAGCCACGGCGCTCGCTAAGCTCAGCCAGAGCTATGGCGCTCGCGTCGACGCACGCGCCGCGCACCCGCCCGCGACAACGGCACAATGGGTCGCGCTCGGACAGTCACGGCTTGATTTTGCCCTGTCCGGGCTCTTGAACGACGATCGCCGGTCGACGGTCCTCGAACAGGCCGAAGTGGCGTTCGCCGCCGCGCTCGCGCTCGATGCAAGCGTCACGTCGGCTCAGGTCGGCGCCGCCGCCAGCCGCCGCGCTCGGCGCACACGCCCTCTCGTCGCAATTGCCCCACAGCCGAAGCCGGTGTCCACGTTTGGTCAAATGAGGCCCGTGCAATGACCAGGGCCGACGTCTGCCTGATCCTTGAAGGCGCCTATCCGTTCGTGGCGGGCGGCGTTTCGGGATGGACGCAAGCGCTGATCGAAGCGGCGCCGCACTTGAGCTTCCACCTCGTTTCGATCATGCCGGATCAGACACCGCGTGAAGCGAAGTACACCGTCCCGCCCAATGTCGTGGCCTGGACCACGCTCGCCCTCGACAGCGGCGCTCCGGGCCGGCGCGCGACAAGCGCCGATCATCGCCTCGTCGCCGAGGTCGGCGCGCAGGTGGAATCCCTGATCCTGCGGCCAACGACCAGCGACCTGAACCGGCTCGTGCAAACCCTCGCCGCGAGCAACATCGGCCAGTCCGCCCTTCTGGACAGTCGCGCCGGATGGCGCGCGATGGAGGCGGCGGCCACGCGGTTTCTTCCGGATGCGCCGCTTCTGGACTTCTTCTGGACATGGCGTGTCATGCTGCGCAGCCTGATCGCGATCCTCGGCGCGCCGCTGCCAGATGCCTCCGTCTATCATGCGATCTCGACCGGCTATGCCGGCCTCCTCGGCGCGCGCGCGGCGCTGACGACCGGACGGCCTTTGGTCCTGACGGAGCATGGAATATACACCAACGAACGACGCATCGAGCTGTGCCTCGCCGACTGGCTCTACGACACCGGCGCCCAGGGATATTCCATCACCGAGCGCCTGTGCGCCCTGCGCGACTTCTGGACCGCGCTCTTCGCTTCGTTGTCGCGCCTCACCTACGATGCGGCCAGCGAGATCGTGACGTTGTATCGTGGCAATCAGGTGCTTCAGCTCGCGGACGGCGCCGCGCCGGACAAGCTGCGCGTGATCCCGAACGGCGTCGACGTCGCGCGCTGGTCGGCGGTTCGCCGCATCCCGAGCCCCCTTCGCCGCCCCACCATCGCTCTGATCGGCCGGGTGGTGCCGATCAAGGATGTCCGCACCTTCATCCTTGCCTGCGCCGCGCTCCGCCGGCAGGCGCCGAACCTCGAGGCCTTGATCATCGGCCCCGACGATGAAGATCCCACCTACGCCGCCGATTGCCGCAAGCTCGCGCGCGCCGAGGGCTTGGACTCCTGCCTGCGCTTCACCGGTCGCGCCGACGTGGCGTCCTTCCTCCCGCGCATCGACGTCTGTGTGCTGACGAGCATCTCCGAAGCGCAACCGCTCGTGGTCCTTGAGGCGGGCGCCGCCGGCATCCCGAGCGTGACGACCGATGTGGGATGCTGCCGCGACCTGATCGAAGGATCGCCCGGCGACGACGTTACGGGCCACGGCGGGATCGTCACGCCCATCGGCGATTCCGCGATGATCGCGCGGGCTGTGGGGCGCCTGCTGGCCGACGATGCGTTGCGCCTGCAGATGGGCGAGGTGATGCGCCGTCGCGTCCATCGCTCGTATGACAAGACGCGGATCGACCGGATCTACAATGATCTCTACGCCGCCTATCTGTCCGGCGGCGCGGCGAAGGTTGCTTGAGGTGGCGGGCATTGGCTTCTCCCTCGAGCGTATGGCGGCGTCCGACGACCTGACGAACGTGTCGGGGGCCTATGTCGCGGGGATGCTGGTGGTCTCGGGGCCCTGGATCTTCACGGCGCTGGCAATTGCGGGTGTGTCGACGATCGCGGACGCATCGCAGGCGATGATCCAGGACTTCCGGACCATCCTGATCTACGATTTCCTCCTTTCCAGCATGATCTCGGCGCCGCTCGCCCTTTCGGTCACGCGCTTCCTGGCGGATGAACTTTACGCGAAACGGCGCGGCGCGCTGCAGAGCGCCTGGGTCGTCGCAGTGGGACTGTTCGCGCTGATCGGCTCGATCGTCGTGGCTCCCGTTTTCGGCGTTCTGCTCAAGGGGCCGCTCGCCACGGCGGCCACGACGACGTTCTTCCTCCTCGGCGCCCTGTGGCTGACGATCCCCTTCGCCGGTGTGCTGCGGCGCCACGTCTCGATCACTGTGGCGTTCCTGGCGGGGATGTCGGTCACGATCGCGCTCGCACACGCTCCGCGCACGCACGATGTCGCCACGCTCCTCAACGCCTTCAGCGTCGGCCTTGCGGTCGCCGTTGGCGTCCTCGTCATGCGCACCACGGCGGAGTTTGGCGCGTCGGTCAGGTTCGAACCGCGCTTGCTGCGCGCCTACGCCCGCTACTGGGAGCTGCCGGTCATCGGTCTGTGCACCACGCTTGGCGGCTGGGTCGACAAGATCATCATGTGGGCCAGCGGCGGGAACGGCGTGGTCACGCTGAGCGCGGGCGGCTTCCCCACGATGCCGGATTATGACTCCGCCCTGTTCTGGGCCCAGCTTACGGCCATCCCGGTCATGGCGGTCTTCTTCGTCAACGTCGAACCGAGTTTCTACCGGCTCTACCGACGCTTCTACGGATCATTCGGCCGCAAGGCCTCGCAGCGCGAAGTGCGGCTTCGCCAGAAGGCGCTGGATGACTTTGCAACGAGAAGCGCGCTGGCGCTCCTTGGCGCCGGAATCCTGATCACCGCCACCGCGGTGATCTTCAGCTACGAAGCCGTTGCGCATTTTGATCTCCAGCCGGGCCTCGCGGGAACGCTGCGCGCAGCGCTGTTCGGCGTCGCGTTCCAGACAGCCGCCCTGGTCTGCCTGTGCTTTCTCCTCTATTTCGATCTGCGGCGGCACGCGCTCGCCATCGCTCTCGTCGGCGTCGTGACCAACGCCGGATTCACGCTCGTTCTCCTGCCCTTTGGGCCTGCGCTTCACGGATACGGGTACCTGGCTTCGGCGGTGACGACGTTCCTCTTTGCGTTTGCAACGCTCACGCGGGAGACGGCATGGCTCACCTACCACGCCTTCGTCACGACGAACGAGTCTGCACGCCCCTCAACGCACGGTGCGCGGAGCGCCGTGCGACCCGATCCGATTTGACATAGCGCAATCTCGCACCGTTCGCGTCCCCTATCGTCGCGCGGCTGGCGACCTTCCCGTCCGGGGCCGGTCGTTCGATCAGCAAAGCGGATTTCCCGGTCATGGCGCGATTTCTTGTTACGGGCGGGGCAGGCTTCATCGGGTCTCATCTGGTCGATGACCTTCTGCGGAACGGGCACGACGTGCGGGTTCTGGACAATCTGTCCACGGGCTCTCGCCAGAATGTTTCTCCGGATGCGGAGTTTCTCTTTGCGGACGTTCGTGACGCCGAGGCGGTCCGCGCCGCCATGGCAGGCGTCGACGGCTGCTTCCATCTCGCGGCGATCGCTTCGGTCCAGGCCGCCAACACCGATTGGTTCGGCACACACCAGACCAACCTCAGCGGCGCCGTCGCCGTCTTCGAGGGCGCCCTGCGCGCCCGTCAAGGCCCTCTCCCCGTCGTCTACGCTTCGTCCGCGGCGGTCTACGGCGAGGCTCGGCGCCATCCGCTGACGGAGCGTGCGCCGACGCGTCCGATCACCGCCTATGGCGCGGACAAGCTGGGATGCGAGCTCCACGCCGCCGCCGCCGCGAGGACGCATGGCGTGAGCACCGTCGGGCTGCGCTTCTTCAACGTGTACGGGCCGCGCCAGGACCCGCGATCGCCCTATTCCGGCGTCATCTCGATCTTCGCCGAGCGTCTCCTGCGCGGCCTGGGCGTCACGATCTTCGGCGATGGCGCGCAGACGCGCGACTTCGTATTCGTGGGCGACGTCTGCAAGGCGCTCCAGGCGGCGATGCACGGCGCTTCATGTGGCCGTTCGCTCGTGTTCAATGTCTGCACGGGGCGAGAGACGGCCGTTCGTGATCTCGCCGACACGATCGCCCGGCTCACGGGCGCGCGCAGCGCGCTCGCGTTCGCGCCGCCGCGCGCAGGGGACATCCACCGATCCGTCGGCGATCCGTCCTATCTGGCGCGTGTCCTCGGCGTGTCGCCTTCAACACCGATCGAGACGGGCCTTGTCGAAACCCTGAGCTGGATGGCGAACACGCATGCCTCCTCTGCCGAACCCCTCCCCGTCGCCGCGCGCAATCCTGTCGCGGCGTAGCCTGATGGGCCTTGCCGGTCTGTTGGGGCTGGGCCTTCGTGCAGCGCCGGCCGCGGCGCGCCAAACGCCGGGCGCGCGGCGACGCATTCCAAGCGATATCGCGTGGGCCGCATACTACGGATCGATGGCGCCGCCGGACGCCTTCGGCGCCTACGCGCTCGTCGTTCTCGATCCCAATTACCCCTTTCCCATAACCGACGTGACCGCATGCGGCGCGATGGCGCTCGGGTATGTCTCGGTCGGCGAGTTCAGCACGACGGGCCGCTTCGCGCCGCAGCTTGCAGACACGAGCCCCCTCGTGAAGGAGAACCCGAATTGGCCCGGCAGCTTCGTCGTCGACGTGCGGTCGCCGTCCTGGCGACGATTCATTGTCGAGACGGTCACGCCGCAGGTGCTTGCGCAGGGCTTCACCGGGATCTTTCTCGACACGCTGGATTCGGCGTTGCACCTGGAGGAACTGGAGCCTGACCGCTACCGTGGCATGCGGACAGCCGCCGTTTCGCTCCTCGCCGCGATCCGAGCGCGGTATGGCGACATCCCGATCATGATGAACCGCGGCTATCCGCTCCTGCGCGACGTCGATACGATCATCGATGCGGTGCTCGCCGAAAGTCTCGTGACGACCTACGACTTCGCGACACGGCGTTACGGCCTCGCGACAGACGACGCCGTCGCCAGCCACGCCGCGCTTCTCGATCCGGCACGCACGGCTAGTCCGCCTTTGCCCGTCTTCAGCCTCGACTACTGGGATCCCGAAGACATCGACGGTGTCCGCGCAATCTACGCCCGCGAACGCGCGATGAACCATACGCCTTATGTCGGCACGATCCTGCTGGATCGTGTCCTTCCGGAGCCCCCTCGTGGCGCGTGAATCCACTCTCCCTACAGCTTGGCCCCTGCACACCTTGGCGTTGGCGGTGGCGACTGCAGCGCTGGCCGGAATCCTGACGGTCTCGCTCGTTCCCTCCCGCATGGAGCAGCGCGCCGTCGCCATGCGCGAAGCGACGATGCGGGCGGACACGGCCTATGCGAACAACCGCCCGCGCGAAGCGATGGAGATCCTTCGCGCCTCGCCGGAGTCACGGCGGCCCGGAGCGGACTATATGCGGGCGATGCTGCGCTACCTGGGCGCCGCGGGCGACGTCGATGCACACTTCGCGCTGCTTCACGGATCGTTCGGCCGGTACGCCTCGCCGCGCGACCTCCGCTCCGCCATCGATCTCTACACGCGACGCAACCGGCCGGCCCTCGTCGTCGAGACGCTGCGCGATCTCGTCGCGCTCGACGCCGCCGCGCCGGACGAAATGCTCCGGCTGGCGCGGGCCCTCGCCGATCGCGGCGACACGATCGGCGCCGCCACGCTGGCCCGCCGGCTGGCGCCGGGCCTCCGCCCGGGCGACACCCCGGCCGATGGCGTTTTTCTCATCAAAGCTCTGGCGGCGGCGGGTGACGTCGACGCCGCGCGGCGGTTCGCGCAGCGCTGGCTTGGACCAAGCGTCGCTACATCCGTTGTGCTCGCCGTCGCACCGGCGATCGTGGAAGCCGGACATGCCGATATCGCGGTCGAGGTGCTGCGGCCGCGCGCGCAGGACTCACCGAAAGCCCAGGCCGCGCTGGACTACGCGCTGCGTGTGGCGGCATCGACAAACCCAGAGATCCGCGGGGAGCTCACACGCGGCCTCCTTGCGGCACGCGCGCACGCCACGGGAGCGTCGCGCACGGTCATCGCGCACGACCTCTTCGCCTATGGCGATTTCGATCTCGTGCGCGCCACGATGACCCGTGACGGGTCCTGGCGTGAGCCGCCCGAGCGCGACGCCTTCATCGCAGCCATGCGCGCGCATGGCCAGGCTCCAGCGCTCCGCGATCTCCTGATCGCCGAAGCACGAGCGGGGAGCGTCGAGAAGCAACGCCGCACCGCGCGCGACCTCGCCGCGATCGGGTTCCCTGCGGCGGCATGCGCCGTTCTCGCCCAGGCCGCCGCCCGCACCGGGCCGGACAGCCCCGCGACGCAGGACCTGCTGTACCTCTGGCGCGCGCACGGCATCGCCCCCGATACGGAATGGCTCAAGGCGCAAATCGAAGGCGGCGACGACGGCGAGGCCGCGCGCTGGGTGCAACGCTTCGCCGAAGCCACCTCCACGGACGCCGCGCTTGCGCTTCTCGCGCGCCTCGACACCGCGAGGTCGCGCCCGTCTCTGGCCGTGCTCCGTACACGGTTCCTGGGCTGGCGCGGTCCGTCCCCGGAACTCCGCGCCGTTCTAGACGCCGCCGTCAGACTGCCGTTGACGCCCGGTGAGGCCGGAGAGCTGCTTTCTATCGCGTGCGCCGTCGGAGACGACGACGCCGTGCGCGCGCTTGCAGTGACCGTTGGACCGCCGCGCACGTCGGCCGCCCGCTCGTGCCGTGCGCGCGTCGCGCTCGAAGCCGCGCACGCGGCCCAGCGTCGCGGCGCCCTTGACGCAGCCGTTGCGGGCTACCGCGAGGCCGCCAGCTTCGCGCCGCTCGGAAGCCGCGACCTGTTCGACTTTGCCTCCGCACTCGAACCGTCGAGCGCGCTGGCGGCGCAGGACATGTACCGATTGGCGCTTGCCCGCCTTCCGCGCCCGGAGCAGCCGCCCAAACCGCACACGGAAGTTCTGCGGGCGGCGCTCCTCGTCCGGCTTGGCCATCCGCGCGAGGCGCAGGCCGCTCTCGAACAGCTCGTCGCCAGCAACGCGGACAATGCCGAACTCCGCACGGTCCTGGCCGAGATTTACGTCGATTCCGGAGCTTACCGATCGGCGCTCGCGCTGACGCGCCCGCAAGCGCCACACTGACGATCGACCGACTGTCGGTCGCATGCGCGCCCTTGCGCGCGCGGCGTGATCGCGCACCCACACCCGCGACCGACGCCGCCGCGCAAACGATCCGCATACGCCTCGCTGGAGCAGAAAAAGTACCGGTCTGAACGGAACACAACCGGCTTGGAATCGTAACCTCAGACGCGCGAAGTGGGCGAGTATTCTGCCTCGTCTTTGAGAAGCATGAGCATCAAAAACTTCGCGCCCGATGCTTCAGTCTGCACGATGGGGGCTTCAAGATGATCGAGGGCGTCGACCTGGGTTTTTCGGTCATTCGTCTTTCCGGAAAAACGGCCGCCGGGCATGCAGGCGGTGACGACGCCGGCGGATCGGCAGACGCTTCCGCCTCTCCCCTGCAGGTCCTTCAGACGCATGCGCCGCATGTCGTGCGCGTGGCGCCGGCCGGGCGTCATCTGTCGATGGAAGGGGTCCCCATGGGGCACATTCTCGGCGTCCTTTCCGGCACGCTACGGTGCTTCCGCATGACCGCGGACGGCCGCCGTCACATCTCGCGGTTTTCTGTCGCAGGGGACATCATCGGGCTTTGCCCGCTTGGTGTGCCGCGGCACTCCACGGAAGCGATCAATGACGCGCGGATCGCGTTCTTCCGGGTCGACACGATCGAGGCCGCGCTTCGTACGAACGATCTCGTGCGCGACGCGATCATGAATGCGCTCGCCCTCGAGCTGAACGACGGCGCGCGTTCCCAGACGCGCTTGGGCTGCTTCAGCGCCGAACAGCGCGTCGCAGACTTTCTGCTCGGCATTCCAAACGCAGCAACCTCGTCCTGCACCATCGAGATGCCGCGCGCCGACATCGCCGATCATCTCGGGATCACGATCGAAACCGTGAGCCGCGCCCTCAACCGCTTCGCGAAGATGGGCCTCATCGAGCTCACGAATCCTCACCAGTTCCGGATCCCGAGCGCGTCGCGCCTGCGCCGCCTCATCCAGGGAGATTCGTTCGAGGCGGGCGGCCTTCGCGGGGCGGGATAAGCGCGCCAGCCGCGGCGATCGCAAAGTTTTCGAGGCGCCCAGAGCGAACCTGGCGCGCCGAAGCTTAGGCCCAGCGCCAACTCAAGGGCTGCGTCCGAACGATCCAACCGGCCGCGGCGGTCATGCCCTCTTGGCGCGGAGCCGCGGCGCCACGCCCCGGCTCCGCGCCAATTGGTATTCTCTGTGGGCATCCATCGCGAATGCGATGGCCATCATCGCAGGGGTCAGCTTGCGCGATGGCGCTGCGTAAAGAGCATTGCGATCAGCACGCCCACGCCGGCCGCCGCCGAGAGCCAGGCGATCGGGTTCTCGCGGATGCTCTTCCTCAAGGAGTGGCTCGCATCCTGCGCCCCTTCCGCCGTCGCCCGGCCAATCGCAGTCGCAATATCCTGTGCGGCTTCTTGCGCATCGCGCGCCGTGCGGGAGAAATCACGGCCTAACTCCGCCGACGCATGCCGCAACGTCTTTTTCACTTCGTCGTCATTGCTCGAATGTGCGCTCGCCATTTTCGTCTCCTCTTTTCGAATGGCTGAACGTCACCATCGATTGCAGGGAAGCGGATTGCGAAATCTCAAGTTCAGGGCGCCGATGGGCCGCCGTTCGCCGAACTCACCCGACGAGACCAAACGTGCGAATCCCTTGCGTCAAACGGTGACCAGCGCAGCCGCGTGACCGATCGGCGCGGGTCGCACGGATTCGAATTGATCGCTGCGCGTTGCCTACGCGATCGCAGCCGAAGCGGAACGCGCGCCGCGCGGCTCGCGACATGACCTATTGGGCGATCGCCGGGACACCGCGAGCTTGGCGCGCCTGTTTCCGCTTAGGAACAGCGGCGAAGCTCTGACTGTGAGCCCCGCGCCGAGTTGTCTTTGCCTGACGCGCGCGCTCAAGGCAGCGGATCAAGCACGCTGCAGTCCCAACGGGGCGCAGGCCGCAGGGGCGTATCGCGCTGAACGCTGCACGCGCGCAAGCTTCCATCCGATCGCTGCAGGAGCACGTAATGGGAATGCGCGTACACGGAGTATCCCACAATCCGCTCATCGGGCCGAGATTGCGCGTTGGCGCTCAACACGACGGCGAGCACCATTGCGCCCAGTCCGCAGACGATCGCTGCAATCGAAGTCTTCGTAGAAACGGCCATGTCGATTCCTCCTCGGGATCACAAGCGCCGATGCGCCTTTCGGCAACCGCGGCGTTCCATCGCGCACCTCTCCGCGCAACGGCGGAGGAAGGACGACCAATCCCAAAGTCACCCTGGGCCGAGCTTGCGTCAACGCTCCAATCAGGGAGCTTCGGGCGGTGGTGGCGCCGCGCGCGGCCTGCGCGTCGTCGGCGGAGCGCCGTCCTGCCCGGAGACGCGACAGCCTGATTGATGACGGATGCGTCTAAGGGGGAGGTTGGTGGAGCCGAGCGGGATCGAACCGCTGACCTCGTGAATGCCATTCACGCGCTCTCCCAACTGAGCTACGGCCCCGACCATGTGAGCCCGCTTTTGGGGAAGCGGGCGTCGGTGTTCGCGCGAACGCGAGGGCGCGGACCATAGTGGCTCGCTCGCGGCGGATCAAGCGGAGATCGCGCTCCCTTTTCCGCCGCCGCCCCGCGCCCTGTGGGCGCTGTCGTCAGCGCTCCTCGTCGTCGCCCTCGGCCACGTCGCCGAGGTCGTCGTCCGCGAATTCTTCGTCGTCCTCGAGCAGCGGCACGCCGTCGTCCTCGTCATCGGCGACGACTTCGGAGTCCTCGTCCGTCTCGGAGAAGCCGGCCGGCAGCGCATCCGGCGAGGGCGCTTCCTCTTCGTCCTCATCGCCCGTGAGGACCGGCTCGTCCGCGGCTTCCGGATCGAGCTCCGGCGCGTCGTCCGCTTCCTCTTCGAAGCCGTCCTCGCCTTCGACGGGGCGGCGCTTCGGGGCCTCCTCGTCGTCCTCGTAGTCCGCTTCATAAGCCGGCGTGCGCGTCTTCACGCGCTTCAGCTTCACCGTTTCGTCGCTCGGATCGAACGCCGTCTGGCATTTCGGGCAGACGGCCGGACGCTTGCCCAGATCGTAGAACTTCGAGGCGCAGCTCGGGCACAGCTGCTTCTCGCCCAAGTCCGGTTTGGCCATGGGGGTCCCCCCTGAAAACGAGGGCGCTCCCCTGCCATGATGCTGGAGTCTTGTCAAAAGCCTGTTTTGAACGGGGCCGGAACGCCCCCGCTTCAGCGCCCGTGCGCCGCCGCGGCGTCCGACTGGCGGCGCAGATCCGCCAGCACCTCGAAGAAGGTCGGGAAGGTCTTGGACACGCAGCCTGGATCCTCGATGTCGACGCCCGGCCCCGCAAGGCCGGTGACGGCGAGCGCCATCGCCATGCGGTGGTCGTCATAGGTCGCGACCTGGGCGCGACGCACCGTGGACGGACGAATCAGAAGGCCGTCGCGCCGCTCCTCGACGTCGGCGCCCATGCGCGCGAGTTCGCGCGCCATCGCCGCCACGCGATCGGTCTCTTTCCAGCGCATGTGCTCGACGCCGGTGATCAGCACCGGGCCGCTGGCGTAGGGCGCGATCGCGGCAAGCGTCGGGGCGGTGTCGGAAATGGCGTTCATGTCGATCTCGACGCCCGCGAGCCGCGCCGGGCCCGCCACCGTCAGGCCTGCGGGCCCGTCCTCGACGGCGCACCCCATCCGCGCCAGCGCATCGACGAACAGGGCGTCGCCCTGCAGGGCCTGCCGGGAAAGACCGCGCACGGTCACGCGCCCGCCGGTGACGGCCGCGGCCGCGAAGAAATACGACGCGCTCGAAGCGTCAGGCTCGATCTCGTAGGCCGGCTTGGCTGCATAGCGCTGGCCCGCGCGCACGCGCAGCGCGCCATCGGGGTCCCGCGTGGCCGTGGCGCCCCAGGCGGCCATCATGTCGATCGTCATGGCGATGTAGGGCTCGGAGACGACCGTCCCCTCCAGCGCGAGCGTCGCGTCGCTGCGGGCGAACGGCGCGACCATGAGAAGCGCGCTCACCTGCTGGCTCGACCGGCTGGGGTCCAGCGCGATCCGCCCCCCCGCAAGCCCCGCGCCGGTGATCGTCAGGGGCAGGCGATCTGGCTCGCCCCCCCACGCGACCGTCGCGCCCTGCGCCGCCAGCGCGGCGAGGAGATCCCCCATCGGCCGCTTGCGCATGGCCGCCACGCCGTCGAAACGCACCTTCGCCGTGCCGAGCGCGGCAAGCGCCAGCAGGAAGCGCGCCGCGGTGCCGGCGTTGCCCACGAAAATCTCCGCCACGCCGCCGGGCGGGGCCGGCAGGCGCCCGCCGCAGCCGTCGACCGTGAAGGTCGAGCCGGCGCGGTCATGACTGACGGAAAAGCCGAGCGCGGCCAGACCGGCCGCGAAAATCCGCGTGTCGTCGCTGTCGAGCGCGCCGGTCAGCGTCGAGCGGCCATCCGCCAGCGCCGCCAGAAGCAAGGCGCGGTTGTTGATGCTTTTGGACCCCGGCACGGAGACGGTCCCCCGCGCCGGCGCAGCGAAGGGCGAAAGCGCGAGCACATCCATGGCGCCCGGCTTACGCGCCCGCTGGGCGGCTTGGCTAGCCCCCCGCCGCCCGGCCGCGCGCGGTCCGCGCCGGCATGAACGGGGGTTGAACGCCGCGCTCAGGCGGCGCTCAGGCGCGGCGCCCGATAACCGCCGCCACATTCGATGGAGACCGACATGCGTTCGCCCCTCACTGCCGCCGCCCTCGCCCTCGCGCTCGCCCTCGGCGCCGCCGGCCCCGCCGCGGCCAGGGGCAACCAGGCGATCGTGGACCAGCAAGGCCGCGGGCTCTCCGGCGCCATCACGCAATCCGGCCGCGACAACCTCGCCGCCCTGCACCAGCGCGGCGTCGACAACAGCGCCACGATCCGCCAGCAGGGCGACGGCAACACCGGCTGCCTCATGCAGGCCGGCCGCAACCTCGACGCCGAGATGACGCAGTCCGGCGGCGCGACGGGCGCGTTCCTGCAGACCCGCGGCGGCGTCATGGCCGTCCCGACCGCCGTGTGCGCCAACGGCCGCTGGGGGCGCGTCCAACAACCGACCCGGCAGATCTACGGGCGGCAGTGACGGCGCGCAGAGCCGTCATTCCGGGGCGGCCGCAGGCCGAACCCGGAACCCAGGAGACGGGGAAGGCGACCTCTCAGCGGGCTATGCGCCTTTCCCCAGTGTTCGGCATTCGGCGGCGCGGCCGGTCCCCTGGGTTCCGGGTTCGCGCGTGCCGCGCGCCCCGGAATGACTGATGGACGCGTGCGTGCTTGACGCGCACAGGATGACGTCCGCCCCGCCGCCCCGTAAAAGCCCGCGCATGATCATCGCCGTCGACGGACCGACCGCCTCGGGCAAGGGCACGCTTTCGCGCCGCATCGGCGCTCGCTACGGCCTCGCCGTGCTCGACACGGGCGCGATCTACCGCGCCGTGGGCCTTGCCGTGCTCGACGCCGGCGCCGACCCGTCCGACGACGCGGCCGCCGCGGCCGCCGCCGCCGCACTCGACCTCGCCGCCATCGACGACGTCCGCATCCGGGCCGACCGCGTGGGCCAAGCGGCCTCGATCGTCGCCGCCAAGCCCGCCGTGCGCGCCCGCCTGTTGGAGGCCCAGCGCGCGTTCGCCCGGCGGCCGGGCGGCGCCGTCCTGGATGGGCGGGACATCGCCACGGTCGTCTGCCCCGACGCCGACGTGAAGCTCTTCGTGACGGCCGCGCTGGCCGAGCGGGCGGCGCGCCGGCACGCCGAATTGGCGGGCCGCGGCGAATCGGTGACGCTGGCCGACGTCGCCGCCCAGATCGAAGCCCGCGACGCCCGTGACGCCAACCGCCCTGTCGCGCCGCTGCGGCAGGCGCCGGATGCGCACTTGCTCGACACCACCGGCCTCCCTATAGAGGAGGCGGCAGCGCGCGCATTCGCCATCATCGATGCCGTGCTCGGTCGGCCCTGATCGCTGACGCCCTCCGGCAAAACGCCGGTGGGCGAAACGTGTTTTCGGCCATGCGCCTTCACCTCGAGCGCCCCTTGGCGGGCCCCCCGGTGTGAATGCTCCCGAGCGGCGCGGGCAGCCAAGACGTCAATCCGGGGCGGCAGTGGGCCGCCTAGACCGCCGGAGCCAACCGGTCGGCCTGAATCGTTCAAATTGGAGCTGAGAGTTTGGCCAACGATACGATGACCCCCTCGCGGGATGATTTTGCCGCGCTGCTCGAGGAAAGCCTCACCGGGCGCGGTATGGTGGAAGGGCGCGTGGTTCCCGCCACCGTCGTCGGCGTCGAACATGACTTCGTCATCGTCGATGTCGGCCTGAAGACCGAGGGGCGCATCCCGTTGCGCGAATTCCTCGTCGACACGGAAGGCCGGGGCCCGGCCGTCGGCGAGATCGTCGAAGTCTATCTCGACCGGATCGAGAACGCGCTGGGTGACGCCGTTCTCTCCCGCGAGAAAGCGCGCCGCGAAGAAGCCTGGACGCGCCTCGAAAAGAGCTTCGCCAAGGGCGAGAGCGTCAACGGCGCGATCGTCGGCCGCGTGAAGGGCGGCTTCACCGTCGATCTCGGCGGCGCGAACGCCTTCCTCCCCGGCAGCCAGGTCGACATCCGCCCGGTGCGCGACGTCGGCCCGCTCATGAACATCGTGCAGCCGTTCGCGATCCTGAAAATGGACCGCGCGCGCGGCAACATCGTCGTCTCGCGCCGTGCGGTGCTCGAGGAAACGCGCGCCGCCGAGCGCAGCGAGATCGTCGGTCAGCTGCAGGAAGGCGAGATCCGCGACGGCGTGGTCAAGAACATCACCGACTACGGCGCGTTCGTGGACCTCGGCGGCATCGACGGCCTGCTGCACGTCACCGACATGAGCTGGAAGCGCGTCAACCACCCGAGCCAGGTGCTCAACGTGGGCGACACGGTCCGTGTGCAGATCGTCAAGATCAACCCGGAGACGCAGCGCATCAGCCTCGGCATGAAGCAGCTGCAGTCGGATCCGTGGGACGGCGTCGACAAGAAGTACCCGATCAACGGCAAATTCCGCGGCCGCGTGACGAATCTGACGGATTACGGCGCGTTCGTTGAGCTCGAGCCGGGCGTCGAAGGCCTCGTCCACGTCTCCGAAATGAGCTGGACGAAGAAGAACGTCCACCCGGGCAAGCTGATCAGCCAGAGCCAGGAAGTCGAGGTCATGGTCCTCGACGTCGACGCCGAAAAGCGTCGCATCTCGCTCGGCCTGAAGCAGGTCATGGAAAATCCGTGGGACCAGTTCGTCCGCGACCATCCGATCGGTTCGGTGATCGAAGGCGAAGTGCGCAACATCACCGAGTTCGGCCTGTTCGTCGGCCTGACGCCGGAGCTGGACGGCATGGTCCACCTCTCCGACATCTCCTGGGAAGCGCAGGGCGAGGAAGCCCTCCAGCGCTACAACAAGGGCGACGTCGTGCAGGCGAAGGTTCTGGACGTCGACGTCGAGAAGGAGCGCATCTCGCTCGGCATCAAGCAGGTGAAGAGCGATCCGCTGTCCACGTCGGAATATCGCCGTGGCCAGGTCCTCACCGTCGAGGTGGTGGAAGTCACGTCGGGCGGCATCGAAGTGGCGTTCGGCGACGACAACGCGCTGCGCAGCTTCATCCGCAAGTCCGATCTGTCGCGGGACCGTTCGGAACAGCGCCCCGAGCGCTTCGAGGTTGGTCAGCGCATGGATGCGATGGTCACCAACTTCGACCGCACCGTCCGTCGCGTGTCGCTCTCGGTGAAGGCCATGGAAATGGCCGAAGAGAAGGAAGCGATCGCGCAGTTCGGCTCGTCCGACTCGGGCGCGTCGCTGGGCGACATCCTCGGCGCGGCGCTCCGCGGCGACAAGAAGAGCTGATCGCTCTGAAATCGCAGAAGAACGAGGCCGGGGCGCGCTGCGCTCCGGCCTTTTTCTTTGCGCACGCTGGCGACAAGCCGCGCCGACCAGCCAAGATCGGCCACCGCGCGGACGCTCGAAGTCGATCATTGTTCAATGAAGACGGATTTGGCTTTCGTTTAGCTTGACTGGCGGGGGAAGTGCCTGTTTCCATTCGCTTAGAGCGCGAACTTGGGTGATCAGAATGCTGCGGTCCGAACTGGTGCGGGCGTTGCGCGCCTCTAGCCCCGACGACGTGAAGCCAGCCCAGGTCGAGGCCATGGTCGACATCGTGTTCGAGTCGATCTGCGCCGCGCTCGAGCGCGGGGACCGCGTCGAACTGCGCGGCTTCGGCGCCTTCTCGGTGCGCGAGCGGGACGCCCGCCAGGGCCGCAATCCCCGCACGGGCGTGTCGGTCGATGTCGGCGCCAAGCGCGTCCCGTTCTTCAAGGCGGGCAAGGAATTGCGCCACAAAGTGAATCTGGGCGCAGGCGCAGCGCGCGGCGATTGACGCCGGCCGCGAACGGCCGCTCAATCCGGGCAGCGGACAGCTGAACGTCGGGGAGCGGCCATGCTCAAGGAATTCCGTGACTTCGCCATGCGCGGCAACGTCGTGGATCTCGCCGTAGGCGTGATCATCGGCGCCGCGTTCGGGTCGATCGTCACGTCGCTGGTGAATGATGTGATCATGCCCCCGATCGGCTACCTGATCGGCGGGATCGATTTCTCCAAAATCGTCATCCCGATCGCCCCCGAGCGCACCCTGGCGGACGGCACGGTGAAGCCCGCCGTGGCGATCGCCATCGGCAAATTCCTCAATGCCCTCGTGAGCTTCGTCATCGTGGCGTGGGTCGTCTTCCTGCTCGTGAAGGCGATGAACAGCCTCAAGGCCAAGGAGGAAGCGGCCCCCGCCGCGCCGGCCCCGACGCCGGAGGACATCGTGCTGCTGCGCGAGATCCGCGACGCCCTGAAGAAGTGAGCTCCCCAAACGACTCAGTTGCGGGCGCCCCTGTCGCGCCCTAGGTCTGCGTCATGGCGCTCGTGAAAATCTGCGGTTTGCGCACGGCCGAGACCGTGGACGCCGCGCTGCGCGGCGAGGCCCGCTATCTCGGCTTCAACTTCTTTCCCAAGAGCCCGCGCTTCGTGACGCCGGACGCCGCGGCGGCCCTCGCCGCCCCGGCACGCGGTCGCGCCGACACCGTGGCCGTCGTCGTCGACGCCGACGACGCCCTGCTTGCCCAGATCGCGGCGCGCCTCGCGCCGGACTGGATCCAGCTGCACGGCAAGGAGCGTCCCGATCGCGCCGCCGAGGTCCGCCGGTTCGCCCGCAAGGGCGTCATCAAGGCCCTGGCGATCGCGCGGCCGGAGGATTTCGAGGCCGTCGCCCCCGCCGCCGCGGCCGCCGACATGCTCCTGTTCGACGCCAAGGCCCCGGCCGGCGCGGTTCTGCCGGGCGGCAACGGCGCCGCGTTCGACTGGACCCTGCTCACAGGGCGGACGTTCCCGAAGCCCTGGCTCCTGTCCGGCGGCCTGACCCCCGAGAACGTCGGCGAAGCCGTGCGGGCCTCAGGCGCATCCCAGGTGGATGTGGCCTCTGGCGTCGAGCGCGCGCCCGGCGTAAAGGACCCGGATCGAATTATGGCTTTTTTGGCCGCCGCGGCCGCGTGAGCCAGCTCCCGCCCCCGCACCCACCCATGGACGGTTCGTCAGTGCCCCCCGAAGGTCAGTCTCCGCCGGCCCCCCGCAACGATGATCGCCTGCCCGACGCCCGCGGCCGGTTTGGCGCGTTTGGCGGCCGCTTCGTCGCCGAAACCCTGATGCCGCTCGTGCTCGATCTCGAGCGCGCTTACGAGATCGCAAAGGCCGATCCGGCGTTCCAGGCCGAGCTGGACGTCTGGGCCCGCGACTATGTCGGCCGGCCGAGCCCGCTCTATTTCGCCGAACGACTGACCGAACATTTCGGCGGCGCGAAAATCTACTTCAAACGCGACGAGCTCAACCACACGGGCTCGCACAAGATCAACAACTGCCTCGGCCAGATCCTCTTGGCCAAGCGCATGGGCAAGACGCGCATCATCGCCGAGACCGGCGCCGGCCAGCACGGCGTCGCGGCGGCCACGGTGGCGGCCCGCTTCGGCCTGCCCTGCACGGTGTTCATGGGCGCAACGGACGTCGAGCGCCAGAAGCCCAACGTGTTCCGGATGAAGCTGCTGGGCGCCGAAGTGCGCCCCGTGACGTCCGGCACCGGCACGCTGAAGGACGCCATGAACGAGGCCCTGCGCGACTGGGTCACCAACGTCCACGACACGTTCTACATCATCGGCACCGCGGCCGGCCCGCACCCCTACCCGATGATGGTCCGCGACTTCCAAAGCGTCATCGGCCGCGAAGCGCGCGCCCAGATGCTCGAGCGCGAAGGCCGCCTGCCCGATGCGGTGGTGGCGTGCGTCGGCGGCGGCTCGAACGCGATCGGCCTCTTCCACCCGTTCCTGAACGACACGGCCGTGAAGCTCTATGGCGTCGAAGCCGCCGGCCACGGCGTCGAGACGGGCCAGCACGCCGCCGCCCTCACCGGCGGCAAGCCCGGCGTGCTGCACGGCAACCGCACCTACCTGCTGCAGGACGGCGACGGCCAGATCACCGACGCGCATTCGATCTCCGCCGGCCTCGACTATCCCGGCGTCGGCCCCGAGCACGCCTGGCTCAAGGACACGGGCCGCGCGACCTATCTCTCCTGCACCGACGACGACGCGCTCGACGCCTTCCAGCTCTGCACGCGCCTGGAAGGCATCATCCCGGCGCTCGAACCGGCGCACGCGCTCGCCCGCGCCGGGGAGATCGCCCGCGACCTCGGCCCCGACGGCCTGGTGCTGATGAACATGTGCGGCCGCGGCGACAAGGACGTCTTCACCGTCGCCGACGCGCTCGGGGCGAAGCTCGCATGACCGGCTCCCCGCGTCTCGCTGCGCGCTTCGCCGCGCTCAAGGCGGAAGGTCGCTCCGGCCTGATCGCCTATGTCATGGCCGGCGACCCCGACCTTGCCGCCACCCTGCCGATCCTCCGCGCTGCCGCGTCTGCAGGCGCCGACGTGATCGAACTTGGCTTTCCCTTCACCGATC
Source organism: Alphaproteobacteria bacterium (assembly GCA_018969015.1). GTDB lineage: Bacteria > Pseudomonadota > Alphaproteobacteria > Caulobacterales > Aquidulcibacteraceae > REEB506. The sequence goes on from JAGWZE010000001.1 coordinate 47,656, forward strand.
CGATGGCCGACGGCCCCACCATCCAGCGTGCGGCCTTGCGTTCCCTGAAAGCCGGGACCACGCTGACGGCCGTGCTCGATATCGCCGCCCAATTCCGCGCCGAAGATCCGGACACGCCCCTCATCCTGATGGGCTACGCCAACCCGATCGAGCAGATGGGCCAGGACGCGTTCGCCGCGCGCGCGGGCAAGGCCGGCGTCGACGGCGCGATCGTCGTCGACCTGCCGCCGGAAGAGGATTTCGAGCTGCGGGCCGCGTTCGCCGCGCACCAACTGTCTTTGATCCGTTTGGCGACGCCGACGACGGATGAAAATCGCCTCCGGACCGTTCTCGATGGCGTGTCCGGCTTCCTCTACTACGTCTCCCTGACCGGCGTGACCGGCGTCCAGGCCGTCGGGCCCGAGGCGGCGCGCGCCGCCGCCCAGCGCCTCAAGGCCGCAACCGATCTCCCTGTCGCCGTCGGCTTCGGCGTGCGCGATCCCGAGTCTGCCGCCGCCATCGCCCGCACGGCCGATGCGGTCGTGGTGGGATCCGCGATCGTCGACGTCATCGCCGAAGGCCCGGCCGCGGAGGCGCCTCAGCGCGTCGCCGCCAAGGTCGGCGCCCTCGCCGCCGCCATACGCCAGGCCCGACTTCCCTCCGGAGCGCTCCGATGAGCAATTGGTGGACCAACCTCACCCGCCCTGGCCTCAAGAAGAAGGCCGAAGAGAAGAAGCCCGATCCGAAGCGCGAGACGCCGGACGGCCTCTGGATCAAGTGCCCGACGACCGGCGAACTGATCTACCAGCAGGACCTCGAAGCCTCGAACTGGGTCACGCCCGCCGGCTTCCACATGCGCATCGGTCCCGCGCAGCGCTTCAAGCAGGTGTTCGATGACGGCGCGGGAACGCCGATCGCCCTGCCCGACGTCCCCCGCGACCCGCTCCGTTTCAAGGACGACAAGCGCTACGTCGATCGCCTCAAGGCCGCGCGCGCCAAGGTCGAGCGCGACGACTGCATGGCTGCGAGCGAGGGCCGCATCGGCGGCGCGCGCGCCGTCGTGCTCGTGCAGGATTTCGAGTTCATGGGCGGCTCGCTCGGCATGGCCGCGGGCGAAGCCTTCATCACCGCCGCGCAGCACGCCGTGAAGGCGAAGTGCGCGCTGATCTGCGTCGCCGCCGCCGGCGGCGCGCGCATGCAGGAAGGCATCCTGTCGCTGATGCAGATGCCGCGCACCACGCTCGCCATCCAGGAGCTGAAGCGCGCTGGCCTGCCCTACATCGTCGTCCTCACCGATCCGACGACGGGCGGCGTCACCGCGAGCTACGCGATGCTGGGCGACATCCACATCGCCGAGCCGGGCGCGCTGATCGGCTTTGCCGGCCCGCGCGTCATCGAGCAGACGATCCGCCAGAAACTGCCCGACGGCTTCCAGCGCGCCGAATACCTGCTCGAGAAAGGCATGGTCGACATGGTCGTCGATCGTCGCCAGCTGAAGCAGACGCTCGCGGCTCTCCTCTCGATCCTGCTCGCCAACCGCGAAGATTCCGCGCGCGACGGCGACGGCGCAACCGATGCGAAACCCGCAGCGACGGTGCAGCCGCTCGTCCGCCCGGCGCGCACCGCCGCGCCCGCGCGTCCTCCCCGCGCCAAGGCGGCTGAGTGATCGTCGGCACGCCCGGCACTGCTGGCCCGGTCGCAGCCCGTCTCGCGGAGATCGGCGTCGAGTTCGATCACGGCCACGCGCTCGATCTGTCCCGCATCGAAGCGGCGCTGGCGGCGCTCGGCCATCCTGAACGGCGCCTGCCGCCGGTGCTGCATGTCGCCGGCACCAACGGCAAGGGCTCGACATGCGCCTTCGCGCGCGCCATCGCCGAAGCCGCGGGCCTGCGCGCCCATGTTTTCACCTCGCCGCACCTCGTGCGTCCGAACGAACGCGTGCGCCTCGCCGGAACCCTGGCGAGCGACGCCGCCCTCATCGACGCGCTCGACCGCATCGCCGCGACCGGGCGAGCCGTCACCTATTTCGAAGCCATCACCGCCGCCGCGTTCCTCCTGTTCGCCGAAACGCCCGCCGACGTGACGATCCTCGAAGTCGGTCTCGGCGGCCGCCTCGACGCGACGAACGTCGCGACGCCCGCGGCGTGCGTCATCACGCCGGTCGACTACGACCACATGGCCATCCTCGGCGACACGATCGGCAAGATCGCCGGCGAGAAGGCCGGCATCCTGAAGCCGGGCGTTCCCGCGGTGATCGCACGCCAGCATGCCGATGCGGCCGCGGTGATCGAGGCGCGCGCCGAAGCCGTCGGGGCGCCGCTGCTGCGCGCCGGCGTCGACTGGGACGCATGGTCCGAACACAGACGTCTCGCGGTGCAGACCTTGGATCGCCTGCTGGATCTTCCGCCGCCGTCGCTGCCCGGCCCCCACCAGATCGAGAACGCTGCCGTTGCGGTGGTGGCGATGCAGACGCTGGACGCGCGCCTCGGCGGCGCGCTCGGCCTCGACGACGACGCCTGTGCGCGCGGCGTCGCCTCAGCGGTGTGGCCGGCGCGGATGCAACGCCTGCAGCGCGGCCCGCTCGCCGCGCAGGCCCGCGCACGCGGCATCGAGCTTTGGCTGGATGGCGGTCACAATCCCCACGGCGCGCGGGCGATCGCACAGGCGCTCGCGCGCTTTCAGGCGCAGGCGCCGCGCCCAACCTGGATCATTCTCGGCGTGCTCGATCGCAAGGATCTCGAGGGCGTCGTCGCGCCGCTCGCACAGGCGGCGGCCGGAATCGTCGCCATCCCCGTGCCGCAGTCCGCCGCGAGCCGCGACCCGCGGGAAACCGCCGCCGCCGCCGCGCGCTTCGGCGTCACCGCGACAACGGCCGAGGACGTCACGGCCGCGCTGGCGCAGACGCCCGACGGCGCGCGCGTCCTGATCTGCGGCTCGCTCTATCTTGCGGGCGCGGTTCTGGCGGACAACGATCCCCCGACCTGAACCAAAGCCGTGATCAGACCGACGTGATGTCGCTGATCCACTCGGCCATCTTGCTCTTCGGCATCGCGCCGACGCGCGTATCGGCGACTTTGCCGCCGCGGAAGACCATCAGCGTCGGGATGCCGCGCACGCCATAGCGGCTCGGCGTCTGCGGGTTGTCGTCGATGTTGATCTTGGCGATCGTGACCTTGCCGTCATATTCCTTGGCGAGCTCTTCGAGGGCGGGACCGATCTGCTTGCAGGGGCCGCACCACTCCGCCCAGAAATCGACGAGCACCGGCGTATCCGACTTCAGCACGTCGTTTTCGAAGCTGTCGTCCGTCACCTTCACCGTCGCCATGGGATCCCATCCTCCAACCCGCGCCCGGACCGCCCGACGCGGGGCCGCAGACACCCGATGTATGGCGCGAGTCGCGCCGGTTCAACTCATCGGCGGCGCTTGGCCCAGCCGCGCGAGCGCCAGGTCGAGCAGATCCGCGGGAACGGGCATCAGCTTCGGCGTCTCCGTCCAGATCAGCGCGCACCGCACGGTTCGCCCTGGAAACGCCTGCGCCAGCACCGCGCGGTAGGCCGCGAGCTGCATGATGTAGCCGAACGGCGCCTTGCCGGGATCGTCGGGCGCGGGCCTGTCCGTCTTGAAGTCGACGATCAACACCTTGTCCGGCGTCACCAACAGGCGGTCCACCGAGCCGCGCACCCCGCCGGGCGGCAGCCCGGGCGCGACGCCCGCGATCGGCGCCTCGGCGCGGCTGCCGGGCCCGAACGCCGCCGCGAAATCGGGATGCTCGAGCACCGCCATCGCCTCGTCGATCAAGGCTTCGGCATCAGCGCCCGTCGCGCCCTGAGGCCCGAGCCAGATACGGGCGAGCGCACGCCGCTTCAGCGCCGGGGCGTCCGGCAACCGCTCGAGCAGACCATGGATCAGGCGTCCGCGCTGGAAGCGGCGCTCGGCGTCCAGCCGCACGAGGCGCACGGCCGAATGCCCGAGCTGCGACGGCGCCGCCGATCGGGCCTTCACGCCTTCGTCCGGCGCCGGACGATCCATCCACGCGGGCCGCGGTGTCTCGACGGCGGGCTCGACATCCCGCGCCTCCGCGATCAGCGGCGCGCCAAACCGCAGCCCCTCGCCGAACGGCGTCTCGGCCGCGACGGCCCCGGCCTCGCGCATGCCCGCTTCGACGAGCGTGTGCCAGCTTTCGGCGTGCGCATCGCCCGTGCCGCGCTTGCTGCGATGCCCGCACACGATCATGCGGTCGCGCGCCCGCGTCAGCGCCACGTAGAGCAGCCGGCGGTGCTCGGCCGAGGCGCGCCTCGCCGCCTCCTGGCGCGCGGCCGTCGCAACCGCATCGTCGCCAGACCGCGACGTCGAGACGATCGGGCCATGATCGTCGAGGAACAGAATGTCCTTCCCGCCCGAATCCGGCCCGCCCGTTGTGTCCGGCAACAGCACGACGGGCGCTTCGAGGCCCTTTGCGCCGTGCACGGTCATGATCCGCACCGATCCGCCGCCATGCTCCATTTCGCGCTTGATCGGCGTCTCGTCAGCCTCGATCGCCGCGGTGAGATGCAGCACCGTCGCGGGGCCGTTGCGGGCGCATTCGAGCGCGCGCGACAAAAGCTCCTCGAGCGGATCGCGCGCCTCGGGCCCCAGCCGCTCCATCATCCGCCGCCATCCGGAGCGCCCCTGCGGATCGACGCCCTCGAGCGCAGCCGCCAGCGTCTCGTAGGGCGGATCGGCGGCGCGCCCGATCATGTCGGCGACGAACGCGCGCGCGTAGGCGTATTTCGGATCTTCCGCCGCGCAGAGCCGCGCCCACACGCTGTCGCCCTTCGCCCGCCCATAGGCGAGCGGGTAGATGTCGGCGTCGTCGTCCGTCAGGCCGATGAGCGGGCTCTTCAGCAGCACGCACAAGGCGAGGTCGTCCGTCGGATCGAGGATCACGCGCAGCAGCGCGAGCATGTCCTCCACGGCGGGCTCTTCGCGCAGCACCATGCGATCCGCGCCGGCGACAGGCAGACCCGCCTGCTTGAACGCCTTGATGATCGCGCGAAACACGGTCCCGCGGGACCGAACGAGGATCAGCACGTCGCCCGCGCGCATCGGGCGGGGCGCCTTGTCGTCCTCGTCATAGACCGCTTCCCCCGCGGCGATCATCGCCTTCACGCGCGCGGCGAGCGCCATGCCGAGCGCGGCGGTCGAGCTTTGCGCCGTCTCCAGATCGCGCGGCGCATCCCAGGGGATCGGCGTCGTATCGTCCGGAACCGGCGCGAGCGGCCACCACTCGACACACCCGGTGTCTTTCTCGCGCCACGCGGTGTGGACGATCTCGTCCGAAGCCGCCGGCTGCGCGCCGCCGATCGGCGACACCTTGAATACTGCGTCGACGACGTTCAGCACCTGCAGCGTCGAGCGGAACGACATCAGGAGGTCCGGCGCGGTGAACGGCTTGCCCGCCGCGTGCGCGCGCGCCGACAAGCGCCGCGACTCCGCATCGAACCGCTCCGGATCGGCGCCCTGGAACGAATAGATCGATTGCTTGGCGTCGCCCACGGCGAACACCGTGCGCGGTGCATCCCGGCGCGTCTCGCCGGAGAAGAACTCGTCCTGCAGCGGTGCGATCAGCGCCCATTGGCCGGGGCTGGTGTCCTGCCCTTCATCGACCAGGATATGATCGACGCCGCCGTCCAGCTTGTAGAGCACCCAGGCCGAGGCGCCGCTTTCGTTCAGAAGCCGCCGCGAGGCCGAGATCAGATCGTCGAAATCGAGCACGCCGGCGTGCGATTTCGCGGTCTCGTACGCGCCCGCCAGAGCGTGGGCGAGCGCGGCCGCCGCGATCGCATCCTCCGCCCTGTCGATCGCGCGCAGCGTCTCGAACGCCGCCGTCGCCCGATCGCATTCGTCCAGCAGCACCGGCTCGATCCAGGGATGGTCCTTGGCGTGCTTCTTCGTGAAGAGCTGCTTGCGCGGCGTGCGCTCGTCGGTGAGGAACGCATGAAGCCAGGCCTCGAGCTTCTTGGCTTCGTCGTCCGCATGGATGGCCGCGCGAAGCCTCTGCGCGGTCTTGTGGTCGTCGAGCGCGTCCGCGACGTCCTTCAGCGCGCTCCACCGCGTGCTCGCCAGCGTTTCCGAGATAAAAGCCGCGCGGTCCGCGGGCGCGGCGTGCCGACGCCGCAGACTTTCCGCATCGATCGGCCCCGTCCCGCCCAGCGCGGCGATGTCCTCGCGCCGCCGCACCAGCGCGGCCCGGAACTTGTCCAGGCGCTCGGAATCGAGCCGCGTCGCGAAATGCACCGCGGCGTCCATCGCCTGCGCCGCCGCCGCGCTCCAGGCCTGCGCCAACAGCGCGCTCTGCTTCGTCTCGTCGGCGATCTCGAAGCCGGGCGCGATCCCGGCCTCGATCGGGAACCGGCCGAGAAGCCGTTCGCAGAAGGCGTGGATCGTCTGGATGCGCAATCCGCCAGGCGTTTCCAGCGCACGCGCAAACAACGTTCGCGCCCGCGCCAGTTCGCCGTCGCGCGGCGCGTGCCCGCGCAGATCCGTGAGGCTTTTGGTCAGCGCGGCGTCGTCGGCGACGCACCATTGCCCGAGCCGTTCGAACAGCCGGCGCTGCATCTCCGCCGCCGCCGCCTTGGTGTAGGTGATGCACAAGAAGGCCGACGGCTCGAACCCGTCGAGCAGAAGGCGCGCGATGCGGTCGACGAGGACCTTCGTCTTTCCCGATCCCGCATTGGCCCGGACGAACACGGACGATTGCGGATCAGCCGCGGCGCGCTGGCTCGCGATGGCGAGATCGTAGGGCGTCGTCATTCGCCGCTCCCCGCGTCCATCCACTCCTTGCGTCGCGCCAGCGCGTCATAGTCGCTGTAGGTGTTCGCGAACTTCACCCGCGGCTTCGACAGGAACGGCTGCTCCGGATCGAGATACTTCACCAGAAGATCGCGCACGCTTTTCTTGGTCAGCGCGGCCAACCCCTCGGGGTCGCCGCCGCCGACGTGCGACGGCCCCGGCTCCGCGCCGCCGAACCGCCAATAGACGAGCGCATCGACGCGCCGCGCCTTGGCCTTTTCGAAGCCGCCATCCAGCAGAATCGCGGCCTCCAGCGGCAGCTGCGGCTCGAAGCCGACATCGACCTCGGTGGGCGTTGGCGGCTGTCCCGTCTTGGTGTCGACGATCACCGCGCGCCCATGGGGATCGATGTCGATCCGATCCGCGCGGCACCGCAGCTGCAGCCCGTCGCCGAGATCGAGCACGCCCTTGTCCTCGATGATCGCCACGCCGCCGTCCTGCGCGCGCGCCGCCGCCCAGGCCGCGTAGACCCGCGCCGAGGCGGCGAGCCGCGCCCTGTCCGTCATGCGTTGGTCGGCCGGAAACCCCGCCGCCGCGAGCTCTTGATCGACGAGCGCCGCGAGACGCTCGGCCGCGTCCGGCGCGGTGACGTCACCCAAGGAGAACAGCTCGATGGCGCGGTGGATCGCCGTGCCGCGTTCGGCCGCCTCGGGCTCCTTGCCGATCGCGTCCTTCTGCTCGAGTCCGAGCACGATGCGCGCGTAGATCGCGTAGGGATCGCGGATCAGCGTGCGCACCTGTGTCACGCGCAGAGATCGCGGTCGCGCTTCCGCCGGCGGGCACGGACGCGGCGCGGCTGCAGGCGCCCGCACCCGCGGCGTATCGAGCATCCGCGCCAGCGCGCGCCAATCCGTATCCGGATCGAGCGCCGCCACGGCCGCCTTCCCGGCCCCGGCGACGAGCGTCTCCAGCCGCCAGATCCAGCGCGACGCCACCGTCGGCGAACCGCCGGCCCGCAAGGCGCGCGTCAACAGGACTTCCGGCGCGCACGCGAGCTGCGCGAAATCGTGCGCCGCAAGCCCGATCCGCGCGTCGGGCGAGACCATGCCGAGCGCGGCGCGCATCGACCGCGACAGGAACGGATCATCCGGCGGCGGCGCCGGCCACACGCCCTCGTTCAACCCGCCGAGCACCACGAGATCGCGCCGCTGCAGACGCGCCTCCAGAGGCCCCCAGATGGCGAGCCGTGGATGATCGGGCGCATCGGGGCGCACCGGCGAACCGCCGATCAGCGCATTGACGACACGCGGCGCCGCGGACGGCGAGATCGCGTCGAGCGCGTCGCCCTCCGAGGCCAGCGTGCGCAGCGCGCGCACGGCCGCGGCGCCCTCCGCACCCGCCCAGACCCGGCCCGCGCCGTCATCCTCCGGCGTACGCGCGAGCCGTTCCGCCGCCGCCGCCAGCGCCATGGCGATCATCGGCAGGCGGACGGTGTCTTCGGCCATCGCCGCGCGGACCGGCGCAAGCGCCTCCGCGATCACGGTCAGCGCCGCATGAGCAGGCCCCGTGCACGTCGCCAGCATCGCCTGGAACCCGCCAGGCCGGCGTGGCCCGCGCAGCGCGTCGAGCACGGCGGCCTGCGCGATCGCGCGCTGCGCCGGATCAAGATCGAGGCCCACGCGGTCGTTGCGCACGAGCGCGGCGAGCGCGCGCGGATCGTCCGGATCGGCGCCGAGATCGGCGATGAGGGACAGGAGTACGCCGACGGACGTCTCCCGCAGCGGCGCGCCGGACGACACCGGCACGGTCACGCCCCACCGCGCGAGTTTCGCCGCCGCGCGCCGCGCAAGGCCACGGTCCGGCGTGACGAGCGCAGCCGTCTTTCCCGGAACCTCCAGCGCCGCGCGCAAGGCCAGCGCCGCGACCGTCGCCTCGTCCTCTTCGGTGTCGGCCGCCACGCGCGACAGCCCCGCCAAGGCGCGCATCGCCAGATCGTCGCCGCCGGCGCGAGTCAATCGCGCGAGCCAGTCCGCCGTCGCGTCGGCCGGCACGAGCGCCTCGCGCACCAGCACGCGGCGCGCGGCCGCGGCGTCGTCCTCGTCCGCCCCGGCGAGCGTGGCGACATCGCGCCGCGACACGCCGAGCGCTTCGAGCGTGACGCGCAAACCGTGCTGCGGGTGCTGCGGGCCGATCGTGCTCCAGGCCGCGTCGTCCATGTCGGCGTCGAGGCCCGGCAAGACCACCGCGCCGAACGGCGCATGCGCCACCACCGCCATCAGCCGCCGCACCGCCGGCAACGAGCCCGTCGATCCCGCGATCACCACCGGGCCGCTCGGCGGCGTGCGCGTCCATTCCTCCGCGAGCGCATCGATCAGCGTATTGCGCCGCGCGCCGGGATCGGCGAGCCCCTCATCCGCGAGATGTTGCGGCCAGTACGTCGCGACGATCTGCAGGAAGTCCACCGACCGCCGCCAGTGGGCGGCGAGGTCCGCTTCGGCGACGAGCGTATCCAGCTTGGACCAGTCGATTCCATCCGAAGCGGCGGCCGCGTCGAGCAGCTTGGCGAGTTCGTCGGCGGCGGCGATGGCGCGTGCGGGATCGGCGGCGCCTCCTTCTGCGGCGTCACGGCCGCGCAGCAGCGCCGCCAGATGCAGCCGGCGCCGCACGGGATCGATCGCCGGCGGGATCGCGAGATCGAGCGCGGCCGGGCCCCAGATGTCGGGGTCGTCGTCGAGATCGCCGAGCGGCTTGATCGAAGGCAGCAGCGTTACGGCGGGCGCGCGCGCGGCGAAGGCGTCGATCAGGCCGCGCACCGCGCGCCGGTTCGGCAGCAGCACGACGGCGTCGGCCAGCGCGAACGGATCATCCTTGTTCGGAACGTCCTCGACGAGCCGCTGCGCGAGCAGATCGAGGAATGCCGCGGACGGCGGCGCCGCGAGCACCCTTGGCCCCTGGCCTTCGAAGAGTTTCCGCCCCACCCCGGCGCCTCTCATGCCAGTCGCGCCTCCGCGGCTTTCAGTCCGTTCGGGTCACCCACGTGCATCCAATCCCCCTCGAGCGGAACGGCGAACACCCGGGCGCGCTCCAGCGCGAGATCCCAGATGCGGTTGGTCGAGAACGGCTCGAGCGGCCATCCCTCCAGAAGGCGCGGATGCAGGATCTGCACGCCCGCATAGACGAACGGCGCTTCCGCCGCCGCCCCGCGCCGGCCGACGCGCCCATCCGCGGCGAGGAAGAAGTCGCCGGCGCCATCGAAGCCCGTGGTGCGCGCCTTGCGCGCGAGCAGCAGCAGCACGTCCATCCGCAGCCCGTCCCACGCGGCCAGCATGTCCGCCAGCGGATCGGCGCCGTCCGTGCGCCAGACCTGATCCGTGTTCGTCACGAAGATCGGGCGATCGCCGAGCAGCGGCGCGGCCTGCACGAGGCCGCCGCCGGTCTCCATCAGGCGCGGGCGTTCGTCGGAGATTGCGATGCGCGGCGTCGTGCGCGGGCCAAGATGCGCAAGCATCATGGGCGCGAGATAATGCACGTTCACGACCGCCTTCTCGACGCCCACGGCCGCGAGCGCGTCGAGCATGTGATCGATCAGCGCGCGCCCTGCGACCGGGATGAGCGGCTTCGGACGCGTCTCGGTGAGCGGCCGCATGCGCGTGCCGAGCCCGGCGGCCATCACCATCGCGGTGTCGATCTTCATGCCTCGTCCCCCAACGCGCCGCTTGCGAACGCTCTAGCCCGAGGCCCAATCCGCCAGCGGCGCATGGCGCGCGAACCACGCCGCCACGGGCGCGAGCGCGGGCGCCTCGAGATTGCGCCGGAAATAGCGGATCACGCGCGGCTGGTGATCGCGGATGTAATGCGGCTTGCCGTCACGATACTTGAGGCGCGCGAACACACCGATGATCTTGGCGTTGCGCTGGGCCGCGAGGATCGCATACGCCGCGCGGAACGCCGCCGCATCGACGCCCGAACGCGCGATGTAGCGCGCGAGGTAGATCTCCGCGAACTCCGGCGGCACGTCGCGGCGCGCGTCCTCCAGGAGCGAGGCGACGTCATAGGCCGGATGTCCCGCCAGCGCGTCCTGGAAATCGAGCACGCCGGCGCGCGCCTGGCCCGAACGCTGCGGCAGCCACATCAGGTTCGGCGAGTGGTAGTCCCGCAGCACGAGCCGCGGCGCCTCGTCATCGAGCCCGGCGAGACAGGTCTCCCACGCCGCGGTCCATTCCGCACGCGCCTCGTCCGAAACCGGACGATTGAGCTGGTGCGGCAGGAACCAGTCGGGCAGCAGCGCGGCTTCGGCCTGCATCGCGGTGTGGTCATACTCCAGCACGCGCCACACGCCGCCCGCGCACGTCAGCCGGCCCGGCGCAGGAAACGATGCGGCCTGCACGAGCGCATCCGTTGCGGCCTCGTAGAGCGGCGCGGGATCGGCGCCCTCGCCCAACATCGACCAGTAGAGACCCGCGCCCATGTCCTCGAGCACGCAATAGCCGGCCTCGACGTCGACGCCGTAGATCTCCGGCGCCGAAAGCCCGAGCGCGCGCAGATGCGCCGCGAGCGCCGCGAACGCCTCGACGCGCGAAGCCGCGAGCCGGGCGACCGCGTTGTAGCCCAGCGCCGCCCGCTCCGCCGGCGACGCGCCGGGCGGGCACGGCGCGCTTTCCGCACGCGGCGGCGCGTTCATCAGGATCGCGCTGCGGCCGCCAAGCTCCAGGCGCTCGTAGCTGCGCGTGGAGGCGTCGCCGGAGACCGGCGTGCGCGCCGCGCCTGCAAATACCGTTTCGGCCAGCAGCGCCTCGAGCCGCGCCGCGCGTTCATCCGACATGCGCGGCTCCCGCAAGACGACCGAACCCGCGCACGATCGCGCGCCGCCCCGCGCCCTGCGCGGCGAGATCGATTTCGAGCCGGTGTGGCGGCGCGAAGGCGCCGAGGCGCTCTGGCCATTCGATGACGGTGACGGCTTCGATCAAGGCGTCCTCCAGGCCGAGCTCGAGGGCCTCTTCGGGGTCCTGCAGCCGGTACAGATCCATGTGCCACAGCGGGCCGCGCGCCGATTCGTAGACCTGCACGAGCGTGTAGGTCGGGCTCGGCGCATCCTCGTCGACGCCCGTCCAGGCGGCGACGAGCCCGCGTGCGAGCGTCGTCTTGCCCGCGCCGAGATCGCCGCGCAACAGCACGACGTCGCCGGCCTGCAGCGGCGCGGCGAGCCGTGCGCCAAGCGCCATCGTGGCTTCGGCGTCGGGCAGCTCGAACGCCGCTTCGGGCGAATCGGGGGCGGCGGGGCGGGTCACGGGCGCGGATGCTCGCCCATGGCGCTCGGGGCCGCAACGGTCGGACGGTGCGCCCGCATGCCGGACGGTGTGCCCGCTTGCGCCGGGCCTCAGACCACTTAAGAAACCACACGGGGCGCACGGCGCAGGCCCGCTGGAGAACGACTGTGAGCGGCGCGATCGGACGGGTGTTGATCATCGGGGCGGGCCAGGCCGGGGGCGAGGTGGCCCAACGCCTGCGCGCCAACGGGTTCGAGGGCGACATCACCCTCTGCGGCGACGAGCCGATCCCGCCCTATCAGCGGCCCCCATTGTCCAAGAAATACCTCTCCGGCGAACTGCCGCTCGATCGCCTGTTCCTGCGCCCGGCCGAGACCTACGAGGCCGAACACATCCGGACGTTCTTCGGCCGCCGCGCCGTGTGGATCGACCGCACCGCCAAGCGCGTGCGCTTCGAAGGCGCGCACGAACTTCCCTACGACGCGCTGGTGATCGCGACGGGCACGCGCCCCCGCCCCCTGCCGGCCCCCGGCGCCGATCTGCCCGGCGTGCACGTGCTGCGCACCGCCGCGGACGTCGACGCGATCCGCCCGCGCTTCGTGCCCGGCGCCAAAATGGTCGTCATCGGAGCCGGCTATATCGGCCTCGAGGCCGCCGCCGTCGCGCGCCAGACCGGCCTCGACGTCACCGTGCTCGAGGCGGCGCCGCGGCCGCTCGCCCGCGTGACCTCCCCCGAGGTCGCCGGCTTCTTCCTCGACGCGCACACGGCTGCCGGCGTGCGCTTCATGCTTTCCGCCCAGGCCGCGGTGATCAAGGGCGAGACGGGCGTGCGCGCCGTCGGCCTCGCGGACGGCTCCGAGATCGAGGCCGATCTGGTCATCGTCGGGATCGGCGTCATTCCGGAGACGGGTCTCGCCGAGAAGGCCGGGCTCACCGTTCAGAACGGCATCGTCGTCGACGGCCAGGGCCGAACGGACGACCCGTCGATTTTCGCGATCGGCGATTGCGCCAGCCGGCCCCTCGCGGCCGTGGGCGGGCGCATGGCGCGGCTGGAAAGCGTCCACAATGCGATCGAAGGCGCGAAGATCGTCGCCGCCGCGATCACGGGCAAGCCGGCGCCGACCGAGGAGGTGCCCTGGTTCTGGTCCGACCAGTACGATCTGAAGCTGCAGATCGCCGGGCTTTTCCAAGGCTATGACCGCGTGATCCTGCGCGGAGACCCCAAGGACCGGGCCTTCGCCGCCTTCTACATGCAAGGCGATCGGCTGATCGCCGTCGACGCGGTCAACCGCCCCGCCGAGTATCTCGGCGGCAAAGCCTTGATCCAAAAGGGGGCCTCGCCCGACCCGGCGAAGCTCGCCGACCCTACGGTTCCGATGAAGGCCCTGTTGACCGCCTGACCGTTTCCCGCCATTGCAACGTCCGTCTTTCTTGAGGATGCGAAGCCGGCATGCCGAAGATCACTTACATCGAGCACTCGGGGAAAGAGCACGTCATCGACGTCCCGGCGGGCATGTCGGTCATGGAAGGCGCGGTGAAGAACGCCATTCCGGGCATCGACGCCGATTGCGGCGGGGCCTGCGCCTGCGCCACCTGCCACGTCTATGTGGATGAAGCCTGGGCCGGAAAAACGGGCACGCCGAGCGGCATGGAGCAGTCGATGCTCGATTTCGCCTCCGAAGTGGAGCCCTCGTCCCGGCTGTCGTGCCAGATCAAGGTGACGGTCGAACTCGACGGCCTCGTCGTCCGGATGCCGAAAAGCCAGCACTGAGGCCGCGGGCGCGGTGCGCCGCGCGCGGATCAGCAGGTCTGGCCGTGGGTCTCCCACCCCAGCAGAACACCGTCTTTGCCTTTGATCTCAACGGCTTCGCACGCGCGGGGCGGCGTGTCCGTGGGCGCGCGCGTGAACGTCGGATCACGCTCGCCGGGGGCGATCGGCGCCTCCGACTGCAGGATGCTCGCAAGGCCGGAGGGATCGACGACGCAGTCGTACCGCTCGCCGTCCTCCACCCCGCGCAGCCGCACCAGCGTGCCCGACGCCAGCGGCGCCGCGAAGATCACGGGTGACGGCTCGGTCGTGGCGCCCAGGCAGGCGTCGATGGCGGGGATGAGCGCTTCCAGGCCGTTGTCCCAGCGCGCATAGGCGCAGCCGTCGAACGTCCCCACGCCCTGCACGTCCACGCGGGCGCGCATCGGCGCGGTCGCGCCGGAGGCCTCGTCACACGGCTGCACGAGGAGCCGCGCCTTGATCTTTCCGCTGGAAAGCATCGCGCCCGCCTCGTCCATCTGCGGCGCGCTGTAGGCGGCTTTCACGACGCCGCCGGGATGGCTGAACACCAGTCCTTCGGGGGCCACGTCCAGGCGCCAGCCGGGCTCGGCGCCGGTCGCGGTGATGCGGCCCTCGAGCGACAGCCCGGTCGAGGCCGGCAGGGCGATCGGCCCAGGCGTCGCCGCCGGGGCCTCCTCGCGCTTTTGAGGCCCGCAGGACGCGACGAGCACGGCGGCGGCCAACCCTGCACTCACGATGATGCGCATGCACGCCTCCCGCCCGCTCGGGGCCGGCCCAGCCAAACCGCAAGCCGTCGCGCGCTGCAAGAGGGCGTACGCCGCATTGACCCGCGCCGCGGACAGTTCGAGGATCATCCGGGCGACGGGGGATCCGGTTCGCCCGCGCTTCCGCCCGCCTTGCTTCCCGGGACTTCGCCCGCTGCCGGACCATTCCACGTGACTGTTTCCCGTCTTTCTCCCAACGCCCGCGGCGCGTTGTGGATGCTCGGCTCCGCGGCCTCCTTCACCGTCATGGCGGCGTGCCTGAAGATCCTGGCGTTGAAGCACTATCCCGAGAGCCAGATGGTGTTCGCGCGGTGCGCGGCCGGGCTCATCGCGATCGCGCCCTTTCTTCTAACGGCGAGCCGCGGGACGATGCGGATCGTGCGGCCGTGGCCAGTGCTGATCCGCTGCTCGTTCTCGACGATCGGCTTCTTCGCGGGCTTCTACGCCTTCGCCCATCTGCCGCTCGCCCAGGCGCAGGCAATTTCGTTCTCGCGCGTGCTGTTCATCGTCATCCTCGCCGCCTGGATGCTGAAAGAGCGCGTCGCGTGGCGGCGCTGGACCGCCGTGGGCATCGGCTTCGTCGGCGTGCTCGTGATGGTGCGGCCGACGACGGCGACGTTCGATCTCGCCGCGCTGCTTGGCGTCGCCTCCGCGTTCTTCTTCGCCGTCGCGATCGTGACCGTGAAGGACCTCACGCGCGACCACTCCACACTTGCGCTCGTGGTCTACACCAACGCCTTTACGACCATCGCCGGCCTGCCCTTCGCCTTCATGGCCTGGACGACGCCGACCTGGGGCGACGGGCTCGTGTTCCTGCTGCTCGGATTTTCGGGCGTCGCGGCGCAGAGCTGCTACGTGCGCGCGTTGGGCCACGGCGAAGCGTCCGTGGTCGGATTGGTGGACTATGTGCGCCTGCCGCTTGCGGCGATCATGGGCCTCATCCTGTTTTCGGAAGCGCCGGACATCGCCACGATGGCGGGCGCGGCCGTGATCATCGGCGCGACCGGCTACATCACCTGGCGCGAAAGCCGCATGGGCGCACAGAAAAACGACGAGCCCGCGCCGGCCTGAGTTACGTCGACATGAGTCAGGCCGGCATGGTCATGTCGGCCGATCGAGGAAGGCGAGCGTGATCAAGAGCTGGGCCGCATAGTAAAGGCCCCACACGGCGCGATCGGACCAGCGGCGCTGCGGCGCGTCCTTCGGCCATGCGAACAGCTCGAACGACAGAATCGCATCCGACGCGAGAAAACAGATCGCGCCGAGCGCGGCGATCCACAGCACCGGCGGCAGTCCGATGGCGAGCAGCGTCATCACGACGATCACGCCGATATAGACGAGCACCGGCAGGCGCATCGCGCCGAGCGAGGGATAAAGCCGGCGTGTCAGCACGACCGCCGCGCCGACGACCGCAAGTTGCGCCACGATCGCGAGCCAGTTCAGGCCGAGCCCGCCGCCCGCGAACAGGAACAGCACGATGTAGACGAGGTGCCCGATCAGGAAGGCGCCGATGCCCCGCTGCAGATCGGCCTCCGTGCCGCGCGCCAGCAGCGCATCGCCGACCGCGCAGAACGCGAGCGCCGCCGCAAGCAGCCAGGGGCCGTCTTCGACCAGCACCACAACCGCCAGGAACGCGACCGAAAGCGCCTTCACGGCGGTGCGCGTCGTCGAAGGCGCGCGGCGCAGGAAGGCGAAGGCGTAAGCCGCCGAGAACGCCAGCGACACCGCGCCGTAGAACAACCCGAACTGCATGCCTGCCCGCTGACCTCCGGCGCGCGACCAGCGCCGCGCCCGGCCCAAGCTTAACAAGCAATTCACGTTGCGCATCCCCTCCCGCGCGGGCCCGCCCCGGCCCGGGCGGGGCGCCCCAGCGTCAGGCGCCCTCACGGCGCCCTTCACCGCACGGGCCGCGCTCGCTATGCACGGCGCACGGACATCATCCCGGAGGGAACCCCATGAAACTCGGTCCTCACATTTCGGCGGTCGTCACCGGCGGCGCGTCGGGTCTCGGCGAAGCCACCGCGCGCGCTTTGGCGGCGGAAGGCGTGAAGGTCGCGATCTTCGACCGCAACGCGGAAGCGGCGGAACGCGTGGCCAAAGAGATCGGCGGCATCGCCTGCGTCGTCGACGTGACGAGCGACGAGAGCGTGGACGCCGGCTTCGCGAAGGCCCGCGCGGCCATCGGCCAGGAGCGCATCCTCGTGAACTGCGCCGGCACCGGCAACGCCGTGAAAACCGCCTCGCGCAGCAAGGACACGGGCGAGATCAAGCACTTCCCGCTCAACCAGTTCGACATGATCATCCAGATCAATCTGGTCGGCACGTTCCGCTGCATCGCCAAGAGCGCGGCCGGCATGCTGACGCTGCCGCCGCTGCCGGAAGGCGATCGCGGCGCGATCGTGAACACGGCCTCGGTCGCGGCGGTGGACGGCCAGATGGGTCAGGCGGCCTATTCGGCCTCCAAGGGCGGCGTCGTTGGCATGACGCTGCCGATCGCGCGCGACCTCTCGGGCGAAGGTATCCGCGTCAACACGATCCTGCCGGGAATCTTCAACACGCCGCTGATGAACGCCGCGCCGCAGGCGGTGAAAGACGCGCTGGCCGCCTCCGTGCCGTTCCCGAAGCGCCTCGGCCTGCCGGACGAGTACGCGTCGCTGGCGCTGGAAATGATCAAGAACGGCTACTTCAACGGCGAGTCCGTCCGTCTCGACGGCTCGATCCGCATGGGCCTGCGCTGATCGACTGACCCTAGAACGGGCTCTTGGGCGGATCGTCGTCGCGATCCGTCTCGCGCCGCGACGGGCCTTCATACGTGGACTCGGACCGCCGGCGGCGGTTCGGGCCCACATAGGCCGTCGCCTTCACGAACGAGCGCGGCGCCATCAGCGCGGACTCGATGCGCGCGCACAGCGCCTTGGCCGAGATCGGCTTGGCCACGAACTCCGTCACCCCGGCGTCGCGGGCGGCGAGCACGTGCCGACGCTCGGAATGGCCCGTCATCATGATGACGGGGACCATCGGGCATGGGCTATCCCCCGCCCGGCGGAGCAGGCGGACGAAATCCAGGCCGTCCAGCGTGTCCATACGGTAGTCGAGGATGATGATGTCGGCCGGGCGCGAGCGCAGCAGCTCGAACGCCGCGGCGCCGTCCCCGCACTCGCGGACATCCATGCAGCCGAGGCTGCGCAGGATTGTGTTCACGATCGTACGCATGTGGTGGTTGTCGTCCACCACCATCGCGCTGATGTGTTGCAGCGGAAGGTCTGAAGCCGAAGCCATGCTGCCGGTATGGCTCGGCTAAGTTAATTTTTTGCGCTTGCGAGTGTAATCGGTCGATCACCTGCGGTGATTGGCCACAACTCGCTATTTCGCAGGTGGTTGAACGATTTTACTTTGCAGGTTTGAGATCACGTCTCGCGCATCGAACGCGTTCGGATCTTCGGCCGGCTTGCGCCCCTTGTAGAGAACGACTTCGGCGTTCGCGGTGTAGCGCGTCACCTCGGAAATCGTGTCCGTCGTCCAGAAGGGATCATAAAGCGGCCGCCAGCCCCAGCGCGGCGAATAGTAGTTCCAGTAGGGCGCGAAGCCGTACCGCGCGGGCGACGGCGTCGTGTAGAGCTGGCGCTTGGGATCGACCGCCCGGTTCACGACGACGAAATAGTCGTAGCCGTTCTGCACCGTGAGTTCGGCCGCCCGATACAGAAGATTGGTCTCGACCGCGTCGCGCTCGGTGAGCGTGTTGCCGCTGAACGAGAGCGAATAGCGGTTGGACTCGATCCGGCTCTCGGCGTAGCCGTAGCCGCCTTTGAGCGCGGGTTGATAGGGGGTCGCCGTCGCGCATGCGGCCAACGCGGCCGCCGCGACCAGGGCGAGAATGCGCCGCATGGCCTTACTCCTGCCGTTGTCCCTCGCGAGAGCGAATATGGGGCGCGGCGCCGGCGCCGTCGAGAGAGGGTTGAGACTGAAATGAAGCGTGGAATCCTCGTGGCCGCGGGCTTCGCATTGCTCTTGGCGCCGCTGGCGGGCGCGCAATCGACCGGCCCGACCCTGCCGGAAATCCAGAGCGCGGCGAAGCAGTCGCAGGCGGCCTGCGTGAAGAAGGGCGAAGCGGCGCCGGTCTGCGCGTGCGGCGTGGGCCTCGCCTACGCGAAACTCGATCCGCGCGTATTCGTGGCGGCGCCGAAGATCGATCCGCTGCTCGACGAAAAGGACCCGCTGAAGAAGATCATGGGCGTCGCCGCGATCGCCCAGGAGAGCGGGCTTTCCGCCACGGACGTGCAAAAGGCCGTCGATGCGGTGAAGGCCAACCGCCAGGCCGTGAAAGAGGTGTGCACGCCGCTGGGGCCGCCGAAGAAGTGACGCGCGGCGCCCGTCCGCTCAGTGCAGCGTGAACTCGCGGCCGAACCGCAGCTTCGCCGGCGCGATCTCCTCCGATCCCGCGATCCGGACGGAGTGGATCACCGCCTCGATCTCGCGCTTCCAGTAGTCGAGGAACTGCGCAATGCGCGGATAGCGCGGCGCCAGGTCCAGCGTCTGCCAGACGAAGCTTTGCAGCAGACGGGGATGGTCCGGCATGTAGTAAAGGACCTCGGCTGTGGTCAGGCGCCAGCCGTCGAGCTGACGGCGAAGATCGGTGTCGGCCATGGACGCTCCTTGACGCGCGCACAGCGACGCACGCGCAAGGAAAGGCTGCCGCAGATCGGCAAAATGTCAATAATCTCAATTTGTTAGCAGCAGGCCCCGGCGGCTGACGCCAGCGCGCCTAGGCTGGAGCAAGCCGGTGCGCCAGGATCAGCGCCGCAGCGGCCAGCAACAGCAGACCGACCACCGCCATGAAGCCGCGCCGGAACCGGGCGTTCTCCATCTGCGCGCTGAGGGCGCCGCCCGCGAGCCCGTAGGACGACATCGAGACCACGTCCATCGCGATGGTCGTCGCCGCGAACACAGCGAGCTGCGCCGGCAACGGGCGGGCGGGATCGAGGAACGGCGGCAGCACGGCCGTGAAGAACAGCACCGCTTTCGGGTTCGCGATCTGCACGGCGAAGCCGTCGCGGAACGCCTGCCCCGGCTTGGCGGCCGCGACGGCCTTCAGGCCATCGTCGCCGCCGATCGCCGCGCGCAGCGCCGAGACGCCGAGCCACGCGACATAGAGACCGCCGGCGATCGCGATCCAGCGGAACTGCTCGGGAAACGCCGCGACGAGCGCGCCAAGGCCGAGCGAGGCGGCGGCGAACCAGACCATCGTGGCGAGGTTCATGCCGGCGACGCCCGCCAGCGCCGCGCGTGCGCCGCGTTGCAGCCCCGTCGCGACCGAGAACAGGTTGGCTGGCCCCGGCGTCCAGGCGAGCAGTATCATCGCGCCCAGGAACAGGACGTAAGTGTGCGGATCGACGGGAAAGGACGTGGGCGTCACGTCAGGCGCTCCGGATGCGGACGAACACGCAGACGCCTACAGGAAGGCCGCCAGCGCCGCGAGCGTTTCCTCAGGCTTTTCCTCCGCGACGAAATGGCCGCACGCCACCTTGGCGAAGGTGAGATCACGCGCCTGCCCGGCCCATGTCGCCGGCACGTCGAAAATCGCGCCGGTGGATTGCGAGGTTTCACCCCACAGAACGAGCGTCGGCGCCGAGATCGGATGATCGGCGTCCGCCGCGTCGTGCTCGAGATCGACGCCGGCGCCGGCGCGGTAATCGGCGCACATCGCGTGGAACGCGTCGGCGCCGCCATTGGTCTTCACCATGGCCTCGATCGCGGCGGGATCATCGCCCGCCATGCGGCACGCGAGACGCACATAGACGCCCGCCTGCGGCCCCATCAAAAGCTCGGGCCCCGGCGCCGGCAGCGTGAGGAAGAACCAGTGCCAGAGATTGCGCGCGGCCTCGCGCGTGACGTTGCCGTAGATGTGCGCCGTGGGGACGATATCTAGGATCGCGAGCTTCTCGATCGCATCCGGATGATCCTTCGCGAGGCGGCGCGACACGCGCGCGCCGCGGTCGTGGCCGACGAGACGGAATCGCTTGAACCCGAGCGCGCGCATCAGCCCGACCTGATCCGCGGCCATGCGGCGTTTCGAATAGTCCAGCGGCGACGTTGCGGCGGGCTTGTCGCTCCAGCCATAGCCGCGCAGGTCAGCGCAAACGACGGTGAAGCGCTCGGCGAGCTTCGGCGCGATCTTGCGCCACATGACGCAGTTCTGCGGGGCGCCGTGCAGCATCAAAAGCGGCGGCCCCGCGCCGCCGATCACGGCATGGATGCCGACGCCGTCGACCGTGACGCGTTCGGCGCGGAACCCGGGAAAGAACGCCAGTGCCTCGCTCATCTCAGCCTCCGAACTTTGCATCGAGCAGCGCGGGCGCGGTGTCGGCGAGCCCGTCCAGCGGCCCGGACGACAACAGCAGAACCACCTCGTCGCCCTTGAGCTGCGCCAGCGCCTCGAGCACCGCGGCGCCGTTGGCCATCGGCGCGACGTCCACGCCCGCCGCCTGCACGCAGCCCACGATCTCGCCCTGGCTCAACTGCGCGTGGCTCCCCGCCCCATGCGTCGGCGGCGGCATCAGCAGCACGCGCGCAACGCCTTCGAACACCGTGGCGTACCAGTCGCGCGCCTGGGCGTTCCGCCAGGAGAACGTGTGCGGCTCGAACACGACGACGAGCGGCCGCGATGGGAAATGCAGCTGCACGGCCTCGATGGCGGAGCGCGCCTTCTCATAGGACGATCCGAACCCCTCATAGGCGGGCACGCGCGATGTTGCCGTCTTCTTGTCGAGCCGCCGGGCGACGCCGCGAAACGCCGGCAGCGCGGCCTGAAGATCCGCCGGCGTGACGAGCCCACGCGCGAGCAGCAGCGCCGCCGCGCCGACGATGTTCTCGACATTGTGCAGCCCGAGCAGCTGCGTCGCGAGCGGGATACGCGCGCCATCGGGCGTGACGAGCGTGAAGTGCGTGGTTTCGCCGATCGCGATGTCGACGCCGCTATAGCCCTCGCCTTCGCCGAGCCCGTACCACGTGATGCGCCGGCTGGCCGCGAGGCGCAGGATCGGTTCGTATTGGCGCGCGCAGACGAGGAGGCCATCGGCGGGCGTGAGCGCGATCAGCTCCGCGAACGGCGCTTCGTAGCTCTCCATCGTCGGGAACATGTTGAAGTGGTCGTGCACGATCGAGGAGATCAGCGTGTGCGCGGGGTGATAGAGTACGAACTTGGAGCGCCGATCCTCGGGCGAGATCACGTACTCGTCCCCTTCCAGGATCATCTGCGCGTCGCCGCCCCAATGGCCCGTCGTCGGCAGATCAAGCGGCACCGCACCGATGAAGTAGCCGGGATCGCGGCCGGCCGCGCGCAAGAGATAAGCGATCAGCGCGGTGAGCGAGGATTTGCCGAACGAGCCGGCGACGACGATGTTCTCACGGCCCTGCGTATGCGCGGCGAGAAACTCCGGAAACGTCACGCAGCGCACGCCGCGGCGGCGCAGCTCCGCCGCCTCGGGATTTTCCGCGCCGCCGAGCTTGGCGCTCGCGCCGATCACCGCGACGTCGACATCCGCGGGAATGTTCGGCGCATCGAAGCGCGTGGCGTAGCGCACGCCGAGGCGATCGAGATACGTCGACACCGGCGGAAACACGCCCTCGTCCGAGCCGCTGACGCGCCAGCCCTGCGATACGAGGATCGACGCGAGCGCGGAAACGCCCGCGCCGGCGATGCCGAGGAAATAGACGTGCACCGCTGTTTGCCTCCACGTCTTCGAGACTTCAGTCCGCGAGCCCTCCCCCAGCGGGGGAGGGTTGGGAGGGGGAGATCCGTGCTGCGAGGTCGAACCGCAGATGCACCCCTCTCCCCACCCCTACCCCTCCCCGCTGGGGAGGGGTTCAACCGGGCCGCGCCCCTACTCGTTCTTCCCCGCCTTGCGATCGCGCCACGCGGCGATGCGCAGGCGCAGCGCGTTGAGCTTGATGAAGCCTTCGGCGTCGGCCTGGTTGTAGCCGCCGGCGGCGTCGAAGCCGACGAGGTCCTTGTTGTAGAGCGAGTACGGCGAGGCGCGGCCCTGCACGTACACGCCGCCTTTGTAGAGCTTCAGCGTGACTTCGCCGGTGACGTCGTCCTGGCTCGCGTCGATCGCGGCCTGCAGCATCTTGCGCTCGGGCGTGAACCACATGCCGTTGTAGATGAGGCTCGCATAGCGCGGCATCAGCTCGTCCTTCAGGTGCATCGCGCCGCGGTCGAGCGTGATGCTCTCGATCGCGCGGTGCGCCTGCCACAGGATCGTGCCGCCGGGCGTTTCGTAGAAGCCGCGGGACTTCATGCCGACATAGCGGTTCTCGACGAGATCGAGCCCGCCGACGCCATGGCGCGCTCCAAGGCGGTTCAGCTCGGTGAGCACCGCGGCCGGCGAAAGCGCCTTGCCGTTGACGGCGACGGCGTCGCCTTCCTTGAACTCGACCTTGATGATCTCGGCCTGATCGGGCGCCTCTTCCGGCGTGATCGTGCGGCGATCCGAGCGCTTGCTCACTTCGTCCGGCACCGGACGATCCGGATCCTCGAGCGCGCGTCCCTCCGACGACGTGTGCAGAAGGTTCGCGTCGATCGAGAACGGCGCCTCCTGCTCCTTGCCCTTGGCGATCGGGATGCCGTGCTGCTGGGCGTAGGCGATCAGATCGGGGCGGCCCTGGAAGCTCCATTCGCGCCACGGCGCGATCACCGTGACGTCCGGCTTCAGCGCGTAGTAGCTCACCTCGAAGCGGACCTGGTCGTTGCCCTTGCCCGTCGCGCCGTGGCAGACGGCGTCGGCGCCGACGAGATTGGCGATCTCGATCTGGCGCTTGGCGATCAGCGGTCGCGCGATCGAGGTGCCGAGCAGGTACTGGCCCTCATAGAGCGTGTTGGCGCGGAACATCGGGAACACGAAATCCCGCACGAACTCCTCGCGCAGGTCGTCGATGAAGATGTTCTCCGGCTTGATGCCCATGGCGAGCGCCTTGTCGCGCGCGGGGCCGAGCTCTTCGCCCTGGCCGAGATCGGCGGTGAAGGTCACGACCTCGCACTGGTAGGTCTCCTGCAGCCATTTCAGGATGATCGAGGTGTCGAGCCCGCCCGAATAGGCGAGCACGACCTTGTTGACCTTGCGCTGCGTGGACATTTTCCGTGCACTTCCCTCCCCGGCGCGGCTCATTCGCGCCCGGGGCGAGCGGCCTATAGCGCGCTCAGCGCCGCTGCGCGAGGCGCCAATAGACGAAGCCGGCCAGCGCCCCCGCCAGAAGCGGCACGAGGAGGATCACGCCGGGATCGGGCAGGCCGACGGGATCGCGCGCGCGGGCGAAGATCAGCGCGCGCACCCCCATCAGGATTGCGAACGCCGTGACCGCAGCGAAGAGCATATCTGCAGCCGGGCGGGGCGGGGATAAATGCCGCGCCGCGGCCGTCGCGAGCGGCACGAGAACCGCGCCGCCGACCAGCGCCAGCACCGCGCCGACGCCCGCAAGCACCAGCCAGACCCAGCCGAGGAACGGCCACTCGACATAGCCGAACGCCATCACGAGGCCGACGCTCAGAGTCGCCCCCGCCGCGGCACCGGTGAGCGCGGCGGCGGTCCAGGCGAGCGCGGGGCGGACGATGGCCATGCCTCCGGCTTAGGCGGCGCTCAGCGCTCCGGCAAGGGCTGGGGGACGTAGTCGGGCGAGGTTTCGGGGAGGCGCTCGGGCGACCTCGGCGCGAACAGCTGCGGCGGCGCCGATCGCGCCGGCTCCGACGCATCGATGGGCGCAACCCGGAACGCCTGCGCGACGTGGGCCGCGCCGGCCGCGTCGAGGCTGAACTTCGTCTCGCAATGCAGGACCGCCACCGGCGCGAACGGCGAGGGCGCGCCCTGCGCGTCGGCGCCGCCGAGCCGATAGACGACCGCGATCGAGTCCGCCCTGCCCTCCACCGCGCCCGCCGCCAGCGCGACGCGGACCGCCGCGGCGCCGGCTTCCCTCAGCTTCGCCTCGGCGACGCCGGCGGCGGCGGCGTCAACCGGCAGCGCGCCGCCGAAATCCGTGCGGATCACCTGAACGGTCCCGCTCTGCGCCGCGCCGAGGCGATAGACGGCGTTGACCTGCCCGCTCATCGAATAGGCCCCGGCCGGCGTTTCGGCGTGCGCCTTGGGCGCGAACGCCGTGACGGCGACGGCGGCGGTGATCAGGGCTCCGGCAGTGAGGACTTTCATGGCGGCTCTCCATGTGAACGCGGTGGAGAGTGACGCGGCTCGGCTGCGCCAAGATGGCGCGCGGCGCCGGTTGTGTGTCGCGGCTGAAATCAAGGTGACATGAAAGCGGGAGACGTCGGCCGCGATGGCCCCTCGTCCGATGTCGCTGCATCGCATGCATCATTCCGGGGCGGCCAAAGGCCGAACCCGGAACCCAGGAGACTGGGCCGGCCGGCGTTCACGGCGTGATGCACGTGAACCTGGGTTCCGGGTTCGCGCGTTCCGCGCGCCCCGGAATGACGCCACGGATGGTGTCGCTCAAAAGTCCGGCGTCGGCGTTTTTCTGCCCTACACCATCACCTGATTGCCCAGCTCCACGGCGCGACCGGACGGGATGTGGAAGAAGTCCGTGGCGTTAGTGGCGTTGCGGGCGAGGTAGATGAAGAGGTGGTCCTGCCAGAGCGGCATGCCGCTCTTTTCGCTCGGCACGACGGTGCGGCGCGAGAGGAAGAACGACGTCTTCATGATGTCGAACTTCAGGCCCTGCTTGCGCGTGCGCGGGGACGTCAGCGCCTTGACGACGTTGGGCGTCTCCATGAAGCCGAAGCTCAATGTCACGCGCTTCACGTCCGGCAGATAGTCCTCGACCTTGACGCGATCGGCCTCGTTCACGCGCGGCTGCTGGATCGTGTTCACCGTCAGGATGATGATCTGCTCGTGCAGGACCTGATTGTGCTTCAGGTTGTGCATGAGCGCCGCCGGCGTGACGTTGGGATCGGCGGTGAGGAAGATCGCGGTGCCGCGCACCCGCGTGGGCGGATGCAGCGCCAGCATCTCGAACAGCTTGTCGAGCGGCTCGTCGCGGCGCGTCTGTTCCTGCAGAAGGCGCGTGCCGCGGACCCACGTCCAGATCACGGTGACGAGCGCGAGCGCCAGCAGCAGCGGCACGAAGCCGCCCTGGAACAGCTTCAGCATGTTCGACGAGAGGAACACCGCCTCGATCACGAAGAACGGCGCCACGATCAGCGACGCCAGCCACACCGGCTGCTTCCACAGGCGCCAGATGATGATGAACACCATCAGCGTGCTCATCATCATTTCGCCGGTGATGGAGATGCCGTAGGCGGCGGCCAGCGCCGTCGAGCTCTGGAACGTGACCGTCAGGAACAGGACGCCGACGAGCAGCATCCAGTTGACCTGCGGCATGTAGACCTGACCGAACTGCGTCTCGCTCGTGCGGCGGATCTCCATGCGCGGCAGGAGGCCGAGCTGGATGGCCTGTTGCGTCAACGA
This sequence comes from Alphaproteobacteria bacterium, assembly GCA_018969015.1. GTDB lineage: Bacteria > Pseudomonadota > Alphaproteobacteria > Caulobacterales > Aquidulcibacteraceae > REEB506. Next base: position 73,695 of record JAGWZE010000001.1, read on the forward strand.
GAAGGCGCCCGAGATCACGGCCTGGCTGGCGATCACGGTGGCGACGGCGGCGAGCGCGATCAGCGCGATCCGTGCCGGGCCGTCGGGCGCAAGCAGGAAGAACGGGTTGTCGGCCGACTCGGGCACGGAGAGCACGAGCGCGCCCTGGCCGAGATAGTTGAGCGTCAGGCAGGGCAGGATCAGCGCCAGCCACGCCGCGCGGATCGGCTTGCGGCCGAAATGGCCCATGTCGGCATAAAGCGCCTCGGCGCCGGTGACAGCGAGGAACACCGAGCCGAGCACGACGAAGCTCAGGAACTTGTGGTCGATGATGAACGTGAGCGCGTGGTGGGGCGACAGCGCCTCGATGATCGTCCAGTCGTCCGTCAGCAGGCGCCACAGCCCGAGCCCGCCCATCGTCAGGAACCAGATGGCCGTGATCGGGCCGAACCAGCGGCCGATGCGCCCCGTCCCGCGGCTCTGCACCAGGAAGATGCCGATGAGGATCCCGATCGCGATCGCGAGCACGATCTCCTGTGTGACGTAGGGCCTGATGGCCTCGACCTCGCGGATGCCCTCGACCGCGGACATGACCGAGATCGCCGGCGTGATGATGGCGTCGCCGTAGAACAGCGAGGCGCCGACGATGCCGATGACGAACAGCCAGGGCGTGCGACGGCCAAGGGCGCGTTGCGCCAGCGCCATCAGCGAGAGCGTGCCGCCCTCGCCCTTGTTGTCCATCTGCAGCACGAGGACGACGTATTTCAACGTCACAACGAGCATCAGCGCCCAGAAGATCAGGGAGACGATGCCGATCACCTCGGCGCGGGTGGCGGCGGTGCCGTCCATCGCGACGTGGTGGAGCGACTCCTTGAACGCGTAGAGCGGGCTCGTTCCGATGTCGCCATAGACGACGCCGATCGAGCCGAGCATGAGCGCCCAGAACGAGCCATGACTCCCCGTGGGGCCGTGGCCAGTGGCCCCGCCATGCGCACCAGGTTCAGAGTGGGAAGCGGCCGCGCCCGTGGCGTCGGATCCGGAGGGCTTGGGCGCCTCGGCGTCAGCCTGCGCCATCGGCATTTATCCTTGGCATCCGGCCCCGCGGCCGACATAAGCCCGCGCCATTACTCCTATTCCCCGCGCCCGGCAATGCGGCTCGCTCGGGGCGCGCTTGCCCGCGACGCAGGGTCGCTTCGGGTTTTCCCTGGCGCGATGGTCAGAAATCGACCGCGATGCCCTTCCGCTCCCAGTCCCCGAACCGGGTGGGTTCGGCCCCGGCCGGCCCGCCCTTCTCGGGCGGCTGGGCGGCGGCGGCCTCGGCCTCCCGCGCCCGCCGCTCGGCCGCCTCGGCCAAGGCCCGCTGCGCCTCCGGGCTCAGGACCTTGGCCGGGCGATCACCTTCGCTTGAGACGGCCGCAGCCGGCTTGTCGGACATCTGGCGGCTACTCCGCGCGACCTTACATCTAGGCCCGTCATATAGGCCGCGAGTGGCCCCGTGAGGAGACGATGAACCACGCCAAGACCTTCATGCTGCTGGCCGCCATGACCGCCCTGTTCGCGGGCGTCGGCTACCTGGTGGGCGGCGTGGGCGGCATGGCCGTCGCGTTCGGCGTCGCCGTGCTGATGAACGGCTTCGCCTACTGGAACGCGGACAAGATGGTTCTGGCGCACTATCGCGCCCAGCCGGCGGACGAAAACCACCCGAACCCGGTGGTGAAAAACTACGTCCGGGACACGATCGAGCTCGCGCAGCGCGCCAACATGCCGGTCCCGAAAATCTACATCATCGACCAGGCGCAGCCGAACGCCTTCGCGACCGGCCGTGATCCGAACAACGCCGCCGTGGCCGCGACCGTCGGCCTGCTGCAGATGCTCGACCGCGACGAAATCCGCGGCGTGATGGCGCACGAGCTGGCGCACGTGAAGAACCGCGACACGCTGACGATGACCGTGACGGCGACGATCGCCGGCGCGATCGGCATGCTGGCCAACTTCGCGATGTTCTTCGGCGGCCGTGACGAGAACGGCCAGCCGACCAACCCGATCGCCGGCCTCGCGCTGATGATCATCGCGCCGCTCGCCGCGTCGCTGGTGCAGATGGCGATCTCGCGCTCGCGCGAGTACGAGGCGGACCGCATCGGCGCCGAGATCGCGGGCGATCCGACCGCGCTCGCCCGCGCGCTCGAGAAGATCGAGCTCTACGCGCAAGGCCGCCTGAACATCGACGCCGAACGCAACCCGGCGACGGCGCACATGTTCATCATCAACCCGCTCGCGGGGAAAGGCGCCGACAACCTGTTCTCGACGCACCCTTCGACGCGCAACCGTATCGCCAAGCTGCTCGATCTCGTGCGCGGCGGCGGCGTCCGCCCGCGGTCGGCCGGCGGCACGTCCGTGCCCGTCACCGACGCGGGGCCGTGGCGGTAAGCGCCGGGAGCGACCGCACAACGTTCGTGCGTCACCCCTCATCCGGCGCGTTCCGCGCCACCTTCTCCCACAAGGGGAGAAGGACCACTGCGGCGACCTTCTCCCCTTGTGGGAGACGGTGGATCGCGGGCGGAGGCCGCGAGACCGATGAGGGGTGTCGGCACAAAGCGCCGCAACCTCCGCCGCCCCGGCCCTTGCCTCCGCACCGGAAACCGGCCACACGCGCGCATGACTTCCGCCCGCCGCGCGGCCGCAGCGCTCGTCAGCGCCGTCACGGATGACGGCCGCACGCTCGACGACGCCCTCGCCGCCACCGCCAGCTACGCCGCGCTCGACGGCCGCGACCGCGCCTTCGCGCGGGCGATCGCGTCCGCGACGCTGCGGCGGCTCGGCGGGATCGACGCCGTGCTGGCGCAATTCATGGCGCGCCCGCTCGGCGATGCGGCTTCGGTCCCGCGGGCGATCCTACGGACCGGGGCGGCGCAGCTCCTCGCGCTCGACGCCGCGCCGCACGCCGTGGTGTCCGAGGCCGTCGCGCTCGCCCAGTCGAGCCGCTCTGCACGGCCCTTCGCGGGCCTGATCAACGCCGTGCTGCGCAAGGTGGCGACGCAGGGGCGCGCCGTGGTCGACGCCGCGCCGCCCGGCGCCGACCTCCCGGACTGGCTGTTCGCGCGCTGGCGCGCCGCCTACGGCGCCAAAGCCGCCGCGATCGCGCTGGCGCTGCGCGACGAGCCGCCGATGGACCTGACGGTGAAGACCGACGCCGCCGGTTGGGCGGCGCGGCTGGGCGGCGCGGTGGGGCCGACGGGCGGCGTGCGCCTGCCGCCCGGCGCGCGGGTTACCGAACTCGACGGCTTCGCCGAGGGCGCATGGTGGGTGCAGGACGCCGCCGCGATGCTGCCGGCCTTGATGCTGGGCGACGTGTCCGGCCAACGCGTGGCGGACCTGTGCGCCGCGCCGGGCGGCAAGACGCTGCAGCTCGCCGCGGCGGGCGCCCGCGTGACGGCGCTCGACATCGCCGAGTCGCGGCTCGCGCGCCTGCGCGACAATCTCGCGCGCACGCAGCTTTCGGCAGAGGTCGTGTGCGCGGACGCCTGCGTGTGGCGCCCGACCGAGCCGTTCGACGCCGTGCTGCTCGATGCGCCCTGCACCGCGACCGGCACGCTCCGGCGCCATCCCGACGCCGCCTGGCTGCGCCGCCCGACGGACATTGCGACGCTGACGACGATCCAGAGCGAACTGCTCGTCGCCGCGCGCGACATGACGCGTCCCGGCGGCGTGATCGTGTACGCGGTGTGCTCGCTCGAGCTGGAAGAAGGGGAAGCGATGATCGAGGTCGCGCGCGGGCTTGGGCTGACCGTCGAGCCGGCGCCCGAAGACTCGCCGGCGCGCGCCTTCGCCTCCGCCGACGGCGCCGTGCGCACGACGCCCGCCGACGACATGGATGGATTCTTCGCGGTCCGGTTGCGCCGCTGACGCGCACACCAAGTGCGACGACCCATGCGTCGCACTCGCCTTGCGCGGGCGCCGCCGCCCTGTTACCCCCGACTCATGGCGAACGTTCTCATTGCGCCGTCGATCCTGTCCGCGGATTTCGCGCGTCTGGGCGAGGAAGTCGCAGCCGTGGAAGCGGCCGGCGCCGATCTGATTCATGTCGACGTGATGGACGGCCATTTCGTGCCGAACATTACGATCGGACCCATGGTCGTTAAGGCGATCAAGCCCTACGCCAAGCGGCCCATGGACGTGCACCTGATGATCTCGCCGGTGGATCCCTACATCGCCGCGTATCGCGACGCCGGCGCCGACATCCTCTCCGTGCACCCGGAGGCGGGACCGCATCTGCATCGCACGCTCCGCGCGATCCGCGAGTCGGGCGCGAAGGCCGGCGTGGTGCTCAATCCGTCGACGCCGGTCGAATCCGTCGAATGGGTGATGGGCGACGTCGACCTGATCCTCGTCATGTCGGTCAATCCGGGGTTCGGCGGCCAGAGCTTCATCCCGAGCCAGTTGCGCAAAGTCGAGCGGCTGCGCCGCATGATCGACGACAGCGGACGCTCGATCATTCTCGAGGTCGATGGCGGCGTGAATGCGCGCACCGCGCGCGACTGCATCGAGGCCGGCGCGACGGCGCTCGTGGCCGGCGCAGCGGTGTTCTCGGGCGGACCGTCCGCGTACGCCGACAACATCGCCGCGTTGCGCGGCGGCTAGCGGCCGATGCCCGCCGGCGCGTCTCCCCCCGCGTGGCGTACGCTGTTGTCCGCGGCCTCCGACGAGTGGCGCGCGACACCCTTCTACCGTCTGATGCTTGGCGGCGCCGATCCCGACCGGATCGGGCAATGGGGGCGTGATCCGCGCTGCGGCGACGCGGCGCGCGGCGCCGATCTGGCCGCGGGCTTGTGGCGGATCGGCAGCGAGCGGCTGTCGGGCGCGCAGGCGATCCCGTGGAGCGCGCCGGCGCCCTCGCCGCATTTCAAGGCGCGGCTGCACGGCTTCGGCTGGCTCGCCGATCTCGCCGCGACCGGACCGACCGCCGACGGCGCGATCGCCGACCTGATCCAGAGCTGGGTGCTCGGCTTCGGCGAGTGGCACCCCGAAGCCTGGGCGCCCGAGCTCGTGGCGGAGCGGCTGTTCGCCTGGATGTGCCACGGGCGCGCGGCGTTCGAGGGCGGCGACGTCGCGGTGCGGCCAGCCCTGATGAAAAGCTTCGGCCGGCAGGCGCGGCATCTGCAGCTCGCGGCCGGCGACATCCGCGATCCGCTGGCGCGCATCAAGGCCGGCGCAACGCTCGTGATGGCGGGCTGCACGGGGATGCCGGACGGCGAGCGTCTCGCCGATCTTGGCGTGGAGATCCTCGAAGAGGCGGCGGCTTCCCAGTTCTTCCCGGACGGCGGCCACGGCGCGCGATCGCCGGAGGCGCTGATGGACGCGCTCGCCGACTTCACCGCGGCGGACGACAGCCTCGCGCGCTATGGCCTGGAAACGCCGCGCCTGGTGCGGGATCTCACGCCGCGGCTCCTGGCGATGCTGCGCTATCTCTCGCTCGGCGACGGTCGCCTCGCGCAGTTCAACGGCGGCGGGCCGGGCGATGCAGCGACTCTGCGCGCGCTGCTGGCGGAGCAGGACGAAGGCCGCGCGTTCCGCATCGCGCCGCAATCGGGGTTCCACCGGCTCGCGGCGGGCGACTCGGTGCTCGTGATGGACACGGGCGCGGCGCCGGCCGCCGCCTATGGCGACCGCGCGCACGCGGGCTGTTTGAGCTTCGAATTCTCCAGCGGCGCCGATCGGCTGATCGTCAATGTCGGCTCCGCGCGCGATCTGTTGCCGAGCTGGCGCGCGGCCGGGCGCGCGACCAACGGCCATTCGACGCTGATCGTCGACGATGCGCTCTCGGCGGCGTTCGAGACGACGCGTCTCGGCCGGGCGGCGGCGCGCCCTGTCGGTCCGCCGGGCGTGCATGCGCAGCGGATCGACGACGACGACGGCGCGCGCATCGACGCGCAGCACGAAGGGTATCGCGCGGACTACGGCCTCGTGCATCGGCGCAGCGTGTTTCTCGACAAGACGGGGATGACGCTGCGCGGGCTCGATGCGCTGGCGCGGCCACTTGCGGCCGGCAAAGCCCCGGCGGGGGCGCCGCGCGCGCCGTTCGCGATCCGCTTCCATCTGCATCCGGACGTGCGGGCGCGTCGCATCGAGCCGACGCTCGTGCATCTCGAGACACCCGGCGGCGCCCATTGGCGGCTGAAGACCGATGCGCCCGCAGTGACGCTGGAGGATTCGATTTCGCTCTCCGCGCGACCGTTGCCGGCGCCAACGAAGCAGATCGTGCTCTCCGGCGAGGCCGACCCGAACGGCTCGGGCGACACCGCGCCGAACCGCGTGCGCTGGGCCTTCACGCGCATCGATCCGCCGGGCGGCTGACGCGCCTTTGGCCGCACGGCGCGCCTGCGCCTGCGGGTTCGCTCGAAAAAAGGGACGCGGCGGAGAGGCGTGAGCCTGGGTCGGCCGACCCTGGGGTGCATGCGTTGGAGGTGGAGTGGCTTTCGGCCTCTCCGCCGCGTTCGGCGCGCCGGTTTGGTCAACCCGGCGAGGGGCTACTGGTCCTTCTTGGCGCCTACATTTTCAGCGCTTCGAGCGACGTTCGCGTTCCTCCTTGAGACCCGAGGCCGGAGCTCGCCCTCACCCGGCTTGAGATAGGCGCGCACACCCACACGGGGGCGACCCTGCTCTCGAGGCAGGTTTTCCCGGGTCCTGACCGCAACTCTTTCGGGCGTCACCCCGTCCAAGTCCGTTCACCGATCCGCTGCGCGTTCGTGACGTTCGCGACCGCCCTTTCGCAGCGACGGGACGAGTATGCGGCGGGATCGTCCGGGGGCGGATTAGTTTTTGGCTATCCCACATCCGCGCGGCGTCATCCTCGGCGCGCCGGAGGCGCGGCGGGGATCCAGGCGTGCGGGGCTGCGGTTTCTGGATCCCCGCCTCGCACGGGGTGCGAGGCGAGGATGACGGAGAGGTGGGTGGGCGCACATCTCCCCCTCCCAACCCTCCCCCGCTGAGGGAGGGCTTTGGGGGGTTAGTACCGGTAGTGGTCGGACTTGAACGGGCCTTCGGGCGTGACGCCGATATAGGCAGCCTGGTCGGGGCGCAGCTTCGAGAGTTTGGCGCCGACCTTTTCGAGGTGGAGCAGCGCGACCTTCTCGTCGAGGTGCTTGGGCAGCGTGTAGACCTTGCGCTCGTACTTCGCGTGGTTCTTCCACAGCTCGATCTGCGCGAGCGTCTGGTTGGTGAAGGACGCGCTCATCACGAAGCTCGGATGGCCCATGGCGTTGCCGAGATTCACGAGGCGGCCTTCGCTGAGAAGGATGATGCGGCGGCCGCTCGCGAGTTCGATCTCGTCGACCTGCGGCTTGATGTTCGTCCACTTGTAGTTGCGCAGGCCCGCGACCTGAATCTCGTTGTCGAAGTGGCCGATATTGCAGACGATCGCACGATCCTTCATGGCGCGCATGTGATCGATCGTGATGACGTCCTTGTTGCCGGTGGCGGTGACGAAGATGTCCGCGCGCGGGGCGGCGTCTTCCATCGTCACGACCTCGTAGCCTTCCATCGCCGCCTGCAGCGCGCAGATCGGATCGATCTCGGAGACGAGCACGCGGCAGCCGGCCTGGCGCAGCGAGGCGGCCGAGCCTTTGCCGACATCGCCATAGCCCGCGACCATCGCCACCTTGCCGGCCATCATCACGTCCGTGCCGCGACGCAGCGCGTCGACGAGGCTTTCGCGGCAGCCGTACAGATTGTCGAACTTCGACTTGGTGACGCTGTCATTGACGTTGATCGCGGGGAACAGGAGCTTGCCCTCTTCCGCGAGCTTGTAGAGGCGATGCACGCCCGTCGTCGTTTCTTCCGAAACGCCGCGGATCGAGGCCGCGACTTCGCCGAACCAGCCCTTGGGCTTTTCCGCCAGCGTCCTCTTGATCAGACGGAAAAGGATCTCCTCTTCCTCCGAACCCGGCGCATCGAGGAACGCGGTATCGCCCGCCTCCGCGCGCACGCCGAGATGGATGTAGAGCGTGGCGTCGCCGCCATCGTCGAGGATCATGTTGGGCAGGCCGCCGCCGTGCCAGTCGAACAGGCGGGCGGTGTAGTCCCAGTATTCCTCCAGCGTCTCGCCCTTGTAGGCGAACACCGGTGTGCCGGTGGCGGCGATCGCCGCGGCCGCGTGGTCCTGCGTCGAATAGATGTTGCAGCTGACCCAGCGCACGTCGGCGCCGAGCGCCTTCAGCGTCTCGATCAGCACCGCGGTCTGGATCGTCATGTGCAGCGAGCCGGCGATCCGCGCGCCCTTGAGCGGCTGGCTGGGGCCATACTCCGCGCGCGTCGCCATCAGGCCCGGCATTTCGTTCTCGGCGAGATCGATTTCCTTGCGGCCGAAATCGGCGAGGTTCATGTCGCGGACGACGAAGTCTTTTCCGTGGGCGAGCGAGGTCATGCCGGAGTCCTTGCGGGGGGATCGAGTGGGGAGCCGTCTAGCAGGATCGGGGTCTCACGGCAATAAAGACATAAACATGTCTTTATATGAGACGGCGCGCCCGACGCCCCGCCTCAGTCGCGGCCGTGGCGCAGCTTCAAGCCGATGACGAGGGCGAACTGGCAGATCGCCACGCCGTTCCAGAACAAGACGCTCGGCAAGTCCTTGGCGAGACCGTAGGCCCCCCAAAGAACCGAGCCGGCCAGCGCCATGACGAACATCGACAAGGAGACGTCCTGGGCGGACTTGGTCCGCCAGATTTTCAGGGCCTGGGGCGCGGACGCGAAGGTGCCGAAAAAGCCAGCCACGAGACCCAGCAATTCGACGGGATCGATCCCGAACGGGAGGGCGCCGTTCATTCGCCTTCGCCGAACTTGTCGATGACGAGAGCGGCGATGGCCTCCAGCGCCTCTTCGGCCTGCGCGCCTTCGGCGATCACTTCGATGTCCGAGCCGATGCCGGCGCCCAGCATCATGAGGTCCATCAGGGAGGTCGCGTCGGCGCTGTCGTCCTCGCGCCGCACGGTGATGCGCGCCTCGTATTTCAGGGCCAGTTCCGCAAGCTTGCGCGAGGCCCGCGCGTGCAGCCCCCGCTGGTTGACGATCGTCAGAACCCGCCGATGCCCTGCCCCCGACATGGCGCTAGGCGCCGCCCGCCAGTTCAGCCGAGGCGATGCGGATGTAATGGCGGCCGGCGTCTTGCGCCGCCTGGGCCGCCTGGGCCAGCGGCAGACGCGCGCGCTCGACTGCGAGCTTCACCAGCATCGGCAGATTGACGCCGGCGATCACCTCGATCGCGCCTTCGTTGATGATGGAGATGGCGAGGTTCGACGGCGTGCCGCCGAACATGTCCGTGAGGATGACGACGCCGGCGCCGGAATCGACCGCGCGGACAGCCGTGAGGATGTCGCCACGGCGGGCTTCCATGTCATCGTCCGGCCCGATGGCGACGGCCTTCATCTGCCGCTGCGGGCCCAAAACGTGCTCCGCCGCCGCCACGAACTCATCCGCCAGATGGCCGTGCGTCACGACCACGACGCCGATCATTCGGTTCTCCCGACCCGATTCCGGGACGCAATGTACGCGTTCGCAGGCGCCAGGGAAGTGTATGCACGACGAAACGAGCAGTTCCTTTCGAACCGCGGCGCCGCGGGCTCACCCTTCCGCCAGCGGGAACTCCACGATGAAGCGGGCGCCAAGGCGTTGGTCGGCCTCAACCCCTTGAATATTCTCGGCCCAGATGCGGCCTTTGTAGGCTTCGACGATCTGCCGGGCGATCGACAGGCCAAGCCCCGAATTGCCGCCGAACGCCGTCCCTTTCGGGCGGTCGGTGTAGAATCGCTGGAACACGCTTTCGAGATTGGCGGGCAGGATGCCGGGCCCCTGGTCCGCCACGACGGCGCGGACGAGGCCGCCGTCCCGCCGCGAGGTGACGGCGACCTCCACGGTGACCACGCCCTGCGGCGGCGAGAACGATTTCGCGTTGTCGATGAGATTGCGGAACACCTGCCCCAGCGGCCCCTCCTGGCCGAGCACGATCGCGTTCGTCGGCGGCGGGCCCTTGAAGGAGACGACCGGCTCGCCGTCGCGGCGTGTCTGGCCGTAGGTGTCGGAGAGGTCCGCGAGCAGCCGGCCGAGATCGACCGGGCCTGTGGCGCCGCGGGCGGTTTCGGCCTCCAGGCGCGAGGCGCGGGCGATGTCCGTGACGAGACGGTCGAGGCGGCCCACGTCCTGGGCGATGATGGCCAGGAGGCGGGTGCGTGCGTCCTCGTCCTTCACGCTGCGCGTGGTCTCGACGGCGCTACGGATCGAGGTGAGCGGGTTCTTGATCTCGTGCGACACGTCCGCCGCGAAGCGCTCGTTGGCGTCGATGCGCTCGGCGAGCGACCCGGTCATGGCCTCGAGGGACTGGGCGAGATCGCCGATCTCGTCATGGCGGCGGCGCTGGCCGGGCAGTTCGAGCCGGGTGGCGCCGGAGAGGCGCAGCGAATCCGCGGCCTCGGAGAGACGGCGCAACGGGATCGCGATCGTCAGCGCCAGGAGGAACGAGGCCAGCACCGTCACGGCCCAGGCGCCGATGAAGAACGGCAGCATCGCCTGGCGCTCGCGCCGGATGATCTCCTCCACGTCGCCGGCTTCGACGGTGAGGACGCCGATCACCGCCTCGACGCGCTGGATCGGCAGCGAGACGCTGACCACCCGCTCCCCCAGCTCGCCGACACGCTGGCCCGCCACGAGTTCGCCGGCGGCGGCGCGGGCGCGCTCCTCCGAGGCGGTGAAATCCGGCGTCCACGGCCGGAGGCGGAAGGCGGCGATGCGCGCCAGCGCGCTCTTCACCTCGGCCTCGGCGGACTGGCGATCGCCCGTCGGCAGGCCGGGCAGCGTCTTTTGCGTGATGCGATCGGCGAGCACGTTGGTGTCGGCCACGAGCTCGCCCTGGGGCGTATAGAGGCGCACGCGCGTGGACGTGGGCAGCGCGAGGCGGCGGAGCACCGCGCGGGCGCGCTGTTCCAGCAGCTGCGGCGCCGGATCCCCGAGCGTCGCCGTCTCGGCCAGCACGTTGGCGACCACCTCGCCCTGGATCGTCAGGCTGTCGATCTTGGCCTGGATCAGCTGGACGCGCATCTCCGACAGGAGCGACGCGCCGACGATCAGGATCAGCAGGCCGACGAAATTGCCGAGGAAGATCCGGCGCGCGATCGGCGAAGACCAGAGCGCGCGCCAGGTTGGCTCGGGCTTTCCGAGATCAGGCTTCGTTGTATCGGTATCCGACGCCATACAAGGTCTCGATCGCGTCGAACTCGGTGTCGACTTCGCGGAACTTCTTCCGCAGGCGTTTTATGTGGCTGTCGATCGTGCGGTCGTCGACATAGACTTGGTCGTCGTAGGCGGCGTCCATGAGCTGATCGCGGCTCTTCACGTAGCCGGGACGCTGGGCGAGCGCCTGCAGGATCAGAAACTCGGTCACGGTCAGGCGGACGGGCTCGCCCTTCCAGGAGCAAGCGTGGCGGTTCGGGTCCAGCGTGAGCTGACCGCGGACGATCGACTTGCGGTCGTTCGACTCGGTGACGCCGGCGGCCGAGCGGGTGCGGCGCAACAGGGCCTTCACCCGCTCGTTCAGCAGGCGCTGGGAGAAGGGCTTCTTGATGTAGTCGTCCGCGCCCACCGAAAGGCCGATCGCTTCGTCGGTCTCGTCGTCTTTCGAGGTGAGGAAGATCACGGGCACGTTGGAGCTCTGGCGCAGGCGGCGGAGCACCTCGATGCCATCCATCCGCGGCATCTTGATGTCCAGGATCGCCACATCCGGCGGGGTCTCGGCCAGGGCGGTCAGGGCCGAGGCGCCGTCGGTATAGGTCCGGACGGCATAGCCCTCCTGCTCGAAGAAGATCTTGAGGGAGGTCAGGATGTTTTCGTCGTCGTCGACGAGAGCGATGGTCGGCATGGACGGGCGGGCCCTTGGATGATCGTCGAGGTCATATAGCCGCCGACGGGCCAGAGCGAAACCAAAGAGCCGGGATGGGGGGCGGGCCGCCCGTCCAACCCCGGCGCCGTCATCTTCGACCGAGCGGCGCGAGGTCGGAGATCCAGGGGCCATGGCGCGGGTCTGGTTCCCCGCCGCGCCTACGGCGCGCCGAGGATGACGGAAAGCGTCGCTACGCCCCCGCCACCGGCGCACCCGTGACCGACCAGATCGCCACGTACTGAAGCGCCGCGCCCACGACGACGAACGCGTGCCAGATCGCCCGGCGGAACTTGAGCTGCTGGCGCAGGTAGAAGGCGACGCCGACGGTGTAGACCACGCCGCCGGCGGCCAGGAGGCCGAGCGCCAGCGGCGTCATCGACTGGGCGAGCGGCAGCACGATCGCCACCGAGAGCCAGCCGAACGCGATGTACACCAGCGACCAGAAAAGATCGGAGAGCCTGAAGAACAGCTTCCCCGACACACCGAGCAGCGCGAGCGCCCAGACGCCGGCCGTGAGCCAGCCGCTCCAAGGGGCGTGGAACTGGGTCATCGTGAACGGCGTGTAGGAGCCGGCGATCATGATGAAGATCGCGGCCTCGTCGAGCCGGCGTAGCACGCGGCGAGCCGGCGACGGGCGCGTGAGGTTGTAGATGGCGGAGGCCGTCAGCATCGCGACGAGGCACACGGCGTAGGCGGCCGCGGAACCCACGGCGGCGGCGTGACCGATGCTCAGTGTTCGGACGAACAGCGCGACGCCGCCCACGGCGGCGAGCGCAAGCCCGATGGCGTGCACGATCCCGTCGGCCGCTTTTTCGGCCTTCGAGTCATAGTGTTCGACCAGCTCGGACGCGTCCGGCAGAAAGTGTTGGCCCCAGCCCATGGCTTACCTCCACCCGAACGGAACGCGCGAACTAAGGCAAGTTCCGGGCAAGTTTCGAACCGGAGTCGATCCAAGCGGAACGTGTGGCGATCCGGCAACGTAGCGAAACGTCGGATGAGCGGTGATTGTCGACGTCAGTACGTGTCTTGGCGCGCTGGACGAGTTGACGCACCCGGGCGGAATTGTGCTCGGATCAAGGCGCCGGCGTCAGTGCGCGGCGGCCCAGGTCGGCGCGGCCTTGGCCTCGACCGTCAACGGCACGCTCAAGACCGCGGCCGGATGGGCGGCGTCCTCCATGATCCGTTTGACGAGCGCGCAGGCCGCTTCGGCTTCGGCGGCCGGCGTTTCGAAGACGAGTTCGTCGTGCACCTGGAGCAGCATGCGCGCGGAGAGGCCGGCGGCTTCGATCGCCGCGGGCAGGCGCGCCATCGCGCGGCGGATGATGTCGGCGGCGGCGCCCTGCAGCGGCGCGTTGATCGCCTGGCGTTCGGAGAAGCTGCGTTCAGCCGGATTCTTCGACTTGATCCCCGCGACCCAGCAGCGCCGGCCGAAGATGGTTTCGACGTAGCCGTTCGCCCGGGCCGCCGCCTTCATGTGCTCCATGTAGTCGCGGATGCCGGGGAAGCGCTCGAAGTAGCGCTTGATGTAGGCGGACGCTTCACCCTGGTCGATGCCCAGATTGTTCGCGAGCCCGAAGGCCGAGATGCCGTAGATGATGCCGAAATTGATGGCCTTGGCCTGGCGGCGCACCATCGGATCCATGCCCTCGATCGGCACGCCGAACATTTCGGAGGCCGTCATCGCATGGATGTCGAGGCCGTCCAGGAAGGCCTGCTTGAGCTGCGGGATGTCGGCGACGTGCGCCAGGAGCCGCAGCTCGATCTGCGAATAGTCCGCCGAGATCAGGAGATTGCCCGGCTCGGCCACGAACGCCTCGCGGATGCGGCGGCCCTCGTCCGTCCGGATCGGGATGTTCTGCAGGTTGGGATCGGATGAGGAAAGCCGGCCCGTCGTGGTGGCGGCGAGCGCAAAGCTGGTATGGACGCGGCCCGTTTCGGGATTGATCGCGTCGCGCAGGGCTTCGGTATAGGTGGAGCGCAGCTTCTGCAGCTGGCGCCAATCGAGCAGCACGCGCGGCAGCGCGTGGCCCTGCGCGGCGAGCTCTTCGAGGACGCTGGCGTCGGTGCTCCAGGCGCCGGTCTTGGTTTTCACGCCGCCGGGCAGGCCCATCTCGCCGAAGAAGATGTCGCCGATCTGCTTGGGGCTGCCGAGATTGAAGGGCTTGCCCGCGAGCTTGTGCGCCTCCTCCTCCATGGCGCCCATGCGCTGCGCGAACTCGCCGGACATGCGCGAGAGCTCATGGGGATCGACCTTGATGCCGGCGCGCTCCATGGCGGCGAGCACGTGCGGCATCGGGCGTTCGAGCGTCTCGTACACGGTGCGCAGGCGCTCCTGCGCGAGGCGCGGCTTGAGACGGCGCCACAGGCGCAACGTGACGTCGGCGTCCTCGGCGGAATAGCGCGTGGCGGCCGGGATCGGCACGTGATCGAACGTCACCTGCGATTTGCCCGAGCCGGCCACGTCCGTGAAGCCGATCGGCTTGTGGCCCAGATGGCGCTCGGAAAGCTCGTCCATGCCGTGCGCGTGCAGGCCGGCGGCGAGCACGTAGGAGATCAGCATCGTGCAGTCGATCGGCGCGACCTCGATGCCGTGGCGATGGAAGATGGTGAGGTCGTACTTGATGTTCTGTCCGACCTTGAGAACGGCCGGGTCTTCCAGAAGCGGCTTGAGCGCGGCGAGCGCCTGGGCGAGCGGGATCTGTTGCGGCGGCGGTTCGGCGGGCGCAGCGCCTTCGCCGAAGAGATCGCCGCCCCCGACGGCCGCCTTGGCGACGTGGCCGAGCGGGATGTAGCACGCGTCGTTCGGACCAAGCGCGAGCGAGACGCCGACGAGGCCCGCGCGCATGCCATCGAGGCTCGTGGTTTCGGTGTCGACGGCGACGACGCCGGCCGCGCGGGCGCGCGCGATGTAGGCGTGGAGCGCGTCGATCGTGTCGATGGTGACATAGGCGGCGTAATCGATGGGCGGCTCGTCGCTCGGGGCGCCGGCGGGCTTGGGCACGACGGCCTCGGGATCGGCGGCGATGTGTTCGCGCACGCGGCGGCCGAGCGTGCGGAACTCCATCTCGTCGAGGAACTTCAAGAGCACGCCGTCCTCGAAGTCGCGCACGGCGAAGCGGTCCAGCGGCTCCTCGACGGCGACGTCGTCCTTCAGCGTGACGAGCTGCTTGGAGATGCGGATCTGCTCCGCGTACTGAATGAGCGTTTCGCGGCGCTTCTGCTGCTTCACCTCGGACGCGCGCTCGAGCACGGCCTCGAGCGAGCCGTAGGTGGTGATGAGTTCGGCCGCGGTCTTGGGGCCGATGCCGGGCGCGCCGGGCACGTTGTCGACGCTGTCGCCCATGAGAGCCTGCACGTCGATGACCTTGTCGGGCGTGACGCCGAACTTCTCCAGCACCGCTTCGGGGCCGAGCGGTTTCTGCTTCATCGGATCGAACAGCTCGACCTGCCCGTCGACGATCAGCTGCATGAGGTCCTTGTCGGACGAAACGATCTTCACGTTCGCCCCGGCCTCGCGCGCCTGGCGCGCGTAGGTGGCGATGAGGTCATCGGCCTCGAAGCCTTCCATGTCGATGGCGGGGACGCCGAACGCGCGGGTGGCCTCGCGGATCAGCGCGAACTGCGGGACGAGATCTTCCGGCGCCGGAGGGCGGTGCGCCTTGTACTCGGGGTAGAGCTCGTTCCGGAACGTGGTTTCCGAGCGATCGAAGATGACGGCCAGATGGGTGGGCCGTTCCGCCGCCTTCATGTCGTTCAGGAACTTCCACAGCATGTTGCAGAAGCCCTGCACGGCGCCCACGGGCATGCCGTCCGAGGCGCGGGTGAGCGGCGGCAGCGCATGGTAGGCCCGGAAAATATAGCCGGACCCGTCAATCAGATAGACGCGGGAGGTCGCGGTGACGGGTTGGGTCATGTCGGGGTCTCGAAACACCAGGCGGCGGGCGAGCCAGTCCTAGCGAAATCGCCTCGCAGCCGAAAGCGCATGCCGCCGCCGCCACATGGCGCCCAACTTGAAGCCGGATCCGAAGATCCTGCGTTGAGGTGATCGGCGTTCAACCATGAGCCTGCCCACACCCCAAACCGTCCTGCGTTGGCACATGCTGGCCATCGCCCTGGTGTGCGCCCCCGCCATCGCCGACGTGGCGCTGCAACTCAACCACCCGCACTTCGGCTGGCTGCACGGGACGCGCACCGCGTTCAATCTGGACGAGGAGATGAACGTGCCCTCGTTCTTCTCGGCGTCGGGGTGGGTGGTTCTGGCGGGCGCGGCGGCCTGGCTGACGCGCCTGTCGACGGCGGTGCAGACCCGCTTCACCTGGGCGCTGGCGACCGTTGCGGCCCTGTTCCTGGGCGCGGACGAGCTGTTGTCCTTTCACGAGAACATCGCCGGTCTGGTGGGGATGACCAGCGCGACCGGGTTCGTGTGGCAGGCCTGGGCGGCGGTGTATGGCGCGGCCGCCCTGGCGGGCTGCGCCGCTGCGGCGCCGGTGATCTGGAAAATGGCGCCGCGCGAACGGACGTTCCTGGCGCTGGGCGCGCTCGTGTTCCTGACGGGGGCGATCGGATTCGAGGCGATCGGCGGGATGCTGGTCGCCGACCTGCCCTACGGCGAAATTCGCGAGAACGCGCCGACCAGCTACCGCATCGCGGTGATCTTCGAAGAGTCGCTCGAGATGATCGGGCTCGCGCTCTCGCTGCGCGGGATCTTTGGCCAGGCGGTCCTCGTCAGTGCAGAACGGCGGGCGCGATCCACAGCCCTACAGCGGTGAGCACGACCAGCGCGGCGAGGTTCACGAACAGGCCGCGCCGCATCATGCCGGCGACGGTCGTCTTGCCGGTGGCGTAGGCGACGGCGTTCGGCCCGGTCCCGGCCGGCATCATGAACCCGCACGAGGCCGCAATGGCGGCCGGCACGATCAAGGCGACGGGCGGCGCATCGAGCGCGACGGCGAGCGCGGCCAGGACCGGCAACAGCATGGTGATGGTGGCGACGTTCGACATGAACTCCGTCAGCAGGATCACGAGCGCCGTCACCGCCAGCACGACGACGATCGGCGGAAGCCCGGCGAGCGCGCCGAGCGCCTCGCCCAGCGCGCCGGCAAGGCCCGTGCGCTCCATCGCCTCCGCGAGCGAGATGCCGCCGCCGAACAGCAGGATCACGCCCCAGGGGATGCGCTGCGCCTCGGCCCAGGTGACGAGCGGGCGTCGCTCGCCGCCGCCCGCCGGCAGCACCATCATGGCGATCGCGCCGGCCATGACGATGCTCATGTCCGTCACGCCTTTCAGGCCGAGATCGCTGCGCAGGAACTCACCCGCGACCCACAAGGCGATGACGACGGCGAACACGCCGAGCACGCGGGCTTCCGGCGCGCGCATGGGCCCGAGCGCGTCACGCTCGCGGCGGATCTCCACCGCGGCGCCGGCGGCGCGGCCGCCGGCCTCGATCCCGAACGAGACGATCAGCCAGCACAGCGGGATCAGCGCGAGCATCGCCGGCAGGCCGAGCATCATCCAGTCCGCGAAGCCGACGGCCTGCCCAGTGTGCTCCTTCAGATAGGACATCGCGATGAGGTTGGTGGGCGTGCCGATCGGCGTGGCGATGCCGCCGATCGAGGCCGCGTAGGCGACGCCAAGGACCATGGCCTGCGCGAAGCCCTTGCGCTCCTCGCCCATCGTGGCGGCCACGGACAGCGCGATGGGCGTCATCATCAGGGCGGTGGCCGTGTTGGAGATCCACATCGAGATGAACGCCGTCGCCATCATGAAGCCGAGCAGGATGAGGCGGGGGCGATCGCCGCTGAAGGCGAGCGCGTTGAGGGCGATGCGCGCGTGCAGACGCCAGCGCTCGATCCCCTGGGCGAGGATCGAGCCGCCGAGCAACAGAAGCACGATCGGATTGGCGTACGGCGCGGCGGCCTGCCGCTCGTTGCCCGCGCCGAGCAGCGGCAGCGCGACCAGCGGCAGAAGCGACGTCGCGGCGATCGGGGCGGCCTCGGTGGCCCACCAGATCGCCATCCAGACCGCGAGGCCCGCGACGCGCTGCGCCTCGGGCGGCAGGGTCCCGATCGCGGGGCCGAACGCGATGGCGGCAAAGGCCAGGGGGCCGAGCCAGAGGCCGATCGTCTGGGCGGGCGTGCGGGGCGAAGCGGTCATGGGCGGACCTTAGCCGGAACCGCAGCGGCATGGTAAGGAGCCGCGCGAAACGGGGGAGCGGCCGGCAACTTGGTCGCGGGCCCCTCCATGGCCGAGGGACGGAGCAAGGGCATGAGCCTGAAATCGATCGACGAACTGCCCATGGTGACGTTCGCCGATCTCTCGGAGACGGGCGAGAGCCCCTATTCCTACGTATCGCGGTACCGGGACATGGCCCCGCTGGCGCGCATGCCGTTCGGCGTCATCGGCTGGCGGCATCGGCACATCGAGCGCGCGATGAGCGAGCACACGCGCCAGATGGAGACCGAGCTGAAGATGATGCAGGGCATCACCTCCGGCCCGATCTATACGTTCAACGAACGGGCGATGCTGTTCCTCAACGGCGACGCCCACATGCGCCGGCGCCAGCCGATTTCGCGCACGTTCGCCTTCAAGCTCATGGACGCCATGCGCGGCGAGTCGGCGCGGCTGACGCGCGAACTCGTGGCGGCGCACAAGGGCAAAGGCCCGTTCGATTTCGTGTCCGAGATCGCGGCGCAGATCCCGGCCCGGATCATCGCCTCGATCCTGGGCGTGCCGCAGGCCGACCTGCCGATCTTCCTGCGCTGGGTCGACGACACCGCCGCGGCGCTCGGCTTCATCGACGCGGCGCGGCGCGAGACGATCGAAGCGAGCATGACCGCCTTCGACGCCTACGTGGCCGGCCTCGTGGAGGAGCGGCGGCGCGCGCCGAAAGAGGACTTCCTCACCGCCTTCACCAAGGCGATCGGCGAGGACGAGGCGCTCGACGACATCGACCTGCGCACGCAGGTGATGGGCCTGATCCTGGCCGGCTCCGACACCACCCGCAATTCGCTCTGCATGACGCTCACGGCCTTGTGGGAGCATCCCGAGCAATGGCGCGCCCTGTGCGCCGATCCCGATGGATTGAAGAAGGCGGCGGTCGACGAGGGGCTGCGCTACGAGCCGGTGATCTCGGGCCTGCCGCGGTTCGTGACGAAGGACCTCGAGGTCGACGGCTGGCTGATCCCGGCGGGCACGCTGTTCTCGGCCTCGCTGATCGGCGCGCTGCGCGATCCGGACGTCTATGCCGATCCGGACAGCTTCAACATCTTCCGCACGGACCACCCGCGCTGGCATCCGGTGTTCGGCGCCGGCGCGCATCGCTGCGCCGGGGAGGCCCTGGCGCGCGCCGAGCTGGAAGAGACGATCGCCGTCATCGCCCGCGAGGCGCCGAACGCGCGGCTCGCCGGACCGCGACCGCGGCTGCAACCGGGCGCGATCCGCAAGGTCGATCAGATGGTGGTGGATCTGGGGTGACCGGCAGGAACCAGCGCGGCCGGTACGTCATCCTCGGCTCGCCCTGCGAGCCGGGGATCCAGAGACCTTAGCGCCGCCATCTGGATCCCCGCCGCGCCGGTGGCGCGGCGAGGATGACGGCAGGCTCGCGTCAATGCCCGTGGCCGCCGGCGCCGGCCTGCAGCACGAAGCGGCGGTCGCAATAGAGGCATTCGACGAAGTCGTCCTCGCCCATGTCGTAGAACACGACGGGATGGCCGAGCGCGCCGCCGCCGCCATCGCATTTCACGCGTTTGGACGTCACCACGATGATCTCGGGGGCGGGCGGCGGAACGGGGTCGCTCATGACAGGGCCAATGCTCTCGGGGCCAACCAGGGAGAACCGGGGCGGCGGCGGTTTGCGTTCGCCCGATCGAGCCCGTACCTAGAGCGCATCGCTCCGGCGTGCAACGCGCCGGGACGCCCCCCTCGCCGCGGCTTCCCCTCCGCCTCGCTCTTCCGGTGTTCCGCCATGCGCGCCGATACGTCCCTTCCCGCCTTCGCCATCGAAGCGCGCGGTCTCGAAAAGACCTACAAGGCCAGCGCCCGCCTGCCCGCCAAGCAGGCCCTGAAGGGGATCGACCTCGCGATTCCCCGCGGTTCGTTCTTCGGCCTGCTCGGCCCCAACGGCGCCGGCAAATCGACGTTCATCAACATCTTCGCCGGGCTCGTCGTGAAGACGGGCGGGCAGGCCTCCGTCTGGGGCTTCGACATCGACAAGTCCCCACGCGAGGCGCGCGGGGCGATCGGCGTCGTGCCGCAGGAAATCAACATGGACCCGTTCTTCACGCCGTCCGAGAGCCTCGAGCTCCAGGCCGGCTATTACGGGGTGCCGAAATCGGAGCGCCGCACGAAGGAGATCCTCGAGGCCGTGGGCCTGTGGGACAAGCGCGACGCCTATGTGCGCACGCTCTCGGGCGGGATGAAGCGGCGGCTGCTGGTGGCGAAAGCGCTCGTGCACACGCCGCCGGTGCTGGTGCTGGACGAGCCGACGGCGGGCGTCGACGTCGAGCTGCGCCGCTCGCTGTGGGCCTATGTGCGCGAGCTTCACGCCCAGGGCGTGACGATCGTTCTCACCACGCACTATCTCGAAGAGGCGCAGGAGCTCTGCGACACCATCGCGATCATCAACCACGGCCAGGTGATCGCCTGCGAGCCGACGGAACAGATCCTGCGCCGCCTGGACCGCAAGACGCTCGTGATCCATCCGCAGCACCCGCTCACCGCGGCGCCGGCGCTGGAGGGCGTGGAGACGACGCTGCGCAAGGACGGCGCGCTCGCGGTGGGCTATCGCGCGGCGGACCTCACCGTCGAGGCGATCCTGGAGCGGGTGAAGGCGGCGGGGATCGCCATCCGCGACCTCGCCACCGAGGAGCCGGACCTCGAGGACGTGTTCGTCGCGCTTACGAGCTCGGCGGCTTGAGGCGACGACGGCGCCACCACCGCGCGCCGAACCAGATCGCCGGACCGAGCACCAGCGCCCAGGGCGCCGCATAGGCGACGAACGTGATCACGTCGGCCACGCTTTCGCCGACGCGCCCGAGAAACCGGGATCCGGCGTTTGTCACGGGATCGAACGTGTTCCGCGTCACGATCACGGGGCTGCTGCGATAGGCGATGTCGAGCTTCGACATGTCGACGCGCTGGCGCATCACCGCCAGCTGGGACTGCGCGGAGTCGATTTCGCCCTGCACGCGCGCGAGCTCGCGCTCGGTCTCCAAAAGGTCGGACAGCTTGCCCGGGCGCTCCCGGAGCAGCTGTTGCAACCGATCGCGCAGCGTCTTCTGGGCGCGCAACCGGGCTTCGACATCGACGATCTCGCGCGTGAGATCCTCCGCGCTGACGCTCGTGGATATGATGCGTCCGTTTGCGGCCTTGGCCTGGGCGGCGAGGCCGGCGCGGAACGCTTCGAGCCATTTGGGTTCGGCGCGCAGCGTCAGCATCGCCGTGACGTCGTCGTCGCTCTCGGATTGGACGGAGGAGCCAAGCACCATGCAGCGCGCCGATCCCGCCGCGCGGCATGCGGCGACGTGGGCGTCCATCAATGGCCTGATCTGGCGCCCCGGGGCTTCGATCTCGGCAGTGTAGTCATACGCCAGCAGCAGCGCGCCGGGCGGGAGTGCGGGCGCGCCGGCTTCGGCGGCAGGCGCTGCGGCGGCGTCGGCGGGCGCGCCCGCGCCCGCCGCGACCGGCGCGGGGGCGACAGCTTCCATCGCCGGGCTTTCGGCGACCATCGCACGTTCGGACTTCGGCGCCTGGCCGCAGGCGGCGAGGGCGAGCGCGACGAACGCGCACACCGTCAGCGCGAGCGGGGTTCGGGCAAAGGCAGGCGACCGGCGCGGCATGAGGCATCCTCCGGAGCCGGAGCTTAGCCGGGAACACGGCGACATTGCGGTCTCGTCATTCGCGGCCTCGTCTTTGGGCGGTCTTGTCATCGGCGCGCGCGCGGGCATGGTGCGCGCATGTCCTTCGTCACGCGGTTCGCCCCGTCGCCCACGGGCTATCTCCATCGCGGCCACGCCTTTTCCGCATGGACGGCGCATGACGCGGCGCGCGCGGCGGGCGGGCGCTTCCTCCTGCGGATCGAGGACATCGACGCCGGCCGGCGCCGGCCAGAGTTCGACGCCGCAATCGAAGAGGACCTCGCCTGGCTGGGCCTGACTTGGGACGGGCCGGTGCGGCGCCAATCGGCGCACATGGCGGATTACGCCGCCGTGCTCGACCAGCTGATCGCGCGCGGCCTCGTCTATCGCTGCTTCAAGACCCGCAAGGAGCTGATGGCCGGGATCGAGAACGCGCCGCACGGCCGCGGCGACGTGGTGCGCAGCGCGCCGCTGCCGGCCGCGGAAGAGCGCACGCTGATGGAAGATGGCCGCCCCTATGCGTGGCGACTGTCACTCGACGCCTGCCGCGCCGCGCTGGGGCCGGCTTGGACGGATCTGGACTTTCAGGCGGATGGCGCGCGCGTGCGGGCCGAGCCGGAGCGTCTGGGCGACGTGGTCGTCGCGCGCAAGGAATTCCCCACGAGCTACCACCTCGCAAGCGTGCACGACGACGCGCTGCAAGGCGTCACGCACGTGATCCGCGGCGAGGATCTGCGCGAGGCGGCGCATCTGCACGTGCTGCTGCAGGCGCTGTTCGGCTGGCCGACGCCGGCCTACCGCCACCATCCCCTGATCCTGGACGCCGAGGGGCGGCGCCTCGCCAAGCGCGACGCCGCCGAAACGCTGCGCGCCCTGCGCGCGACCGGGCGCACGCCGGCCGACATCCGCGCGTCGCTGAGGCTGCCCGTTCTGTAATCCGAACCGAAGGCGGTGATCGTCGTTATGCCTCAACCCAGGAGGCGCGAGATGAAGCACCGCACACTTGAAGACCTTCTCGTCGAAGCCGACGTCGCTGTCGCGACGCCACTGACGCGGCGGGAAAAACTGACGCGTTGGGCCGACCTGTTGGCGAGCCTGAACCTCAAAAGCCTGTCGACCCTGCCGAGCGTGGAATACATGCCGAAGCCGGAACGCCTCGGCCTGCGCAAGGAAAATTCTGCGATCAGCGTGGCGTTCGCGGATCCCGTGCTGCGCAATGCCGGGCTGCGCGACGACACCTATGGCGCAGCGCTCGAGTTCTTCGAGCTGTCGCATGGCCAACTGCACCGCCTGACCTGCCGCTGCCATTACGGCGTGTCGGCGCCGGCGGAGCGCGTGTCGCGCCGCGTGCGCGGCCTGTCGACGAGCCTGATGACACGCGTCAACGACGTGGCGTCGCGCCTCGTGACGGCGACACGGGCCCTGTTCGCGCCCGTCTGACGCCGCGCGCGTCGGCGCGAAGCGACGACGTCAACGCGGATCGCGTGGTGCGTCAGGGAACTGGCGCACGATGCCGCCGAGCCAATCGCCGAGGGCGTCCCAGGCGCCCCGGCGATCGTCGAAGCGGCCGAGCCGCACGATCACGAGATCCTTGGACGGCACCACGAGGATCACCTGGCCTTCGTGGCCCTGCGCGGAAAACGCATCGACGGGCCCGCCGACGATGAGCGACCGCAACGGCGCGCCCGCGCCTTTCGCGGGCGTCAGCCACCAGCCGGCGCCGTAGGTGTCGATGTTCTTCACGGGCGTCGGCGTGCGCGCATAGTCGACCCATTTGCGCGGCACGACCTGCTTGTCGTCCCACCGCCCGCCGCGGAGGTACAACAGGCCGAAGCGCGCGAAGTCCTGCGCGGTTGCGTACACCAGCGAGCCGCCGAGGAACGAGCCGGTCCCGTCGAACTCCGGCTGCGCGCTCGTCATGCCGATGGGGCCGAACAGCGAGGCGCCGAGCCATGCGGCGGTTTTCTCGCGGCGCGCGTCGGCGTCGTCGCCCGGCGCGATCACGCGCGCGAGCGAGGCGCCCACCATGTTGATGCCGCAGGTGTTGTAGTTCCACCGCGCGCCGGGCTTCGCCGCGGTCGGCAGGCTGGCGCACCAGCGCGCGACGTCGAGCCGTCCGGGGCCGTACAACTGGCGCGCGGCGTCGCTCTCGGCCACGCTTGGCGCGTTGATCTCCACGTACTTCTGGCCATCGACCATGTTGAGCCATTGGCGCCAGGTGATGGCGGCGCGCGGATCGCCTTTCGGCCACAGCCAACCGCCCATCGGCGCGTCGGGATCGAGCTTGCCCTGCGCGGCCGCCACGCCGACGGCGGCCTGCGTGATGGATTTCGCCATCGACCACGAGACGAGGCGCGTCGTCGCGGAATAGCCGGGCGCGTACTTCTCCAGCACGATGCGCCCGCCCTGCACGATGACGACGGCGCGCGTCTCGCCCATCAGCGGATCGGGGTTGCGCGTGGTCTTCTCGATCGCGTCGGCGATCGGGGCGATGTCGACGCCGACGGCAGGGCCGACCGACCACTCGAACGTGGGCCACGCCGCGCCGCTTGGCTGCGACGGGTAGGCGGTCAAAGCGTGGGCGGCCGGCGCGAGAAGAACCGCAAGCGCGCCCGCCAGGCCGACCGCTGCTGCGCGCAGCCCAAATCCCATGGCGAATTCCTCAGAAAAATCTAAGCTGGCGCGAACCTACGGGAGACAGGCGTGGCGATCAAACCTTGGGTGTTCGCAGCGGCGGCGGCGGGCGTCGCGGCCTTGGGCGGCTTGGGCTGGCTGGCGACGAAGCAGGCGGCGTACGCCAACATCGCGGTGGGCTACGCGGCGAAGCAAACCTGTTCGTGCCTCTATGTGAGCGGCCGGACGGTGGCCTCGTGCCTCGAGGATTTCCCGGCCGACGCACGCGCGCAGCTCAAGATCGAACCGCAGGGCGACGGCGTCGCGGCGAGCGCGCTGATGGGCGCGTTCTCCGCCGAGGCCGTGCACGAGGACGGGCTGGGGTGCCGTTTGGTGAAGTGAGGGCGCGCTAGAGGAACGGCGTGCGCGGATTGGAGATGATCTTCCTCCGCAGCACCTGCCCCGCGCCATAGACGCAGCGCACGAGGAGCCAGGCCCCGAGCGCGAGCTTGGCGTACCACGACGCCGCGATCAGGAACGGAAGGAACGTCAGAAGCGAAAGCAGCGTCCAGAAGGCGCCGGTGATGACGATCGTGCGCAGGCCGAACTCGTGGTGGGACCGAATCCAGGCGGGGCCCTCGTCGCGGCGGCCCGCCGCGATCACCACGGCGGCGATGCCGAGCGCGAAGCCGGCGAGGTCGGCGAAGGGCCGCCCGGACAGGAACAGCGCGAACGCGCCGACGCCAAGGGCGTAGACGGCCAGCGCCGGACCGCGCAGGTCCGGGCCTTTGGGGGCAGGCGGGCGCCGAGGCCCGGGAAATCTGGTGACGTTGTTCGGCTGCGACATGGACGCTTCTGGACCCGGGCCGCGCAGGGGCGCGGCCATCTCTCTCGTCTAACCCAGCGCGGGCGACTTGGGCGCCCCGGTTCGCCGATTCGGCCCCGTCCGGGTCGTGGTCCTGAGAAGTGTTTGTTCGCCCGTCGGGTGGACCGGGTCGCAAAATGAGGTATGTGGGGCCGATCGAACGCCCAGGAGCCCGCGTGGTCCCCGCCCCGCCCGACGAAGATCCCAAGCGCATCATGATCGTCACCGACGCCTGGGAGCCCCAGGTGAACGGCGTGGTGCGGACGCTGTCGCGGGTCACGGCGGAACTGCGCGCCATGGGCTGCGAGGTCGAGATCGTCTCGCCGTCGGACGGCTACAAAACGGTTCCGCTCATTACATACAGCGAGATCAAGCTGGCCTTGTGGGCGCGCGACAGCGTGGAGGAGCGGTTCAAGAGCTTCGCGCCGGACGCCGTGCACATCGCGACCGAAGGCCCGCTGGGCTGGTTCGCGCGCAATGTCTGCCTGGAGCACAAGTTCCCCTTCACGACGAGCTACCACACGCAGTTCCCCGAATACGTGCATGCGCGCTTCTGGTGGATCCCGCTGATGGCCGGCTATCGCTATATGCGCGCCTTCCACGACAAGAGCGGCCGAGTGATGGTGGCGACGCCGACCATGATGACCATGCTGCAGCGGCGCGGGTTCAAGAACATCACGGCCTGGAGCCGCGGCGTCGACACCGAGATGTTCCACCCCGACAAGCGCGGGATCGACGGCGGCGTCTATCCGGATCTGCCGCGGCCCGTGTTTGTGTATGTCGGCCGCGTGGCGGTCGAGAAGAACATCGAGGAGTTCCTCGCGCTCGATCTGCCGGGAACGAAGGTGGTGGTGGGCGACGGGCCGCAGCGCGAAGACTTGATGGCCAAGTACCCCGAGGCGGTGTTTCCCGGCGCCAAGTTCGGCGACGAGTTGGCGCGCTATTTTGCCGACGCCGACGTGTTCGTGTTCCCCAGCCGCACCGACACGTTCGGTCTCGTCATTCTCGAGGCGATGGCGACGGGAACGCCGGTGGCCGGCCTCGTCGCGCCCGGCCCGCAGGACATCATCCCCGGCTCGGGCGCGGGCGCCGTGAACGACGATCTGGCGATCGCCTGCCGCGAAGCGCTGACGATGGATCGCGTGGCCACCCGCGCCTATGCGGAGAAATTCTCGTGGCGCGCCTGCGCCGAGGAGTTCCGGCGCAACCTGCAGCCGCTGCCGAAGCCGGAGAAGAAGCGCTTCTGGCGCCGCCTCAAGCTGCGCGGCCTGCGGCGCAAACGGAAAGCGCCGATCCCGTCGCTGTAGGGGTGAGCGAGGCGAGGTCTTGAATGCGCCGCGCCCGTCATCCTCGGCCGAGCACAGCGAGGTCGGGGATCCAGAGGTCGGGCTGGGATTCTGGATCCCCGTCGCCTGCGGCGACGAGGATGACGCCGGCTGGCGGGTGAGTTCTCCCTACCAGCGGATCTTCTTGCGCATGCGATAGCGCAGCCAAATCGCCGTTCCGTTGAGAAGCAGCGTGATGATCAGCAGCACGATGCCGGCCGCGGCGGCGTTCTGCTGGAACTCCGCCTCGGGGCGACCCGTCCAGTTGAACATCTGCATGGGCATGACGGTGAAGAGCTGGTTCAGCCAGCCCTGATCGCCGAACGGCATCCAGGACGCGAGCATGTCCCCGCTCGTCAGGATGTGTTCGTTGCCCGCCTCGTCATAGACCGGCATGCCGACATCACCCGGACCGATGAACGGCAGGAAGGCCACGAACGTGGGCACGCCGATGACGATGAGCGGCGCCGTTTCCCCGAGCGCGCGCGACAGGCCAATGATGACGCCGGTGACGACGCCCGGCGTCGCATAGGGCAGCACGTGATGCGACGTGGTCTGCCACTTCGTGGCGCCGACCGAGAGCGCGGCTTCGCGGATGCCCTGCGGCACGCCGCGCACCGCTTCGCGCGTCGCGACGATGATGACGGGCAGGATCAGCAGCGCAAGCGTGAGGCCGGCGGTGAGGACTGTCTGGCCCATCTTGAACTGGTAGACGAAGAGACCGAGGCCCAGCAGGCCGTAGACGATCGACGGCACGCCCGCGAGATTGTTGACGGTGATCTCGATGACGTCCGTCACCGGATTCTTCGGCGCGTACTCTTCGAGATAGATCGCGGCCATCACGCCGAGCGGAATGGCGATCAGCGCCGTCGTCACGATGACGAGGATCGAGCCGACCCACGCCGAGAGGATGCCCGCGGTGGCGGCGTCCGGCGACGGGAAGCTCAGGAAGAACTCCGGCGTGAGCTTGCCCTGCGCGCGCAGGAACAGGCCCGTGACGAGCGAGGCCAGCACCGCAAGGCCGATCGTGGTGGCGAGCAGGCCCCAGAACACGAACGTGGAGTCCGCGAACTTGCGGCGCTCCAGATTCTCCGGCGCGGTGAACGTCTCGCGCGCGGCGGGGGGCGCTTCGGCGGCGGACATCAATAGGCCTCGCGATATTTGCGGTTGAGCCAGAAGGCGACGAGGTTGAACACCAGCGTCAGCGCCAGGAGCGAGAGCCCCGCGGCGTAGATCGAGTAGTACTCGAGCGACTTGTGGGGCAGATCGCCTTTCGCGACCTGCGCGATGTAGGCGGTGATCGTCGCGGCCGGCTGTGTCGGATCGAGCGTGAGGTTGGGCTGCTGGCCGCCGGCGATGGCGACGACCATCGTCTCGCCCACCGCGCGCGACATGCCGAGCACGAAGGCGCCGGCGATCCCGGAGAAGGCCGCGGGCGTGACCACGCCGAACGCCGTTTCGAGCCGCGTCGCGCCCATGGCGAAGGCGCCTTCGCGCAGCGCGTTCGGCACCGCGCGCATCGCATCTTCGGAAACCGAGGCGATGTAGGGAATGATCAGGATGCCGATGACGAGGCCGGCCGAGAGGATGTTGAAGCTCGGCAGGTCGGGAATGATCTGCTTGAGCATCGGCGTCACGAATTGCAGCGCGAAGTAGCCGAAGATGACGGTAGGCACGCCGGCCAGAAGCTCGAGGATCGGCTTGATGGTTTCACGCGCCCGCGGACTCGCGAACTCGGAAAGATAGATCGCCACGAGGAGGCCGACGGGGACGGCGAGGGTCAGCGCCACGAGCGTGGCGACGAGCGTTCCCGCGAGCAGCGGCGCGATCCCGTAGCGCGGGTTCTCGAAGAGCGGCGTCCATTCCGTGTCGGTCAGGAAGGTGCTGATCGGCACCTGCGCGAAGAAGTGGAACGAGCCTTCCAGGAGGACGTAGAGGATCGCCGCCGTGATGACGATCGACGCCGCAGCGGCGACGAACAAGACAGCCTCGATCGCGGCTTCGCCGATGCGAAGCTGGCGTTTCGTGAAGTCCCTCGGCTTGCCCGCCATCGCGGCCTCTCCAGATCAGGAACGCAAAAGAGGCGGTCGCGCGGACCGCCTCTTCGCGCATGTCGACCAGCCTATTGCTGGACGGTCTTGACGAGCTTGCGGCCCAGGACTTCCTCGATCGAGGCGCCGATGTCGGCCTTGCCGCCGAAGGCGGTGCCGGCTTCGCGCTTCGTCACGCGCTGCTGATAGACCGCGTAGGCGTTCGCCGGCAACGGCACGTAGCCCGTCTTGGTGACGTAGGTCGAGGCGTTGGTGAGGTAGTGGGTCACGAAATCGGCGACCGGCTTTTTCTTCAGCGACGCGACGTTGACGTAGATGAAGACCGGGCGCGCGAGCGGGACGTACTTGCCCGCCTTCACGGCGTCCGCCGTCGGGTACACGGGGCCCTGGCCGGCATTCACCGCCAGGGCGCGGACCTTCGTCTTGTTCTGCTCGTAGTAGGCCATGCCGAAATAGCCGAGCGCGCCTTTGTCGCCGGCGACGCCCTGCACGAGGATGTTGTCATCCTCGGACGGCGTGTAGTCGGTGCGCGACGACTTCGCGACGCCCACGACCGCTTCGGTGAAGTAGTCGAACGTGCCCGAGGCCGTGCCCGGGCCGTACAGCGTCAGCGGGAGATCCGGATAGTTCGGCCCCAGCTGCTTCCAGTTCGTCAGACGACCCTGCGCCTGCGGCTGCCAGATCTTGCGCAGATCGGCGAGCGAGATTTCCTTCAGCGGGTTCGCCGGATTGACGACGACCGAGAGCGCGTCGAACGCGATCGGAACCTCGACATACTGCACGCCGGACGTGGCGCACGCCGCCATTTCCGACGCCGTGATCGGGCGCGAGGCGTTCTGCACGTCGGTCTCGCCGCGGCAGAATTTACGGAAGCCGCCGCCGGTGCCCGATTCGCCGACCGTGACGCGCACCCGGCCGCCCATCGACGCCTGGTAGCCGCCGGCCGCGGCCTCGGTGATCGGGTAAACGGTGGACGAGCCGTCCGAGATGATCGTGAAGACGCCGCGGCTCGCCTGGGCGTGCGCGGCGGACGAGAAGCCGAAAATCGCGAGGGCCGACGCGGCGATCGCCGCAGCCTTGCCGAACGTGCGAAGAGTAATGGTCACGGGAAGCCTCCTGATGCCCGCCCCCGGAGGGCGGGCGCGTGCCGGGAGCCGCTGACGCGCTCCCTTGCCCCGCGCAGGCACATAGAACGGCCGCGTTTAACCGACGCGACAGTTCGATGACAGATTTGCGACAACGCGAGCTTGAACGAAGAGCGGCGGGCCGAAGCCCGCCGCCGTGTGGTTAGAAGTCGTACTGGGCGCGGAACTGCAGCACGTCGGACGAACCGTCTCGCCGCGTGGTGGCCGTCACGTTGCCGCCGCGCACGTCGGACGTGGCGTACTGGCCCGAGAACTTCACGAACTCCACCGGTTGCCACGCGACGACCGCACCGACCGTGCTCTGCACGCCGCCACAGACGGCCGAGCCCGCCGTCGACGTCGCGCCGGTGATGCAGGCGCCGCCGCCGTCCTTGAGGTCGAGCACGTCGTAGCGCACGCCGACCTGCCACAGCCCCGGCCCGCCCTGATCCAGCGGACGCTTGGGCGCCAGGCGACGGAACTCGCCCTGACGCAGCGTGCGCGACTCGCCGGTGATCTGCCAGAAGGCGTCCACGAAGCCGCCCTGGAAGGTGTAGTCGCGACCGGTGAGGAACTGCGTCGCGTTCAACGTCGCGTACTCGGCATGAACGCCGATGGGACCGCGGATATAGGCGAACTCGCCCCACAGCGTCGTATCGTCGATGAAGCCGGCATTGTTGAACGCCGTGGCGTTGCCGAGCGTGCCGGTCTGGAGGCCGGTGTTCAGTACGGCGTTGGCGAAGTTGCTGCCGGCCGGCCGCGCCGAATAGTTCAGCAGGGCGTCGTCACGCTGGTCGCGATAGCGGATGCCGGCGCCCAGATGGAGAATGTGTGCGCCGGACGGCGTCACCTCGAAGATCGGCGCATAGGTGCCGCGCGCGCCGATGGCATAGGCTTCCGAACCGTTCGACGACGCGGTTCCCGGCGTTGCGCGGCCGGGCGTTTCGGAGGTGTTGATCGAATCCCCGAAGGCGCCGACGTCGAACGTCCACTGGGGCCCGGCCATTTTCCACGTCAGACCGAAACGGCGCTCGCCGAGCGCGAAGGCGTTGGCGTAGGCGGCGCGCTCGTTGAAGAGGTTGACCGGATCGGAGGTGACTTCATCGAGAACGGCGATCGTCTTCTGGTTGCCGAGGACCAGGGATCCCTTCTTGCCCACATATTCGAGGAACAGGTCCTGCCACTGCGACGTGCCGCGGTTCAGTTCGATTTCCGCGCGGTAGCGGAACTTGGAGCTCATCTTGCCTTCCGCCCCGAGGCGGACGCGGCGGGATGCGGTGCGCTGGAAGTCTTCGTCTGCGGTGGCGCCCTGATAGTCCGACTGGACGCTGTAGGCGTCGACTTGGACGCGACCGCGGACCTTGAATTCGAACGCCGTATCGCCGCTCGTGAACCGCGGCGAGGGCGAAAAGCTGGGCGGCGGCGGTGGCGGCGGCGGAGGCGGCGGAGAGGCGGCCTGGGCGGCGCTGGCCCCGGCGGCGACGGCCAAGGCGGCGAGTGCTGCGCCACGGAACGGATTGATGACCCGCATTTCGATACCTCGCAACGAGACTATCTCCAGCCCGGCCTAATCGCCGGCAAGGCTGGGCACTCCTACGTCCGCCGGATGACGGCCGGCGACGGTGATGCGACGGTTCGATAACCATTGCGTTAAAGGCCTGCGACCGGCCGCCTTGCGCCTAAAAGGCCCCGCAAAAGCCGATGCCCGGCACGCGGCCGGCGCGCATTTGGGGCGGGCGGGGCCCGGGGCGAATTTTTCTCTTTACAAGCCGGGCAGTGCTCCCTATTTCGCGCTTCACCGGCGGACCTGGAAACAGCGTCCACTAACGTACCCCTCGGCCCAGGCCACACGGGACCGACCCTCCGGAAGGAAGGCACGGCCCCGGCGTAAGCTCCCGAACGAGCCCCCTCAGGGCAGACGACGGCGAAGGGTGCGGACCTGACATAGGCATGTCCGACTAACGCCGGCCTGGGTTTGAAATCGCTGCACGGGATTGACCGCGCAGCCTCGTTTCGAGGGGGAGCGCCGGATGGATTCCATCCACACGCCCGCTTTCGCGACTCCGGCAGACGCCGTTCGCGCTCTGGCCCCGGAAGGGCCGGTAGCGATTGCGCGTCCGCACCGCGTGAAAGCCGCGGCCGATTGGTTCAAAGCCAATCTGCCGGCCGACATCTTCTACGCCGTCAAGGCGAACCCTTCCTCCTGGGCGCTCGATGCGCTCTGGGCGGCTGGCGTTCGCGGGTTCGACGTCGCCTCGGAAGCCGAGGTGAAGCTCGTCGCCGAGCGGTTCGGGCCGGAGGCGAAGCTCGCCTTCATGCACCCGGTGAAGTCGCGCCGCGCGATCGGCCGCGCCTACCACGACTACGGCGTGCGCACCTTCGTGCTCGACTGCGAAGAGGAGCTCGCGAAGATCCTCGACGAAACGAACGGCGCGAAGGACCTCACGCTGATCGTGCGCCTCGCCGTCTCGAACGACGGCGCGTCGCTGCCGCTCGCCGCCAAGTTCGGCGCGACGCCCGACGTCGCCGCCACGCTGCTGCGCAAGGCGCGCGGCGCGACGGAAGAGCTCATGGGCGTGTCGTTCCATGTCGGCTCGCAGTGCATGCGCCCGGTCGCCTACACGGCGGCGATGATGGAGGCGAACCGCGCCATCATCCGCGCCGGCGTGCTCGTCGACGTCGTCGATGTCGGCGGGGGCTTTCCGGCCCGCTATCCCGGCATGGAGCCGCCGCCGATGGACGCGTACGTCCGTGAGATCACGGCGGCGTTCGAACGCATGTTCGTCGCGCAGAACGCCCAGCTGTGGGCGGAGCCCGGCCGCGCGCTCGTCGCGGAAGCCGGCTCGATCGTCACGCGCGTCGACCTGCGCAAGGACGACGCGCTTTATCTGAACGACGGCGCCTACGGGAACCTGTTCGACGCGACGCACGTGAAGTGGCCCTTCCCGGTGAAGCTGCTGCGCGACGGCGGCTCGGCCGCCAAGACCGCGCCGTTCCGCTTCTACGGCCCGACCTGCGACTCGATCGACGCCGCCCAAGGCCCGTTCGAGCTGCCGGCCGACGTGCGCGAAGGCGATCACATCGAGATCGGCATGCTCGGCGCGTACGGCGTGGCGATGGCGACGCGCTTCAACGGCTTCGGCGACACCGCGACGGTGCTCTCGGCCGATGCGCCGTGGCCGTCGATGTTCGGCGCGGCGGAAGCCAAGCCGGCCGTCGATCAGGTCGCGGAGCAGCCGGGCGTCGTGCGCATGGCCGACCGCAAGCGCTCGTCCAAGCCGCGCCGGAAGTAATCCTGCCCATCTTCGGCGACGGCCGCGCGGGGGCGCTCTCCCCCCGCGCGGCCGTTTCTGTTAGGTTCTCCCCATGAACGCGCCGACCCTCAATCTGGCCCGCTTCAACACCGCCGAGTTCGAGCGGATGGCGCGGACGGGTGCGTTCGGAAGCCGGCGGGTCGAGCTGCGCCGGGGGCTGATCGTCGAAATGAACGCCGAACACATGGCGCATGGACGGGTAAAGCACCGGCTGGGGCTGGCGTTGCAATCCGCTTTGGAGCGCGCACAGAGCACATTGTCACTCTGGACAGAAGGGTCTGTCAGCTTTGGCGGCGACTTCGAGCCGATGCCGGACATGATCATCTGGGACGAAGCAACGGTGACGGACCTGCAGCGCCCCATCCCCGGCGATCTCGTTAAGCTGATCGTGGAAGTCTCAGATTCGACGCTGCCGGATGATGTCGGCGGCAAGCTGGCCGAGTATGCGGCGGCAGGGCTCGCGGAATACTGGGTGGCGGACGTGAAGAACCGCCGCATCATTCGCCACGCGGAACCTGTTGGCGATACCTACGCCCTGCGCGAGATCACGCCGTTCGGCGAGACCATCACGGCCCTCACCTTCCCCCTCACGGTGGACACCGCCGCCCTCGCTTAGAACACTGGCATAAAACTTTGCATTGCATGGCCGGCGATTTGCCGCCATTGCGAGCGCCGATCGCGCGTGGGCGGAGCGTCCGCGCGATGGCAATCCTCCCGACGCCGCCGACCCTGGACCAGGACTGACCACGATGGCCAAGACCAAACTCCAAGCGGCTGGCAAGCCGAAGAAGAAAGACAACCGCAAGGCGGAGCTGCTCTCCTCGCCGGTCGAGCATATCGACATCACGCGCATCGACGGCCGCGCGCTGATCGACGCCATGGGCAAGATGAGCTTCACCTCGCGAGACACCGCGCGCGCGGCCGAAATCCTCAACATGGCGCTCACGGACAAAGAGTGCTCCGTGTGGCTGACGATGGCGGGCTCCACCGGCGCGGGCGGCTGCCTGCACGTGTGGCGCGACATGGTCGAGTACAACATGGTCGACGCCGTCGTTTCGACGGGCGCGTCGATCATCGACATGGACTTCCTCGAAGCGCTCGGCTTCCGCCACTACCAGGCGAAGGAGATCCCGGACGATCGGGTCCTGCGCGACCTCTACATCGACCGCATCTACGACACCTATATCGACGAGGAAGAGCTCCAGCACGTCGACCACACGATCTACGAGATCGCCGAGACGCTGGAGCCGCGCCCCTATTCGTCGCGCGAGTTCATCTTCGAGATGGGCAAGTGGCTTGCGGCCGGCAACGCCAAGAAGAAGGACAGCCTGATCCAGCGCGCCTACGAGAAGGGCGTGCCGATCTTCTGCCCGGCGTTCTCCGATTGCTCGGCAGGCTTCGGCCTCGTGAAGCACCAGGTCGAGCGCATCAAGGCGAAGAAGCCCTACGTGACGATCGACTCGGTCGCGGATTTCCGTGAACTGACGGAGATCAAGCTCGCGGCCGGCGCGACGGGCCTGTTCATGGTCGGCGGCGGCGTGCCGAAGAACTTCGCGCAGGACACCGTCGTGTGCGCGGAAATCCTCGGCCACGACGACGTCGAGATGCACAAATACGCCGTGCAGATCACGGTCGCGGACGTGCGCGACGGCGCCTGCTCCTCCTCCACGCTCAAGGAAGCGTGCAGCTGGGGCAAGGTGGACGTGACCTACGAACAGATGGTGTTCGCCGAAGCGACCACCGTCGCGCCGCTGATCGTCTCCGACGCCTACCACCGCGGTTCGTGGAAGAAGCGCAAGGCGCGCAACTGGGCGAAGCTGTTCAAGTGACGGCGACGCCGTGATCCTGGACGCGGTGAAACGCGGCCGGGATCCAGGGAGCGCGCTGCCTATGCTCCCCCGCGTGCGGGGGAGCTGGCGCGCAGCGCCTGAGGGGGGCGTGGCGATCAATCACCACGCCCCCCATCGGCCCTTCGGGCCACTTCCCCCGCACGCGGGGGAAGATGCCGCATCGCCTCACATCTGCAGCACCGGCCGCACCTCCACCGCGCCGCGTGTGGCGGCGGGGCATTTCGCGGCCCAGTCGAGCGCGGCGTCGAGGCTTTCGGCTTCGATCAGGAAGAAGCCGCCGAGCTGTTCCTTGGTTTCCGCATAGGGACCGTCGGCGACGACGCGCTTGCCGTTGCGGATCCGGAGCGTCGTGGCGGCGTGCGGCGGCGTCAGCCCCGCGCCGCCGGTGACCGCGCCGGCTTGCGCGAGCGTCGCGTTGTAGGCGCTGTAGGCGCCCCAATATGCTCCGGCCGTCGAAGGATCCTCGCGCTCGGCGAACTCGGCCGGCGTTTCATAGACGATGATGGCGTACTTCATGGCTGTCTCCTTGATCCGGAAGCGCGGCTTCCGGCGTCATGACGAGCCGCCGTCGCGGACTTCGACATTTTTCCGCAGCGCTGATTGCCGGCCCTCGAGAAAACTTTTCGTCGCCGCGTCCGGCGCCTGCGCGATGGCCGCCTCGTAGGCGGCGTCGGCGCCCGCGCGGTCGCCCGTTTCTTCAAGCAGTCGCGCGCGCAGCGCCCAGTAGGGCTGATAGGCGTCCAGAATTCCGGCCAGCGGCGAGAGCGCCGGCAGCGCAGCCGCCGCGCCGTCGCGACGGGCGAGCGCGGCGACCCGGTTCAGCGCGGCGACGGGCGAGCCGCCGGTGACGGCGACGAGCCCATCATACAGCTGCACGATCGCCGCCCAGTCGACGCGGCGGCCGAAGGCGCGCGCAGCGTGGGCCGATTGGATCGCGGCCTCCAGCTGGAAGCGGCCGATGCGGCCGAGACGTCCGGCCTGGAACAAGACCCGCTCCGCTTCGCGGATGGCGGCGATGTCCCACAACGCGGTGTCCTGGGCGTCGAGTGGCACGTAGCCGCCGGCCGCGTCGCGCCGGGCGGCGCGGCGGGCGTGCAGATGCAGGATAAGCGCGCGCAGGCCGAGCGCTTCGGGATGGTGCGCGGCGAGACGGGCGAGGATCTCGCTGAGCCAAAGCGCCTCCGAGACCAGCTCGACGCGATCGGCGTCGGCGCCGGCGGCGTCGATCCAGCCATCGGCATAGGCGGCGTACACGGCGTCGAGCACCGCGCCCAGCCGATCGTCCCATTCGTCCGGACCTGGAACGTCGAACGGAATGCCGGCGTCCTTGATCTTGCGCTTGGCGCGCACGAGGCGCTGACCCATGGCCGCGGGCTCGACGAGAAACGCCGCGGCGATCCGCTCGGCCGGCACGCCGAGCACCGTCTGCAGCATCAGGGGCGTGCGTGCGGCGGCGTCGATCGCCGGGTGCGCGCAGGCGAACATCAGGCCCAGCCGACGGTCGGGCAGCGTCATCTCGGGCGCCCCTTCCTCGCTCGCTTCCGGATCAGGGCCGGCGAGCGCGATCTCGCGCGCGGCATGGTCGCGCGCCGTTTGTGACCTGCGGGCGGCGTCGATGATGCGGCGGCGGGCGGCGGCGAACAGCCAGGCCTCAGGATTGTCCGGAACCCCGCTTTCGGGCCAGACGCGCAACGCGGATGCAAAGGCTTCCGACAGCGCGTCCTCCGCCGCCGCGAGATCGCGCGTGCGGGCCGCGAGAAACGCCACGAGCTTGCCGTAGCTCTCCCGCGCCGCACGTTCGGCGATCGCTGCGGCGCCCGACGTCATCCGCGCTCGACGATCGGACGGACCTCGACGCCGCCATGGCGCGCCCCGGGGCACTTCGCCGCCCATTCGACCGCCTCGTCCATCGAGACGACGTTGATCAGGTAGTACCCGCCCAGCTGCTCCTTCGTGTCGGCATAGGGGCCGTCCGACACGGAAGCCCCGGCCGCCGTCACGCGCACCGACTTCGCCGTGGGTGCGGGCTGAAGTTCCGACCCGTCAACGAACTTGCCGGCGGCGATCAGCGCTTCGGTGTAGGCGCCATAGGCGCCCATCTCGCGCTCCATCTCCGCCGGCGTCATGGCGGCCCACGTCGCGTCCGAGCCATAGATCAGGATCACTGCTTTCATTGTCGCCTCCCGGGCCTGCCGGACCACGCGCCCGGCTTCTGGACCGATGACGTCCGGCGGCCGGCCATTTCGACAGCGCCCCCGATTTTTTGCGCCGCGCCCATGTTTCCCCATGGCGTGAAGCGCGCGCAACAGCTGCGGCGCGGCGCGGCGGGGCCTGGGCGGGGCGCCGGGCGCGTCTTTGCCCTCTGAACGGTTGGTGGGAGTTTCGCGGGGGCGCGCCCGCGTTCAGCCGAAGCCGCCGCGCGGGCTGGCGACGTGCTCCTCGATCACGGTGTCCTCGCCCGGATCGATTTCCTGCAGCAGCACATCGTAGCCCCAGAGGTCGGCGAGGTGCTGCAGAACGCGCGGCGACTCCTCGTTGAGGGCGACGCCGTCGAGCATGCGGTGATGCAGCACGAGGCGGCGATCGCCTTCGAGGTCGACGTCGACGATCTGGATGTCGGCGTCGCGATACGCGACGTCGTACTGCCGCGAGAGGGCGCGGCGCACGCGGCGATAGCCGCGCTCGTCGTGGATCGACTCCACCATCAGCTGATCCTCGCCCTCGTCGTCCTTGATCTGGAACAGGCGCAGGTCGCGGATCACTTTCGGGGAGAGGAACTGGGAGATGAAGCTCTCGTCGCGATAATCCGCCCAGACGTTCTTCAGCGTGCCGTACGGGTCGCCGTTGCCGGCGATGTCGGGGAACCAGGCGCGGTCTTCCTCGGTGGGCGCGACGCACACGCGCTCGATGTCCTCCATGATGGCGAAGCCGAGCGCATAGGGATTGAGGCCGCCATAGCGCTTGTCGGAATAGCCGGGCTGGAAGACGACGTTGGTGTGGGTGTGGATGAATTCGAGGAAGGCGCCGTCGTCGATCAGGCCCTTCTCGTGCAGGCGGCGCATGATGCGATGGTGCACGTAGGTCGCGCAGCCTTCGTTCATCACTTTCGTCTGGCTCTGCGGATAGAAGTACTGCGCGATGTTGCGGACGATGCGCAGGAGTTCGCGTTGCCAGCCGGTGAGGCGCGGCGCCGTCTTTTCCAGGAAGTAGAGCACGTTCTCTTCCGGCAGCCCGAGCAGCGCGCGGCGCTTGTCGAGCGCGGTGGCCTGGCGGGTCTTGCGGCCTTTCGATGTGGGGACCGTGCGCCACAGGTCGTTGAACAGCTGCTCGCCATGCGCGCGGCGCTCGGCCTCGCGGCGCTCCTCGCTGCGCAGATCGGGGCGGCGCTTGCGCGGGTAGCGATGCACGCCCTGCCCCATGAGCGCGTGCGCGGCGTCGAGCACGCGCTCCACCGCCTCGACGCCATGGCGATCCTCGCACTGCGCGACATAGCCCTTGGCGAAGGCGAGATAGTCGAGGATGCCGTCCGCGTCCGTCCACTGCCGGAACAGGTAGTTGTTCTTGAAGAAGTGGTTGTGCCCGAACGCGGCGTGCGCGGTGACGAGCGTCTGCATCGTCGCCGTGTTCTCTTCCATCAGGTACGAAATGCAGGGATTGGAATTGATGACGATCTCGTACGCCAGCCCCTGCATGCCCTTGCGATAAAGGAGTTCGTCGCGCGCGAAGTGCTTGCCGAACGACCAGTGCTTGTAAAAGAGCGGCATGCCGATCGAGGAGTAGGCGTCGAGCATCTGCTCGGCCGTGATGACCTCGATCTGGTTCGGATAGATGTCGAGCTTGAGCTCGTTGAGCGCGATGTCTTCGACGGCGTCGTAGATGCGCTGGAGCGTGTCGTAATCCCAGTCCGCGCTCTTGTAGAGGCGGAGATCGGCGGCGGGCGCCGAGGTTGCGGCCGTTGTTGCCTTGGCGCCGGCGCGGCTGGCGCGCTTGGTCGGGGGCGTATCGGGGTCGAGGCTCATGCGGGGCTCCCGGGCGCGGCGCGGGCGTCCTGGCGGGAGAACAGCTCGCGGAAGACGGGATAAATGTCGCGGCGATGGCGCACCTTGCGCATCGCCATCGGAGCCGTGGGGCTGCGGATCAGCGAGTAGAGCCGCCACAGCGCGCTCGGCCGGTCGCCGAAGCCGGGCAAGGGATCCTCTTCCTGGCCGACTTCGAGATAGGCGTAGTATTGGCAGAGCGGCAGGACGTCGGTTTCGAGCAGCGCGGCCGTCTTTGCATTGTCCGAGGGCAGATTGTCCCCGTCGCTCGCCTGCGCGGCGTAGATGTTCCAATCGGCGACCGGGAAGCGCGCGCGCACGACGCGCAGCATCTCCTCCAGCGCCGTCGAGACGACCGTGCCGCCGGTCTCGGGGCTGTGGAAAAAGGTGTTTTCGTCCACCTCCTCGGCGTGATGGGTGTGGCGGATGAAGACGACCTCCACGCGCGGATAGCGCCGCTTCAGGAAGATGTAGAGCAGCGAATAGAACCGCTTCGCGAGGTCCTTCATGTGCTCCGTCATCGAGCCGGAGACGTCCATGAGGCAGAACATGACGGCCTGCGCGATCGGTTTGGGCGTCGGTTCCAGCCGGCGATAGCGCACGTCGAGCGGATCGATGTAGGGCACCGCACGCAGCTTCGCGCGCTTGGCGGCGAGTTCGGCGCGGAGTGTTTCGAGATCCGGCGCATCCGGCGTTTCGGCTTCGCGCAGCGCCAGTTCTGCGGCGAGAAGCTCGACCTCGTCCCGCGTCGGGCGTTTGAGCGCGAGGCGACGCGCCATCGCGTTGCGCATCGTGCGCGGCACGTCCAGCGACGAGGGTGAACCGGTGACGGAGAAGCCGGCGCGCCGGAACGTCTGGACCGCGGCGCCCGTGAGCTTGCGCTTGGCGAGATCGGGAAGCTCGAGGTCCTCGAGAAAGAGATCGAGGAACTCGTCCGCGCTGAGCACGAAACGGAATTCGTCGACGCCGTCGCCGTCCCCGCCGGCGCCGCCGCGGCCACCGCCGCCGCCCTCGGGACGATCGATCTCGTCGCCCTCAACGTACTCGCGATTGCCCGGGAGCACATAGTCGCGTACGCCGCCTTCGCCCGAGCGCCGCATCGTCGGCTCGCGCACACCATCGGCCGGGATGGTGACCTCCCCGCCCTGCTCGACGTCCTTGATCGAGCGCGTCGCCGTGCCGGAGCGCACGGCCTGCCGCACGAGCGCACGGGCGCGGCGCAGGAAGCGCTGGCGGTTCGAAAGACTCTTCCCGCCGGGATTGAGGCGACGGTCGATGATCTTCATTGACCCACCCTTGGGCGTTCTCTGCGCCCCGCGGCGCGCGGGAACGCGGCGCCGCGTCTTGCTCGTGCGGATATTACCACGACACCCGGCCCGCGGTCGCGCGTCGCGCGCCCGGGGTGACGTCGGGTCTCACCCCGCCTTCTTCACGCGCATGTACCACTCGACGAGACGCCGCACCTGACGCTCGGTGTAGCCGCGCGCCACCATGCGCGAGACGAACTCCGCGTGCTTCTTCTCGCTCTCGCCGTCCTTCTTGGTGCCGAACGAGATGACGGGCAGCAGATCCTCGACCTGGCTGAACATCCGGCGCTCGATGACGTCGCGGATCTTCTCGTAGCTCGTCCAGGACGGGTTCTTGCCGCCGTGGCTGGCGCGGGCGCGCAGCGCGAACTTCACCACCTCGTTGCGGAAGTCCTTCGGGTTGGCGATGCCCGCCGGCTTCTCGATCTTCGACAGTTCCTGGTTCAGGAGCTCGCGGTTGAGCATCTGGCCGGTGTCGGGATCCTTGAAGTCGACGTCCTCGATCCAGGCGTCGGCGTAGTCGACGTAGCGATCGAAGAGGTTCTGCCCGTAGTCGTGATAGCTTTCGAGATAGGCCTTCTGAACCTCGTTCCCGATGAACTCGGCATAGCGGGCGCCGAGCTCGGCCTTGATGAACTCGAGGTAGCGGTCCTCGGTGTCCTGCGGGAACTGTTCGCGGCGGATCGCCTGTTCGAGCACGTACATCAGGTGCACGGGATCAGCCGCGACCTCATTCGTATCGTGGTTGAACGTGGCGGCCAGCACCTTGAAGGCGAACCGCGTCGAGATGCCGTCCATGCCTTCGTCGACGCCGGCGGCGTCCTTGTACTCCTGCAGCGACCGCGCCTTGGGATCGACCTCCTTCAGGCTCTCGCCGTCATACACGCGCATCTTCGCGTACAGGCTCGAGTTCTCGTGGGCTTTCAGCCGCGTGAGGACGGAGAAGCGCGCCAGCATGTCGAGCGTGGCCGGCGCGCAGGGCGCCTGGCCGAGCTCGGAGCCGCGGATCAGCTTTTCGTAGATGCGGCGCTCTTCCGTGACGCGCAGCGCGTACGGGACCTTGATCACGAAGATCCGGTCGATGAAGGCCTCGTTGTTCTTGTTGTTCTTGAAGCTCTGCCACTCCGCCTCGTTGGAGTGCGCCATCACGATCCCCTGGAACGGGATCGCGCCGATGTTTTCGGTGCCGACATAGTTGCCTTCCTGCGTCGCGGTCAGCAACGGGTGCAGCATCTTGATCGGCGCTTTGAACATCTCGACGAACTCGAGCATGCCCTGGTTCGCGCGGTTGAGACCGCCCGAGTACGAGTAGGCGTCGGGATCGTTCTGCGCGTGCATCTCGAGCTTGCGGATGTCGACCTTGCCGACGAGCGAGGAGACGTCCTGGTTGTTCTCATCGCCCGGCTCGGTCTTGGCGATGGCGATCTGCCGCAGCTTCGACGGGCGCAGCTTCACGACTTTGAATTTGGAAATGTCACCGCCGAACTCGTCGAGGCGCTTGAGGCACCACGGGCTCATCAGGCCGCTGAGACGGCGCGTGGGGATGCCGTAGCGCTCGCGCAGCATCGGCCCCATCGTCTCGGGCTCGAACAGGCCGAGCGGGCTTTCGAAGACCGGGCTGATCTGGTCCCCGGCCTTGAGCACGTAGACCGGGTAGTCCTCCATGAGCGCTTTCAGTCGCTCGGCGAGGGAGGATTTGCCGCCGCCGACGGGGCCGAGCAGATAAAGAATCTGCTTTCGCTCTTCGAGACCCTGCGCGGCGTGCCGCAGGAAGCTCACGATCCGCTCGATCGTTTCTTCCATGCCGTAGAATTCGGAGAACGCCGGATAGACCCGGATCGTCCGGTTCATGAAGATCCGCCCGAGCCGCGGGTCTTTCGCGGTGTCGATCACCTCGGGCTCGCCGATCGCCGCAAGCAGACGCTCGGCGGCGCTCGCTGTCATCATCGGATCATTTCGGCACGCGTTGAGATACTCGGTGAGCGTCATCTCCGTTTCGCGGCGTTGCTCGAACGCCCGGGAGTATGTGGTCATCAGATCATCAGACATCAGCCACGCCTCTGTCGCCGGCGCTGCCGCCCCCCGCAAGGCCAGCGCCCCAAACTACCATCCTAATGTGGATCCGCATTAAGGCGTCGGCGAGATCGCAGTTGGATTTCGTCGCCGCTATTTGGCGATTAAATGCAGAGCAGCCCGGTCAAGGTTCGCCCGGAAACGGGTCAAGGCGCACGCTTTGTGATGTGTCCGGTTCGCGCTTAACGCGCCGCACTTGTTGGAGTTTCGCGGAAAGCGCGAGCATCCGAGACGAGCGCCGCGGCCGGGTTCGGCAGCAAAGTCCAGAACCGAACGGGGCCGTTCATTTTTTCGGCGCCGGCGCCTGCCGCATCGCCCGTTCCCCAGAAAACGTCACCACGCAGTGGCCCGCGACGAATGGCGCCGCCCGTATCCTGGGCGACGAGCAGGCGCTGGAAGGGCACGCCGTCGCCCGTGGCTGCATCCGCGAAGATGAGCGCGCCGTAAGGATGGGCCGTCGGATCGACGGCGAGAGATCCAAGCGCGGTGAGCGGCACGCCTTGCGCGCCTTTCGGTCCGAGCGTGGGATCGCCGATCGGTTCGAGCGCGAAAAAGATGTAGCTCGGATCGAGATCGAGCGCGGCGCGCACGGCTTCCGGCGGCTGCGTGTCCATCCAGGCGCGGACCGCGCGCTTGTTGGCGGCGGCGATGTCGCCACGCGTGCGCAATTGCCCGTAGACCGAGTTCCACTTCCAGCCGTTCTGGCTGTTGTAGGCCATGCGCATCTGCGCGCCGTCCTCGAACTGCACGCGGGCCGAGCCCTGCACCTGGGTGTCATAGACGTCGACAGGGTGCGCGTAGGCGAGAGCCGGGCGCGTGGTCACGCCGAGCGCGGCGCGCGCGGGATAGGGTTCGACGCGCTTTTCCGTGAGGCGGCCCCACACCGGCGTGCGGAACCGGCGGGTCAGTCGCTCGCCGAGCTTGTCTTTGATCACGGGCTCGAGCGGATCGGGCACGTCGTTCGCGATGCCCTTCAGCACGTCCTCGGTGATGTTGGCGGCGAGCCCCTGCTGTTCGTCGAACGCGGCGAGATCGATCGAGACCAGATCGTCCGGGCGCGGCAGGAACGGTTCGGTGAAGCCCGGCTGCGGCGTGCGACGCGCCTGGATGACCGGTTCGTAATAGGCCGTCAGCTTCGACATCTGATCGGCCCGCGCGTCGACCGCATTCGGGATGAACCAGC
Source organism: Alphaproteobacteria bacterium (assembly GCA_018969015.1). Taxonomy (GTDB): domain Bacteria; phylum Pseudomonadota; class Alphaproteobacteria; order Caulobacterales; family Aquidulcibacteraceae; genus REEB506. Next base: position 117,190 of record JAGWZE010000001.1, read on the forward strand.
GCTCGAAAAAGCTGCGCGCGCCCGCGGCGTCGGGCAAGGCGGCGGCGGCGCAGGCCGGCGCCCACTCGCCCACCGTGCCGCCATAGGGAGAGAAGCGCCCGAGCTTCTGGTCGGCCGGACGGCGCACCACCGCCGCGCACGAGGCCTTGAACGCTTGCAGCGCCGGCCCGAGATCGGACTCCTTCCATCCCGGAAGCTCGGCGAACGTGACCGGTCGCAGCGTGAAGACGGGCGGCTCCGGCTTGGGCGGCTGTGGCGTCGGAGGTTTGGTGGTGGTCGTGGCGCAGGCCGTCAGGGCGGCGGAAACGAGAACGAGCGCGGCGGCGCGGGCCAAGGAACGAGCGGGCGGGAACACAGTCATACGCGCCTTATAACCGAGGCTGCGCGGCTGCGCGCCTCACGTCCGCAGGCGCGGACTATTTCACGCCGCGCCAGACCTTTGCGATCCGCGCATCGCGGCCGCAGCCGTTGCGGTAGAACGCGTAGCGGACCGGGTTCTTCTCCGCGAAGTCCTGGTGGTAGCCCTCCGCCGGCCAGAACGTGGAGACGGGCACGATCTGCGTCACGATCTGGCGCTTGAGCGCCACGGCGGCGGCCGCGCGGGACGCTTCGGCGACGGGCGCCTGCGCCGGCGTGACGAACACGGCCGCGCGATAGCTTGGCCCCCGATCGCAGAACTGGCCGCCGGCGTCGGTGGGGTCGATCAGCCGCCAGAACCTGTCGACGAGCTGGCGATAGCTGATCCGCGCCGGGTCGAAGGTGACCCGCACGGATTCGTAGTGCCCCGTGGTTTCGGTCACGACCTGCTCGTAGGTGGGATTGGCGAGCGTGCCGCCGGTGTAGCCGGACACCACGTCGATCACGCCGGGAATCTTCGCGAAATCGTGTTCGGCGCACCAGAAACAGCCGCCGGCGAACACGGCCGTCTCGACGCGCGCCGGCGCGGGGGGCGCGGCCATCGCCGGCGACGCCGCGGCCATCACGACAGCGAAAAATCCAAACAGCCAGCGGGCGAAAGCGGTCATCATCGTCTCCGTTCCGCTTTACGTGGGCCGGAGCGGCGCGGTTTCACCACCACGCGTTAACAACGTTTGTGAACGCCTCCTTAAAACGCCGCCGCCTAAAACGGGTTCATGCAGACCGGCATCGATCTTCCGCTTCGCTACGTCGGCGCCCTGATCGTCGACGACAATCACCACATGCGCACGATCGTGAGCACGTTGTTACGCAGCCTCGGGTGCAAGGACCTGCGGGAATGCGGCGACGGCGCTGCGGCGTTCGAACTGCTGCGCGCACGACCAGCCGACATCATCATCCTGGATCTGCGGATGGATACGCTGGACGGGCTGGACTTCGTCCGCCTCCTCCGCCGGGCCGCGGACAGCCCCTGCCCGATGGCGCCGGTCATCATGATGACGGGCCATTCCGAGCGCCGGCACGTGCTCGGCGCGCGGGATGCGGGCGTCACGGAATTCGTCGCCAAGCCGTTGTCGGCCAAAGCCTTGTGCGCGCGCATCGAAGAGGTCATCGCGCGTCCGCGGGCGTTCGTGCGGGCGTCGGCCTTCACCGGGCCGAGCCGCCGCCGCCGCTCCGATCCGGGCTTCTCCGGCGAGTGCCGGCGGGCGATGAACATGGCCCCGCCCAGCGCCGAAGCCTGCGCCTGACGGCGGCGCGGGGGCTCAGGCCGGGTGGGTCTGAAACTGCCCGTAGGGCCTAAACCGCCACAAATAGCCCGGCACGATCGCCTCGATCGTCTCGAGCGGCCCGACGCCCAGATCGGCGATCGTGCCGATCTTCGCGTCCCCGCTCTCGCCGACGACGTTGTCACGCTTGAGAAGCTCGACCTGGTCGCCCGTCAGCGGCGGTCCCGCGAACGGATACAGTTTGAAGAGCGCATCCGTGAGCCCGCCGAGCGGCTGGGCGATGGCGAACGGCAGCGGTGCGTACGGCCGCGGGCGGTCGATCGTCTTCGTGATGAAATCGAGCAGCTCGCGGAACGTGTAGACCTTGGGGCCGCCGAGTTCGAAGGTTCGGCCCTGCGCCGCGGGCTGCGTGAGGGCCGCAACGACGGCGTCGGCGACGTCCTGCACATAGATGGGCTGGAACCGCGTCTTGCCGCCGCCGATCAGGGGCAGCGCCGGCGCGAACTTCGCCATGTCGGCAAAGCGGTTGAAGAAGCCGTCCTCGGCGCCGAACACGATCGACGGACGCAGGATCGTGGCGCTTGGCGTCGCCGCCCGCACCGCCGCCTCCGCCTCCGCCTTCGTGCGCGCATAAACGGACTTCGAGCCGGCGTCGGCCCCGATCGCCGAAATATGGACGAGGCGCGTCACGGCGTGGCGCGCGGCCGCCTGGGCGATCGCCGCGGCGCCCTGGGCCTGCACGTCCTTGAAGCGCTGCGTGCCCTTCTCGTACAGCAGGCCGACGCAGTTCACCGCCGCCGTCGCGCCCTCGAGCGCCCGGCCCACGCTGTCGGGGTAGCGCAGGTTGGCCTGCACGAGCTGGATCTGGCCGACATCGCCCAGCACGCGCAGCTCATGGCCAAGGTGCGGGCGTCGCATCGGAATGCGCACGCGCGCGCCGGCCCGCGCCAGCGTCTTGACGACGTGCTTCCCGATGAAGCCCGAACCCCCGAACACGACGACAAGATCGTCCCGCATGCCGAACGCACTCCCTGTTGGGGGTGATATGCGCAGCGCCGCCCCGATTGTCCATCGCGCGGCGCGGCGCGGCGACGCACTGCGCGAAACGGGCGCCCAGGCGAGCGCGGCGCGGCGCCCGCTGCAACCGAACCGACACAGGCGCGCAACACCGGCGGTCGACGGTGGCCCTGCCGGCGCGCCGCCGGTCCTGCGGAGCGAGCCTCATGCGCACATCCATGGTTCTCATGGCGACCCTCGCCGTTCTCGTCGCCGCCGCGACCGGCGCGGCCGACGCGCGCGACCGAACCGCCGAGCGCGGCCCGCCCGCCGGCGGCGGCGCGCCCAGCGTCGTCACCTCCGGCATGGCGCTGGTGTTCGCGTCGTTCGACCGGGACGGCGACTACGCCACGACGCGCGCCGAGTTCGAGGCCGGTGTCGCGCGCGAGACCGCCGCGGCGTTCGGCGCCAACGCCGCCCTCAGCCCGATCGGGTTCGAGGCCTGGGCCGCCCGTGCGCTTGGCGGCCCCGCATTGGGGCCCTTCCGGTTCGCGTTCGACGCCAATGTCGATGGCCAGATCACGAAAGCGGAGTTCGCGTCGGCCTTCGAGGCCGCATTCCGGAAGTACGACAAGGTCGGTGACGGCCGCATCACGCGCGCCGAAATGGTCGAGCCGGCGCCGCGGATGGGGCCCGACGGGCGCGGCGGCCCGGGTCGCATGCGGGGCGGTCCGCCAGGCGGCGGGCCTGGCGACGGCCCGCCTGGGGGCCCGCCCGGGGGCCCTGGCGTCTCCTGACTCCGATGCCCCCGAAGCAACGCGCGGAAACGACGATCCGGCATTGACTTTCGACGCCGGGCGCCCCTAATCCCGCCCCTCCAGTGCCCAGATGGCGGAATTGGTAGACGCACCAGTTTCAGGTACTGGCGCCGCGAGGCGTGGAGGTTCGAGTCCTCTTCTGGGCACCATTTGTTCTTTTCGCCGGGTGCGGCGAGCTTCCCAAAACTTCCTCGGAATTCCTCGGAAAGCTCTGATTTTAGAGCGTTTTGGGGCGGCTTTCCGGTATCTTTCGCGTTGATGCGCCCAGAGGGCCCGCGGGTGTCCATCCCGTCAAGTTGTCGGTACCGTTTTCGGCAGATACCGCCACCACCTGATGGACATATACCGTCATGAAGCTCTCTGACGCCAAGTGCAGAACCGCCCGCCCGACCGACCGCATGTACAAGCTCGCGGACGGCCACGGCCTCTACCTCCACGTCATGACCAGCGGCGCGCGGTACTGGCGGCTCGACTACCGCTTTGACGGCAAACGCAAAACGCTGGCGCTCGGGGTCTATCCGGAGGTCAGCCTCGCCGAAGCGCGCGCCGGGCGGGACAAGGCGCGCAAGCTGTTGAAGGAAGGGACGAATCCGGCACAGCAGCGGAAGATCGAGCGCATCCACCGGGCGCACGCCAACGCCAACACGTTCGGCCTCGTCGCCGACGAGTTCCTGGCGAAGCTCGCCCGCGAGAAGAAGTCGGAGGCGACCCTCTCGAAGCGTCGCTGGCTCCTGAAGGACCTGGCCTCGCCCCTCGCCAACCGGCCCATTGCGTCGATCGAGCCCGTCGAGATCCTGGCCGTCCTGCGCGACGTCGAGAGCCGAGGCCACCTCGAGACCGCGCGCCGTCTGCGCTCATCGATCGGCCAGGTCATGCGTCTCGCCGTCGCCACGGGCCGCGCCGCCAACGACCCGACGCTGGCGCTCCGCGGCGCGATCGCGACCCCCAAGGTCACGCACCGCGCTGCCATCATCGACAGGAAGGACGCCGGCCGTCTGATGCTGGCCGTGCAGAGCTACGACCGCGTCGTCGTCCGGTCCGCGATGGAGATCATGGCCTATTGTTTCCCGCGCCCCGGCGAATGCCGCCTCGCGCGCTGGGACGAGATCGACTTCGACGAGCAGATTTGGACCATCCCGGCCGAGCGCGCGAAGATGCGCCGCGAGCACAAGATCCCCCTCTCACGGCAGGCGCTCGAGACGTTCACCTACCTGCGGCGTTGGGTCGGCGGAGACAGCCAACTGTGTTTCCCAGGCCAGCGCGCATGGGATCGACCGATCAGCGAGAACACGATCGCCGTCGCATTGCGGACGATGGGCTTCGGCAAGGACGAGATGAGCGCGCACGGCTTCCGGGCGCTCGCCTCGAGCCTGCTGCACGAGCGGTCGAACTTCACGTCGGAAACGATCGAGCGCGCGCTCGGGCGCCAGGACGCCAATGCCATCCGGCGCGCGTATGCGCGCGGCGCGCACTGGGAGGAGCGGGTGAAGCCGATGCAATGGTGGGCGGATTATTTGGATGGGTTGCGGGAGGATGCGGCGAGTGGGCCAACGATAGAAGCGGGCTTGCGCCGGCGTTCGGCGATCGGGGGGTAGCCCACGAGCCTGCCGCAGTCACAGAAATTGTGCTCGTTCGAAGCGGTGCGTTGGGGGACGCATAACGAATAACGCATAGCGCGAAGTGATCGCGCGAAGCGGATTCGAAACGAAACGGTACGATCAGGCCGGCGCTCTCCGCAACCGAGACCGCAAGTCTCGGGCGCACCGAATGGTCGATTGCTTCGCGAGGCTGCACAGCGCCTTCGTACGATTGGCGGGAGCACGCAGGTGTGTTGCGTTTGCTATGCATGCGGCAGGCGAAGAGCGATCGCGCCGCAAGAATTCGCCAAGGACTGGCGACACGGCGCGTCACACAAACTTTAACGAACCGTAAACCGCCTTGCACAGATCGCCGCTAGCACCCGCAGGGCATTCCTGGGGGTCTTCCAATGCGTCTTTCAAAGTATCTCGCCGCGACGAGTCTGCTCGCGCTCGCATTCTCGGGCGCCGCACCGGCGGTCGCCGCCGCCGCCGAAACCACAGCCGACACCGCCGGCGGCGGGCTCGAAGAAGTCATTGTCACGGCGCAGAAGCGGAAGGAAAATCTGCAGGATACGCCGATCGCGATATCCGTGTTGACGGCTGCTGGAATCGAAGATCGAAACGTCTACTCGCTCGTCGATCTCGGCGACGGCGCCATCCCGTCATTGAAGGTCGCGCCGTTCTTCTCGCGCCCCGGCGCGCTGATCATGAACATCCGCGGCATCGGCGTGCTTTCCGATTCCAACCAACCTGCGCGCGACCAAGGGGTCGGCATCTATGTCGACGGCGTCTATATGGGCCGTCCGCAAGGGCTCGGCGTTGCGATGTACGACGTCGAAAGCATCGAAGTCCTGAAAGGCCCGCAAGGCACGCTGTTCGGCCGCAACACCGAAGGCGGCGCGGTTTCGATCACGACCCGGAAGCCGAAAGGCGAATTCGGTCTCCTCGCCAAGGGCGGCGCGTCGAGCTTCAGCGGCTACACGGGCGAATTGCACGTCGATCTGCCGAAAGTCGCGGGCTTCTCCGTAAAGCTGGACGGGGTTCTGACCGGCCGCAACGGCTGGGTCGACAACCCCTTGCCGCAAGCCGAGGACTTCGGCGGCTACGAGAAGCGGGCGTTCCGCGCACGTGTGCTGTGGGAGCCGAGCTCCAACCTCACCTTCGACTACGCCTACGATACGGCCTATGACGCGACGACGACTCTGTATCAGCAGTTCCTCGCCCGGTATCCGGGATCTTTCACGCCCGCCGCCTCGAACACCCAGAGCACGAAACGCATCGACGTGGCGACGATGGGCGTGCCGCAGCTCGAGAGCGTCGGCAACACCTGGGGTCATCGTCTGACGGGCGAGTGGCGCGTGACGGACGGTCTGACGGTCAAATCGATCACGTCGTACAGGGACCTGAAGCAAGACCAGTGGGACAACGGCTCGGCGTCTCAATCGGCCGGCGCCTTCCTCCTCCCCCCCGCCGCCAGTTTCCTCAACCGAAACTTTGGTCGGTTCAGCACCGCGCTGTTCAATCAGGATCAGTTCAGCCAGGAACTTCAGCTCATCGGGGAAACCGAGCGCCTGAAGTGGGTTGCGGGCGCCTTGTACTTCCGCGAGCACGTTACCGACAACGCGCGCGCCTTCGAGACCAGCACGTTTACGGACGCCGCCGGCCTCGCAAACACGCCGCGTGGGATCGACTATCTCGCGCAGCGAATCGATCGCGCGAGCGAGGTCACGAGCAAGAGCACGGGCGTGTTCGCCCAAGCGACATACACCCCGCCCGTTCTGAACGACGACCTTCACGTGACGGTCGGCGGTCGCTGGACGAAGGACGAAAAGACCGGCCGCATGCGGACGATCAACGGCGTGAACTTCCCCGTCGGCTCGCAAGGGCAAGTCGTGGGCGGCCTGCTGTCCCCGCCGCCGATGAACTCGTCTTGGGATCGTTTCGATCCGGTGGTGAACGTGGCCTACGACATTTCCGACGACATCATGGTCTATGCCAAGTACTCGACGGGCTACAAATCCGGCGGCGCCAATTCGCGCTCGCTGCGGTACCAGCCCTTCAATCCCGAAACCGTGGACATGACGGAAATCGGCGCGAAACTCGAGTTCTTCGACCGTCGCGCCCGCCTGAACGTCGCCGCCTATGACGGAAAGTACAAGGACATCCAACTCGACTTCCAGGCGCAATACGTCCAGACCGATCCGGTCACGGGCGCCCTGCTGACGACGCAGCGGACGACGATTGAAACGACCAATGCGCCGGGCGAGGGAAAGATCAACGGCTTCGAGGCCGATCTGACGTTCGCCGCGACCGACAATCTCACGCTTTCTGCAAGCTATGCGTACAACAAGGTCGACATCCCGGCTACGATCAACCCGTTCCGTCAGGCCAACGGCCAGTTCATCACGGTCCCGGTCCCGATTTATCAGGTTTACACGCCGGAAAACTCCGCCAGCATCGCGCTCGACTACGAACGTCCGTTCCGGAATGCGAAGATCGCGGTGCACCTCGATGGCAACTACGGCGATGGCTACTACGCCAACTACACGGACGTCGCCTATGATCCGGTGACGCGGGCCGTCACCATCAAGCAGCCGAAAGGCGACAGCTCGTTCATCGTCAACGGTCGCATTTCGCTCGCCGACATCCCGGCGGGAGGCGGCAAGGCCACGCTGTCGCTCTGGTCGCGCAATCTGCTCGACGAGGAACACGTGTTCGCCAAGTTCCTCGATCCGCGTTTTGGATACGGCGGCTTCTTCAACGAGCCGCGCACAGTCGGCGTGGAAGTCGCGGTGAAAATGTAATCGGTCAGCGGGGGAACGCTGTACAACCGGCGGAGCTTTCGGGCTCCGCCGGTCTTTTTTCGATCGAGACCTTACGGGGAGCCCGCGAGATGGCGATGTTCACGTTGCGCGCGACGACTGCGCTTGCCTTGGCGATCACGTTGATGGCGTGCGCCGCTCCGCTCCGCAGCGCCAACGAGCCCGTCGCCGCTACGCCGGCCGCCGGCATCCCTGCGGTCGCGCATCAGCGTATCCTGCCCCTTCAAGGGCAGAAAAACCTTCGCGACCTCGGCGGGTACGTGACCGCCGACGGCCGTTCGCGCGTGAAGTGGGGCGAAATCTATCGCTCCGGCGCCCTGTCGTCCCTTACGGATGACGACTATCGCGCGCTCATGCCGTTGGGGATCGCGTCGGTTGTCGATCTGCGCTCCACGGACGAACGCCGCAAGGAGCCGACGACGTGGCGCGCCGGCGCGGTCGACGCCTACGCGAAGGACTATGTATCCGACGGCGAGCGCAGCCTGTTCGCCGCGCTGATGGCGCCGGGCGCGACGCCGGAGATGGTCAAGGCCGCCATGGCCGGCTTCTACCGCCAAATGCCAGAGCAGTTCGCCGATCAGTACGCCGAAATTTTCCACCGGCTCGCCGGCCGCGACGAAGCCTTGTTGTTCCATTGCACCGCGGGGAAGGATCGCACGGGGCTGGCCGCAGCTCTCGTTCTCATCGTGCTTGGCGTCCCGCGCGAAACCGTCCGCGCTGACTACGAGCTGACGGACCGCGCCGTCGACTTCATGGCCCAATTCAAGGCGCAGCCGAACCCCGCACCCGAGACCGACTCCTACGCGTTCCTGCGTCGTCTGCCGCCCGAGATGGTCATGCCTCTGATGCGGGCCGATCCGGCCTATCTCGATGCTGCGCTGGCGCAGATCGAGCAGCAATACGGATCTGTCACCGCGTACGTAAAGAAGCGTCTCGGCGTGACGGACGCCGAAATCGCGGCGATGCGTGCACGCCTTCTCGAGCCTGTCGCCTGATCACGACGCCTTCAGCTTGACGCGGAAGTAGAGAGCCGAGGCCACCACGAGTACGACACTGACGACGGACGTCGCGTAGGCGCCGCCGACGAAGAACGCGAGCCAATCCAGGCTCGGCGCAGCGAAGTTCTTGTAGAGCATCAACGCAACGGAGCCCACATAGCCGGCCGCATCGGCGAGATAGATCAGGAACCCCGCCGTACCAATCCGATGTGACGCGGCGAGCAGCCGTTCGAACAGCACGACGTTGTACGGGGTGTAGCAGACATAGAGACCGGCCCCGATGGCGACCATCCATGAGACGCCATCGATCCAGTGGAGCTGGAAGGCCAGCGTCGCGGCTCCAATCGTCAATGCGCCAAGCGCCATGAGCGCGTGCGTCACGAAGAAGGCGACGCGATTGGACCGGATCGCCATCATCGCCGCCAGAGCGACGAGGGCGACCGCGGCGACCGGCGCTTCACTCAGCGCGAAGATCGCGGCGTCTCCGCCGTGGCCCAGAGAGCGCCACAACTCTGCAGCGAAGTTGTCGCGGAAATCGCGCGCGACGGTGAAAAGCACGTAGGCGCCAATCAGGAGCGCAAGTCCGGCGCCGAACTGCGCGACGAAGTCACGACGCGCGGACGCGTCCATTGGCGCGCGGCGCATGCGGGCCTCTTCGTCCTCTCTTGTCGGCGGCGGCAACACCGAAAGACCCCAGACCGACACAGCGAGGACCGGGAAGAAAAGCGCCCCCGTCACCGCGGGCATCCAATACTCCGGGACCCCCAAATCCACCATCGTCCAGGTCCCGATGCCCTTCACGACACCGGACGAAAGAATGAAGCTCGCGCAAAGAACGGCGCCGAGAACCTCGGTGACGCGACGACCTTCGAGATACGAGAACACGAGCCCCCAGATCAGGCCGAGCGGCAACCCGTTCGCGAACATCGCCGCCACCTTCAGTCCCGGCGGCGCAATCGCGAAGACGATCAGCGCCAGCCAGGCTGCGCCAATGAGCGCGAGAATCGCGGCGGCGCGCCCCTTTCGCCCAAGCTCCGATATGACCTTCACGCCAATCGCTTTCGAGAGCGCGTAGCCGATCACCTGTGCAATCACGAGCGCGATCTTAAAATCGAGCGCCGCCGTCCACCCTTCCGGCGCATCGAACGTCGCCGCCGTGAAGGGTTTGCGGAATGCGTACATCGCGAAGTATGCGGAGAACGATGCGAGACCGCCCACGAGAATGACGAACGCCGTTTCCCAGCCCTCGGACCTGTCGCGCGCCATCGTCTTGTTCCCCGCCGATCAGCCCTCACCACAAAGGCCAGAAACAGCGACAGTTCGATGACGGCGCGCCGCGTGGCGTCCCATTTTCGGCGCTCGCGATCGCGGTTCCATGGTGAAGTTCGAAGGCGGATCGTGCTAAACGCGACCCGCATCACGGCGAGCACGGGTATTCGCGAAATGAGCCTTGGATCGGCCAAAGCCAACGCCGCGCGCGCCGGTGTCGCGGACGTCGCACTGAATGCCCAGGACATCCTCGTGACGTTCACGGACGGGACCTTCGCGACCGTCCCCGCCGACCGACTGCTTGACAACGCACCCGATCGCTTCGACGCGGAAACCGGACAGCGCCGGGGCGCCGCGGTGACCGCCGCCGAATGCGCATTGGATGAGATCGAGATCACGGACGACGGTGTGAATTTCCGCCGGCAGGCGCTGAGGCTATCCTTCGCCGAGCTCCGTGAGATTGCCCGGCCCAACGCTGTGGACTTTTCCCGGCGTCGTCGATCATGGCGGTCGCCCAACGAGATCGGCCGACATGACGCGCGCGGATTCATCGACAACCTCGAAATCCAGAGAATCGCTTTGGCCGACTTCGTGCGCGACGGTGCATGCGTCCTGGAGGGACTCCCGGAGACGACGTCCGTCGATGAGGTCGTGGGCGCGTTCGGCCCGGTTCGCGAGACGAACTACGGGCGTGTATTCGACGTGAAAGCCATCGCCGATCCCGACAATCTCGCGTCCACCGCATTGCCTTTGGCGCCGCACACCGACAATCCTTATCGCGCCTCGCCGCCGGACATTCAGATTCTCGTTTGCCGGTCGGCTGCCGAGAGCGGCGGCGAAACGATTCTTGTCGATGGGCTGGCGGCGGCCCAGCACTTGCGGGCGCACCACCCGACCCACTTCGACGTGCTGGCCCGGGTGCTGGTTCGGTTTCACTGGGGTGACGGCCACCATGGCCTTGCGGCCCGCGCTCCCGTCATCGCTTGCGCTGCGAATGGCGAAATCGAGCGGATTCGCGTGAACGATCGGGCTCTCCGTGACGTCATTGCGACCCCGCCAGACGAACGTGCATGGCGCGCCGCGTCCCTCGCATTCCAGGACGTGCTGCAATCCCATGACGTGATGGTTCGGCTGACGCTCCGGCCGGGCGACGTCCTGATGCTCGACAATCGGACGATCCTGCATGGCCGTACAGGATTTGCAGACGCATCGCGCTGGCTTCAGGGCTGCTATGCCGATATCGACGGCCTCTTCAGCACGCTGGATCGCCTCGAGACCAAAGAAGCAGCGCGCCGGGTCGACGAATCTCTGGCGCTTCTTGCAGGACCGGCCGGCGACCAGACCTATGGCGAGAGCCTCAGTCTGCGCGCCCATTCCCTGCAGGCGGCGCATCTGGCCTGCGAGGACGGTTGCCCCGAACTCCTCATCGCCGCTGCCCTGCTGCACGATATCGGGTGGGCGGCCGATTCCCGCACCCATGAAGCTTCCGGCGCCGCCTTCGTTGCGCAGCGCTTCGGCGCTGCCGTTGCGGCGCCGATCGCCCTTCACGTTGCCGCCAAGCGCTATCTGACCGGCGTCGACCCGCGCTATCTTGAGACCTTGTCGCACGCCTCGCGCGAGACCCTCGCCATGCAGGGAGGCCCGATGGATCCGGCCATGTGCGCCGAGTTTCTGCGCTTGCCGGGCGCGCCCTTGGCGCTTCGACTGCGCGGCTTCGACGATGCAGCAAAGAATCCGGACGCCGAAGTGGCGCCGCTCTTGGCCTACCGGCCGCTCCTGACGCGTCTGGCGCGCGCAGCCCTTTCTTCCGAGGAGATCACAACGTGACGTACGACGTCGCAATCGTAGGGGCCGGGATCGTCGGTCTCGCGCATGCTGTGGCGGCCGTGCGCCGCGGGCTCTCCGTCATCGTCGTCGACCGGGACGCGCGCCCGATCGGCGCCTCGATCCGAAACTTCGGTTTCATCACCGTCACCGGACAGCGTCGAGGTGAGACCTGGCGGCGGGCCATGAGGTCTGCGGCCGTATGGGCAGAAATCGCGCCGCGGGCTGGCATAGCGATCGAGCAGCGCGGTCTCTATGTCCTCGCCCGCCGCGAGGAAGGCATCCCGATCCTCGAGGCGTTCGCCAAGACCGAAATGGGAGAAGCCTGCACCCTGCTGTCCGCGACCGAGGCTCACGCGCGCATCGGCGACGTGCAGCCCGAGGCGCTGAGCGCAGCGATGTTCAGCCCTCATGAGTTGCGCGTCGAGAGCCGTGACGCGATCCCGAAGCTCGTTGGGTGGCTGGCCGACATCGGCGTGTCGTTTCGTTTCAGCTGCGCTGCACGCGCCGTTACGCCGTCCGGTGTTTCAACCTCACGCGGCGACGTTAACGCCGAGACCGTGATCGTGTGCAGCGGCGACGATCTTGCGACGCTCTATCCCGAGAATTACGAGCGCTTCGGCGTCACGCGCTGCATTCTGCAGATGCTGCGCCTGGAGAGCCCGGGCTTTACGTTGCCAGCCCCGTTGATGACGGATCTGAGCCTCGTTCGATACAGAGGCTATGCCGATCTGCCGGAGAGCGCCCAACTGCGCTCAATACTTCAGCGGGAACAGGCGGAGTATCTGGAGCATGGCGTCCACCTGATCATCGTCCAGAGCGGCGATGGCTCGCTCGTCGTTGGCGACAGCCACCACTATGCCGATGCGCCGGCGCCGTTTGCCGACAGCAGCGTCGAGTCGCTCATCCTGGCCGAAGCCCGCGCGACACTCGGAACCGCGCCTGCGGTTCGCGAGCGCTGGACGGGCACCTATGCGAGCGCGGCAGAAGACATGTTCCGCGCGTCGCCCGATATTCGAACGCGGCACGTGGTCGTCACGAGCGGCACGGGCGCGTCGACGGCCTTTGGCATCGCGGAAGAAACCTTCGCCGACCTTTTCGGCCCAGCCCCTGACAGGACATTGCCATGAGACTCCCCGCCATCATCTTCGATTGGGCCGGAACGATGGTGGATTTTGGCTCCGTGGCGCCCGTGATCGCCATGCGCCAAGCCTTCGCCGCGGAAGGCGTCGAAATCACCGAAGCCGATGTGCGCGCCGGCATGGGGCTCGCCAAACGCGATCACGTCGTTTCCATCCTTGCCCTGCCGACCGTATCCGCAGCCTGGAGCGCCGCGCATAGAGGCCCGGCGACGGCGGAAGCCGTGGATCGAATCTTCGCCGCGATTGGCCCTTTGATGGCGCAGGCCGGAGCAGCGCGGGCGGACCTCATTCCCGGCGCAGCCGACGCCTGTTCGGTGCTGCGCCGCGCCGGCGTCCGTATCGGATCGACCACAGGCTACACGCGCGCGATGATGACGCCGATCCTGGAGCGCGCCGCAGCGCAAGGCTACGAGCCCGACGTCGTGCTGTGCGCCGGAGAAGCCCCACAAGGACGTCCTGCCCCATTCATGATCTGGCGCGTTCTCGAAGCGCTGGGCGCTTGGCCCGCATCCGCCGTCGTGAAAGTCGACGATGCGCCCGTGGGGATCATTGAAGGAAAGAACGCCGGCTGTTTCACGATCGGCGTCGCGGCAAGCGGCAACGCCGTAGGGCTGGATCTCGCCGCTTACCTGGCGCTCTCCCACAGCGACCGAATGGCGCGGGTAGCAGCCGCGCGCTCAGAACTGCTCGCCGCCGGCGCAGACGTCGTCATCGACTCGGTCGCCGATCTAATGGAAGCCTTGCGAAGCAGAGCTTTGATCTGACGCGAATTCCGAGCGGCATCATGGCGAAGCGCGCGAAATGGGTCGGGGGCCACAGCCACCTCTGTTTCCCCGGGTCAGCGCGCACGGGTTTCGTGCGCTCGTCTCGAGCCGGTGGGCCGAGCTTCCATGCCTTCCTCGCGGTCGGGCTCGACTTCTAGGACAACGCGTCGCGACGATGGCTAGTGAGCAACTGGGGCGTTCGGAGAAAGGCCGCCATTCGCGTATTCCGTGGCATTCGGCACGCATTGGCGTCTCATGCGCCGTTATCGCATCCTCACCGCACGCGCCGCGACCAAAGTGGAAAACCGCTTTAGCTCCGCTTCCGACAGTCCTGACGTGACGATCTTTCCAGGACCGCGCAACGCTTGCTCCGCCGCTGCAGCCGCCAACTCCTTCACCCGCCGGCGCACGAACGGCGCAGCAAGCCCAGCGTCGCCAGCAAACTTCGCCCAAGTCGTGTCGTCGACCTCCTCGAGCGTCGCGCTTTTCCCGATCTTCATCGAAAGCTTCGGCGAAAGCTCCGGATACGCCACGGTCGACAGCAGGTCATAGAGCGGCGCGAGCGTCGCCCCGTCAGGCCCGTAGAGGAGGCTGTAGTTTTTCCCGTGCGCGTCGGCGTTGCCGACGATCAGGTTGAAGATCGCGGCGTCGAGAAGCTTCAGGACTTCGACGGCCGGGCGTGTCGCGACACGGCGCAACAGCTCGAAGCTCGTCTTGAACGTCGGCCCGCCCTCGGCGGCGTATTTGTTCTCGGGCGGAATGCCGAGCGCCTGGCAGAAGTCTTCCTGATGCAAACGCGTGACGCGGCCCGCTGCGTCGCGCGCGCGATCATACCGCGTCACAAGGAGGAAATGCCGATCGGCAACCACGCGTGCTTCGGCAGGCGCGGCGACGAGCCCGAGTTCCGCAGCGAGCGCCATCGCGAACGCCTCGTTCTCCGTCGTTCCGGGGAAACGCTCGATCGGCGGCTTCAGGATATGCGTCGTCGGTTGCCCCGGCGCCGGCAGCGCAATGGCGCCATCGACGAGCACGACGGGGATCTTGTTCTGCGCGCCGGCAAGCGACAGGCGCAGGCCCTCCCGCCCTGCCAGAAAGGGGCGCTTCGGCAGTTCGTCGAGCAGAGCGACGAGTGCGTTTTCGCCGAGCGGCTCCGGCGGGGCATTGCCCCCGGCCGTGGGCGGTTGCTCGCCTTCGGGCCAGAGCGTCAGGGCGCCCGCGACGTCGCCGCCCAGCGCGCGCAGCAGCGCGAAGTCATTTCCCTTCGATAAGCCCAGCGCGCGCGCCACCGCCTCGCGCGGCGCCTCCTCGGGAAGAAGGCCTGCGAAGAACGGACGGCAGGCGCGGCGATTCAACGTCTCCGCCCTCTTGGGAAGCGAGGCCGAGAGTGGGGCCGCGCTGGCGTCCGCCAGCCACGCGGGATCGTAGGCAAAGCTCACGTCGCCATGCTCGTCGAGGCGCAGCGCGCCGACGATCTTGTCCTCCCACCAGACCGAGAGCGCCGCCTTCATCGCGACGATCCCGGCTGCACAAGCGTGACGGCAAGGCCGAGCGCCGCCGCGACGGCCAGGGCCTTGCCTATATGCGAGGTCGGCTTCCCGCCCTCGAGATCGACGATGAACCGGACGCCCACTCCCGCCGCTCCGGCGAGCTGGTCCTGCCGCAAGCCCTGAGCCTTGCGGGCGGCGCGGATCGCGGCTCCGAATTCTTCAGCGGTCACGGCGCTCTCCAAATTCCCGATCGGGAATTTGGGGGTCCGCAGGCTCGAACACAAGGCAAATATTCCCGATCGGGTAATTTGCTACCACTGACCGCAAAGGCGCTGCCGCTTTCCCGATTGGGAAAAGCTGACGCACATTCATTCGCGTAGCTATCGGTGTAGGAGGTGGCGCAGCGTGTGGCCTCTCATGATCGGCCGCCGTTGCCACTTCAGGACCCGCTGCCACAACTCCCGCACCATAAATAGTGCAATAAGAAATTTTTTGAGCGTTTTATCGTGCGTCCGCGCGCCCCTGGGTCGCACGCGCGCCAGCCGCACCATAAAGCGTGCATTAAGCGATTCAACGCACTATTTTTGGCGCATGAAAAACTCCTTTGCAGTCCAAGCCCTCCCCCTGCCAGTCCGCAGCGCCCTCACCAAGCTGGGCGCGGACATCTCGACCGCGCGCCGGCTGAGAGGCATTTCCGTGCAGTTGATGGCAGAGCGCGCCCTCGTTGGCCGCAACACGATCACCCGCCTCGAGCGCGGCGATCCCGGCGTTTCGATCGGCGTCTACGCCACCGTGCTGTTCGTGCTGGGAATGAGCGACCGACTCGCGATGCTTGTGGATCCATCGACAGATGCGGTCGGGCTCGCTCAGGCGGACGCGCTAGCCCCCAAACGCCCAAGACGGCGAAAGACGGCCTGAGATGGAACGCGAACTCGAGGTCTGGATCGATCTGGCCGGGACGCCCGTGCGTGTTGGGCGCCTCTTCGTCCGCGCCAAAGCGAACCGGGAAACGTCCTCCTTTGCCTATGACCCGTCGTGGCTGAAGCAACCGGCGCGGTTTGCACTCGGACCGTCGCTGATGCTCGCCGAGGGGCAATTCCACTCCGACCGCCCGCTGTTCCAGGCGTTTACGGACGCGGCCCCCGATTCCTGGGGCCAGCGCCTGCTGCGGAAACACGAGCGCAACGACGCCAAGACCAACCGCCGCACGCCTCGAACGATGTTGCAGGCCGACTATCTGCTAGGTGTCAGCGACGAAACGCGCATGGGCGCGCTCCGTTTCAAGGACGTGGGCGGGACGCATTTCTTGTCCGCCAGCGCAGAGCCGGTCCCGCCTTTGATCGAGATCGGCCGCCTGCTCAATGCGGCTGCGCGCTTCGACAAGGGTTCGGAAACGCCGCAGGACCTGGCGCTGGTGCTGGCCCCCGGGACCTCACTCGGCGGGGCTCGCCCGAAGGCGACCGTCCGCGACAAGGATGGCGCGCTGCTGATGGCGAAGTTTCCCAAGGCGGGAGACGACTGGCCTGTGATTCTGTGGGAGGCGGCGACGCTTGACCTGGCCGCCAAAGCTGGGATCGACGTCGCGTCAGGCCGGCTCGAAAAGGTCGCCCGGAAACCGGTGCTGCTCCTACGCCGATTCGATCGCGCAGGCGTTGCGCGGGTTCCGTTCCTTTCGGCGATGACGGCGCTCGACGCCCAGGATCACGAGAACCGCCAGCGTTCCTACCTTGAGATCGCCGATTTCATTCGCGTGGAGGGCGCGGCGACCCCGGCCGATCTCGCGCAGCTCTGGCGACGGATGATGTTCAACGTGCTGGTTTCGAACACCGACGACCACCTGCGAAATCACGGGTTCCTCCGGGCGGAGAAAGGTTGGCGCCTGGCGCCCGCCTACGACATGAACCCGACGCCGACGGACGTGAAGCCGCGGATCCACGCGCTTGCGCTCGACGAGACGGATCCGACTGCTGCGGCCGAAACCTTGCTGGCGATCGCCCCGCGGTTCGGGCTGACGAGCGCTGCGGCCCGCGAGATCGCCGCTGAGGTCGGCGCGGCAGTGTCGGGCTGGGCGAGCGTCGCCAAAGCCGTCGGACTCAAGGCGGGCGACATCGAGCGGATGGAGTCAGCGTTCGAACACGACGACGCCGTTACGGTCCGCAAGCTCGGGACGCGTTCGGGATCGGTCGACCAGCCCACGAGGCGACCGACAAGCACGCGAAAAGCAACCCAGGCGCCCGCTCAGCCAACCGCACTGCGCCGACGGCCGAGAAAGACCTGAGCACGCCCAATCGACAGCACACGGAACCCGGAGGAATAGCGCGAATCCAGACGAGAGATTGGTGGCAAGATAAAATGCGCCGCAGCGTCGAGATCCGCAGCGCATTGTCTGCACATCTTTTTTTCGCAGGTCATTGTGGGACACGACGCAACGAGTTCGGACGATCACGACTTGGAGCGCGCGCAATGGCCAAATGGGATGGCGAAGACCGGCTGAGAGGCTTCTCCGGCAAATCGCGAACCGCGAATGACGTCAGCGCGGCGAGGTTTCCGCGCGCGTCGCTCGCGGGCTCGAGCAAGCGCGATCGCGCCGCCTGGTTCAATCGCAAGACCGGCGCAGGCGCCGTCAAACTCGCGCCCGAGCGCCCAGCGGGAAGCCAGCGCGTGATCGTCAAGACGCGTGTCGTCGTGCACGCGAAGGTCGGGGGCGGCGGCGGCGCGGGCGGGATGATGCGCCACACGCTCTATGTCGAGCGCGACGGCGCCGGCCGCGACGGCGACGAGGTCCACGTCTTCGATCGTGACCAGGATCGCGCCGATGGCGCCGCCTTCGTCGATCGCTGCGAGAACGACCGGCACCATTTCCGCGTCATCATCTCCCCCGAGCGCGGCGACGAGATGGCGAGCCTGCCGGACTACACGCGCGACCTGATGCGCGAGGTCGAGGCCGATCTCGGCACGCAGATCGACTGGATCGCGGCGGAGCATCACGACACCGGCCGCCCGCACGTCCACCTCCTGATCCGCGGCGTGCACGAGAACGGGCGCGATCTCGTCATCCCGCGCGAGTATGTTTCCCACACCTTCCGGCATCGCGCGGAAGAGATCGCCACGCGCGAGCTCGGTCTGCGCCGCGAGAACAGTCTCTCCGAGCAGCTGGACCGCGCCGATGAGCGCGCGGCCAGGGCCGAACGGATGACGCACCTGGACGAGCTCCTCCTAGAACGCGCCCGCGAGCACGAGATCCGGATCAAGGACCTGCCGGAAGCCACGCGCGACCGCGCGCCCCTCGTCCAACGGCTCAATCACCTCGAGGGCCTGGGTCTCGCCGAACGCACCGCCCCCGATACCTGGCGTCTCGATCCGGACCTCGAGACGCGCCTCATTCGCCTCGAGGACGCCCGCGACCGCGAGCGGGCGGCGGCACGGATTCTCGCGCACGAGGACCGCGGGTACGAGCCCGATCGCACGCGGGCCCTCGAGGACAGCCATTCCACCCATCGCGCCGTCGGCCGCCTCGTCGGCTTTGAGCCACTGACGCACCGGGCCGACGGCCCCACGCTCATCGCCATCGAGGGCGTCGACGGGAAACTCTGGACCGCGCGCGTGAGCCGACAAGATGAGCTGCGCGGACTCAACGGCGTCGGTCGCGGTGCGATCGTCTCCATGCAACGCGCCCCGCCTGACTTGAAACCCTCCGACCGCACCATTCTCGCGATCGCCGGCGAAGACGGGATCTATTCCGCCGAACGCCACAAGGAGCTCATCCCAACAGATCAGCAGAAATACTCGACATGCACGTCCGCCGGCTCGAGGCGCTGCGCATGAGCGGCGGCGTCGAGCGCACGCCGGACGGGCAGTTCCTGCTTCCCGGCAACTATGCGGAACGGGTGTTGCGCCTCGAAGGCCGCGGCGCCCGCGAAAGCGCGAAGGTGCAGCTCCTCGATCCGCACTCGATCCAGCAGCAGGCGCGCTACCACGGGCCGACGTGGCTGGATCAGGTCATGACTGACAAGGTCGACCGCACCCACTTCGCGCGCGCGCACTTCGGCGTCGAGATCGAGCAGGCCATGCAAACGCGGCTACAGACGCTCGTGTCGCTGGGCGCCGGCGTGCGCCAAGGCCAGAGCGTCGCGCTCTACGAGGGCTGGCAAAACCAGCTTCAGCGCATGGAACGCGCCCTCATGCTGCAGCGGATCGAGCGCGAGACGGGCCGCGTGGCCGACGTCGCCCGCGACGGCGACCGTGTCCATGGCGTCTTCGTGAGCCGCATCCACGCCGCCGAAAAGAGCTACGCCCTCCTCGTCCACGACCGCACCGCAACCCTCGTCCCGTGGCGGCCGGACATGGACCGCGCGATCAACCAGTTCATGGCTGGGCAGGTGAGCGGGCGGACGACGGACTTCAAGTACGGGAAGGGCGTGGAGCAGGCGGTGAAGAGGGACTTGGGGCGGGGGCTGGATCGGTAGCTAGGCGCTTCTGAAGGACTACGCGTTGGGTGCTTAAGCCCGTCACATACTTCGGCGCGGAAGAAGCCCTATCGGATCGGCTCGAGTAGCAGTCAATCCGGATGTTCGTTACGAGACGGCCGACGACAATCTTTGGCCCATCGCAGTCAGGCGCATGCGCCCGCCAAGAACGTGATGGGCGGATGGCGCGTTCGCCTCATCGGCTAAACGGCACGTGGCCTTCGAAGAACAAGGTGGCAAATAAACTCGCCATCGAAGCGACGCCGCCGAAGGCGCACAGCCAGATGGCTGCAATTTCGATACCCGAGCGCACATTGATGACGTCGGCGAACTGGTGGAGCGCCTCCCATGGGTCATCCGAATAGCGCCAGCGCCCATAAGACATCGAAACGATGGACAAGGCGGAGCAAAGGATCAGCGCCAAAAATCCGAGACCCGCAACGCGCAACCAGGGGCTGTCGGGGCTCAGATAGGCGATCGTGTCAGGGCTTGCGGCAAACTGGACAAGATCGCTTGCTATCAGGAGACCGGAAAAACCCAGCAATGCGCCGCACTTGTTGTGGTGGTCCTGATCTCTATAGCGCAGGCTCTCGACAATGAGCTGCGTGGGTTCGTCCATCGCGATGAGCGCCGCCCAACGCTTGCGTCCTCTGAGTTCCGGCGTCAGTTTTTCAGTTGGCATGGCGTTCCCTCTATTCTGGTTCGACGAGAGGTTACTTCGACGACATGGCCGAAGGCGGCCTTCGGCGTTCCCGCGGGCAACGGCAGATAGACTGTCTTTTTTACGCAGATCCCCGCCAATGACCAAGAACGGCGAGTTCCTGCCAAAGGCCTATGAACCGTGAATGTCTTTCGTCGGGCCAAATCTCGCCCTGCGAACAGAGCAGCGTCCGCCCTCGTTGCCTAGTCAAATGCGGAGCGCTCATGGCGCGCGCCAACGAGCTGCTCGCGATCTGCGGAACCCGACTGGTCGCTGGCCCATTCGAGTAAGTCGACCTCGCCGTCAGCAAGCTTAGGCCGGCGCGGGCGGCGCGGCCTGTTCAATTTGTCGCGCTCGACTCGGAGAGGGCTCAGGCGCCGCGCTTTCTCGAATACGAGCCGTCCGCCAAAGCGCGCCATTGCCGCATCCAGCTCCGCGAGTTCGCTGGCGAGCCAGAACACGCGCCCAGCAATGACGCGCGGCGGCGGAAACCCGGGTACGACCTTGCTCGCGCGCCAAAGGGTTGCGCGGCTCACGCCGAGTGCACCCACAATTTGCTTTAGCGGAACCCGATCGTCCTGGTCTATCGCAACCATCCCCACTCCGGATTGGCAGGGCATCACGCCAACCGGCGACCGCCAATGCCGTTCGCGCCCGACGTGAGCCCGGCCAGCCCCTAGATCCCCGTGAGCGAGCGCCGCGGCGGCGTTGGCGCTTTCCGCGGCTCCGCCGAACTCCGGCGTGGGGCGCAGATCAGCGTCGCCAGGTAGGCATCCAAATGGCTCCTGCGGTACATCGCCCGCATCCCGACGTGGGTGCAGAGCGGGCCAGTGCCGTCGTGGAACTTCCGGGCGAGCGTCTGGGGCGCCGTGGTGAGCCCCCGCTCGGTCAGGTAGCGCGCCGCTTCCTTGCGCGACAGCAGGCGTTCGGGACGAAGTGCGTCGGTCACGTTCATCGAGGTCCTCCTTCATGGCTTCGATGACGACGAGCATTCGCAATCGGCCGGCGCTCTCAACAGGTTCGTGGTTTCCGGCCGCCACGTCGTTGTTTCCGCCGGATCCGGGCGATTCCGGAAGATTCGAGAGGATCCCATCTCGGGAAACGGCAAGCCCGTGTCACGCCGTTTCCCCGCATGTCACAGCGTTGTATGGCGTTTCCCGCGCTTGCGATGCGCCCAAAGTGGAGCCGAGATCTCGAGACACGCCGCCCTCAGGCGGTCACGAATCGCATAAGGACTGGTAAACTGTGCCCGATCCAGAGCGATCCAGGCTGATCTAGTCACGCAACGCACGCGGTGTCGTCTTGAGCGACATGCCAATAGCCAAAGCCGATCGTCTGCGGCAACAACTCGACGGCGGCCGCGGCAAGGTCCTACGCGTCAGTTCTGCTCTTTAGGGCCGTTGACTGCGCAAGCACGCGAGTAAGGCCAAGAATGGCGTCCATCGCGGGCGTCTCGACGCCGACACTCCTCGCGATTTCACGCGGCGCAGCAAGGAGTGCGTCCACCTCGAGTGGGCGTCCCGCTTCGACATCCTGCAGCATCGACGTTTTGAATGCGCCGAGCTTACGCGTGACGGCAAGCCGATCCTCCCCGCTTTCGGCGATGTCGCAGCCGATGCGTCGCCCCGTCTCGGCGGCCTCGGCCATGACGGCGAGAATGAACGCACGAACGCGCGGGCTTGTTTCACTGCGGCGCAGGCGCCCACCCCGGAGGCGGCGTGACCGGCGCGCCCGGACACAATGCGGCCAAGGCGACCCTGCGAAGCTGGCGCTGAGAATCGAGGACGCATAGCGCCCCGGGGCGCCAAACGATCCCGTCCTTAGAACTCCTGCCAGTCCGATCCGACGGCGCGCTTGAGAGGCACGGCCGCGGCGGTGGGCGTCGCGTTCGCGCGATTCGATTTGGACGCGGTAGGCGGCGTTGACGGCTTTGCGGCGCGACGCTGGCCAGCCTCGTTGAATCTGAAGTGCGAGACGACGGCGGCAAGGTCGGCGGCTTCGCGGGCGAGCGCGTGGCTGGCGGCCGTCGTTTGCTGGACCATCGCCGCGTTCTGCTGAGTGCCCTGATCCATCTCGTTCACGGCGTTATTCACCTGCGTGAGGCCCGTCGCCTGTTCTTCCGACGACGCCGCAATCGCGCGCACGAGCTCGTTGATCGCGCCGACGCGCTCGATGATCAAGCGCAGCGCGTCACCGGTTTCGCCGATGAGGCGCGCGCCGCCTTCGACTTGGGAGCCGCTCGTGCCAATCAGCGCCTTGATCTCTCGAGCCGCATCCGCCGAGCGTTGCGCCAGCGCACGCACTTCCTGCGCGACCACCGCGAACCCCCGTCCGGCCTCGCCGGCGCGAGCGGCTTCGACACCGGCATTGAGCGCGAGCAGGTTCGTCTGGAAGGCGATCTCGTCGATGACGCCGATGATCTGAGCGATCTGCTTCGAGCCCTGCTCGATCGTCTGCATCGCCTGGATCGCGCCCTGCATGATTTCGCCGCCCTTTTGCGCCGCAAGTCGCGCTTTGGACGCCTCGTCGTGGGCCTCGCGCGAGCCATGCGCGGAACGCTTCACCGTGGCGGTGATCTGCTCCAGCGCGGCCGCGGTCTGCTCGAGAGCGGCGGCCTGCTGCTCGGTGCGTTGGCTGAGATTGTCCGCGGCCTTGCTGACTTCGTCCGCGCCCGCATTCACGCCCTGGCTCGCGATGTTGATCTTGGCGATCGTGTCGGAGAGCTGCTCCATCGCGGCGTTGAAGTCAGATTGGAGGCGACGATAGTCGGCCGGGAAATCACCGCCGAGGCGATGCGTGAGGTCTCCGTTGGCCAGATGCGAGAGCCCCTCGCCCAGCGCGTCCACTGCGAGCTTCTGGTCTCGGTTCGCGACCTCGAAGGACTGGCGCATCTCGTCGAGCCGGCGCGCGAGATCCTCTTTGAAGTTCTCGGACTCCTTCTGAAGACGGGCGCGCTCGATCGCGCTGTCCTTGAACACGGCGACCATGTCCGCAATCTCGCCGACCTCGTTCTTTACGCCGCGCGACGGGATGGACACCTCGAGATCGTCCTTGGCGAGACGATCCATCACCTGCGTGAGTTCGCGCAGAGGCTTCAGCCCGCCCAGCGCCCAGCGCGCGACGATGAAGCCGACCAGCGCCGAGATGCCGAGCACGCCGAGCACCAGCCACGTGAACCCCTGCACGACGGCCGTGGCCTCGGCGTTGAGGACCTTGTTCTTGTTTTCCTGGAGATCGATGAACTGGTTGATCTGCGCGAGCCATTGCACGAAGGCGGGGCGAGCTTCGATCATCAGCAGCGCGTGCGCTTCGTTTGTTTGCCCAGAGCGCTGGAGGCTGATGACTTTCTCAATCATCGGCAACGTGCGCTTTTCGGTTTCCTTGATCGACGCGAGGATCGCCCGCTCTTCCGCCGTGGTGTTGCTGGCGGAATCCATAATCTTGTCGAGCGGCCCGGCGGAAGCGGCGTAGAAATCGGCCAAACGATTGATCTCGGCCACGGCGTCGTTGAGTTCATCCGTGGAATAAACGAGGTACACGTCGCGCAGGCTGATCGCGCGATCGTGCACGCTGCCGCGGAAGTTGATCGCGTATCGCTGCTTGAGACTGTTGATCTTGTTCATCTCCTGCATGTCGGCGCGCAACTCCGACATGCGCATCAAGGAGACAGCCGCAAGAACGACCATCAGCAGGAGCGCAGCGATAAAACCAAGGCCGAACCGCTGCCCGATACGCAAGTTCACCATCGGCGTTAACCCTCGAAAACTTGCGCCGACTTTTTTCTGGATGCCGTAAAAATCGGGCTAATTCTGCAAATCACACGATCACGAAATCGTGCACTTAAGTACACTCAAGTACTTTGACACCTATCTGCTTGGTTTTGGGTCGCGAATAAGAAAGGGAACCCGCGCGATCAGATCCGCGATGAAGAAGTCCTTGATCGGAATTGGATCGGGTCGAGAGGATGATGGCGTCGCATTGCGTCAGTGGCCCACACCCGGAAAGGGCCGGACAGCATCGCGCCTGCAACGCGCTACATCATTTTGAATCGGACTGTTTTGCAGCGCCGTCGACAAATTTGGATCCGTTCACCGCACACAGCCTTCAAGTCCTATGTTGACCGTCGCAGCGGCTGCGTTGGCATCTTGCTCAAATCGCAAGGCCGAACACTCATCGCTTCGCGGTGTTTCGGGATCGACCTCTCGCGCGCAAAGCGGACTGGGCTATCGCGCCCATGAAAGCCTGGGCGCTCCGGTAGGCCTTCGCTGCAAGGAAGAGGCTTGGCCATCCGTCCAGATGTTCAAGCCCTTTTAACGTTGAAACGCGCACAACCTCGCGACGTTTGCTTGAAAGATACTGGAATGCGTAGGCCCCCACAGATCGCCGCCGAACGGGAACGCCTTAACGCACTGTTGGCTCAGCAGATACTCGACACGCCGCCCGAGCCGGCGTTCGACGCCATCGTCGCCCGCGCCGCGGCCGCAACCGGCGCGCCGGTGTCACTGGTGTCTCTCGTCGACGAGGCTCGGCAATGGTTCAAGGCGCGCCATGGTCTGGACGCGACCGAAACGCCGCGTGAATGGGCGTTCTGCGCACACGCAATCGCTGGGACCGGCCCCCTCGTCGTCCCAAACGCCGACCAGGACGAACGTTTCCAGGGAAACCCCCTCGTCGAGGGCGCGCCATTCGTGAAGAGCTATTTGGGCGCGCCGCTCATCGACGCTGACGGTTACGCACTCGGGACGCTCTGCGCGATCGACCACAAGCCGCGTGATTGGACCACAGCTGAGATCGACGAGATGTTGCGCCTCGCCGCCCTGGTCACCGAAGTCATGTGCCTGCGCGCCAAGGCCATGGCCGCGGAGCAACTGTCGCTCGAGATCATGGCGCTCAACGAGCGGCTCCTAGCGGAGCGGTCTTTGTTCAACGCCGTGGAAAAACTCGGCGCCATTGGCGGATGGGAACTCGACCTGGATTCGATGCTGCCGGTGTGGAGTGAGCAGACATGCCTTATCCACGAGGTCGGAACGGACTTTCAGGCCACACTTGAGACCGCGATCGACTTCTATGCGCCAGAAGCTCGGGCAGCCATAGCGGACGCCGTCGCACGCGCGACCACAGATGGACAACAGTTCGATATTGAGACCGAGATCATCACGGCCCGCGGCAATCGCCGCTGGGTTCGGACGATGGGGAAACCCATCTTCAAGAACGGCGTGCCGGTCAAGCTGGTCGGTGCATTCCAGGACATCACGGAACGTCGTGCGGCCATGGCCTCTCGCCTGTTCGACGAACGCCTGCAATCCGCCAAGGCGGAAATTCAGGAGCGCTTTCTCGCTGGCGACGCGAAGCAGGCATTCGCCATCGCCCTCGATCATCTGTGCGCGCTGACGGACAGTGCGTATGGCTTCATTGGCGAAATCGTCGTTGAGGCCGAAGCGCCGGTGCTTCGTACGCATGCGATCACGGACATCTCTTGGGATGCCGCAACGCGCCAACTCTACCAGGAGCGCCAGAGCACCGGGTTCGAGTTCCGCAATTTGAAGACGCTGTTCGGCGCAGCCATGGTCGACGCGAAGCCCGTCTTCGCCAACAGCCCTGCCCATGACCCGCGCAGCGGGGGCCTGCCGCATGGCCATCCGCCCATGACAAGCTTTTTGGGCGCGCCGATCATCGTCGGTGGCGACATGGTCGCCATGGCGGGCATCGCCAATCGCCCCGCCGGCTATGACGAACGCGTTCTCGAACAGATTGCGCCGCTTCTTGAGGTCATCGGAACCCTCGTCACGCTGACCCGCGAACGTAAACGGCGGGAGGCGACCGAAGCACAACTGAAGGCCGCAAAATCTGCGGCCGAAGACCTCAGCATGAAATTGCGTCTCGCCGTTCAGGCTGGATCGATTGGTCTTTGGCAGTATTCGCCCCAGTCAGGTGCTTTGGCGTGGGACGAGGCGATGTTCTCGCTCTACGGGCGTGACCCATCCATGTTCAAAGGGGGGGTCGATGATTGGATCAGCAGCGTTCACCCCGATGATCGTGAACGCGCCGTATCTGGTCTCGACGCATCCCTCAAGGAGGATGTTCCGTTCAAGTCGGTGTTCAGGATCGTCCGCAGCGATGGGAGCGTCCGACACATTTCCGCGCATGCGATGCTTTCGCGCATTGGCTCCGAACGCGTCATGGTCGGCGCCAACACGGACGTGACCGATTTCGTGGAGGCGGTGGAACGCGCGGAAGCGGCTGCGGAATCCAAATCCCGGTTCCTGGCGAACATGAGCCACGAAATTCGCACGCCTCTGAACGGCGTGATCGGCGTCGCCGGTGTCCTGGCGAAGACGCAACTCACCGAACATCAGCGCGAAATGGCGAACCTCATCCAGAGCTCGGGAGAGACACTCCAAGCTGTGCTCAACGACATCCTCGACATGTCCAAAATTGAGGCCGGCAAGATCGAGATTAGCGCCGTACCCGTTTACCTTGCGGGCGAAATCGAAGTCGCCGCTTCTCTCTTGGCCGTGCGCGCTGAAGAAAAAGGAATTGAGTTCACGGTCGACATCGCCGAGAACGCGCGTGGACACTTCACGGCAGATCCTGTGCGAATCCGCCAGATCGTCTCGAATCTGGCGTCGAACGCGGTCAAGTTCACATCTTTTGGCGGCGTCCGCATCGAGGCGGAGCGCGCGTCTGATGGCGCGTTCATCCTGCGCGTTCGCGACACCGGAATTGGCTTCGACGACGAAGCGAGAAAGCGGCTGTTCGGGCGCTTCGAGCAGGCGGATAGCTCGATCACGCGGACGCATGGCGGCAGCGGCCTTGGCTTGTCGATCGTGCGGGCGTTGGTCGATCTGATGGGCGGATCGATCGAGGTCGAGTCCGCGCCGGGAGCGGGCAGCACGTTCACCGTTATCTTGCCGCTGGAACCATGCGTTCGGGATGATGCGTTGGACGCCGAACCGGAGCCCCGACGGCCGTCTGCGCAGCACGAGTCGAACCTGCGCGTGCTCGTCGCCGAGGACAATCCTACGAACCGCAAGGTTATCGGCCTCATTCTCGAAACGATCGGAGCCAAAGTCGCGTTCGTGGAGAATGGCGAACTGGCCGTCAGCGCGGTCCAGGCCGAACGCTTCGATGTCGTTCTCATGGACATGCAAATGCCGGTCATGGACGGCTTGTCCGCCACCCGCGCAATCCGTGAGTGGGAAGCCACACAGGGCCACGTCCGGACGCCGATCGTCATGCTGACAGCGAACGCGATGGACGACGATCGCCTGCGCGCCCTCGACGCCGGATGCGATCACCATGTCGCCAAGCCCGTCTCGCCAGCGGCCCTGATCCAAGCGCTTGACGACGCCGTGAGCAGAATAGGTGATGACTGTCGCGACCCACACCGACAGGTGAGCTGATCTGCGCCACGGTCGAGGCGGCCCGAGCTGGCGAAGCCGGCCGCGGATTCGCCGTTGTCGCTTCAGAGGTGAAAGCGCTCGCAGGCCGTTCGGGCGCGAGCGCGAATGCAATCGCCGAGACCATCACGAAGAGCGAACGCGCGATCAGCGCAATGAACGCCAACCTGATGCGGATTGCCAGCTAGTCGAAATAGGCGCGTCGCGCATTCAGTGAAGTCCGCTGCGGACGCGAAGGCGATCCTTTAACGACGAATCCAGCGACGTCGCGACGGTAGATTGGCCGCCGTCGTCCCCAATCAAAACGTTCATTTCGAGTTCCGCCGGGACCTACTTTTACTTTGTTTCCATGAGAGGAGGTTAAACAAAACGATCGCAACTTGAGGGGCTCTGCACGTGGGAAGGCGAAGCATCGGACTGCCCGGCGCTGCCGACGACACAATTCTGAGCCGCATGCTGATCATCTATGGCGCGGGCATCGCGTCTATCCTGGTCATCCTGATTGGCGTGATGTTCATTTTCGTTGCGCCAAAGTTCCGCGACCTTCAGGAAAATGAAACGGCGCACCGCGAGGAAGTCGTTCGCCAAGCGTTTCGGGCCGAAGTTGACCGCCTTTCAGAGCTTGCGCGAACAAATGCGGTTTGGGACGACGCCTACGCCTATGCGCGAGGCGTCGGATCGAGGAGCTTTACGGCGACCAATTTTAGCGCCGAAGCTCTTCGGCAGATTGAGCTGTCCGGCGTGATCATCCTCGATCGCCGCGGCCGCGTCTTGTACCGAACCGACGCGGCGGAGCCTGCCCCCGACCCCCTGCTCGAGCGCGTTGTCGAGGCCGCGACGAAGTCCTCGCACTTTACGCCAATGTCGTCCGACGCAATTCGCACAGGGGTCGTTTCCGTCGCCGGCCAAGCAGCGATCATTTCAGCCGCACCGATCGTCCGCTCTGATGGCTCCGGCGCGCCTGCCGGGCGCATGATTCTCGCGCGGGCTCTCGATCCCGTCCTAATCGAACGGCTCAGCGTGCAAGCGCAAATGCCCTTGCGCATCGAGTTCGGTAAGCAAAGCCCTTCGACCGGTCCAATCTTGAGACGCATCGCAGTTCCTGACGTCATCGGCGAGACGCCGGCATGGATCGTGTTGCACGGTTCGCATGAAGTGATGAGCCTGGGTCAGCAGAGCTTTATCAGTCTCGGCGCCGTGACCCTGGCTATTCTGCTTATTGTCGCGCTCGTCACGGGACGAGTGCTGAAACGTGAAATCGTCGACCCGGTGCGCAGACTGGCCGACGATCTTCTGCACAGCGGCTCGATCTCCGCTCCTTCCGCTACCTCGGGGCCAAGAGAACTGATCCAACTGCGCAACGCCTTTAATGTCGCAATTTCACGGGTTGAAGAAGAAACGAGCCGGCACCGGGCTGCGGCCGCGCTCGCCGACAAGGCGCGCGCGGCAGCAGAGCAAGCAAGTCAGGCGAAATCGCAGTTCCTGGCGGTCATGAGCCATGAGCTTCGGACGCCGCTCAATGCCGTGATCGGCTACTCTGAAATCCTTCAAGAGGACCTCGAAGTCGAAGGACGAATCGACAGTGCATCCGATGCGGCCCGGATTCGCAAAGCCGCCCGCCACCTTTTGAGCCTGATCAACGACATCTTGGACTTGTCCAAGATCGAGGCAGGCCGGATGGAGTTGCACCTCGCACCGCTCGACATAACCGCCCTCGTCCAGGACGTCGTGGACCAGGTTCGCCCCGTCGCGGAGGCGCGCGGCAATCGTCTGGTTGTGTCGATCCCGGATGATCTCGTTCCGAAGATGGCTGACGTGGGCAAGCTTCGCCAGTGCCTTCTCAATCTTCTCAGCAACGCGGCGAAGTTCACAAAAGACGGGCAGATCGAATTGCGCATATCGCGGCTGCCGATCGGTCTGCGTTTCGACGTACAAGACACGGGCATCGGCATCAGCCCCGAGGACGCACTGCGGCTTTTCGAGCCTTTCACGCAGGTCGACAGCACCCATACGCGCAGTCAGCAAGGCACCGGGCTCGGCCTCGCGATCACGCGACGGCTGGCCGAGCTGATGGGCGGCGACCTCACGGTCGCAAGCACGCCTGGCGCGGGCTCGACCTTCACGTTGACGATCGCCGCGGCGCGCGCCCCGACGGAGATGGCGCCGACCCACGACTGCATACTGATCATCGAAGACGAACCCGACTCACGGGAGCTCATTCGACGCGCACTCGCCCCGCTGCCCTTCGAAATCCGCACGGCCGTGAGCGCCGCAGATGGCCTCGCCGCCTTCGAGGCGCTCAAACCGATCCTCGTCTTGCTCGATATCCACCTGCCCGACGGCAGCGGCTGGGATGTGCTCACCCACATGCGGAGCGAAAGGCCGGACATGCCGGTTCTGGTCGTCTCCGTCGACGACGATGACGGACGAGCGTCACGCTACCACGCCTCAGAATTCCTAGCAAAACCGGTAGACCGCGAGCGGATCGCCACGGCCGTGCGCCGCCTTACGCACGTTCCGACTTTGTCGACGGCGCCCGATTTGGCGGCCACGAAGTGATCGACAATGGGGCCGTGCGGCGCCTGAATAATCCGCGACCTGTTGGTATGGTGCGCACATTGAATGGGGTGCGGGCTGGATCGGTAGGTGGCATGGAGATCGCCGACCTAGATTTTGTCCGCGCAGAGAAGACGAGCGCTGCGGACACGGGCCGAGGAATCAGCCCCCGTCGGTTCGTCCTGGTGAAGCTGAAATGTCCCTCAGCAGCCTCCCAGCCAGAGCGTCGAAATCGGGCGACTTTCGCGCGCCCGGGTCGAGCCGCTCGAGAACCCGGGCATGCAGGAGTCGATCTGGGGCGCGAGGATCGATGCAATACAGCCCGCGCTCTTCGATCGTTGTCCAGGGCATGGGAGGGCCGCCGAGCGAGAGCGTCTGGTTCCACCGATGGGCATAGCGTGCGCAAAGTGCTCCGTGGTCGACATCCGCCGCCGCATCGGGGCCGCCGGCGTGCTTCGCCCACGCAACGATGTCCGCCTGGGAGCGGACAGGCTTGTACGGTGCGAACACCGATAGCTGAAACTGAAGGCGGTCGCCGTCGCGTTTGAAGTGGTGGCTCAGCATGCTTTCCTTCGTTTCGGGATATAGGACGGCGCGCCAGCCGATGCCCGGCATTTGGTAAGTGAAGCCGCCGATGCGCGCAGATCCTTCCGCATCGACGAACCGTGTCCGCCCCGATGCGCAGCCCGTCACGGCGAGTGTGATGACGAGCAGCATGGCGCCCAGAGCCGAGGCGCCCGGCGAAGTGCGTCCCGCGTTCATCGGGGCTCATCCTGCGATTGAGCAGGGCTTGCCGCAGAGCCGGCCAGGATGCCGCCGTCCACGTGAATTTCGGCGCCAGTGATGTAGGTCGCTTCGTCGCTCGCAAGCATGATTGCGATAGCCGCCACCTCCTCCGGCAGGCCAAACCGTCGCAACGGCGTGTCGGCGACGAAGGCCGCCATGTTGGCCTCTCGCTCGGCCCCCTCGCCCAGCATCGGTTCCCACATTGGCGTGAGGATCGCGGCCGGGTGGATCGAATTGCAGCGGATGCGCAATCCTTGTTCTGCGCAATAGAGCGCGACGGTCTTGGTGTGGTTGCGCACCGCCGCCTTGGACGACGCGTAGGCCGCGGCTGCCGGGATGCCCACGATGCCGGAGCGCGACGAGATGTTGATGATGGATCCGGAAGCGGACGGGCGCATTGCGCTGATGGCATGCTTGCAGCCCAGAAACACGCCATCGAGATTCGTTGCATGAACGGCGCGCCAATCAGCGAGGGACGCGTGCTCGGGATCGTGGCGCGCGGAGCCGCTTTCGAAGCCAGTGATTCCGGCGTTGTTGACGAGCACATCAAGGCGGCCGAAACGGTCACGAATCTTGCGATGCGCATCCCGCCACTGATCCTCCTCGCGAACATCGAGCGCGAGCGCGGATGCGTTCGCACCCAACGATGCCGACATTGCGTCGACGGCGGTGGCGTCGATGTCGCTGAGGAAAACATGTGCTCCTTCGCGGACGAACGCTTTTGCGATTGCTGCGCCGATGCCGCGCGCCGCGCCCGTGACATGGGCGATCTTGCCTTCAAGTCTCATGGAGATCTCCGTCAACTGTAGCTCGCCTCGCAAAGGCCTTCGCCTTGCATGAGCGCGGGTGTCACGCCGGCAACGTCGCGCCGACGGCCACAAGAACGCGACGACGATTCATCGGTTAGCCTCCGTCAGCCGCACCGGAAGCCGGTGATGATCCCCTTGTCGTCGACCAGCACGTTGAGCCGCGTGGGCGCGTAGTCCTGCGTGACCATCGCGCCGGGGGTAAGGACTCGCACGCCAACCGGAAAGGTCGCCGCCGCGAGCGGCGCCCCGACCATGCCACGCCAATCGCCGGCACGGCAGGAGTCGGCAGGGGATGCTGCCGGCGGCGCTGCGTCGATGCTGATACAGCCGGCAAGCGCGGCTGCTCCAAGGGCGAGAGCCGCATGTGAGAAAATCGCGGACTTCATTGCTGTCTCCGTTGTAGTTTGTCCCGCGAGGTCTGCGCGTCAGCCGGCCTCGCGCCCGAGCGCGCTCTCGGCTGGATCCCAGAACAGCCCGAGCGCCATCGCTGCGACGGCGAGCGCGGTGCGGTCTTCGGCGCTGACGTCGGTGCGCATAAGAATTTGTGGGGCCCCGTTGATCTCGACGGCTCCGATCGCAATGCCGTCGCGCTCTACAACGTACCCGATCGGCGTCGCCATCTGCATCGGCGAACCTTCGAGATCGTGCACGGAGCGGATCGAGAAACTTCCCTGACCGAACATGATCTCGCCGCGGCGCTCCTCGCGCAGCATTGCGCCGCCGAGACCACGACGTTGCGCTTGGATTTCGAACCGCGCCGGGAGCGCGCGCCCGTTCTGACTGACGTCGCAGGCATAGGCCATGGGATGCGGATCGAAGCTCACGATCCGGATCGTGACCGAGCGCTGGCGCATGCGGCAGGAGACGTCGAGGGCCCCGTCGATCTGCGGACCCCGGAGCGTGAAGTTCGTTCGCCCGTCACGCCTTTCATAAAGCGGGTCGAAGAACGCAAGCCTTGAAGCGGAGCGGGTAAAGGTTCCGGAATAGGCGCCGGCCTGGAAGGCGCCGCTTCGGCCGCCGCCAATACCGACCACGGAGAACGTTTCGACGCCGGTCGTCAGCGCAGGAGGCAGGGCCATGCGTGCAGGCGGAATTGAGGCGCAGGCGGCAAGCGCCATAGCGGCGGCGCCGAGAAGAAGTGTGGTTGCATTCATTGGCATTTTCCCGTGCTTCATGTGGGTTCGCTCGTGAGGACGATCAGAAAGTCAGGCAGAGCGAAGGCCGGCGCAGGCTCGAGCGTGGTCGCCCCCGCGAGGGAGAGCGCCGCCGCGAAACGGTCCGTCTTGTCGCGAGGCACCGTAATCTGCACCGCGACGGTTCGACCGGTGACGCCGTGTTCGAGCGCGCGCCCTCCCAGCGCCTCGGCGAGCGCGGTGATCTCACCAAGGCGTCGGGACAGATCATCTGCTCCGCACGCGAGGCAGACGATCATGGGCGCGGACGTGGCGCTCATGCCGCGTCAGCCGCGCGCCGATCGCGGCAAGTATGCGCGCGCTTCCGCCTGATACGGATCGAAGAGCGCAGAGCGACGTTTCTCACGCGCTGCGCGGCGGCGATCCGTCCAGGCGATCATGCCAAGCATGCCGACGACGAAGCCGACGAGCAGCCAGGCGATGGAAGACAAGATGAACATGGATGATCTCCCTGCCTCCTGGGTCAGAACTTGTAGGCGGCGGCGAGGCTGAAGCGATTGCGCTCGAAGGCGTTGCTGTCGCCATACGTGTAGGCGCCGCGGAGGCGCCAATTGTACGCCACTGCCCATTCCGCGCCGGCGCCGACGGTGAACTCGTTTCGTCGAACGACCCGTCGAGCCGCGAAATGAGGCACCCGGACGGCGGAGCGCAGACTGGAGCGCGCAGTTCGCGCACCGCATTGACGTGGAACCATTCATGGCCGATTTCGGCGAACACCAGCGTGCGCTCACCGATCGTGCGCCCGGCACGCGCCGTGACGCCCCATTGGTCCTCGATCGCGACCCGGGTACGGGACGTGTTGATTCCGAGCTTCTGGGTCTGACCGTCTTCGACGCCGTCGACGGCGACGCGCGCACCGGCGCCGATGACCCATTTGGACGGCAGCGCGAAGTCCCAGCCGCCGACGAGGTTCAGCGTTTCGCCCTCGGCTCCGTCATAATCCTCGTATCCGGCTTCGATCCCGATGCTTGGCCCGGCGAAATGCTGCGCATAGGCGGGGGCGGCAAGGCTGCCCAAAGCCGCCGCGGCTGCAATGAAGGCTGCATTTTTCATGGTCTTGTCCCTGGTTGCTTCCGGCGGTTGCGCCGCCGCGTCGGCAGACCAATCGCGGCCACACGTTTGCGCGAGCGGCGGCGCCGGCGTTGGAATCGCGTTGGAATGGCGCTCGGAACTGCTTATTTCGCTCCATGCTGAACGACGCGGGATCCACGAACGCGCTGCGGCTGAGCCTCTTCGGCCCCCTGAGAGTTGAGTTGCATGGCCGCACTGTGGCCATGCCGGCCTCTCGGAAAACGCGCGCAATCCTCGGCTATCTCGCGCTCTCGGGGCGGGCCGTCAGCCGTCAGCGGCTCTGCGATTTGTTCTTCGATGCGCCCGACGACCCGCGCGCGTCGCTGCGATGGAGTCTCACCAAGATCAGGCCTCTGGTGGACGAGCCCCAGCGGCCGCGGCTCCTGGCGGAGCGGGACACGTTGCGGATCGATTTCGCGGGCGCCGATGTGGACGCCCACACAGTGTTGGCTATCGCCGCGCAGCCGTTGACGGAACTGCCGAGCGCCCTGCGACTGTACGCACTCGACCAGTTGAATGCAGACTTGTTGGAAGACTGCGACCTGCCCGATCGCCCTGAGTACGCTGCATGGCTCGCAGCGCATCGGCAGGACTTCCGGGCGATCGCGCTTAAGCTCGCGTCGGCGGAGGTTCAAGCCAGCAAAGGCGAGGCGCGCATCGGCGCCCTGCGGCGGCTACTGGCGCTCGATCCGCTCGACGAGTCGGCCGCCGCCTCCCTTGCCCGCGCGTTGATGGCGGCTGGGCGCCGCGACGAGGCACATGCCTTGGCTGCGTCTACCGAGCGCCAATTGCGCCTGGCCGGGCTCCAGGCAGGCCCGACCGTGAGGTTGGCGCTGCGATCATCTGCACCGGAGCTTAAACAGGCGGCCGTGCCCCCGCAGGCGGCGCCTTCGGAACCGCCCGCCGATGGACGGATCTCCGTTGGGGTCGTTCCATTTCTGAACCACAGCCCGGATGTGATCCCAGACGAGTTGATGGATGGCCTGTTAGAGGCGATCGCTCACATGCTGTCGAAGTTTCGCGACATACGCGTCGCGGGCTTTTCCGGTGCGATGCAATTCAAGGGCGCCCTCAAGGATCCCGCTGCGATGGGGGAAGCGCTCGGCGTCAGCCATCTTGCCGGCGGCAGCGTCATGGCTCGAAACGGCGCCTTGAAAATTCGCTACCGATTGGTCGCAGCCGCTGATGGCGCGTTGATCGCCAGCGGCGATGTGGAACATGACGCCGCCGACGCATTCGCGCTTTTGGAGGATGCGCCGGCAAGGCTTGTGGTGCTGCTTGCACATCATCTGGCCAATACTGCGCGCGAATCCGCACTCGCCACGCCCGACGACCGACGCAGCGCCTTCCAGCATTTCCTGGTGGGCATCTACTTCGGGTTTTTCGCCACACCGATCGATTATTCGGCTGCGTTGGCGGCCTTTGAGGCCGGCCTCGCGCTCACGCCTGACGACCCCAATCTCAACGCCTATGCCGCATGGGCGAAAGCAGGTCTGGGGCATGCGTCGCGCGAGCCTGAGCGTACTCAAGCAGCCGCGCAGGCCTATCGCGCCATAGCTGCAGCTGACAGCAACGCTGACGCCTTGGCGATCGCCGCTTGGTCCGCAGTGCACATCGGGCAGGACTATGACGCCGGGTTGCGCGCGGTCGAGCTCGCCACCCGCCTAAATCCTTTGTCGCGAATCGCCTGGAGCGCGAGCGCCTGGATTCGCGCAATGGCGGGCGAGTTCGAGACACCGTTGCAGCACTGGGACAATGCCATACGCTGCAACCCACTCGGCTCCAACGTCGACACCTCATTTGCCGGTCGCGCGCTGTGCTACTGGATGGCCGGCCGATTTCAAGAGGCTGCAGACGCGGCTAAACGGGCGCTGGAGCGACAGCCAGGCCACGCTGGGGCTCACATGGCGGCGGTGGCGGCCGCACAGGGGCTTGGCGACCCAGAAATGACCAAGGCGGCCGTGCGCGCGATGCTGCAATTCTTCGCCGACGCACCTGACACGCCTGTCATGGCCTCCATTCCAATCCGATCCAGAGACATGAAGGCGCGTTTGCTGGAAGCGATCCGTTTAGCACGGGCGCAAGCAAAAGGCGATTTGGCTGACGGTTAGCCGCACCAAGCACCCAGTCCGGCGAACGGGCTTCCGTTGTGGCTGCTCTGCCTGTGATGATCTCGACGCTAAACGTTGCCGGGCTGAGCGTCTGCCCCGGCTCAGTCGGGCTGTGGCGTCTCGAGCGGCCGCCGCGCACTCCGCCTCGAGCCGCGAACAAATGGTCCAACATGCGCAATCCAGAGCGATCCAGCTTGATCCAGCTTGATCCAGCGCGGCTCGATCGTGGGGAGCTACCTTGCAAAGGACGCATCGAAGCTCATCCGGCAGCCGATGGGCGCGCATCGCCGGAACTTCTCAGGATGGCTTCCCTTTTCGGGCGATTTGAGCCACATTCGGATCGTCCGGAACTCGAACCCTGCGCAATAAAATTTGATTGCCGGCGCCACGTCGGGATCGCGCAAGGTCTATTCGTCCGAACTCCACCTATCTTCTCAGCGCGCTATGCCAAGAGCGGCTCGCCTCTTCTGGCGCCACTCGCCGGCGCACCGCGCGCCCGGCCGCCCCCTTCCCAAGTCAGCCAGCCGCCGCCACCCCGGCCCCCGATCTAGAACCCCAGGGCCTCGCGCACCGACGCATGCACGATCCGGCCGCCCTGGACGTTGAGGCCCGCGGCGAGGTTGGGATCGTCGGCCATGGCCTGCGCGGCGCCCTTGTTGGCGAGGGCCAGCGTGAAGGGCAGCGTCGCGTTGTTGAGCGCGAAGGCGCTGGTGCGGGCGACAGCGCCGGGCATGTTGGCCACGCAGTAATGCAGGATGCCGTCGATCTCGTAGACGGGATCGGCGTGCGTGGTGGGGCGGCTCGTTTCGAAGCAGCCGCCCTGGTCGATGGAGATGTCGACGAGCACGGCGCCCGGTCGCATCGTCGCGAGCATGGCGCGCGTCACGAGCTTGGGCGCGTTTCCGCCCGGCACGAGGACCGCGCCGATGACGAGATCGGCCTCGCGGACCGCCTCCTCCACCGCGGCGCGCGTCGAATAGACGGTTTCGAGTCGGCCGTTGAATTCGCGATCGAGCTCTTCGAGGCGTGCGGGATTCTTGTCGAAGACGGTGACGCGGGCGCGCATGCCGACAGCGATCTGCGCGGCGTTGTAGCCCGCGACGCCGGCGCCGAGGATCACGACATCGGCCGGCCGCACGCCGGGGACGCCGCCGAGCAGCACGCCGCGCCCGCCATGGCTCTTTTCCAGGAAGGTCGCGCCGACCTGGATCGACATGCGTCCGGCGACCTCGCTCATCGGCTTGAG
Organism: Alphaproteobacteria bacterium; assembly: GCA_018969015.1. Lineage (GTDB taxonomy): Bacteria > Pseudomonadota > Alphaproteobacteria > Caulobacterales > Aquidulcibacteraceae > REEB506. Next base: position 154,871 of record JAGWZE010000001.1, read on the forward strand.
CAGCGGCAGCCGCCCGTGCGCGTCGGTCACGGTTTCATACGCGATCGCGGTACAGCCCGAGGCCATCAGGGCCTTCGCCTGCGCGGGATCGGGCGCAAGATGCAGATAGGTGAAGAGCACGTGATGCGGCTGCAGCCGTGCGCACTCGACGGGCTGCGGCTCCTTCACCTTGACGATGAGGTCGCTCGCCTCGAACACCGCAGCGGCGTCGGCGAGAATGGTGACGCCCGATTGCCGGTAGCGGTCATCGCTCGCGCCGATACCGGCGCCGGCGCCGGACTGGACGAAGACCTGATGCCCGGCGCGCACGAGCTCGGCGGCGCTTTCCGGCGTCAGGCCGACGCGGAATTCCTGGGGCTTGATTTCAGCGGGACAGCCAACGCGCATGGGAGCCTCCATAACGTCGCGAGTGTAGGCCCAAGGCCGCGGGAGGTCTTTGCAAAGCGCGACGGGAACGCGGCGGTTTTCGTATAATCTTGCAGGAACGCCGCGTTCTTGCAAAATACCTGCATGAAGCTGGACGACATCGACATCGCTATCCTGGACGCGCTGTCCGCGAACGGCCGCGCGACCAGCGCCGAAATCGGAGAACAGGTCGGGTTGTCGCCGTCGGCGGCGCATCGGCGCGTGAAGGCGCTCGAGGACGCCGGCGTCATCGCGGGGTACGCCGCCCGCATCGCCCCGGACGCCTTCGGCCCGACCACCACAGCCTTCGTCGCGGTGACGCTGGAGAACCAGCGCCAGGAGACGATGGCCGCGTTCGAGCGCGCCGTGGCGCGCCATCGCGAGATCGAGGACTGCCACCTGATGACGGGGGAAAGCGACTATCTGCTGCGCATCCTCGTGCGCAGCGACGACCGCTACGAGCGCGTGCACCAGGATGTCCTGTCGCGCCTGCCGGGTGTGCGGCGCCTCGTGACGAGCTTCAGTATACGGACGGTTTTCCGGCGGTCCTGAGAGAGCCGGACATGCAAACGGGCCGGCGCGCAGATGCGGCCGGCCCGTCTTTCATGCAGTCACGCACGATGCAGGCGCGCGCCTACGGCCAGGGCCGCGGCGCGCTGCCGCTCAGGCGAGTTGCAGGTTCGTCGCGGAGTCGCGGCCCTGACGGTCGCGCTCGAGATCGAAGCCGACCTTCTGGCCATCAGCGAGGCTGCGCAGACCCGCGCGCTCGACGGCGGAAATATGGACGAAGACGTCCTTACCGCCCGTCTCGGGGGTAATGAAGCCGTAGCCTTTGGTGGTGTTGAAGAACTTAACGGTGCCGACAGCCATTGCCGTCTCCTTGTGTACGAAATTCCTCACGCGGGTCATCCGCGTGTGGTCGATTTTTCGAGGGAAACAGCAAAAGTCCGGCGCGACAGCGAAGGATCAGAGCGTGACGCGACGAGATCGATGACCCGCATATAGGGCTTTCGACCGCGTCTGTCCATCGCAACGTCAGCGCAGGGCCGCCGGCGACGCCGTTCAGCTCGCGATACGCCAGGCGGCCTCGAGCTTCGCGGGCGTCGCGACCGGCTCGGGGCGGCCGAAATGGTAGCCCTGCGCCGCGCCGCAGCCGACGGACTGGAGGAACGCGGCCTGGTCGCCCGTCTCCACGCCTTCGGCCAGCACGCCGATGCCGAGGCTCTGCCCGAGCGACACGACGGCGCCGATGATGGCGCGCGCCTGCGGATCGCTCATCACTTCGTCGACGAAGGACTTGTCGAGTTTGATCTTGTCGAACGGGAACGCCCGCAGCGTCGACAGCGACGAATAGCCGGTGCCGAAATCGTCCATGGCGATCGACACGCCCAGCGCGCCGAGACGGCGCAGCACGTGGATCGTGTGGGCCGGATCGCCCATCATCGCGGTCTCGGTGATTTCGAGCTCGAGACGGCGCGGCGACAGGCCCGTCTCCAGAAGGATCTCGTGCACGAGGCGCGGGAGATCTGGCACGTGCCCAAGCTGCACGGCCGACAGGTTGACCGCCACCTTCCAGGGCGTCGGCCATGTCGCCGCCGTCGCGCAGGCGTGGCGCAGCACCCACTCCCCGATCGGCACGATGAGGCCCGTTTCCTCCGCCAGCGAAATGAACTCGGCGGGCGACACGTAGCCGCGCACCGGGTGGCGCCAGCGGATCAGGGCCTCGAAGCCGGTCGTTTCGCCGGTCGCGAGCGAGGTCTGCGCCTGGTAGCGCAGCTCGAACTGGCCGGCGTCGATGGCGTCGCGCAGTTCGCGCACGAGCGCGCGGCGGGCGCGCGCGGCCTCGTCCGTCGTCGCCTCGTAAAAGCAGACGCCGCCGCTGACGCCGCCCTTGGCGCGCTGCATGGCGAGATCGGCATTGGCGAGCAGCGCGGCGGCCCCGGCCGCATCCTCCGGATAGCAGGCGACGCCGATGGCGGCCTGGAGGGAGACATCGCCCTCGCCGACACGCAACGGCGCCGCGACGGCGGCCTCCAGGCGCTCGGCGAACGCGCCGGCGCCGGGCCGTCCATCCACCAGCGCCAGGGCGCCGAACTCGTCGCCGCCGAGCCGCGCGACGAACTCCCCGTCCCGCAGCGCGCCCCGCAGCCGCGCCGCGATTGCACGCAGCGCGCCGTCGCCGGCGGCGTGGCCGTGCGCCTCGTTGACGTCCTTGAAGCGCTCGAGATCCAGCACGACGACCGCAAGCGACCGTCCGGAGCCGGCGAATTCGAGCGAGCGATCGAGCCGGTCAAGAAAAGCCGCGCGGTTCGGCAGTTCGGTCAGGGCGTCGTGCTTGGCCAGGCGCGCGAGCTCTTGCGTGCGCTGGGCGGAAAGGTGGCGATCGAGCAGATAGCTCGCCGATCCGGCGCCGACGGCGAGCAGCCCGATGCCCGATGCGGCGACGGCGAGGATGCCGGCGGAGTCGACATCCAGCGGCGCTGCGCTCAGCGGCACGATCGTCAGCGCCGCCATGCCCGTGAAGTGCAGCCCGACGATCGTGAGGAACACGCCGACGCCTGATCCCACGTGGCAGTAGCGCGTGAGCGGGCGCGCGCCGCGATTGAAGGCGAGCGCGCCAAGCAGAAGCGCAACCGCGATCGAAGCAGCGATGCCGCCCTGATCCCAGATCAAAACGCCCTGGGTGTTGAAGCCCGCCATGCCGAGATAGTGCATCCCGGCGACGGTCGCGCCGAACACGACGCCGGCCGCCTCCGGCGCGTAGCGCCACCGCCGGGCGTAGAGCGTGATGGCGGCGCCGCATCCCGCGACCGCGCCGACGAGCGACAGCAGCGTCCAGAAGGGATCGTAGGTCACCGTCAGCGTGTTGCGGTAGGCCAGCATGGCGACGAAGTGCGTCACCCAGACGGTCGATCCGCCGACGATGGCGCCGAGCAGAGTCCAGATGCCGCGAAGCGCGCCTTCCGTGGTGCGGGCGCGCTGCGAAAGTCGGACGAGAAAGGCCGCGCCCAGCGCGCAGATCAATGCGGCGAGGACGACGAGGCTCAGGTCATGGTCTTCGGTCAGGCAGGTCAGGACGCGCACGGATCACCTGGAGAGCGGTCGTCCGTACACGAACGGAGTTTACACTTCGCAACCACGTCCGGCCTAGAGGACCTTCCGGTCGGCGGGCGTGGCGGCCGCAATCGCAAACCGCGCGTTCAGGAAGGTGAACGGTGTGCGAACGGCGTCGTCAGGGCCCATCACGCCAGGGCGCCACGGGCAGACGCCACGCGAAGCGGATCGCCAGCACGCGGAGCGCGAACGTGACGAGACCACCGGCGATCGCGACCCGCACGGCGTCGAAGCTCAAAACCGCGCCCGTGACGACGACGACCGCGCCCGCGAGCGCCGCCACGGCATAGATCTCCGTGGGCTTCAGCACACTCGGGACTTCCGCCAGCAGAACATCGCGCACGACGCCGCCGCCGATCCCCGTCAGCATGCCCATCAGCGCCGCCATCGGCGGCGAGAGCCCGAACGCGAGGGCCTTCTGCGCGCCCGCCACGCAGAACAACGCCAGCCCTGCCGCATCCACCAGGAGGATCGGCGCGGAGACCTTCTCGATGGCGGCGCCCCACACGAACACCGCGAGGCCCGCCGCCATCGCCGCCGCGAGATAGCGCCAATCCGTGAAGGCCGCCGGCGGGGTCGCGCCGATCAGCACGTCGCGCAGGATGCCGCCCGAGCAGGCCGACGCGAAGGCGACGACGAGCACGCCGAACACGTCCAGCCCGCGCCGCGCGGCCGCGAGCGATCCTAGAAGCGCGAACGCCACAGTGCCGCTGAGATCCAGCGCCAGCACGAGAGCGCGCGCCGACGCGCTGGCAAGATCCGCTTCCATCCCGTTCGCCCCGCGGCCGTGCCCGCATCCGTTTGCGTCGACGCCGAAGGCCGACATTAACGCCCGCGTCACCAAGACGGCCGCCTTATCGTGAATGCGGCCGCAAACGGAGCGAAATTAACGCCATCTCTTAAACGAATGGAAACGCCGAGCGCGAGACATTCACCGCGTGAGACTTGGTGTCCCCTTGCGTTCGCGGCCTGGTTTCCTTCGGTCGAAGGCCGGCAACGTCGCCATGATGGTGTCGTTGTCGCTTCCCTTTCTCATTGGCGGCGCCGGCTTCGGCGTCGAGACCAGCTATTGGTACCTGAAGTCGCTCGAGCTGCAGGGCGCGGCCGACAACGCCGCCTACGCCGCCGCACTCGACAAGCGCTCGGGCTCGAACGACACGGCCGTTCGCGCAACGGCGGCGAACACCGCCGCAGCGAATGGCTTCGACGCCAGCGTCGGGACGATCACCGTCAACACGCCGCCCGCGAGCGGGCCCAATCGAAACGCGCAATCGGTCGAAGTCCTGCTCAATCAGAACCAAGACCGGTTCTTCTCCAGCCTCTTCACGAACGCCCCGCTCGTCGCGAAGGCGCGCGCGGTGGCGACGTTCCAATCTGCGGCCAACGCCTGCGTCCTTGCCCTGAACGCGACCGCCTCGAAGGCGGTCGACTTCTCGGGCAACACGTCGACGACGCTGACGAGCTGCAGCGTCATGTCCAACTCGACCGCGGCCGACTCGATCAACGTGCAGGGCTCCGCGCAAGCGACGGCGGCGTGCTTCGTATCGGCCGGCGGCGTGACGATGACGTCGGGCGGGAAGTCGACGCAATGCGCCCAGCCGATCCGCCAGGCCCCTCCGGCAGGCGACCCCTACGCCGCGTTCGAGCCTCCGGCTGCCTCCGGCAACTGCCGCAACTCGAACGGCGCCACGCTCCAGGCGGGACGCTATTGCTCCGGCCTGACGCTCTCCGGGACGGTGACGCTGAACCCTGGCGTGTACTACGTCTCGGGTGGTGATTTCCGCATCAACGCCAACGCGAACGTCACGGGGACGGGCGTCACGATCGTCCTCGTGGGCTCCGCCCGCGTGACGATGAATGGCAACGCCATGGTGCGCCTCTCCGCGCCGACCTCCGGCGCAACCAAAGGCATGCTCTTCTACGGGGACCGCGCTTCGTCCGGCGGGACCAACCGGTTCAACGGGACGGCAGCGTCGCTGCTGACCGGCACGATTTATGCACCGCGTCAGGACGTCGCCTACCTCGGAAACTTCTCGGGATCGGGCGGATGCACGCAGGTCGTCGCGTCCACGGTCACTTGGAGCGGGTCGACGACCATCGCCGTCGATTGCTCCGCCTATGGCATGTCGCAGGTTCCGATCCTTCAGGTCGTCAAGGTGGTCGAATGAGAACCCTCCTGCACCGTTTCACGCGTGATACCTCCGGCGTCGCGGCGGTCGAGTTCGCGATCGTCGCGCCCGTTCTCGCGCTGCTCCTGGTCGGGCTCGTTCAGGGGTGGTTCGACGTCAAGCAGCGCACCGACGCCCAAAGCGCCATGCAGGCCGGCGTTCGCTACTATCTGCAAGGCGGCGTCGACGACGTCACCGCGCGCGACTTCGCTTTGCGTGCTTGGCCGAGCCGGCCCACGGATGGTGTCGTCGAGGTGTCGCGCGCGTGCCTGTGTGGCGACGCCGTCGTCTCGTGCACGTCCATGTGTGGCGCCAACCCGCCTGCGGTGAGGGTCGCCGTCTCCACGCGTTACCGGGCGAGCTCCCTGCTCGCCACCACCGATATCGTCCATGAACAATCCGTCCGCATCCGCTGAGCGGCTCGCCGACGACGAAGAGGGCGCGACCGCCGTCGAGTTCGCGCTCGTGGCGCCGGTCGCGCTCGCTTTGATGTTCGGGATTCTGCAGCTCGGCTGGGCGTTGCATTGCGCCGCAAGCGCGCGCTACGCCCTCGAGCGTGCGATGCGCGCCGTGACGCTCAATCCGGCGATGACACAGGATCAGCTCGCGACGGCCGTCCGCGAGGATCTGAAGACCATCGCCAACCCGAATGAAGTGACCGTGACGCTCCGCCGCGAGACCGTGGCGGGCGCCTCCAGCGCGATCGGCACGGCGACGTGGACCTCGACGATCGGCGTCCCCAACCTCTACACCTACCCGATCAGCTATACCGCCACGATCGTCGCGCCGACGACGTAACGACGGCTGTGCGCAGGTGACGGCGGACTACGCGTAACGGCGGTTCGATTGCGTCGCAGGCGGCGTCCAGCGGCTGCGCGGCGTCTGGCCGCCCGCGCCGAACGAGAACCGCCCGATCTGCGCGGCGAGCTCGGCGATCTGGTCGCGCAGCGACGCCGTCGCCGCGGCCGTCTCTTCGAACATGGCGGCGTTCTGCTGGGTGGAGGTGTCGATCTCGCCGATGGCGTTGGTCACGTCCTGGATGCGGACCGCCTGATCCTGGACGGAGCGCGCGACGTCGCCGATCACGCTGTCGATCTGCGAGAAGCTGCCGACGATGCGCTCCAGCGCGCCGCCCATGTCGCCCACGTGCCTCACGCCGGTATCGACATGCTGCGCGCTCGCCGCGATCAGCGCCTTGATCTCCTTCGCGGCGTCCCCGGAGCGCTGCGCCAGCGCGCGCACTTCCTGGGCGACGACGGCGAAGCCGCGGCCCGCCTCGCCGGCACGCGCGGCTTCCACGCCAGCGTTGAGCGCGAGCAGGTTCGTCTGGAAGGCGATCTCGTCGATCACCAGCGTGATCTGCGCGATCCGCGAGGACGAGCTTTCGATCTGGCGCATCGCCGTCACCGCGAGATCGACGACGTGGGCGGAAGACTCCGCGTCGCCCCGTGCGGTCGCCACCATCTCGGCCGTGGACTGCACGCGGTCCGACGCGCTGCGGAAGGCGCCGCTGGCCTGCCCGAGCGTGGTGGAGGCCTGCTCCAGATCCGTCGCCTGCCGTTCCGTGCGGCGCGCAAAGTCATCCGTGGCCTGGGAGATTTCGTTGGTGCTGGAACGGATTTCCTCGACGACCGCGCCGATGCGGCCCAGAGCCGTGTCCAGCGCCTCGGCGGCGGCGTTGAAGTCCTTGAACAGCTGCGCGTAGCCATCGGCCGCGACGGCGTCCAGGCGCCGGCGCACGTCCCCGGACGCGAGGCTCGAAAGGCCTTCCCCGATGCGCGCGATGACCTCGGCCTGGCGCGCCTGGAATTCCTGCTCCTTGAGGCGGGCCGCTTCGCGCTCCATCTCGGTCTCTTTGGCTGCGCGCATCCCCGCGAGCTGCGCCTCTTCGGCGGCCGCCTGCGCATTCTCCGCGTCACGCCGCGCCGCATCGGAGGCCGCCATCTCGACGTTCGTGCGGATCGCCGCCCACACGAGGATCACGGCCTCGACGGACAGGATAACGGCGTGCAGGAGGATCCGGCCGATGCTGGACTCGCCAGGGAACACCAGCGCGCCCGCAAGCAGGCCCAGGCCCAAATGGTGCACCGCGACCACGCCCGTTGCGGCGACGATCACGCGCCAATCCGCGAACAGGATGAGCGCCGCGAGCGCGGCGAAGTACGCCATGTGCAGATCGCTCTGCAGGCCGTTTCCGGCGGCCGCGGCGAGCAGCGCGGAGATCTGCAGCATCAGGATGCCGCCAAGACCGGCCTGCGCGATCCACTCCCGCCCAGCCGGGCCGCGGAGGAAGTACGCCGCCGCGGCGGCCACTGCCGCAACCGCGGAGGTCGCGCCCAGGCCGCCGTTCGAAACGAGATCGACGACCGCAACGGCGACGCCCGTCGCCGCCGTCAGTGCAAATGCGACGGAGGCCGCAAGCTGGCGCTGGCGATCAAGCGCGGCGTTGCGGTAGATGACGGGACCATCGATGCGCACGGCGTTGCTCCGAACACGGTGAATTTGGGCGAACCATGCGGTCGGGTTCTAAACGCGCAGTGAAGGAAATCGTCCGAACACGTTCAATTCGCGTCTTTTGCGCACCCTTCCGCGTCTGGCGACCGTAGAACGATCACAGAGCCGTGAGGGCGGAACGGTTCGCCAGAGGCGACGTCGAACACGGCGGCGCGTCCATCGGCCGACATCGACACGAGCAGCCCACCGCCGCTCAACCCCGCGCGCGCGGCCTCCCCCGCCGCCGCGCCCGGAAGCGCAAGGACCAGGGCCCGCTCGTTCGGCGCGCGCAGGAACGCAGGCGTCCCCAGCACGGCGACACCTCCGATCGCGATCAGCGCCGTTTTCAACATGATCATCCCATCCGTCCGAGGACGGATCGTCTACGCGCCGCGCGTTACCGGACCGTCTCCGCGGCGACTACTGGCCGGTAAAGACCGGCGGGCGCTTCTCGAGGAAACTCGCGACCCCTTCGGCGTGATCCTTCGTCTTCATCAGCCGGCGGATCTCGCCGATGGCGTAGCGGCCGATGTCTTCCGCGTCGCCATAGGTGGCGCGCCGCAGGCCGGCCTTGAGCGCCTGCACCGCGAGCGGGGGATTGGCGGCGATGCGGCCGGCGATCGCGCGGGCGCGCGGAAGGAGCGCCTCGTGCGGCGTCACCTCGCTCACCAGGCCGATGCGCAGCGCCTCGGCGGCGTCGATCACGTCGCCCGTAAACAGCAACTCGGCGGCCTTCGCGGCGCCCACGATGGCCGGCAGGCGGTAAAATCCGCCCACGTCGCAGACCAGCCCGCGCTTGACGAAGAGCTCCGCGAACTTGGCCCGCTCGGAGGCCAGGCGGATATCGGCAAAGAGGGCAAGCTCCATGCCCCAGCCCACGGCGGCGCCATTCACGGCCGCGATGATGGGCTTGTCGCACGCCAGCGCCGCCATGGCGGCGGGCGTGGGCTCGAGCTCGCGCGGCGACGGCGTCACGGGCTTGGGGCCCGCCATGATCTCGCGCACGTCGTCTCCGGAACAGAAGGCCGGATCGGCCCCGGTGACCACCAAGCAGCGGATCTCGGGGTCCGTCGCGGCGCGACGAAACGCGGCCTCGAGCCGACCATAAGCCTCATAAGTCAAAGCGTTGCGTTGCTCGGGGCGGTTGAGCGTGACGAGCGCGACGCCCTGCTCGACTTCGACCCGCACGCTTTCCGAACCCGCTTCCGCCGCAGCCATGATCGACCTCCCTGCCGCGCCGCCCTCGCCGCCAACAGTCGGACACGGCGACGTCATCCGCAGTATGGACCGACAGGCCCGCGACGCGCGAATCATGACCGCATCGTTTTTCGATAAATTCTTATTGACATCCGATAGACATGAACGCGACACTGGCGTGATCGGAGGCGAACTATGCTTGAAGTGCGCGGATTGACCCATCGTTACGCGGGCGGGGTAACGGCTTTGGACGGGGTGTCCCTGTCCGCGCCTGCGGGGATGTTCGGCCTCCTCGGCCCCAACGGGGCCGGCAAATCGACCTTCATGCGCTGCCTGGCCACGCTTCAGGTGCCTTCGGAGGGCGAGATCCGCTTCGGCGACATCGACGTCCGCAAGGAGCCGGAGAAGCTGCGCCGCGTGCTCGGCTACCTGCCGCAGGATTTCGGCGTCTATCCGCGCGTGACCGCGGTCGACATGCTCGATCAGATGGCCGTGCTGAAGGGCGTGTCGAACGCCAAGCAACGCCGCGAGGTGGTCGATGGCCTCCTCGCCCAGGTCAATCTCTGGTCCGCCCGCAAGAAGCCGATCGCGTCCTTCTCCGGCGGCATGCGCCAGCGCTTCGGCATCGCCCAGGCGCTGATCGGCGATCCCAAGCTCGTCATCGTGGATGAGCCGACCGCCGGCCTGGATCCGGAAGAACGCAATCGCTTCCTCAACCTGCTCGCCGACATCGGCGAAGACGTGCTCGTGATCCTGTCGACGCACATCGTCGACGACGTCGCCGATCTGTGCCCGCGCATGGCCGTGCTGGCGCAGGGCCGCATCGTGCTGCAGGGCGCGCCGCAGGAGCTGATCAACAGCCTGCGCGGCCGTATCTGGCGCAAGATCGTGTCCAAGGCCGAGGCCGCGGACGTCCGCACCCGGATGAACGTCATTTCCGCGCGCCTGATCGGCGGACGCACCATGTTGCACGTCCTCGCCGACATCGCGCCCGGCGAAGGCTTCGAACTCGCCTCTGGCGGTCTCGAAGACGTCTATTTCTCCGCCCTCTCCGCTTCGCGCGCCGCCTGAGCGAGACGACACCGATGTTCGCCAAGATCGCCGCGTTCGAATTCCGCTACCAGATCAAGCAGCCGCTGTTTTGGATCACGTTCGCCTTGTTCTTCCTGCTGACGTTCGGAGCGATCGTTTCCGAACAGATCCAGATCGGCTCGGCCGGCAACGTCTGGAAGAACAGCCCCTTCGCCATCATCCAGACGATGCTGATCATGTCGATCTTCGGCATGTTCGCCACGACGGCCTTCGTCGCCAACGTGATCGTGCGTGATGACGAAACCGGCTTCGGCGGCATCGTCGCGTCGACGTCGGTGCGCAAGGCGGATTATCTGTTCGGGCGGTTCACGGGCGCGGCGGCCGTCGCTTTCATCGTGTCCCTTTCGGTGCCGCTCGCGATCGCGGTCGGCGCCGCCATGCCGTGGCTCGATCCCGAGAAGATCGGCCCCTTCGTTCTGCAGCACTATCTGTTCGCCACCGGCGTGATGGTGTTCCCGAACTTCCTCTTCACCGCCGCGCTGTTCTTTTGCGTGGCGACGCTGACGCGCTCGATGATGGCGAGCTACGTGGCGGTGACGGCGTTCCTAGTCGCCTATCTCGTGTCGCTCAGCCTGATGCAGACGCCCGAAGCCCGCGAGATCGCGGCCTATGTGGAGCCCTTCGGCATCGGCGCCTTCTCGCTGCAGACGCGCTACTGGACGGTCGCGCAGCGCAACGCCGACCTGCCGGAACTCGCCGGCACGCTGCTCGCCAATCGCACCGCCGTCCTCGCGCTCGCGGGCGTGTGCCTCGGGCTCGCCTTCGCCTTCTTCCGCTTCGAGAAGAAATCCAAGGCGGCGCGCCCCGCGAAACCCTCCAAGGCCGACGCGAAGCCGCCGGCGATCGCGCGCGCGCCGCGCGTGACGCCCTCGCACAGCGCGGGCGTGCCGCAGTTCCTCGCGCGGACGCGCTTTGAGACGTTCGAGGTTGCGCGGAACCCGGCCTTCATCGTGCTGCTGCTGATCGGGGTGATGAACGCGCTCGGCAGCCTGCTCTCGGCCGACGAGATGTTCGGCACCCCGATCTACGCCGTCACGCGCGTGATGGTGGAAGCGATCCGTGGCGCCTTCACGATCTTCCCGATCCTGATCGCCATCTACTATGGCGGCGAGCTCGTGTGGCGCGAGCGCGACAAGCGCATCCACGAAATCATCGGTGCGAGCCCCGCGCCCGATTGGTCCCTCGTGGTGCCGAAGATCATCGCGCTGTCGCTCGTCCTGACGGCGAGCATGGCCGTCGCGATCGTCACCGCGCTCGTCGTCCAGGCGGTGAAGCAGGCCCCGATGGAGGACGCCTGGAGCTATATCGCCTGGTATGTGGGGCCGAACGCCGTCGCGATGGTGCAGATCGCCGCGCTCGCGGTCTTCGTCCAGACGCTCGTGCCGAACAAGTTCATCGGCTACGGCGTGATGCTCGTTTATCTCGTGACGACGATGGTCGCCGCCGCGATGGGCATCGACCACAACCTGCTGATCTATGGCGGCAGCCCGTCCGAGCCGCTGTCGGACATGAACGGCGCCGGCTATTTCCAGAGCGCCGCGAATTGGTTCCGCGCCTATTGGAGCGCGATCGCGCTCGCGCTGCTGACGCTGTCCTTCGTGCTGTGGCGGCGGGGCGCCGACACGCGCCTGGCGCCGCGCCTGGCGCGCGTGCCGCGTCGGCTTGCCGGCGGCGCCGGGATCGTGTTCGGGGGCTCGCTGCTGACGGCCGCGGCGCTCGGCGGGTTCATTTTCTACAACACCAACGTCATCAACCCGTACCGCGGCTCGACCGAGGGCGAGAAATGGACGGCGGCGTTCGAGAAGAAGTACCTCGCCAACGAACGCCTGCCCCAACCGACGATTGTGGACGTCGATCTCGACGTGTCGATCACGCCCGCCGCGCTGACGGCGCGCACCAAGGGCCGCTACACGCTCGAAAACCGCACGGGCGCGCCGATTTCCGAGGTTCACGTGCGGTTCGCACGCGACGTCGGCGTCTCCCGCCTCGACATCGAGGGCGCGCGTCTGCGCTCCGAGGACGACCGCTTCAACTACAGGATCTTCACGCTGGAAACGCCGATGCAGCCGGGCGAGCGCCGCACGCTCACCTTCACCAGCACCGCGGGCCAGACCGGCTTCAAGAACAGCGGCAACACCACGCGCGTCGTCGAGAACGGCACGTTCCTGAACAACTTCGAGTTCGCACCGGTGATCGGCATGGACCGCGGGCAGCTTCTGACCAGCCGCGAGGTGCGCCGTCGCAACGGGCTCCCCGCCGACCTGCGCATGCCGAAGCTCGAGGATACGAGCGCCCAGGGGCACCACTATCTGCGCCACGACAGCGACTGGGTGACGGCGCGCATCCGCATCGAGACCGACGCCGATCAGACCGCGATCGCGCCGGGGCGTCTCGTGAGCGAAAGCGTCGCCAATGGCCGCCGCCGCGTCGAGTACGTCACTGACGCGCCGGTGCAGAACTTCTTCTCGATCCAATCGGCCCGCTACGCCGTGAAGCGTGCGAAGTGGCGCGACGTCGATCTCGCCGTCTATCACCACCCGGCCCACACCTATAACGTCGACCGCATGCTGACGGCGATGCAGGTGTCGCTCGACTACTACTCGACGAACTTCAGCCCCTACCAGTTCAAGCAGGCGCGGATTCTCGAATTCCCGGCCTACGCCACGTTCGCGCAGGCGTTCGCCAACACCATGCCCTACTCGGAAGCGATCGGCTTCATCGCCGACAACCGCGACCCTGACGACATCGACTACGCCACGTACGTCACCGCCCACGAGGTCGCGCACCAATGGTGGGCGCACCAGGTGATCGGCGCCGACATGCAGGGCTCCACGATGCTCTCCGAGACCCTGGCGCAGTACTCGGCGCTGATGGTCATGAAGAAGATGTACGGCGCGGACCAGATCCGCCGGTTCCTCAAGTTCGAGCTCGACGCCTATCTGCGCGCGCGCGGCGGCGAGTCCGTCGAGGAACAGCCGCTCGTGCGCGTCGAGAACCAGCCCTACGTGCACTACCGGAAGGGCTCGCTCGTCATGTACCTGCTGCAGGACGAGATCGGCGAAGCCACGGTGAACCGCGCGCTTGCCCGGTTCCTGCAGGCGCACGCGTTCAAGTCGGCGCCCTACCCGCGCTCCAGCGACCTGATCGCGCTCCTGCGCGAGGAAGCGGGCCCCGGCCCGGCGCAGGACCTGATCACCGACCTGTTCGAACGGATCACGATTTACGACCTCAAGGCCGCGGACGCGACGGCGACGCGCCGCGCCGATGGCCTCGTGGACGTGGCGGTGAAGGTGACGGCGGCGAAGGCCTATGCCGATGGCGCTGGCGTCGAAAAGCCCGCCCCTCTCAACGAGCGGATCGATGTCGGCGTGTTCACCGCCGAACCCGGCCGTGGCGTGTTCAAGGCGTCGGACGTCGTGGTGATGGAGAAGCGCGTCCTGAGCTCGGGCGAGCAGACCATCACCTTCAAAGGGTTGAAGATTCAACCGGGCGCGACGATCCATGTCGGCGTCGATCCCTACAACAAGCGGATCGATCGCAACTCCAGCGACAACCTCGCTAAGACCACGCTGCCGCGCACGGCGCCGGCGTCCTAGCCGTCAGGGCGTCCGTCGCGCGCACACGCGACGGACGCGCCTGCACGCAGAGCGCGAGCGTGACCGCGCTTCGGCTGGGCCGGTTATCGGCACCCGAGCTCTATAGAAAACCAAGTAAATCGCGCAAATCGGCTGCGCGAATGAACCATTTTACCGCTCGTCAACTCTTTCCGATTTACCACGGCATAACGCCGGATTCGCGGTCGGTATCCGCGGACGGCGCGCGAATGGTCCGGTCGATCGAACCCGCGTGAGCACAACTCGCGTCTCGATTGTACCGCACCTCGATCGCGCAGGTTGATCGCGGGAGGGCCACATGGGCGAAGGCGCCCTCGCTGACGCAGCACTGCCGGCCTCGCTCGATGCGCGCGCGGCCCATGTTCTGCGCGAGGCCCTCGCGCAGGCCGACGGCCATGTCGTTCTGGAGGGCGAAGCCGTCGAGTTCATCGGCGGCGCCGCGTTCCAGACCCTGCTCGCGGCGCGCAAGACCTGCCTGGCGTCGGATCGCACCTTCGCCGTGCGCAACGCATCCCCCGCATTCCTTGATCAATGGCGCGCGATGGGCGGGCCAGAGGACGTGTTCGAGACTTCAACGGGCGCAGCATGACCAAGACGATCTTGACCATCGACGACTCTCGCACGATGCGCGACATGCTCAAGCTGGCGCTCGACGACGCCGGCTATCGCGTGGTGCAGGCCGAGGACGGCATCGCCGGCCTCGCCGCACTCGAAGCGCACGCGCCGGACGTCGTCATCACCGACATCAACATGCCGAACCTGGACGGGTTCGGCGTCATCGAGCGCGTACGCGCGAACCCACGGCACAAGGGCCTCCCCGTCCTGGTGCTGACGACGGAAAGCGCGCCTGAAAAGAAGCAGCGCGCGCGCGAAGCCGGCGCCACCGGCTGGATCGTGAAGCCGTTCGATCCCGCGAAACTCGTGGACGTCGTACGCCGCGTCTCAGGCTGACCCACATGGCGACCGATCCCTTCGAGGCCATCAAGGCGACCTACTTCCTCGAATGCGAGGAACTGCTCGCCGATCTGGAGCGCCACGTGATGGCGTTGGAATCGGGTGACGCCGATTCCGACACGCTGCACGCCGCGTTCCGCGCCGTGCACTCCATCAAGGGCGGCGCCGGCGCCTTCGGTCTCGAAGACCTCGTGCGCTTTGCGCACGTGTTCGAAACCTTCATGGACGAACTGCGCAGCGGCCGGAAGCCGTGCAGCGAACAGGCCGTGCGCGTCATGCTCGCGGCGTCGGACGTCCTGGCCGATCACGTCGCCGCGGCGCGGGGCTCCAACGCCGCGCTCGATCATGCGCGCGTCGCCCACGTCGTCGCCGACCTCGAGGCGCTCACGGCTGGAACGGCGCCTTCCGCGCCGGGCGCCCTGGCCGCCGCTGCGCCCGAGCCGGACGGTCCCGCTCCCGACGAGTTCGGCTTCACGCCCGTCGCCTTCGATTTCGGGCTCGGCGATGCGCCGGCCGAACCGCAGGGCTGGCGCATCCACTTCAAGCCGCACCCGCGGCTGCTCGAAACCGGCAACGACCCGGCGCTGATCCTGCGCGAGCTCGCCCGCCTCGGTCCCTGCGACGTGACGCTCGACGATCGCGACCTGCCCGGCGTGGACGTGCTCGAAGACGGCGCGTTCCACCTCGCGTGGGACATCGTGTTGAATGCAGCGCCGCCGGAAACCGCCGTACGCGAAGTGTTCGAGTTCGTCGACGGCTTCTGCGACCTCGTCATCGCGCCGCTCGGCGCCGAGGCCGAAGCCGAGCCGGTCGCCGCGCTCATCGAGGCCCCGTCCGATCCCGTTTTCGCCACCGCGCCGATCCAGATGGAAGCCGCCTCTGCGCCGGCCCCTGCCCGGGCGGCGGAGCCTGCAGCCTCCGCCAAACCTGCTGCCGGCGGCGGTGGCGGCGGCGGGACCGCCGGCGCGGCGCCGTCGCAAACATCGATCCGCGTCGACCTTGACCGCATCGACAAGCTCATCAACGTCGTCGGCGAGCTCGTGATCCAGCAGGCGATGCTGGCGCAAAGCGTCGTCGAAAGCGGCCTTGCGCGGTCTTCCGCGGTCTCGGTCGGTCTCGAGGATCTCGAACAGCTGACGCGCGAGATCCAGGAAAGCGTCATGGCGATCCGCGCACAGCCCGTGAAGGCCGTGTTCCAGCGGATGCCGCGGCTCGTGCGCGAAGTCGCTGAACTGACCGGCAAGAGCGTGCGCCTCGTCACCGAAGGCGAGGGCACGGAAGTCGACAAGACGGTGATCGATCGTCTGGC
This sequence comes from Alphaproteobacteria bacterium, assembly GCA_018969015.1. Lineage (GTDB taxonomy): Bacteria > Pseudomonadota > Alphaproteobacteria > Caulobacterales > Aquidulcibacteraceae > REEB506. Next base: position 171,217 of record JAGWZE010000001.1, read on the forward strand.
CGAGCCGATCACGCACATGATCCGTAACGCCATCGATCACGGCCTCGAGGACCCGGACGCCCGCCGCCGCGCCGGAAAAGACCCGGAAGGCGTCATCCGCCTCGCCGCGCTGCATCGGTCCGGCCGCATCGTCATCGAAGTCAGCGACGACGGCCGCGGCATCAATCGCGACCGCGTGCGCGCCATCGCCGTCGAACGCGGCCTGATCGCCGCCGATGCGCCGCTCACCAACGAGGAAATCGACAACCTCATCTTCCTGCCCGGCTTCTCCACCGCCAGCACCGTCTCCGACATTTCGGGACGCGGCGTCGGCATGGACGTGGTGAAGCGATCGATCCAGCAGCTCGGCGGACGAATCTCGATCGCCTCCACGCCGGGCAAGGGCTCGACCTTTACGATGAGCCTGCCGCTGACGCTCGCGGTGCTGGACGGCATGGTCGTCGAGGCCGGCGGACAGACGCTGCTCGCGCCGCTGAGCGCGGTCGTCGAAAGCTTCACGCCGAAGGCGGCCGATCTGCACCGCATCGGCCCCACGGAAACGCTCATCCGCTTCCGCGACCGCTTCCTGCCCCTCATCGACACCGCCGCGGCGCTCGGCTTCCCGGCGGCGCCGATGCAGCAATCGGGCGCCCGCGGGATCGCGATCGTCGTCGAGAGCGAAGGCGGCATGCAGGCCGCGCTGCGCGTCGACGGCATCCACGGCCAGCGTCAGGTCGTGATCAAGAGCCTCGAGACCAACTACACGAAAGTCGATGGCGTCTCGGCCGCCACGATTCTCGGAGACGGGCGCGTCGCCCTCATCCTCGACGTCGACGCCCTGCTCTCTCTCGGCAAACGCGCCGGAACTCCCGCCGATCTCCGCCTTGCGAGCTGACCATGACCACGATCACGTCTCCTGAGCAAAATCGCGAGCTGATGGCCTTCCGCGCCGGCGGCCAGGAGTTCTGCGTCGACATCATGACGATCCGCGAGATTCGCGGATGGTCGCCCGCGACGCCGCTCCCGCGGACGCCGTCCTACGTGCGCGGCGTCATCAACCTGCGCGGCGCGATCCTGCCGATCGTCGACCTTTCGGCGCGTCTCGGGCTTGGCGCCTGCGAACCGGATGGGCGCCACGTCATCATGGTGGTGCAGATCGGCGAGCGCGCCGTGGGCCTGCTCGTCGAGGCGGTGTCCGAGATCCTGATCATCAGCCCCGCCGAAGTGCAGCCGGCGCCGGAGATCGCGTCCGACGACATGAAGTCCCTCATCCGCGGGATCGTGCCGCGCGACTCGCGCCTTCTCAGCATCCTGGACGTCCACCTCCTTCTGCCGGAAGTGAACGCGGAAGCCGCATGAGCGCCGTTCGGGCCCACCGCGGCGTCGTCGCCGGCGAATACGTGATGACCGCGGAGGATTTCGCGTTCATCGCCGGCGTCATGCGCGACTCCACCGGAATCCATCTCGGATCCGGCAAGGCGACGCTCGCCTATTCGCGGCTCGCCAAGCGGTTGCGCGCGCTCGGGCTCGAAAGCTTCAAGGACTATTGCGCGCTCGTGGGAACGCCAGACGGCGCCGATGAGCTGCAGGCGATGGTCGCGGCGCTGACGACCAACGTGACGCGGTTCTTCCGCGAGCCGCACCACTTCGAAGCGCTCGCTTCGGAATTTCAGACCCGCCTCGCCGAGAAGGCGCGTGCGGGCCAGCCCGTGCGCCTGTGGTCCGCCGCGTGCTCGACGGGCCAGGAACCCTATTCCATGGCGATGACCGTGCTCGACGCGCTGCCCGAGGCGCTCGATCTCGACGTCCGCATCCTCGCCACCGACATCGATCCCAACGTCCTCGCCGAAGCGCGCGCCGGCACGTACGCCGCCGAGGTCGCCTCCGCGATCCCCAGCAGCACGCGCGCGCGTTACGCCGCGCCCGGCGGCGATCGCGGTGCGTACACCGTGTCGCGCCAGGTACGCGATCTCGTGGTGTTCAACAGCCTCAACCTCAACGGCTCCTGGCCGATGAAGAAGAAATTCGACGTCATCTTCTGCCGCAACGTCGCGATCTATTTCGACGACGCGACGCAGGAACGCCTTTGGGGCCGCCTCGCCGACTCGCTCGTGCCCGGCGGCCTCCTCTGCATCGGCCATTCGGAGCGGGTGTCAGGCCCAGCCGAAGCGCGCTTCCACCTCGGCGGCCTGACCACCTATCGCCGGAGCGCAACATGACGGTCCGCGTCCTCGTCGTCGACGATTCTCCCAGCATGCGCCGCCTGATCACGGCCGTGCTCTCCATGGACGACGACATCGAAGTCGTCGGCGCCGCCGGCGATCCGCACGAAGCGCGCGCGGCGATCAAGGCGCTCAACCCCGACGTGCTCACGCTCGACGTCGAGATGCCGAACATGAACGGCCTCGAGTTCCTCGAGAAGATCATGCGCCTGCGCCCGATGCCGGTCGTGATGGTCTCCACGCTGACGCACGCCGGCACCGAAACCGCCCTCGCCGCGCTGGAGCTCGGCGCGGTCGACGTCGTCGGAAAGCCGGATGGCGCGCGCCCCGGGCCGGAGGGTTTCGAAGGCCTCGCCGCCAAGGTGAAGGCCGCAGCCAGCGCACGCCTTCTGCGCGTCGGCGCCGCCGCGACGGGCGTCCCGCGGGAGCCGCGCCCCGCCCAATCGGCCGGCGCGTACACGCCGGATCCGGATCATATTCTCGCCATCGGCGCCTCGACGGGCGGCGTCGAGGCCCTGATCGAGGTGGTTTCGGGCCTGCCGAAGACCTGCCCGCCGACCGTCATCGTCCAGCACATGCCGCCCCGCTTCACCGCAAGCTTCGCGGCCCGGCTCGACCGCGCCTCCGAGGCGACGGTGACGGAAGCCGCCGACGGCGACCCACTTCTTCCCGGTCGCGTCTACATCGCGCCGGGCGGCGATTTCCATCTTGAGGTCACGCCCGGCTCGACGCCGCGCTGCCGGCTGCTCGCAGGTGATCCCGTGAGCGGACACCGTCCTTCCGTGGACGTGCTGTTCCATTCGGTCGCCCGCCTGCGTCGCCCGGCGACGGGCGTCATTCTCACCGGCATGGGCCGCGACGGCGCCGAAGGCCTGCTTGCGATGCGCCGCGCCGGCGCCCGCACCATCGGCCAGGACGAAGCGTCCTGCGTGATCTACGGGATGCCGAAAGCCGCTTTCGAAATCGGCGCCGTCGAACGACAGGCGCCCCTGTCGCGCATGGCCGCGACCATTCTTTCCGCTTGTTCCACCAACCACCGCGCCGCCTGAGGAGTAAGAAAATGCCCGCCGCTTCCGCCATCAAGGTCCTGGTCGTCGATGACCAGCTCTCGATGCGCGCGCTCGTGAAAACGAGCCTGCAGCAAATGGGAATTCGCGACATCCGCGAGGCCGCGGATGGCGAGGCCGGCTTGCACGAACTTCTAGCGAAGCCCGCGCATCTGGTGATCTCGGACTACAACATGCCGAAACAGGACGGCCTTTCGTTCCTGCGCGCCGTTCGGGCCAATCCGGCGACGGCAAAAACCGCGTTCGTGATGCTGACCGGGCGCGCGGACAAGGAACTGGTGACGCGCGCCGTCCAATACGGCGTCAACAACTACGTCGTTAAGCCGTTCAACGTACAGCAGCTGCGCGAGAAGCTCGAAGCGGTGTTTGGAAAGCTCACGTGAGACCTTTGGCGGATCATCGCAGCGCACGTCGCATTTCCGTCAACCAGGGCGACCACGTCGTCGCTGGCGAGGACGACGTGTGCCTGACGGCGATCCTGGGCAGCTGCGTCGCGTTCTGCCTGCATGACGCGACGGCGCGCGTGGGCGGCATGAACCACTTCCTTCTTCCCGAGCCGCCGGGGGGCGACGCCCAGGCGGCGCGGCGCTACGGCGCGTATCTCGCGGAAGTCCTGATCAACGAGATGATCAAGCGCGGCGCCCAGCGCGAGCGGATGCAGGCGAAAGTGTTCGGCGGCGCCCGGATGATCCAGGGATTGAGCGATATCGGCGCGGCCAATGCGGCCTTCGCGACGACGTTTCTCGGCAACGAAGGCATTCCGATCCTGTCCCAGAGCCTCGGCGGCGAGCGCGCGCGCCGGATCGAGTTCTGGCCGGCCACCGGTCGTGCATTCCAGCGTCTCGTCGCAGGCCCGATCCCGGAAGCGGCGCCCGTGCGCGCGCCCCGCCCCGTCGTCGTGCCGACGTCTGGCGACGCGGAGCTCTTCTGATGTCCACGCACCTCTCGGCCCTGACCGCCATCGCCGACGAGCTCGAGCTTTTGCGGGACTATGTCGATCGCCTGGCGCCGATCATCGCGTCCGGCGTGGCCGCAGAGCCGACGCGCCACATGGCCGACGCCCAGCGCATCGATCTGCTCGATCAGACGCTTGCCGCCCTCGCGGACTACGCGCGGGACGTGGCCGCGGGCCGCGACGCCGCCGAGAGCGTGCGCCGCATCGGTCTTGCCGACGTGGCGCTGCGCCTTTCGCGCGGCGACTCGAGCAGCCGCAATCGCGAAGTCGCGTGTGACGTGGAGCTGTTCTAGACGCCATGACGCCGTCGCGCACTTCCCCGGTGATGACCTCCATCGAGATGATGCTCATCGTCGAGCAGCAGTTCGCGATGGATGTCCTCAACACCGTGGTGAAAGGCTTCGGCGTCGGTCGTCTCGTGAAGACGCGTACGGTCGAGGAAGCCCTCGCCGCGATGAACATCTCCCCCGTCGACATCGTGCTCGTCGACTGCACGGGCGCGCCCGGCGGCAACGAAGGGGTCGTGCGTCGCTTGCGGCACGAACTTCCGGCGCCGCGCAACGCAATCCCGATCGTCATCCTGGCCGCGCACGCCGGCGAAGCGCTCATCCGCTCCTGCGTCTCGGCCGGCGCGTCTTTCGTGATCAGCAAGCCCTACAACGCCGAAACACTGCTGACGCGGATCACGTGGCTCTCCCAGGATCCGCGCGCCTTCATCACCGAGGGCCCCTTCATCGGGCCTGATCGCCGCGTCCGCAACACCGGCCTGCCCGCAGGATTTTCCGAGGGCCGCCGCGCTTCCGATCTCCCTGCCGATATCGGCGAGGCAGGCGCCAATCTGGATCAGTACTCGATCGACGCCATGCTGCGCCCGCAGAAAGTGATCCTGCAATGACGATGCTCGCCGAAACCGAGTTCGCGAAGAAGCTGGCGCGCGCGCCCCGCACGTCTCTCGCCGCGCAAATCGCCGAGGCCGAGCGCCTTGTGGCGGCGCAGCACTCGCCGTTTTTCAAGCAGCTGCTGGCGATGGTCGATGACATCGTCGCCGCGTCGCACCGGCGTGGCGAGCCCGATCGTGCCGCCATCAAGAGTCTCGCTTCGGACATCGCCGGGGCCGGCGGTCTGATGGGCGCGCCGGACGTGGCGCAGGTCGCGTCCCAATTGGCCCAGCTTGCCGACGAAATGGCGGAGACCGAGTGGAGCTGGGACGCGATCGGCGTGTTCACGCAGACGCTCTCCCTGCTGACGAAATCGGATGAGAGCCTCACGGCGGAGCACAAAGCGCTCCTCATCGAACAGCTGACCCACGTCCGCGCGACGCTGAAGACGCGCGCCGGCCGCACGGGGGCGCCCACATGAGATCACACGACCCCCAATCGAACAAAAAACAGGGAGCCGCACCGTGTTGAAAACCGTGAACCAAAAGGTTCTGGCCGCCGGCGGGGCGTTCGTCGCTACAACGATCCTGTCCAGCGGCGTCGCAGGCTTCGCCCTTTTCGAACTCGGCAAGGCCAAGAACGCGGTGGCCGGCATCACGGAGGCCGGACGTCAGCAGAACTATGCCGACATGATGCACGATGCGCTGCGTAGCGACGTGCTCTCCCTCGCCATCGCCTACGATCCGCGCTTCGGCATCGACCGCGACGAGGCGGTGCGCGCGCTGGACGAGCACGCCACAGCGTTCGTCCAGGCGATCGACGCGGCGAAGGCGGCAAGCGACAATGCCCGGGTGCAGGCGATCCTCGCCGAAGTCGAGCCGCCGCTACGCGCCTATATCGACACGGCGCGCAAGTATGGCGAACTCTCCGACGGGACCAGTGCGCCGACACCCGCGCAACAGGCGCTCTACAAGGATTTCATCCAGCGCTTCGAAACCCTCGAAGACGCGATGGGCGCCGCCTCCGACGCGATCAGCGAGGAAGCGAAGACCGTCTCCGAGCGCGCCAAGGTCGTTGGCCAATATGCCTGGATGGGGATCTTCGGCGCAGGCGTGCTGGCGATCCTGCTCTCGGTCGGATTGATCCTGATCGCCCGCCGCTCGATCCTGCAGCCGCTCGACGGGTTGCGCTCCACGCTCGAAACCATGGCGCGCGGTGAAAACGCAGACGCCAGCCACATCGCGGCGCGCCCGGACGAGCTGGGCGCGATCGCCCGCGCCGTCGGCGGCGTCGCCACGAACATCGCCGAGGTGATGCGACGCGAGCAAGCGGAGGCGCAGCGAATCCGCGAGGCGCAGGCCGCAACCGAACGCGAAGCCCGCGCCGCGCAAGACCGCGCCGCCGAAGAACAACGCCAGATCGTGGGCCTGCTTGCCGACGGTCTCGGACGCCTCGCGAATGGCGATCTGACCGCCCGCATCGACGCGTTCGTGCCGGTCGATTACGTGCGCCTGCGCGACGACTTCAACGCCGCCATCGCCAAGCTGCGTGAAGCGATGAGCGTCGTCGCCGCCAACGCCGAGGCGATCCGCACCGGCTCGACCGAAATCAGCCAGGCGGCCGACGATCTCTCCCGCCGCACCGAGCAGCAGGCCGCGAGCCTTGAGGAAACGGCGGCCGCGCTCGACGAGGTCACCGCCACCGTCAACAAGACGGCCACCGGCGCCAAGCAGGCCGCCAGCGTCGTCGCCACCACCCGCGGCGAAGCCGAAAGCACCGGCGCCGTCGTGCGCGACGCCGTGCAGGCCATGACGGCGATCGAGAACTCGGCGCAGAAGATCTCGCAGATCATCGGCGTCATCGACGAGATCGCCTTCCAGACGAACCTTCTCGCGCTCAACGCCGGCGTCGAAGCCGCGCGGGCGGGCGAAGCGGGGCGCGGGTTCGCGGTCGTCGCGCAGGAAGTGCGCGCGCTGGCGCAGCGCTCGGCCGATGCGGCCAAGGAGATCAAGCAACTCATCCTGCAATCGACGCAGCAGGTCGAAGCCGGCGTCGATCTCGTGGGGCAAAGCGGCGAAGCGCTCACGCGCATCGTCGCGCGCGTCGGCGAGATCAACGTGCTCGTCACCGAGATCGCCGCGTCCGCGCAGGAGCAGGCCACCGCGCTCGCGCAGGTGAACACCGCCATCAACGAGATGGATCAGGTCACCCAGCAGAACGCGGCCATGGTCGAAGAGACCACCGCCGCGAGCCACTCGCTCGCGCAGGAGGCGGACGCGCTCGAAAAATCGCTCGGCAGTTTCGATCTCGGCGCCCCGCCCTCGACGGAGTGGGCCGTGCGCACGCCGAAACGCGCCCCCGCGCCGCCGGCCCGCGCCGTTGCGCCGCGCCACGCGCCCGCCGCTCCGCCGCCCAGGGCGCAGGCGCCGCGCCCGCCCGCCAAAGTGGCCTCAGCCGCACCGTCCCCCGTCGCAGCCAGCCCCGACGCTGACTGGGAGGAGTTCTGACGCGGGGCGCGCGCACGCCAAACGATCCTTATGACCAGAACTGCTCCCCGATCGGCCGCGTTTCGCAGCGGATGAGGCGCGAGTCTGCCGTGGCGGCCGTCCTGTGCTGGACGAACACGCGATAGTCCGGATCGCGCACCATCGCCATGAACGCGTCCGATGTCGGGTACTCGGCGACGAACGCGATATCCCAATGCTCCGTCTGCGGTCCCGTCACGATCACCTGCGGCGCGCCGGCCCAGATGGTGCGCCCGCCCAGCCGCCTCAGGATCGGCGAGGTCGTCTGCGCGTAGAGGCGATAGGCGTCCATGCCGGTGAGGCCGCGGCGGGCGTCGGGGTGATCGTCCGGATACGTCGCAAGCGGCTTGAGCCGGATCAGGTTCAGCATGTTGATGGGCGTATCGCGGGGAAGGCTCTTGAAGATCGCCCACGCCTCGCGATCGGGATCGACATGGCTCATCTGCGCCTCCCCTATTTGTCCTGATAGACCGGCTTGCGCTTCTCCATGAAGGCCCGCATCCCTTCGGCGAAGTCCTGCGTGCGGGCGCACATCGTCTGATTGCGGTTCTCGATCGCCATCGCCGCCTCGAGGCTGGGCGCATCGATCGCGAAGGCGAGGCCTTCCTTCGTCATGCGAAGCCCGATCGGCGAGGCGTTGAGCATGTCCTCGACATAGCCCTCACCCACCGCTTCGAGATTGGCGTCCGGCACGACTTCGGAGACGAGGCCCGTCGCCAGCGCGCGCGGCGCCGTGATGAAGCGCCCCGTCAGCATCAGTTCCGACGCCACCGACGCCCCGACGATCCGCGGCAGGAAATAGCTGACGCCCATGTCGCAGGACGACAGGCCGAGCTTGATGAAGGCCGAATTCATCCGTGCGCTCTCACCGGCGATGCGCACGTCCGACGCCAGCGCGAACGCGAACCCGCCGCCGGCCGCTGCGCCATGCACCAGCGCAATGATCGGCTGCGGACAGCGGCGCATCTTGATGTAGACGTCCGCGAGGAAACCCTGGAACCCGTAGCCGCCGCCGAAGGGGATCGTGTCGCCGTTGTCTCCGGCGCGTTCCTTGATGTCGAGCCCGGCGCAGAACGCCCGCCCCGCGCCGCGCAGGACGACGACGCGCACGGAGCCGTCGTGATAGAGGCGGCCGAAATAGTCGTTCATCTCGTGCACCATCTGCGTCGAGATCGCGTTCAAGGCGTGCGGGCGATTGAGCGTGACCCAATCGGCCGCGCCGCGCTTCTCGACCACGATGGTTTGGTACGCGCTGTGCTCAGCGGACATGGCGCTTCTCCGTCTCCTCGCCGACCGCCCCGGTGCGCCGGAGTCGGTCCGTTTGTCGTCATGCCGCTTCGGCGACGAACCCCTTCCACGTTCTCATGTACGTCAGGAACGCCGGCCCCAGCCCTTCGGCTTCGAGATGCGCGGCGGGCACGGGCAGCGCGATCGGCTTGAACGCGGGGTCCTGCGCGACCTTCTTCGGGAAATCGTGGTGCAGGATGGCGCCGCGCCCGACGACGACGAAGTCGAGGCCGGCCTCCATCGCGCGCGCGCACGCTTCACCCGAGGTGAGCTTGCCGGCGGCGCCGACGCGAACCGAGCCGCGCTCCAGCTCGGCGAACCAGGCGACGAGCGAGCGGCCCTTGAACTCGGCTTCTTCGGGCTCCTTGAAGACGTCCCACAGCGAGAGGTCGAGATAGTCGATCTTGCCCTGCCGCATCAGCTTTGCCGCGAGGTCGCGGATCTCGCGCATCCGCAAGCCGAAACGTTCCGGCGAGAGGCGCACGCCAAGGCTGAAATCGGAACGGCACGTCGCGCGCACGCCGTCGATGATCTCCATCAGGAATCGCTCGCGGTTCTCGACGGAGCCGCCATAGGCGTCCTCGCGCCGGTTGATCTCCGGGCTCAGGAATTGGCAGATCAGATAGCCGTGCGCGCCGTGCAGTTCGACGCCGTCGAACCCGGCCTTCTCGCAGCGCTTCGCCGCGGCGATGAAGGCGTCGGCCGTGCGCCGCACCTCGTCGAGCGTCAGGGCGCGCGCGCCCGTCTCGGCGTCGTCGGAGGGGCATACCGGCTTTTCGCCGATGATCGCTTCCGGCGAGCGCATTCCGGCATGGTGCAGCTGCACGACGGAATGGCTCTCCGCACGACGGATCGCGTTCGCGAGACGCGTGAGCCCCTCCAGATGCATGTCGTCGTGCGCGCCCAGTTGCCCGGGGAATCCGAGACCAACGGGGGCGATCGACGCCGCGCATGTCATCGTCAGCCCGAAGCCGCCCGTCGCGCGCATCGTCAGCCACTTGAATTCGTCGTCGCTCAACCTTCCGTCAGGGAAGCTCTGAAGGTTCGTGAGGGGCGCGAGAACGAAGCGATTTTTCAGCGCGGGGCCGCGCGTCAGCGGCAGCGGATCGAACAGCGACGCCATGAGGTCATCCTTGCGAAAACGGGCCGAGCGTATCGCCTGGCGCGCGCTTCCGCTAGCCAGCCAGCCGCGCGAGCAACGCCGCGAGTTCGTCCTGCCGGATCGGCTTGTCGAGGCGCGGAGCGCCGACGTCTTCGCCATTGGGCAATTCGGCGTAGCCCGTTGCGATGATCACCGGGAGATCCGGACGATGCGCGCGCAGACGTCGCGTCAACTCGGCGCCGCTCATGCCCGGCATGCCGTGATCCGTGACGACGATCGCAACGTCCGGATACGCATCGAGCGCCGCCAGCGCTTCTGCCCCGGAACCGACTTCAATCGCGGTGTGCCCGAGGTCTTCGAGGATCGCCGCCGTTCCCATGCGCACCAGCGCGTCGTCGTCGACGACGAGGACCGTGTGCTTGCGCCGGACCTGCGCAGCTGTCGGCCCATCCGAACCGGCTTCGCCGATCGCAGGCGGCTCGGTTGCGCACGGCAGCCAGAGCCGCACCCGCGTTCCCGCGCCGACATTGCTCTCGATCGCAAGCCCGCCGCCCGATTGCGCGGCGAACCCCTGCACCATCGAAAGGCCGAGCCCCGTCCCCTGCCCGACGTCTTTCGTCGTGAAGAACGGCTCCGTCGCACGCGCCACGATGTCGGGCGCCATGCCGCCGCCCGTGTCGATGACGTCAATGGCGACGTAGCAGCCCGGCGACAGGCCGAACGCACTGCCGAAATCGACGAGATCGCGGAACGCCGCGATCGTCAGCGCGCCGCCCTCCGGCATCGCGTCGCGCGCGTTGACGGCAAGATTGAGCACGGCGAGCTCGAGCTGATTGGGATCGGCCGATACCGGCGGAAGATCAGCCTCCAGCCGAATGTCGATCACGATGGCCGGGCCGATCGTGCGCTGGAGCAGCTCTTTCATGTCCGCGACGAGGGCCGGCACGTCCACGGATTTCGACCGCAAGTCCTGCCGGCGCGCGAACGCCAAGAGCCGCCGCGTCAGCGCGGCGCCGCGCTCGGCGCCCTGGATCGCGCCATCGATGAGCCTCAGCGCGCGTTGATCGGCGCCGACGATTTTGCGCGCGACGGTGAGATTGGCGAGAACGGCGGAGAGGAGGTTGTTGAAGTCGTGCGCGACGCCGCCCGTCAGCTGCCCGATCGCCTCCATCTTCTGCGCTTCGTGCAGCAGCCGAAGCGCGCGCTCGCGCTCGTCGACCGCACGCGCGATCCGGCCTTCGAGCTCGGCGTTGAGATCCTCCAGCGCGCTCTGCGTGCGGCGACGATCCGTGACGTCCCGGTAGAACACCGCGAGCCCCACATCGACGGGATAGGCCCGCACGTCGAGCCAGACGTCATGCACGTCGGATGTGTGTCGATATTCGACGGCGACCGGAACCCGCTCCGCCATCGCCTTCTGGTAGGCGGGCCAGGTCGGCATGTGTTCGGCCTCGGGCCAGACGTCGAGCAGATGCCGCCCCACGATCTCGGACTCGGGCCGCCCGTCGATGCGCAGCGCCTCGGCGTTGACCTCCAGGATTCGGAACCCGAAATCCAGAACGGCGAACCCCTCCGCCATGCCGCTCAGCACCGCGCGCAGCCGGTTGCGCTCGTTGCGCAGCGCATCCTCTGCGCGGCGCTTCTCCGTCACCTCTTCGCAGATGACGCCGATGCCGCGGATCTCGCCCGCCGCGTCGCGCACCGGATAGAAGTGCTCCACCCATTGGCGCAACACGCCGGGCGAACGCTTCGTTTCGCCTTCGATCGGCACGTCGGACAAAGTCTCGCCAGTAGCCAGAACGTGCCGCAGCAACGGCTCGCCCTGTGCGCGCAGGTCCGGCACGAGATCCCAGATCTGGCGCCCGATATGCTCTTCCACCGTGAAGCCGTTGATTTCGGCGAGTGCATCGTTCATCCGCACCACGCGCAGATCGCGATCGAACAGCGCAAGGCCGATCGGCGCGCTGCGATAGATCGTTTCGAGCTCGATCGTCTCGCTCGGCGGCTGCGAAACAAACGGCGAATTCTGCGACGGCTCGACCACGACATCGGCGCCGGAGACGACGCTTCCCGCCAGGCGCCCCTCCCCGTCACGCCACGGCGCAATCACGAGCGACATGGACCGATGATCGCCGCGCGCGGACACGACGCCGCCGCGAAGATGCGTGGTGTGCCCGCTCGCCGCGGCGGCCAGCGCGGCGCGGAGACGCTCCGGCATATCCGCGTCTCGACGCCAGAGGTCGAGCGCGGAGACGTCGAGGCCGGCAAGCGCGCTGCCGCTCAAGCCGGCGAACTCCGCCACCGGACGGCTTGCGCTGACGATCGCGCCGGCGACATCCGTCACGATGACGAAACCGGCGACGGCCTCGAGGACGCCGCGCAGGTCGGCGTGGGCGCTTGGGGCCGCATCGCGCGCGCCCGCTTCGGAGCTGACCGGCATGGCGAGAGAATCAGACGACATGGGGCTCCAGACGCGACGCAGCGTCAGATCATGCCAGTCCGCGCCTGCCGCGTCATGTCTCGCGGCGCGCGCGTCCACGGGGCGGCTTCGCGCGTGCAAAATTCTCGCGGCGCGCCGTTCTCCAATATAGAACGTCGGCATGCTGAATTACGGTCACCTGCGCTATTTCTGGGCCGTCGCGCACGAAGGCGGGCTGAACCGGGCCGCGGCGCGGCTCAACGTGTCGCAGTCGGCTTTGTCCGTTCAGATCGCGGCGCTGGAAGAAAGCCTCGGCCAGAAGCTGTTCGAACGCCGCGGGCGAACGCTGGTGCTGACCGAAGCGGGCCGGATCGCGCTCGAGCATGCGGACTCGATCTTCGCCGCGGGGGACGAACTGGTCTCGACGCTGCGCGGCCGTGCGCCGCAGAGCCGATCCGTGCTCCGCGTCGGCGCCGTGACCACATTGTCGCGGAACTTCCAGCTCGCCTTCCTGCAGCCGGTCGTGCGCCGCGGCGACGTCGAGGTGATCGTGCGCGCCGGAAACTTTCGCGGCCTGCTCGCGATGCTGGAGGGGCTCGAGCTCGACGTCGTGCTCGCCAACGCCCCACCTCCCCGCGAAGGCGGCGCCGTCTGGCTCGCGCACCAGATCGCCGATCAACCCGTGAGCCTCGTCGGGCGCCCGGGGCTCGCGCGGCCCGATGCGGACGTGCGCGATCTCGTCGCGAGCCATCCCCTCGTCCTGCCGGGCCCGGAAAGCAGCGTGCGCGCCGGTTTCGAAGCCTGGGCCGCGCGCGCGGGCGTGACGTTCGACATCGCGGCGGAAGTCGACGACATGGCGCTGTTGCGCCTCATGACGCGCGAAGGCGTCGGCCTCGGGGTCGCGCCCCCGATCGTCGTTCGGGACGAGCTCGACGCCGAAACGCTCGCCGAGCTCCATCGCTTCCCCGACCTGCACGAAACCTTCTATGCCGTGACCCTGAAGCGCCGCTACCCGAACCCGCTGGTGGCCGAGCTCATCGGGCCGACGCCCGCAGCAACCTGAACGTGAAAGGCCGCCTTGCGGCGGCCTTTCCAATGAATCTGATCATTGCGCATCCAACGATCCCGGATGAAACTCGCCCGGGCGCTGGCTGCGCGATCTCAGGTGTGACCGGGCGCGTCGACGCCGCGGTCTTCGCGGCGCTGACCACGATCTTCCTGGCGCTGCGTGCGATCCTCGCGGCGCTGGGCGCGATCTTCCTGGCGTTGCCCACGATCTTCCTGACGCTGGGCGCGGTCTTCCTGGCGCTGGCCGCGATCTTCCTGGCGCGGCGCCTCGCCCGCTTCACGCGCGAACGCCGGCGCGCACACGCCGAGTGCGAGAACCGCAACTGCAGCGGCCAAAACGGTCTTCTTCATGGGGCGTCTCCTTATCGAAACGCCCGTTCGGCCGCTTCGTCAGGTGGACAACGGGGCTCCCGAGGATTCATTCCCGCAGACAGAAGGTTTCGCCTGCGACGCGAATCTCACTCCTTCAGGGCCCCCTCCGCCACCGTTTCGATCGGACGCAGGAGATATTCGAGGATCGTCCGACGGCCGCTCTTGATGTCGACATTCGCCGTCATGCCGGGCGTCACGGCGAACTTCGACGTGAGCTGCGCCGCATCGGCCGCGAGACGCACACGGAAATAGGCCGTTCCGCGCTCGTCCTGGATCGCATCCGGCGACACTTCCAGCACGCGCGCCGCCAGCCGCGCATAGGGGCCGCTCTCGAAGGCGGTGATGCGGACGGTCGCCTCCTGTCCCGGCCAGACATCGGCGCGGTCTTTGGGATCGAGGCGGGCCTCGATCGTGACGGTCGTGTCGACCGGCGTGATCTCCATGATCGGTTCGCCGCCGCGCACGACACCGCCCACCGTCCGCGAATAGACGCGGTTGACGACGCCATCCACCGGGGCGCGCACCTCCGTGCGGCTCTGCCGATCGGAGAACGCGGAAAATCCCTGCTCCGCCTTCGCCAGCGCCAATCGGACCTCGGCGGACTTCTGTTCGGCCTCGGCAAGGAACTTGGCGCGGATCGAAGCGCGGCGCGCTTCGGCCTCCGCGGCGCGGGCCGAGGCTTGCGGAATCTCGGTCGCGACGTCGGAGATCCGCGTCCGGAGTTGTTGCAGCGCGTTGCGCTTGTCGAGCACTTCCTGCGCGCCGATCGCATCGGCGGCGAGCGCGCGCTCCAACAGACGCAGCTGATCCATGGTGACGCGCTCTTCGGAGCGCAGGCTCGCCAAACGCGCCTCGAGCGAGCGCATTTCCGCCCGCACCGTCTGGATCTGCGCGTCGACGACCGTCATGTCCTGGCGCAACTGCAGCGCGCGGGAGCGGAAGAGATCGGCCTCTGAGGCCGCGATCGCCGGCGCCGCCTGGGCAAGCATGGGATCGACGGTGAACTCCTGCCCGGCCGTTTCCGCCGTCAAGCGGGCGAGTTGAATCTTGAGCGCCGCGACTTCGGTGCGCGAGTTGGAGAGATCCGCGGCAGAAAACTGGTTGGAAAGTCGCAGCAAGACGGCCCCGCGGCGCACGCGGTCGCCTTCCTTGGCCATGATCTCGGTCACGATCCCGCCCTCGAGGTGCTGGACGACCTGCGCCCCGGCGGCGGGCGCCACCCGGCCCGTCGCCCGCGTTACCTGATCCAGTTTGAACAGCGCGGCCCAGACGAGAAAGAGCAAGGTCGTGATCGCCAGGATCTTTACAAGCCGCTCCGTCGCGCGCGTCGAAAGGCGCTCGCTCCAGCCGAGCGCTTCGGCGTCGAGGCTGGCTTCGCCGGGCTTCGACGGCCCCGAGGATGATGTTCCGGACATTAAGTGATCCTGTTTACCCAGGGTTCCAGCCCTAACAAGGGGTGAAACCGTTTAGTTCAGGCCCCCTTAAGGATTGCGCCGGGATCGGACGATCAGGGTCGCCAGCGCATGCAAGCGCGCATTCGTCCGGGTCCGGATGGTACGCAGTGGGCCTCGGCGGCCTCGACCGCGGGCCGGAACGTCTGCAGCGCCCTCACCCGCGTCCAGGCGGCGATGTCGGCGGCCGGCAGACCCGCCTGACTCCCATGCGCCGCAAGGGCTTGGCGCTTCTCGGCCGGGTGCGCGGTGACGTCGATGCGGAGGTCCGGCTCGCGGCCGGCGCCAACCAGCGCTTCGGCCCTCGCCCAAGCGACGCCATTGCCGCACGCGGCCTCGACGAGGCGCGCCAGGGCGCGATGGTCCGGGCAATAGTCTTGCCCGGAATGGGTGATAACGAGGTCCGGCCGGGCCCGATTGAGGCCGGCCGCAACCGCTCCTCGCCCCTGCGGCTCATGGGACCGGGCTCGCTGCGCCTGATCCCGGCTGCGGATCAGGCGTTCCTGGCCATGAGCCCGCCATCGACCGGGATCGTCGCGCCGGTGATGAACGACGCCGCCGGCAGGCACAGGCTGGCGGTGATGTGGGCCACCTCCTCCGGCTCGCCGTAGCGGCCGAGCGCGGTCCGACGCTTGGCGTAGATGGCCTTCTGATCGGCCGGGATCGCCGCCGTCATCGGCGTGTTGATCGGCCCGGGACAGATGCAGTTCACCGTGATGCCGGCCCGCCCGAGTTCGACCGCGAGCCCGCGCGTCAGGCCCGTGATGCCCGCCTTGGCCGCCGAATAGGCGCTGTGCCCGGCGGTGGCGCCCAGAGCCTCCGTCGAGGCGATGTTGACGATCCGCCCCGCATCGGACCGGCGCAGATGCGGCAGCGCCGCGCGGATCATCAGCTGCGTGCCCGTGAGCATGATAGCGACGCCGCGGTCCCAGGCGGCGTCGTAGTCGTCCGCCTCGATCGGCTTGAAGACGGACACTCCGGCATTGTTGACCAGGATGTCGAGCCGGCCGAAGCCCTCCGCCGCCGCGGCCACGACTCGGCGGACCACAGCGGCGTCCGCGACGTCCAGCGCAAAGGCCTGCGCACGTCCCCCGGCCGCGCGGATCATCGCGGCGGTTTCCTCCACCCGTGCGCCGTCGATGTCGGCGCAGGCGACGGCAGCGCCTTCCGCGGCAAGGATACGCGCCGTGGCGCGCCCCATCCCGCCCGCGGCGCCCGTGACGATGGCGGCGCGCCCCGTCAAGCGGCGCGGGCTCAAGAGATCATCGGTCATGGCGTCCTCCTCCGGCGTTTTCGCCATTGGACGACGCGCACGCCCGCGCGTCCAGCGTCAGGACGCCAATGTCAGGACGACAGCGCCAACAACGGCTTCTGCCGCGCAGCCCGCCACCCGGGGAAGAACCCGCCCACGAACCCGATGATCAAGGCGAGGATCACGGCCTGCACCACGATCTCCGGTCCCAGCTGCAGCCGGAACGCCACCTGCGTGAACCCGGCCCCGAGCGTCGACGCGGACATCCCGTTGAAGCCGATCCCGACGATCGCGCAGCCAAGCAGCGCGCCGATGGCGGAGAGCGCCAGCGCCTCGGCCATCGTGCCCATGAAGGCGGAAAAGCCGGAGAAGCCCAGGATGCGCAGCGTCGCGATCTCCGCCGCGCGCGTCGACACCGAGCTGTACATCGTGTTCAGCGCGCCCGCGAGCGCGCCGATCGACATCATGATCCCCAGCGGCCACCCGATGAAGCGGATGATGAAGCCGGAGCGCTCGGCCTGCTGGCGGTAATAGGCCTGCTCGCTCTGCGCCCTGAGCTGCAGCCGCGGATCGTTCTTCACGTAGTCCGCGAAGGTCTTCAGCGCCTCGGGGCTGGTCAGCACCACGCGCGCGGTCTGGAAGGACGAGCCGCGATCGAACAGGCTCTGCACCACCGCCGCATCGGCCCAGAGCTCGGATTCGAACACCGTGCCCGGCGCTTCGAACACGCCGACCACGCGCCACGTGCTCGTGCCGAAGCGAATCGTCTTGCCCATCTCGAAGCCCGAGAACTCGCGCAGCAGGCCGGCCCCGACGACGATCTCGTTCGAGCCGGGCGTGAACATCCGGCCTTCGCGCAGCCGCACCTGTTTGCGCACCGCAAGGCCCTCGGAGCCGATCCCTCGCAGCGGCATGTTGGCTTTCGTTCCCGACGACTTCTTTACGCCGTCGACGATGACGTAGAGCTCCTTCGAGATGCGGGCGCGGCCATCGGGTCCGCGCGCCACGCCCGGCGCCTCGTCGAGCAGATCGCCCTGGGCCTTCGTGATCACGCTGTTGAGCTCGGAGCCCGACCCGTCCCGCAGCACGATCGCCACGTCGGTGCTGCCGGACCCCGACAAGGTCTGGCTGAATCCGCGCCCGAGCGCGAGAAAGCCGAGCAGAACCGCGACGACGAGCGCCACGGCGACGACCGTCGCGGCCGACATCCAAAGCCGCTGCGGGATGGAGCGCACGTTCATCGCGATCACGGCGCCGGTCTGATTGAGAATCGACATCGTGCTCTCCTCAGCGCGCCGTCATGGCGTCGACGATGCGCATGCGCAGGGCGCCTAGCGCAGGGATCAGCCCTGTGATCAGGCCGAGCAGCAGCGCCAGCGCCAGCGCGATCACGACCACGATCGGCTGCAGGTCCAGCGCGCCGAACGGCGCGACCGCCTCGAGGCCCTTCATCAGGAAGGCGCCGGCCACCACGCCGGCCGCCGCGCCCCAGAACGCCAAGAGGAGCGACTCGCCCAGCACCATGCGCAGCACGCGCGGCCCGGAGAAGCCGAGCGTCTTCATGACGCCGATCTCCTTCGTGCGCTCGCGCACCGCCGTGACCATCGTGTTGCCGACGATCATCAGGATCGCGAGGAACGCCGCGCCAACCACGAGGCCGATGATGAAATTGATGTCGCCGGCCTGCGCCAGGAACGCGCGGCTGAAGGTCTTTTCGTCGACCGTCGCGGTTTCGGCGGCAGAGTTGGCGAAGCCGGCGTCGATCGCCTGCGCGACCTTGTCGTTGATGTCCGGCGACGCGGTCAGCACGGCGACCTGCCCGATCACGTCCCGCCCGAACGAGCGTGTTTCGTTGAAATAGCCGTAGTTGGCGTAGATCGTGCGCGTGTTGTCCGACGGGTTCGGACCCTGGAAGATCCCGACGACCTTCATGTCCCACGCGCGGCGGCCCGACGCCTGGGTGAAGATGTTGCTGCTGATCGGCACGGTCTGGCCGATCTTCCAGCCGTACTGATCCGCCACCTGCTTGCCGACGATCATGCCCGTGCGCTCGGTGACGAACGCGCGTTTCTGATCGTCCGGCATCAGGATCTGATCGGAGAAGACACGCAAGAAGCTTTCCGGATCGACGGCGAACCCGACGAACTGGCTGCGGGCCTGGTCCTGGTAGAATGCGCCCATCCAGCTCTGGTGCGTGTAATCGACCACGCCCGGCACACGGGCCACGCGGTTCACGTACGAGATCGGCAGCGGCTGCGTGAAGTTGATCTTGTTGGAGACGACGAGCCTGTTCGCCCGCGACCCGGTCTCCAGCGTCTTTTCGTAGGCGAAGTTGAACCCCACGAGCAGCGTGAAGATCAGGAACGCCATGAAGATCGAGACGAGCAGCAGCACCGTGCGCAACGGCTTGCGCCAGAGGTTTTTCGAGACGAGATCGATGTCCTTCATGCCGCCATCCCCTGCTCGACGAAGCGGCCCTTATCCAGATGCAGCGTGCGGCTGGCGTACTTCGCAGCCTCGGGATCGTGCGTCACCATCACGATCGTCTTGCCGAGTTCGCGGTTGAGAAGCTGCAGCATCTTCAGGATCTCGTCCGCCGTCGCGCGGTCGAGGTCGCCTGTCGGCTCGTCGCAGAGCAGGAGCTTGGGGTCAGAGACGATCGCGCGCGCGATGGCCACGCGCTGCTGCTGGCCGCCCGAGAGTTCCTTCGGCTTGTGCTTGGCGCGGTCCTCGAGGCCGACGATCTTCAGCGCGGTGGCGACGTTGTCGCGCCGCTTCTTCGCCGAGAGGTTCGTGAGCATCAGCGGCAGCTCGACATTCTCCGCCGCGGTCAGCACCGGCATCAGATTGTAGAATTGGAACACGAACCCGACATTGCGCGCGCGCCAGGCCGCCAGCTTCCCTTCGGAGTAGCCATCGATGCGCACGCCGTCGAACAGGATCTCGCCGCCGTCACAGCGGTCCGTGCCGCCGAGCAGATTCAAGAGCGTCGTCTTGCCCGAACCGGACGGGCCCATCATGGCGACGAAATCGCCCTCCGCGATGGACATCGTCAGGCTTTCGAAGATCGGGATGGACTGCTTGCCGCGCGCGTAGCTCTTCACGACGTTGCGCAGCTGGATGAGATCGCCGGGCATGGGCAGCTCCAGGGAAAAGAAACGCGGCTCAAGCCGCCTGTTCGAGGAAGGTCACTTTGATGGCCATGTCGGGCAGGATGCGCGGGTCCTTCGCGTCGAACGCGATCCGGACACGGACGGTCGCCTTGTCGCGGCTCGCCGTGGGGATCGTGGCGATCACCGTCGCCGGCATCACCGCATCCGGATAGGCGTCGAGCACCGCCTCGACCTTCTGCCCGGCCTTGACCCGGCCGATATAGGCTTCGTTCACGTCGACCTCGATCTCGAGGCTGTCCATGTCGACGATCGTGCAGATGCCCGTCCGGGTAAACCCGCCGCCGGCCGAGAGCGGCGAGATGATCTCGCCGGGCTGCGCCGCCTTGTCGATGACGATGCCCGAGAACGGCGCGCGGATCTCGTACTTCGAAAGCTGCACGCGCTGCCTGCTGGCTTCGGACCGCGCCGAGTTCACCTGCGCGCGGGCCTGCGCCAGCTGCGCCGTGGCGGTGTCCAGACGCGCCTGTGCGGTCTTCAGGTTCGCATCGCTCGCGAACCCGCCTTTGGACAAGGACTGCAGCCGCGCCAGCGCCCGCTCGGCCTCGACCATTTCGGCCTCCGACGCGCGCACGCCGGCCTCCGCCGAAGCCGCCCGCGCCTCCGCCGTCACCGCATCGGCCCGCGCGGTCGAGGCGTCGAGCACCGCGATCACCTGGCCCTTCTTGACGGCCTGGCCTTCCTCGACCCGCACCTCGACGACCCGGCCCGTCACCTCGGCCGCGATCGTCGCCCGCGCGCGCGCCACGACGTACCCTGAAGCCGTCAGCCCGCCGGCCCGGATCGGGGCGCCGGCAGCGGGCGCGCCGACGGCGTCCGCCGCGGCCTGGGATGGCGCCGGCTTGGGGGCCGGCTTGGCGATCCAGCCAATGCCGATCCCGACGGCCAGCGCCGCCACTGCCCCGCCGATCAGGAGCCCACGGCCCGGCCCCGCCTGAGCCGGCGCCTCGTCCACCTCACGGTCAATCCGCAGAGACCGCAACAGCTCGGATTTGTCGTCGCTCATCCATGTCCCGTTCGTATTCTACGCCGGTCCGCTTCTAACGCCCGCGCCGCAAAAGCGCCAATCCGGCGCGCCTCGGACAAGAAATAGTGCGCCTTTAACCTGACGTTGGTCCGGCCCGCTCAAGATGGGGGGAAGACACCATCCCCCGCCATGACCCCAGAACCGACCGCCCCCGGCCCTGACCTGCCCGCTCCCGCGGTCGACGACCTGCGGATCTCCCGCGCCCATGCGCTGGCCCTGGCCCACTTCGAGGAAACCGGCTGGCGCGGACACGCGGCCATGCGGATCGCCGCGATCAGCATTGTGGCGGCAGCCGTGGCCCTCCTCGTCGACTGGCGCTGGGGGACGATGACGGCCGCTTTCGCGGCCTTCGGCTTCGCGTTCGAGAAAGCGTTCGTCGGCGTGATCCGGCGCGAAATCGCGCGGGTGCCGACATTGCCGACCGCCGAGGCGCAAATTGCCATCCGCTGGATGGTCGCGCGCGTCGCCGTTTTGTGCTTGATCTACAACTTCCCGTTCGTGCTGCTCGCGTTCGGACCGGGGCCGGCGCCGGTCCTGGCTGCTATCTTTGCGAGCGGCTCCATAGCGGTCGTCATCGGCCAGCATCTGCTGACGCGGTCGATGTCGCTCTGGACGCTGCCGGGACCGACCTTGGCGCTCGCGGCGTCCGCCTATCATATCGCGGGCGGCGGTTGGGTGGGCTGGGGCTGCGCCGCTTTGGGCGTCGTTGCCGGCCTCAATGCTTTCATGCTGACGCGCGCGGCGTGGCGCTCCTCGCAGGACCTGATCGAGGCGCAGATCGCAACCGCCGACGACGCCGACCTCCTCGAGCGCCGCGTCCGCGCGCGGACCGCCGAACTCGAAGCCGCCAAGCGCGAGGCCGAAGCCGCCAACGCCGCCAAATCGCAGTTCCTCGCCAACATGAGCCACGAGCTGCGCACGCCGCTGAACGCCATCATCGGCTACAGCGAATTGCTCCGCGAAACCGCGGGTGAGGACGGCCGCGCCGCCGACGTGCGCGACCACGACCGGATCATCGGCGCCGCGCAGCGCTTGCTGCGGCAAATCAGCGAGGTTCTGGATTTCGCCAAGATCGAGGCCGGACGCACCGAAATCGAAGCCGCCCCCTTCGACGTCGCCGACATGGTGGCCGACGCCGTCGCCACGGCTCGCCCCGCGATCGAAGCCAACGGCAACATCGTCGTGGTGCGCATGGCGCCCCGCATCGGCGCGGCCGAGACCGACTCGTTCCGCCTCGGCCAGTGCCTCATCAATCTGCTTTCGAACGCCGGCAAGTTCACCCGCAACGGCGTGGTGGCGATCGACGTCGAGCGCGACGATGCGGGCTTCCTCGTGTTTCGCGTCACCGATACCGGCATCGGCATCGAGCCCGAAGCGCTCACCCGCCTGTTCCGGCCCTTCACGCAGGCCGACGCCTCCACGACGCGCGAGTATGGCGGAACCGGATTGGGCCTGAGCATCACGGCCAATCTCGCGGCGCTGCTGGGCGGCGGCGTCGAGGCGCACAGCCGGCCGGGCGTCGGCTCGACGTTCACGCTGCGTGTCCCTGCGGTCTGGCGGCCCGTCGCGGTGGAAACCGCGTGCGCGGCATGAGCCGGAGCGTGCGCCCGGCCGATTGACACCGCCGATCGCCGAGCCCAAACCCACGCCATGTCTCGACGCCTCAGCCTCACCCTCGACGGTCGCAACATCGCCGTCCATCTGCACGCCGGCGATCTCCCGGCCGACGTGCGTTTTTCCGGCGCCATCGCCGTCGACAGCGAAACGCTGGGTCTTTCGCTGATCCGCGACCGCCTGTGCCTTGTGCAGATGAGCGACGGCGGCGGCGACATCCACCTCGTCCAGCTCGATCGCCGCACCTACGATGCGCCTAACCTCAAGGCTGTCCTGGGCGACGGCGGGACGCAGAAGATCTTCCATTTTGGCCGCTTCGATCTCGCCGTGCTGATGCGCGATCTCGGCATCGTCTGCGCGCCCGTCTTCTGCACCAAGATCGCGTCCAAGCTCGTGCGGACGTACACGGATCGTCACGGCCTGAAGGACGTCGTGAAGGAGCTTCTCGGCAAGGACCTCTCCAAGGAGCAGCAGAGCTCGGACTGGGGCGCCGCGCATCTCAGCGACGCCCAGCTCGTCTACGCCGCGTCGGACGTCCTGCATCTCCACGCCGTCCGCGACCGCCTCTCCGAGATGCTCGCCCGCGAAGGCCGGACGGGCCTTGCCGAGGCGTGCTTCGCCTTTCTGCCCACCCGCGCGGCGCTCGACCTCCAGGGCTGGGAGGCGGTCGACATCTTCGCCCACGCGTGAGGCCCCCGCGAAAAGGCTTCGCCAACACGGCCGTCATCCTCGACCGAGCGCCAGCGAGGGAGGGGATCCAGGGGATGTGCTGCGAGTTCTGGATCCCCGCCGCGCCTACGGCGCGCCGAGGATGACGGAGACGGCGGTCCGGTCGATATTCGCAGCAGTCCCGCTTGCGGGGGAGCCGTCAGCCGCAGGCTGACTGAGGGGGCGTCGAGACCCCTCACCACCCCCCCGTCAGCGCACTCATTCTTGCGCGCCGCGCCTAGTCCGGGCACTGCTGCGGCCATGACGGACCCGGCCGCTCCCCCCGCACCGCCCCGCCGCTTGCCCCCCGGCGCCGCCGAACGCGCGATCGCCGCCGCACTGACGGACCCGCGCCTCATCGACGCCGCCCTGGCGCTCCGCGAGAACCGCATCCCCGACGCGGAGCGGCTTCTGCGCGCGCACCTGAAGGTCGATCCGATCGACGTCGCCGCGATCCGCATGCTCGCCGAGGTCGCCGCCCGGATCGGCCGCTTCCGCGACTCCGAGACCCTGCTCCGTCGCGCCCTCGAGCTCGATCCGGAGTTCGGCGCCGCCCGCGCCAATCTCGCCACCGTCCTCTACCGCATGAACCGCTCGGAAGAGGCCATCTCCGAGCTCGACTTCCTGATCGGCGAGGATCCGGACAATCCCGGCCACGCGAACCTGAAGGCGGCCGCCCTCGGCAAGATCGGCGAGTTCGAAGAGGCCATCGCGCTCTACGAGGAGGTGCTGCGCGCGGAGCCACGCCAGCCGCGCGTGTGGATGAGCTACGGCCACATGCTCAAGACGCTCGGCCGCACGGACGCGGGCGTCACCGCCTACCGCAAGGCGATCGAGATCGCGCCGCAGTTCGGCGAAGCGTGGTGGAGTCTCGCGAACCTCAAGGTCGTGCGGTTCGACGACGCCGACGTGGCGGCCATGCAGGCCCAGCTCGCCCGCACCGACCTCACCGACGACGACCGCCTGCACCTCGAGTTCGCGCTCGGCAAAGCCTTCGAAGACCGCAAGGCGCCGGAAGCGGCGTTCGGCCACTACGCGCGCGGCAACGCCGTCCGCCGCCGGGCCCTGCCCTACGACCCCGCCGAGACGACCGCCGCCGTCGACGCCGCCAAAGCCGTCTTCACGCCCGAGTTCTTCGCCGCCCGCGCCGGCTCGGGCTGCCCCGCGCCCGACCCGATCTTCATCGTCGGCATGCCGCGGGCGGGCTCGACGCTGTTGGAGCAGATCCTCTCCAGCCATTCGCAAGTCGAAGGCACGACCGAACTGCCCGACATCCCCGCGCTCACCCGCCGCGCGCCGGACTACCCGGCGGACGTCACGACATGGACCGAGGATCGCTGCCGGTCCGTGGGCGAAGCCTATCTCGAGCGCGCGCGCGTCCAGCGCAAAACCGATCGGCCCTTCTTCATCGACAAGCTGCCGAACAACTGGCTGCACGTGGGCTTCATCAAGCTCGTGCTGCCGAACGCGAAGATCATCGATGCGCGTCGCCATCCGCTGAGCTGCTGCTTCTCCAATTTCAAACAACACTTCGCTCGCGGCCAAGCCTTCACCTACGGCCTCGAAGATCTCGGAAAATACTACGCAGATTACGTGCGCCTCATGGCGCATTTCGACACCGCGCTTCCCGGCGCCGTACATCGTGTCATCTATGAGCGCATGGTCGAAGACACGGAAACGCAGATCCGGGCCCTGATCGCCGCGTGCGGCCTGCCGTTCGAGGAGGCGTGCCTTCGCTACTACGAGACCGATCGGGCCATCCGCACGCCGTCCTCGGAGCAGGTGCGCCGCCCGATCTTCCGCGAAGGCGCAGAGAACTGGCAGGCGTTCGAACCCTGGCTTGGACCGCTTGCCGCGGCGTTGGGGCCAGTTCTCGAAAATTACCCTGACAGTTGAATTTCTGGGTAAATGAACGCGTTTACTGTGCCCTAACTGCAACCAAACCCAGTTAATTGCCGGCCTGACCTCAGGATGGATTGACCGAGTCTACCGAAGCACAAAAGGGTGCCGGGTCGTTTACGCTTAGGTGGCCCGCATGCTCGGTCGTTTTTCAGTATTCCTCCTGTCGACTTCGATCCTGACGGGGGCCGCCATCGCGCAGACGCCGCCGGATGCGGGCAAGGGCGTCGAAGAGATCGTCGTCACCGCGACGAAGCGCTCCGAATCTCTCCAATCGGTCCCGCTGAGCATCCAGGCCCTGTCGACCCAGAAACTCGACGAGCTGAACGTCTCCAACTTCAACGACTTCGCGACGCTCTTCCCGTCCGTGTCGTTCCAGAACTCCACGCCGGGCTCGGCCAACGTCTATATCCGCGGCGTCGCCTCGGGCGGTGACGGCAACCACTCCGGCCCGCTGCCGAGCGTCGGCGTCTATCTCGACGAACAGCCCGTCACGACCATCGGCGGCGCGGTGGACGTCAACATCTACGACATCGAGCGGATCGAATCCCTCGCCGGGCCGCAAGGCACGCTGTACGGTGCCTCCTCGCAGGCCGGCACGATCCGCATCATCACGAACAAGCCCGACACCAAGGGCTTCTACGGCCGCTGGGACGTCGAAGCGAACAAGGTCCTCGAGGGCGAGTTCGGCGGGAAGCTGCAGGGGATGCTCAACATCCCGATCAACAACCGGGCCGCGGCCCGTGTGGTTGGCTGGTACAAGAAAGAGGGCGGCTACATCGACGCCGTCGCCGGCACGCGCTCCTTCCTGCCGCGCCCCGGCGGCATCACCGTCACGAACGCCCGCTTCGTGAAGGACGACTTCAACGACGTGGAAGTCTATGGCGGCCGCGCAGCGCTGAAGATCGACCTCGACGACAACTGGACCGTGACGACCTCGGCGCAAGGCCAGGCGCAGAAGGCCAATGGCGTTTTCGGCTATGACGCCTCCGTCGGCGACCTCAAGGTCCAGCGCTTCTATCCGGACACCAGCGTCGACCAGTTCTATCAGGCCGCGCTGACGATCCAGGGCAAGCTTGCGAACTTCGACGTGACCTATGCCGGCGCCTATATGGGCCGCAACGTGGCGTCGACGTCGGACTATACCGACTACGCCGAAGCTTATGACGCGCTCTACGCGTCCTCGGGCGGCGTCGCCGGCTACTTCTACTTCACAGACTCGCTCAATCGCACGATCGACTCCCGCCAGTTCATCCTCGGCGGCGGCGACTTCACGAAGGAGAGCCACGAGTTCCGCATCGCCTCGCCGGACGACAAGCGCATCAAGTTCGTCGCGGGCGCCTACTACCAGAAGCAAACGCACGAGATCACGCAGGACTACCGCGTCCCGAACCTGCAGGCGTCGATGTCGGTCAACGGCCTGCCGGGCACGCTTTGGCTCACGAAGCAGGAACGCGAAGACAAGGACACCGCCGTTTTCGGCGAAGCCACCTTCGACGCCACCGAAAAGCTCAGCTTCACCGCCGGCCTGCGCGCGTTCGAATACGACAACAGCCTGATCGGCTTCTTCGGCTTCGGCCGTAACCTCGCGGGCCCGCCCTTCAACGCGGCGGGCAGCTCGCGCACGGGCGTCGCCGGCTGCTACACGACGACGGGCGCGATCCTGCGCAGCAACCCGGGCGGCACGCTGCTCCCGGCGGCCGTTCCGGGCGGCCCCTGCACCAACCTCGCGGATTTCGTGAACGGCGGCCTCGTGCCGAAGCGCGCGAAAGGCGACGGCACCACCTACAAGTTCAACGCGACCTACAAAGTCTCGCCGGACGTCATGGTCTACGCGACGGCGTCCAGCGGCTTCCGCCCGGGCGGCATCAACCGCCGCGCGACGATCAAGCCGTATGACGCCGACGAACTGAAGAACGTCGAGTTCGGCTGGAAAACGACGTCCTCGGATCGTTCGATCCGCTGGAACGGCGCGATCTACCAGCAGAAGTGGGACAAGTTCCAGTTCGCCTTCCTCGGCCAGAACAGCTTCACGGAAATCCAGAACGGCCCGAACGCCAAGATCACCGGCATCGAAACCGATCTGACCTGGGCGCCGACGGCGGCCTTCACGCTGAACGGCAGCGCCGCCTACACCGACGCCAAGACCGAGCAGAACCTCTGCGCGATCAACGAGCCGACGTTCACCTGCGCCGGCGCGGGCAACTCGGTGAAGGCGCCGAAGGGCACGCGTCTGCCGATCACGCCCAAGATCAAGGCGGCCGCAACGGCGCGCTACGAGTGGGATTTCGGCACGCACAAGCCGTACACCCAGCTCGTCGTGAACTATCACGGCAAGGCGTCCAGCGACATTCGCGTCGCCGACGCCGCCACGATCGGCCAGCTCCCGTCGGCCACGACGCTCGACTGGGCCCTTGGCGCCACGTGGAACGACCTGACGGCCGAGCTCTTCGTCAACAACCTGACGGACGAGCGCGACCAGCTCACCCGCTACGTGCAGTGCAGCGTCTGCACGCGCACCTACGCGGTGGTCGAAACCCCGCGCACGATCGGCTTCCGCGTCGGATCGAAGTTCTGAGCTCCGATGCGGACACCACCGGACCCACAGCAGCGCCTGCCGTTCAACGGCAGGCGCTCGCCGTTTCACGAGACTCCCGCGCGCGGCTGATGGGGCAAAAACCCGTCGTCGCGTGGTTCACCGGCGTCTCCGGCGCCGGCAAGTCGACGATCGCCAATCTCGTCGATCAGAAACTGCACGCGCTCGGCCGCCGCACGGCCCTGCTCGACGGCGACAATCTCCGTCACGGCCTCAGCCGCGATCTCGGCTTCACCGACGCCGACCGCTCCGAAAATCTGCGCCGCGCCGCCGAGGTCGCGCGGTTGATGACCGACGCCGGCCTGATCGTGCTCGTGGCGTTCATCTCGCCGTTCCGCGCCGAGCGCGCGATGGCCCGCCAGACCATGGCGCCGGGCGAATTCCTCGAGATTCACATCGACACGCCGCTGGCCGAAGCCGAGCGCCGCGACGTGAAAGGCCTCTACGCCCGCGCCCGCGCCGGCCAGCTCAAGAACTTCACCGGCATCGACAGCCCCTATGAAGCGCCCGACGCTCCGGATCTGCGGATCGACACGCTGACGACGTCCGCCGAGGCCGCCGCCGATCTCATCGTCGCGCGGGTGCTCGCCGAAAGCGGCGCCTGACTCCCGGCCAGGCGCGGGCGTTTCGTCAGAACGCGCGCCGCCACCGCGCCGCGATCGCCGCTTCCTGCGCCCCGGCGACGCCGTCGGCGTTTTCGCGCCACATCACCGCCGCGCCGAAGGCGCCGACCGGGTGCGGGCGGGCATAGGCGAGCTCGACGCGCGCCTCCGGCGTGCGCGACGCGAGGCTGATCGTCCGGGTCTCGACGATCGGCGCGCCCGTGTCGCGATCGGCGCCGGTGGCGAACGCG
Source organism: Alphaproteobacteria bacterium (assembly GCA_018969015.1). Taxonomy (GTDB): domain Bacteria; phylum Pseudomonadota; class Alphaproteobacteria; order Caulobacterales; family Aquidulcibacteraceae; genus REEB506. Next base: position 199,661 of record JAGWZE010000001.1, read on the forward strand.
ACGTCCAGGGCGCCCTGCGCGGTCGCGAGCGGCGTACCGATCGTCAGGTCCACGCGATCGCCGCGGGCCAGCACGCCTTCATGCGCGAGGCTGACGGCGAGGCCGGCGGACGTCGTCGCCTCCGCATCGCGCACGAAGCTGCCGACGGCGCCGGTTTGCGCCTCGGTGCGCGCCACGGTGGCCGACACGCCGATCGACGTCCGCGGCGAAAGCGCCTTGGAGGCCTGCGTGCGCAGCGAAATCGTGCGCGCCTCCCCCGCCACGCCAAGCGCGCGCTGGTCATCGCCGAGGCGCGCGCCGGTTTCGCGGATCGTCGCGACCGCAAAGCCCGCCGCGGCGCGTTCGCCGCGCCAAGCGGCCTCCATCTCCATCACCAGCGCCGTGCCGGCCGGGCGCGCCCCGGGCGTCTCGAACCGCGGCGCGCGCTCGACGTGATCGCCGCCCACCGCCAGTGACCAGCGCGGCGCGAGCGTGCGGCGCGCCGCGACGCTGAGGCGCGAGCCGCCCAACAGCGCATCCTGCGAAGCGAACCCGAGCCGCGTGATCGGGGGGCCCCCGGCAGGCGCCAAGGCCTGCTCCCCGATCAGCGGCGCCGCGCCATTGAGCCCAAAGGCGATCGCATCGCCCGAAACCGTCGTCGCGAGATAGCTCGCGCCCGAAAGCCCGCCCGTCTGCGCGGGCGACATGCTGGTGAAGGCGATCGTCGCGCCACCGCTCCGGACGATCGACGTCCGCTCCAGGCGAGCGCCGAGCGATTGCGACAGCGCCGCGACGCCATCCGGTTTGCGCCGCACGAGGTCGGCGCCGAGATCGGCGGCGAAGTCCCGGCCGAACTGGTCGAACACCGCCCCCTGGAAGACGCCATCCTTGGCCGCCGCTGCAAGCGCGCCGACCGTCACCGTGCCCGCGCGATAGGTGAGCCGGTTCGTCGTCGCGCCGTTCGCGGTCACCGTCGTCGTGACGCCGATCGGCCGGAGCGCCGCTTCGAGATTGAGCAGGCCGCGGCCATAGATCGGATCGACGCCCGGCGCGCCGAGATCGGTCGCGGACAGGAACAGGATGTCCGCCACGTTCCTGGCCGTGAGGAAGCGCCAATTCGATTTCACCGTGGCGGCCGCGCCGGCCACGATCGGCGCCGCCATCGAGGTGCCGCTCATCATCGCGTAGGTGTTGGTCGAGGCGGGATGGGCGCCGATCAGGTTCACGCCGGGCGCGACGATGTAGAAGTTGCGCGCATCGCCCGCGCGGTTGGAGAACGAGGCGATCAGGTTCTGCGAATCCACGGCGCCGACGGCGATGATCTGCCCTGCCGCCCACGCCTCGCTGGCATGGCGCGCCGGCCAGCTGGGATTGGCCGCGCCGTCATTGCCGGCCGCCGCAACGACGAGTTTCCCCGACGCCACCGACGCCTGCAGCGCGTTCCTGATGAGCGGCGACGGCGACGCCGAGCCGAGGCTCATGTTGAGCACGAACGCGTTGGTGCGGTTGGCGTAGGCAATGCCGCGCTGGATGAAGAAATCCGTCGACGAGCCGCTCTGAAACACCTTCGCGATGAAGAGACCCGACTGCGGCGCGGTTCCCATCATGCCCAGGCCGTCGAACTCCGCCGCCGCGAGCGACGCGACATGCGTGCCGTGCCCCGCGGTGTCGCCGACGAACGCGAGGCCCGTGCGATCGGTGAAGGCGTCATACCCGCCGAGGAGCTTGCCGGCGCTGCTGAACTCGACGTGGTTCGTCAAAAGGCCGGTGTCGATGATCGCGATGTTGACGCCCGCGCCCCGCGGGGTGGCCCAGACCGTCGGCGTAAAGAGCCGGATCTGCTCGGCCCCGCGCGACCAGACCCGCTCCTGGGCGGTCGCGGCAGGCGGCGCCGTCTGCGCCATCGCCGGCGTGCAGACAGCCAGAGTCAGCGCCAAAAACGACGCACGAAGGACAAACTTGTCGCGCTTCATCGAAAACCCCACCCACGGCCACCGTTGTTCGGCGGTCCTATGGCACGGTCCCACATCGCCGTTAGCGAACGGTAAGAGCGGAGTAACAATCGTAACTTACGGGTTTTCACCATGTTCGTGCGGCTGCTCGTGACCCGACACGCTGTGGACGCCGCGCGGTGCAGCTTGCGCGCCCGGTCTCGACGCGGCACAGGACTCCCATGACCGCCGTCGCCGCCGACCCCTGGGAGCCGTCCCGCCGCGCCTCGCTCGAGACCGCGCGCCGCCGTTCGGCCTTCCTGCGCGTGTTCCGCCAGGCGATGGCGATCCTCTCGGGCGCGAGCCTCGCCTCCATCGTGCTGGCCATCGTGCTCAACGCGCTCGGCCCGGGCGTCGTGGGCCGCCGCACGCTGGGCGTCGAGGAAACGCTGACGATGCTCAACCCGCGCTTCGTCGGCCAGGACGCGGACGGCTCGCGCTACGAGATCACCGCCGAACGCGCCGTGCGCCAAGGCCTCGACACCCAGAAGATGGACCTCACCGCGCCGGTGTTCAAAACCACGACCGGCCGCACCCTCACCGCCAAGCGCGGCATCTACGACCCGGACGCCCGCACCATCGAGCTGTTCGAGAAGGTCGTCTTCGCCGACCCTCAGGGCCGCGAATTCACGACGACCTATGCGTTCATCGACGCGCGCAACGACATCATCCGGGGCATGCGCGCCATCTCTGGCGCCTCCGGGCTTGGCGAGGTCCGCGCCGACGCTTATGAACTTCATCGTGATGGCGGCCAGTTGATCCTGCGCGGGCGGGTCCGCGGGGTGATCAATCCAGGAGGCGGCGCGTCAGCGCGCAGTCCGTCGCCACAATCCGGGAGCGCACCGTGATCGTTCGCCTGACCACCGCCGCCCGCCCCCTCGGCAGCGCCCTTGCCGCCGCCGGCCTTGCTTTGGCGCTCTCGTCTGCGCCGGCCGAAGCGCAATTGAGCTCCAACGGCGGCCCGATCGCCTACAGCGCCGACAATCTCGAATACGTGGACGGCGCGCGTCAGCTGATCCTGACCGGGAACGTCGAAGTCGCGCAGGACACGTCCACGCTGCGCGCGGACAAGCTCACCCTCTATTTCGCCTCCAGCGCCCGCCCCGATCCGACGCAAGGCGGCTTCGGCGCCGGCGACATCGAGCGCATCGTCGCCTCCGGGGACGTCTTCTTCGTGCGCCCCGAGCAGACCGCCCGCGGCGACAACGCCGTCTACGAACTCAAAACCGACTCCGTCACGTTCACCGGCCGCGTGGTCGTCGCCAGCGACGAGAACGTGGTGAAGGGCGAATCGATGGTGCTCGAGATCGGCTCGCGCCGCACCACGGTGAAGCCCGGCGCCGGCCCGGGCCAGCGGGTCCGCGGCGTCTTCCGCACGCGCAGCACCGCGCCAAACCCCTGATTTTGCTTGGCTGGCGATGAAATCTCACGCCGCCGGTAAGTTTGCTTACGCTATCTTTACGAGGACGGGGTGAGATGAGCGCTGAGGGCGCGATGAGCCGAGCGGCGGCCGTACCGACCGTCGATTCTTCGGCGGGACTGTCGGCGACCAAGATCGGGAAATCGTATCGAGGTCGCAACGTCGTCAAAGGGGTGTCTCTCACCCTGAAGCGCGGCGAAGTGGTCGGTTTGTTGGGCCCCAACGGAGCAGGCAAGACCACCTGCTTCTACATGATCACGGGGCTCATTCGGGTGGATTACGGGCAGATCTCAATCGACGGCCAGGACGTCACGAGTCTGCCGATGTACCAGCGGGCGCGGCTCGGGGTCGGCTACCTTCCGCAGGAAGCGTCGATTTTCCGGGGCATGACCGTCGAAGAGAACGTGATGAGCATCGCCGAGCTCACGGAGCCGGACAAAACCCGCCGCAAAGAGGCGGTCGAGTCCCTGCTCCAGGAGCTGCGCATCGAGCACCTTCGGACCCAGCCGGCCACGGCGCTCTCGGGCGGCGAACGCCGCCGCGTCGAGATCGCGCGCGCGCTGGCCGCGCGTCCGTCCTTCATCCTGCTCGATGAGCCTTTCGCCGGCATCGATCCGATCGCGATCTCCGACATCCGCGACCTCATCGCCTTCCTCAAGGCGCGCGGCATCGGCATCCTGATCACGGACCACAACGTCCGCGAGACCCTCGACATCGTCGACCGCGCCTACATCATTTTCGATGGCGAGGTGCTGTTCGAAGGGTCTCCGGAGGCCATCAAGGCGAACGACGCGGTGCGGAAGGTCTATCTCGGTCAGCGGTTCGCGTCGTAGCGGAGGCCGCCGATGGCGATGACCCCCCGCTTGGAGATGCGCCAGGGCCAGTCCCTGGTGATGACGCCGCAGCTGCAGCAGGCGATCAAACTGCTGCAATTCTCGTCCGCCGAGCTCGCGGCTTTCGTGGAAGAGGAACTCGAGCGCAACCCGCTGCTCGAACGTCCCGCCGAAGACGAGGCGCCAGCGCGCGACGACACCCGCGCCGGCGACGTCGACGAGGCCCCCTTCGCCGCCGCCGAGCATCTCGACGCGGATCTCGAAAGCCTTCACCCCGATATGTCGGAGGGCGACCGCGCCGACGCCGGCGCCGCTCCGCTCACCGACTGGTCCAAGGCCGGTTCCGGCAAGTCGCTCGACGATCTCCCCGGCTTCGAGGACACGCTCACCGAAGACGTCTCGCTCGCCCAGCATCTGGAAGCCCAGATGTCCGCCGCGGGCTTTACCGACAAGGAGCGCCTGATCGGCGCTGCGCTGATCGACCAGGTCGACGACTGGGGCTATTGCCGCGCCGACACGCTCGACCTCGCGATGACGCTGGGCTGCGCAGAGGCCGACGTGCTCGCCGTGCTCACGCGCATGCAGGGCTTCGATCCGACCGGCATCATGGCCCGCTCGATCGCCGAGTGCCTGACGCTGCAGCTGAAAGAGCGCAACCGCTTCGACCCGGCGATGGAGGCCTTCATCGGCCACCTCGATCTTCTGGGCAAAGGCGACCTCGCGCGCCTGCAGGCCGCGTGCGGCGTCTCGCGCGACGACCTCGAGGACATGATCGCGGAAATCCGCGCGCTCACGCCGAAACCCGGCGCGGCCTTCGGCGGCGCCCCTTCTCAAACCGTCGTGCCCGACGTGTTCGTCCGTTCCGCGCCGGACGGCTCCTGGCACGTGGAGCTCAACAGCGACGCGCTGCCCCGCGTGCTGATGAACCAGCGCTACTACGCGCAGATCTCGAAGTCGGCGAAGCAGGAAAAGGACAAGCAGTTCGTCTCCGAATGCGCGTCGAACGCCAACTGGCTCATCAAGAGCCTCGACCAGCGCGCCCGCACGATCCTCAAGGTCGCGAAAGAGATCGTGCGCCAGCAGGACGCGTTCTTCGCCCACGGCGTCGAGCACCTGCGGCCGCTGAACCTGAAAATGATCGCCACGGCGATCGAGATGCACGAGAGCACCGTCTCGCGCGTGACCTCGAACAAGTACATCGCCACGCCGCGCGGCGTGTTCGAGATGAAGTACTTCTTCACCGCCGCGATCCAGTCCACCGGCGGCGGCGAAACGCACTCGGCCGAAGCGGTGCGCCGCAAGATCCAGAAGCTCGTCGAGGCCGAGACGCCGGCGGACATCCTCTCCGACGACCGCATCGTCGAAATCCTGCGCGAAAGCGGCATCGACATCGCCCGCCGCACCGTCGCGAAGTACCGCGAAAGCCTGCGCATCCCCTCCAGCGTCGAACGCAAACGCCGCGCCGGCTACGCGCGCTGAGGCGTCAAGCGCCGCCCCGCGCGACGGCGGTTCACCCCTCATCCGGCGCGTTCCGCGCCACCTTCTCCCACAAGGGGAGAAGGTCGCCGCAGTGGTCCTTCTCCCCTTGTGGGAGAAGGTGGATCGCACGCGTCAGCGTGCGAGACCGTTGAGGGGTGTTGGCGCGCACCTCAACGAGGAACGCGCGCCCTCACGCCTGCATCGTCCAGCCATCCACGCCTTTCGCCGCCTCGCGCACGGCTTCGGTCATGGTGGGGTGCGCGTGGCAGGTGCGCGCGATGTCTTCCGCGCTCGCGCCGAACTCCATCGCCACGCAGACCTCGCCGATGATCTCGCCGACGCCGACGCCGATCATGTGCGCGCCGACGACGCGGCGCGTCGCGGTGTCCTCGAGGATCTTCACGAACCCGTCCGTCTCGTGATTGGTGCGCGCGCGCGAGTTGGCGAGGAACGGGAACTTGCCGACCTTGTAGCTCACGCCGGCCGCCTTCAGCTCCTCTTCCGTCTTGCCGACGGACGCGACTTCCGGGTTCGTGTAGACGACGCCCGGGATGATGTCGGGGTTCACGTGGCCCCACTTGCCGGCGATCAGCTGCGCGACGGCCGCGCCTTCCTCTTCGGCCTTGTGCGCGAGCATCGGGCCGTAGGTGACGTCCCCGATCGCCCACACGTTCTCGGCGGAGGTGCGCCAATGCTCCGTTGGCACGAAGCCGCGCGGATCGGTGGCGATGCCCACGGTGTCGAGGCCCAAACCTTCCGTGTACGGACGCCGCCCGATCGCGACGAGCACGACGTCGGCCTCCAGCACGCGCTTGTCGCCGCCCGCGGCCGGCTCGATCGAGACCTTCAGCCCCGCCTTCGCCTTCTCGACGCCGAGCACCTTCTGCCCGAGCTCGAACGCCATGCCCTGCTTCTTCAGGATCTTGAGGAACGCCGTGCCGAGTTCGCCGTCCATCGTCGGGATGATGCGATCGAGGTATTCGACGACCGTCACCTGCGATCCGAGGCGGCGCCACACCGAGCCGAGCTCCAGGCCGATCACGCCGCCGCCGATCACCACCATGCGCTTGGGCACCTTCGGCAGCGCCAGCGCGCCGGTGGACGTGACGACCCGCTCCTCGTCAATCTCGACGCCCGGCAGGTTCGTCGGCGCGGAGCCGGTCGCGATGACGACATGGCGCGTCGCGAGCTGCTGGACGCCGTCCGGCCCCTCGACATCGACACGCCCCGGCCCGGAAAGCCGCCCCTCGCCCTTGATGTACGTGACCTTGTTCTTCTTCATGAGGAACTCGACGCCCTTCGTCAGCCCCTCAACGGCCTCGCTTTTCTGGCCCATCATCGTCGGCAGATCGAGCTTCACGCCCTCGACGATCACGCCCATGTCCTTGAACGTCGTCGTTGCGGCCTCGAACGCCTCGGAGGCATGAAGCAGCGCCTTCGAGGGGATGCAGCCCACATTCAGGCACGTGCCGCCGAGCTTGCCGCGCTTCTCCACGATCGCGGTCTTCAAGCCCAGCTGGCCCGCGCGGATCGCGCAATTGTAGCCGCCGGGGCCGCCCCCGATGATCACGACGTCGTACTGCTCGGCCATCTCGCTCGCCTTTCTCCGCAACGCGGACTCGCGCGCACCGTATCGGCGCGCCGCCGGGCGAGGTCAACCCGAGGCGAAAGTGGAAGGGACCGCAGCCTCGGCCGCTGAGTTCATCTCTCCGTCATCCTCGGCGCGCCGCAGGCGCGGCGGGGATCCAGAACCGTGCCGCCCACCCTGGATCCCCGACCTCGCGTCGCTCGGTCGAGGATGACGGACACGCGTGAGCGCGGCAGCGCCGCCTCACCCCAACGCGCCGAATCCGCGCAGGAAACTCGCCAGCGCGGCCAGCATGCCCGTGAGCACGAACGCCTGAACCGTCAGCGCCGACACGCGCGCCTGCGCCTTCTGTTCCGGCCGCGCCACCGCCCGCTCGGCCATGAATTGCCGGATGAGATAAAGGCTCTGCTGCACCAGCAGCGCGCCGAGCAGCGGCGCAGCGGCCTCGTCCCGCGTCGCCATGGCCGCGCCGCACGCGATCGTGAGCAGCGCCGTCGCCACGCGCCAGAGCCGCCGATCGGAATCGAACGGCGCCGGCGCGGCGATCGAACCGCGCCCCTCCGTGGCCTGCTGCGCCGAGGCGCGCGCGGTGCTGGCCATGCCCGCGGCGATCCCGCCGAGAATGTACGCCACGCCGAGGCCGCGCAGCGCCACGACGCTCCACTCCACGAAGAATTTCAGGTCGCCCGCGCCCATGGCTCGCTCCGCTCTGCGCGGCTTTTGTAGCCCGGCGGGTGCGGCGCGTCCGCGCCGCAGGCACTTTCAATATGCATCGCGCGCGGAACCGCGCGGCCCCGCACGCTCACCACATCGCGCCCTGCGAAACCACCCAGGACGTCAGAACCGCCACGCACAGCGAAAAGAAGAACGCGTTGATCGTGGCGCGGGCCGGACGCGCGTCCTCGGCGCCGTCCTCCGTTTTCGCCGCCAACTCGCGGCGCCGCTGGCGCACGAAGTACGCCATCTGATGCACGATGACGGCGCACAGCCCGAGAAGCGCCCACCGCGTGCCCGCAAGCAACAGCGCGCCGGCGAGCGCCGTCGTCACGCCGCCCGCGAGCATCCAGGCGTCACGCCCGCGATCCGCGGACTCCGCTGCGTCCGGCGAAAGCTGATCGAGCGCCCGCTCGAGCGGGCCGAACGTCAAAAGCTGCCGGATCAGGAACAGCCCGCCGACGAGCCACAGCGCGCCGATCGCGCGCAGCAGCCACAAGGCGCCATCGGCGACGTCCATCCCCGCCCGCTGCGCCTAGAGTTCGAGCAGCAGACGTTCGGGATCCTCGAGGCCTTCCTTCACGCGCACGAGGAACGTCACGGCTTCCTTGCCGTCGACGAGGCGGTGATCGTAGCTGAGCGCGAGATACATCATCGGCCGGATCACGATCTGCCCGTTCACGACGACCGGGCGATCCTGGATCTTGTGCATGCCGAGAATGCCCGACTGCGGCGCATTGAGGATCGGCGTCGACATCAGCGAGCCATAGACGCCGCCGTTCGAGATCGTGAACGTCGCGCCCTGCAGGTCTTCGAGCTTAAGGCCGCCGTCCCGCGCCTTGGCGCCGAGCTCGCCGATTTCCTTTTCGATCGTCGCGGAGGACTTCTCGTCCGCGCCGCGCAGCACCGGCACGACCAGGCCTTTGTCCGTGCCGACCGCGACGCCGATGTCGAAGTAGTTCTTGTAGATGATGTCTTCGCCGTCGATTTCGGCGTTGACGGAGGGGATCTCCTTCAGCGCCTGCACGCAGGCCTTCACGAAGAAGCTCATGAAGCCGAGCTTCACGCCGTGGCGCTTCTCGAACTG
>JAGWZE010000040.1 GCA_018969015.1 Alphaproteobacteria bacterium
GCGCGTCCTATTTCTTCGGAATTGCGCCGGAATTCGATCATAATCATCGACATTCGAGGATCTAAAGGCGAATTGAAACTTCGTGTCCTCTGGCGAAGCAGCCTCGCCGCTCAGCATATTGAGGTATAATTCTCGCCCCTCGTAGCTCCCACTGAGTCCAATGAATAGACTTTGCAATCTTTGCTGACCGTCGAGCACGAGCCCCTTTTTCGACGAATTTGGCGGCACAAACAAACTGCTCAGGCGCGCTGAATGAATGGCGCGGTAGTTATCTATAAATTTTCTGCATTTGATCGCCGCGCGAGTCTTCCACACCAGGAGAGTGCTGATTGGATATTCACGCATAATTGAATCAAACAAGCGACACGTTTGATCCTCAGACCAAACAAATGGTCTTTGGATGTTCGGAAGCCAAAATCCACCGTCCTCCTCAGGATTGTTGAGGACTTTTACAACTTTTCTGAGAGATTGTTTCATCACCCGCATGACAGCGCCCCTCCCCCTTGCAACGCAAAGGCTAATGCTGCGGGCGGCTGCAGATCAAGGATAGGTCCCCTGTGCGCCTGTGCTTACGCACAGCCTGGACAAAGGCGACTTCCAGGCAGTTTGGGACTGAGTGCCCCCGGGCAGCGGAGTGATGCGGAAGGTCGAGCGTCCGGTACTGTTGGGCGCGAACGAGCAGGCTCGAACGAAACACCGAATATGGTCAGGATCGGTAAGGCCGCGAGTTCGAGCCGACGATGGCGCACCCGACAGGATTCGAACCTGTGGCCTCCACCTTCGGAGGGTGGCGCTCTATCCAGCTGAGCTACGGGTGCGGAGCCTTGGTGCGTAACGCCTCGTTGGGCGGCGGGTCAAGCTGATTACTCCCCCGACTGCGACCGTCGCGCGCCGCCCACTCCAGCGCGACATCGACGCCTGCGTTTCCCACCGTTGGACGCCGTTTCCCCGGGCGCCCTCCTAAAAGGTGGTAGCAACGTGGTAGCAACGGAAATCCACGTCTCGACCGCTTTTGACAGGCACCCGAAAAGCGCTTAAAAACCAAGCACTCACGAGCTCCCGAAAATTCGAGAAAGCCCAAGACCTTTGCCTTCGGAGGGCAACGCTCTATCCAGCTGAGCTATGGGTGCTTGGGGCGCGGACCCTAACCGAGGCGCGGGTGTGATGCAATCAACGCGGGGGATGGGCGTGGGGACGTCGGCGCGGGCGGCCCAGGATGCGGCCGGGCGGGCGGTGCGGCGTGTGGCCCGGGCGGCGGCGGCGTTGGCGCTGGGGGCGCTGGCGACGGCGTGTCTGGGCGCGGCGGACAAAACCGAAGCGCCGGCGAAGCCCGATCCGGCCATCTGGCGGTTGCAGGATGCGGACAGCGAGATCTGGCTGTTCGGCACGGTCCACGTTCTGCCGCCCGATCTCGACTGGAAGTCGGCGGCCGTCCAGCGCGCGTTCGACCAGGCCGAGCTCGTGATCTTCGAGACACCGACGGATGCGACCGCGCAGGCGGAAGTCGCCCGCGTGGTGGCGGAGGCCGGTCGCGCGACGCCGGGCGAGACCCTTTCGAGCCGGCTTGCGCCCGAGGACGCCGCGCGCCTCCAGCGCGTGACGAAAAACCTGGGCGTGGACCTGCAGGCGCTCGACACGATGCGCCCCTGGCTGGCGGCGCTGCAGCTGTCGCTGCGCTACGTCGCCCGGCAGGGCCACGATCCGGAAAGCGGCGTGGAGCGCGTGCTCGAAGCCGACGCCCAGAAGCGCGGCCTGCCGCGCCGCTATCTGGAGACGCCGGAAAGCCAGATCCGCCTGCTCGCCAACCTGCCCCGCGCGGACGAGGAGCGGTTCCTCGCGGCGACGCTGCGCCAGATCGAGGAAGATTCCGACACCGTCGACGAGATGGACGACGCCTGGGCGCGCGGCGATGTCGATCGCCTCGGCGCCCTGCTCACGCGCGACATCCGCGAGGCGGGACCGGAAGTGTACGCCGCCCTGCTCACGCGGCGGAACGAGGCCTGGACGACGGAGGTCGATTCCCTGATGCGGGGAAAGGGCCGGATTTTCATCGCCGTCGGCGCGGCCCACCTCGTGGGGCCGGATGGTGTGCCTGCGATGCTGCGCGCTCGAGGTTACGTCGTCGAAGGACCGTGACCGCGGCGCTACGGCAATCCTCCGTGGGCAGCCGAACTGGTCCGAATCCGGAATAAAATCGAAAGCATGGCCGTTTATTCACCGGTGCGGGCGAGTGGTTCGCCTCAAATGAGAATGCGCATCCCAGCCCCCTCCCGTCGCGGTAGACATGAGCGGTGCGCTGGGCGCAAAGGGGGAACACCATGCGGTTCAAGAATTTGGCGGTCTCGTTGGCGGCGCTGGCGGCGATGCTGGGCTTTGCGAAGCCCGCCGACGCGGAAACGACGCTGCGCCTGTCGACCGGCGTCGACTATTCGTCGGGCAAATATGGCGGCACGCAAAAGACGGACGTGATCGTCGCCCCGTTCAGCGCGAAGGTTTCATCCGGGTCATGGGCGCTGCGCGCGACCGTGCCGGTGATCAGCATCAAGGGCCCGGCCTCGTTCGTCGTCATCGAAGACGCCGGCGGCTCCACCAGCGGCTCCACGCCCGGCGGTTCGGGCTCGAGCGGCGAAGTGACGTCCGGCACGGCGACGACGCGCAAAACGACGACGGGCGTGGGCGATCTCTCGCTTTCGGGCTCCTACACGTTCGACGATCTGCTCGGCGCGGACAGCTATCTCGAACTCGGCGGCCGCGTGCGTCTGCCGACGGGCGATGAGGCCAAAGGCCTCAGCCTCGGCGTGACCGACTATGCGACGACGGCCGAACTCGGCGTCGCGCGTAAGCATTCCGGCGCCTACGTTCTGGGCGGTCGCCGTTTCAACAAGGACGCCAAAGGCATCGACCGCGTCGACGGCTGGCAGGCGGAAGTCGGCGGCTGGCTGCGCGCGAGCGAGAGCACGGTGGTCGGCGGCTCCGTCGATTGGCGGGAATCGTCCGTGCGCGGCGGCAAGGACGTCTCCGAAGCGAGCGCGTACGTCTCCTACAAGCTGACCGAAGCCGTGCGCGTCGGCGCGACGGCAAGCGCCGGCTTGACCGATGGCGCTGCCGATTACGGCGTTGGCCTCAACCTCTCGTGGAAGACGGACCTCTTCCGCTAATCCTCCAGCGGTAAATGCACGGCGGTCGGAATATTCAGGTCCGGCCGCCGTTGTGTTTCTGCTCAACGGCATGCGAGACGCGGCCGTTCGGAGGGTTCCATGCGCAAACTCATTCTAGCTGTGTCGGTCTCTGTGGCCGCTGTTTTGGCCGCCCCTGTGGCGCTCGCCAAAGGCAGCGATGACGCCGCCTCTGCGGCGGACAAGGCGGACAAAGCCGAGAAGGCCGAGAAGGCCGAGAAGGCTGAGAAGGCTGAGAAGGCTGAGAAGGCTGAGAAGGCTGAGAAGGCTGAGAAGGCCGAGAAGGCCGAGAAGGCCGAGAAGGCCGAGAAGGCCGAGAAGGCCGAGAAGGCTGAGAAGGCTGAGAAGGCTGAGAAGGCTGAGAAGGCTGAGAAGGCTGAGAAGGCTGAGAAGGCTGAGAAGGCTGAGAAGGCTGAGAAGGCTGAGAAGGCTGAGAAGGCTGAGAAGGCCGAGAAGGCCGAGAAGGCCGAGAAGGCTGAGAAGGCCGAGAAGGCTGAGAAGGCCGAGAAGGCTGAGAAGCCGGAAAAGGCTGAAAAGGCCGAGAAGGCTGAAAAGGCCGAGAAGGCTGAAAAGGCCGAGAAGGCTGAGCACGAGCACGCCGCGGAAGCCGAGCACGAGAACGAGCACGCCGCTGAAGCCGAGCATGAGCAGGAGCACGCGGCGAACGACGATCTCGACGCGAATGGCGTGAAGCGTCGCGGCAACGGCACGGTCGACGACGATCAGCCGGGCCAGCCGAAGGCCAACGACGACCTCAATGCAGCGGGCCAGAAGCTCCGCGGCAACGGCACGGTCGACGACGACTGATCCGGGTTCCGAGTATCGAAGGAATTCGCCCCGCGACGGTCGCTGTCGCGGGGCTTTCCATTTATTCGGCGGCGATCGGGCGTTCCTGCGGCGGCGGCGCGGCGGGCGCCCGCGCGCCCCGCGGCGTGAAGCGCATGACGCCGTCGTCGATCGCGCCGAACCGGAAGGCCATCAGGTCGCGCCAATAGTTCTGGTGCACGAGCCAGGGATCGTGATCGCCCTGCTTGGGGAACTTCTCCATCGCGCGCACGACGTAGCCGGAGCTGAAATCGAGCCAGGGCGTCGCCTTCATGTTGGGATCGGCGGCGACCGGGCGGCACTCCGCGAACCCCCGCGCATCCATGTGCGCGAGCAGGCGGCAGACATATTCGGCCGTCAGATCGGCCTTCAGCGTCCAGGAGGCGTTGGTGTAGCCGAAGACCGAGGCCATGTTCGGCACGCCGGAATACATGATGCCCTTGTAGGAGAACGTCTTGGCGTAATCGACGGGCACGCCGTCGACGTCGGCTTCGAGCCCCGAAAGCACCTGCAGATCAAGCCCGGTGGCGGTGACGATGACGTCCGCCTCCAGCACCTTGCCGGACTTCAGCTCGATGCCGTTCGGCGTGAAGCGCGCGATGTGATCGGTGACGACGGACGCCTTCCCGGAGCCGATCGCCTTGAACAAATCCGCATCCGGAACGAGGCACAAGCGCTGGTCCCAGGGGTTGTAGGCGGGCGTGAAGTGCTCGGCGATCTGGGCGTCGCTGAGATGCTGTTTCAGCAGCCCGAGCAGACGCTCTTTCGTCTTTTCCGGACGCGTGCGGGCGAGATTGAAGAAGATCGCCTGCAGCACGACGTTGCGCCACCGGATGATGTCATAGGCCATCTGCGCCGGCAGGACTTTGCGCAGCCAGTTGGCGAACGTATCTTCCGCCGGGCGCGAGACCACATAGGTCGGCGAGCGCTGCAGCATCGTGACGTGCGCGGCCTTGTCCGTCATCGCGGGAACGAGCGTCACGGCGGTCGCGCCGCTGCCGATCACGACGACGCGCTTGCCGGAATAGTCGAAATTCTCGGGCCAGAATTGCGGATGCACGATCGGCCCCTGGAAGGCCTGCTCGTTGGGGAACTCCGGGCGGTGCCCGCGGGCGTAGTTGTAGTAGCCCGTGCACATGAACAGGAAGCCGCACGTGACCTTCGCGGGCGTCTTGTCCGGGCCGCGCTCGACCTCGACCGTCCAGCGCGCGCGTGACGAATCCCACGAGGCGCGCTTCACCTTGTGCTCGTAGCGGATGTGCCGATCGACGCCGGTGTCGCGCGCGGTCTCGCGCAGATATTTCAGGATCGAGGGGCCATCCGCGATCGCCTTCGCTTCGCGCCAGGGGCGGAATGCGAACCCGAGCGTGTACATGTCGGAATCGGACCGGATGCCGGGATAGCGGAACAGGTCCCAGGTGCCGCCGAGCGCGCTGCGCCCCTCGAAGATCGCGTAGGACTTGCCCGGGTGCTGGCGCGCCAGATGCCGCGCCGCGCCGATGCCGGAAATCCCCGCGCCGACGATCAGGACGTCGAAATGCTCCATGGTGCGCCTCCGCCGCCGGCTGTCACCGCCGACGTTGGGCCGAACCATAGATCATGGCATGCCGCCCGCCAATTCCTGCACGCGATCAGGACTTTGCGGCGCGGGCCTTTGTCGGCTTGCGCGCGGCGGGCTTGCGCGGCGCGGCCGCCCGGACCGGCGTCTTGCGCTCCGGGCGCGCGGGCGCGCGGGCGCGGCGCACGTCCAGCTCGGCCTCGATGAGAGGCACGAGGCGCGAAGCGTCGTCCTTGCGCCGCCCCTCCCCGTCGTCGGCGAGACGGCGGGCGTTGGCGAGCAACGTGGCGAGGTCTTTGTCGGAGAGATCCGGGATGCGGTCTTCGATGGCCATCATCTCGTACAGATGGGGATCGCAGGGCGCGAGCGCTAGACCAGGCGCGGCGCAGAAATCCGCAGTCTCACCGCTGCCAGGGGCGCACCATCCGCCGCTCGGCCTCGTAGGCGCTGATGGCGTCGTCGCGCGTCAGGGTCAGTCCGATGTCGTCGAGGCCTTCGAGCAGCTTGCGCTTGCGGCCGGGATCGATGTCGAAGCCGTACGTCTTGCCCGACGGCGCCGTGACGGTTTGCCGTTCGAGATCGATGGAGAACACGTGGTTGCCGCCGCGCGCCTCGCCCATCAGCTCGTCGACGGCGTCCTGCGGCAGCACGATCGGCAACAGGCCGTTGTTGAAGCAGTTGTTGTAGAAGATGTCGGCGAAGCCGGCCGAGATCACGCACGAGATGCCGAAATCCTGCAGCGCCCAGGGCGCATGCTCGCGCGAGGAGCCGCAGCCGAAATTCGGGCCGGCGATCAGCACTTTCGCGCCGGCATATTCCGGGCGGTGCAGCACGAAATCGGGCTTCGGCGCGCCGTCCGCGTCGAAGCGCATGTCGTAGAACAGGCCCTTGGCGAGGCCCGAGCGCTCGACCGTCGAAAGGAACTGCTTCGGGATGATCTGATCGGTGTCGACGTTCGCCACCGGCAGCGGCGCAGCGACGGCGGTCAGCGTGGTGAAGGCCTTCATGGCTCGGCTCGCGATGCGGGTTGAACGATGAGCGTGGGCACGGCGGCGGGCGCGTCGCGCACCGTGAAGACACGCGTGCCGGGCTTGCGGCCCGTACGAACGGCAGAGACGTCGAAGCCGGCCGCGGCGAGGCGCGCCTGCGCGGCGTCGGCGTCGGCGACGCGCCAGGAAAGGCCCCACGCGCTGTCGGGGCCGTCGCTCTCGGCTTTCGCAAGCTCGTGCATCACCTCGACGATGAGGTCCCCGCAGCGGAAGAACTGCAGACGCGCGCCCCACTCCGGCGCCATGCGGTCCATGCGCAGATCGAGCCCGAGCCGCGCGCCATAGAGCGCGAGCGCACGATCCGGCGCCGGCGTGCGCACCACGAGGTGATCAAGGCCGACGATCGGCGCCTCCGCGACGACCGGCGCCTGCGGCCAGTCGAAATTCGCGGCCTGATCGATCAGGAACGTCAACACGCCGTGCGTCTGATCCGGCGGCAGCGTCGCCATCGTCCAGTAGCGCTTCTCCGCGCCGCCTTCGCGCGTCGCGCGGATGCGGCCGATCGGCGCCGGCGTCAGGCCGCGATTGCCGAGCAGACGATGCGTTCGCGTGAGATCGGGCGCGCGATAAGCGATCGCCCAGATGCCCTCGCCGAAGCTGTCGAGCCGCGCCTGGATCTGATCGCCCGTGAGGCCCGCGCCCGTCGGCGCGATCACGTCGAGCGCGAGGTTCTCCATCTGGAACCACGCGTGGCGGGCGCCGCCATCGGCGCCGACCCATTCGGGCGCGCGGCCGAGCAGTGCGGTGAGCCGCGCCTTCGTCGCGTCGAGATCGCGCACGGCGAGCGCGACGTGATCGATCCCGGAGATCGCGGGCGCGCCGCTCACAGCGCGCGCACGTCGGTCAGCGCGCCAGTGACGGCGGCGGCGGCGGCCATGGCGGGGCTCACGAGATGCGTGCGCCCGCCGCGACCCTGGCGGCCTTCGAAGTTGCGGTTGGAGGTGGAGGCGCAGCGCTCGCCCGGCGCGAGCTTGTCCGGGTTCATGCCGAGGCACATCGAGCAGCCCGGCTCGCGCCACTCGAAGCCGGCGGCGAGGAACACGGCGTCGAGCCCTTCGGCCTCGGCCTGCGCGCGCACGAGGCCCGAGCCCGGCACCACCATCGCCCGCACGTGCGGCGCGACAGTCCGCCCCCGGACGATCTCCGCGGCGGCGCGCAGGTCCTCGATGCGGCTGTTGGTGCACGAGCCGATGAAGACGCGATCGATCTTCACGCCCTCGAGCTTCTGGCCGGGTGCAAGGTCCATATAGGCCAGCGCGCGGCGCGCGGCCTCGCGCGCGATCGGATCGGCGAAGCTCTCCGGATCGGGCGCGACGCCGGTGATGGGCGCGCCCTGATCCGGGCTCGTGCCCCAGGTGATCGTCGGCGCGATCGCGGCGGCGTCGATGACGACCTCGCGGTCGAAGCGCGCGTCCGGATCGGAGACGAGCGCGCGCCACGCGCCCACGGCCTGCTCGAACGCCGCGCCCTTCGGCGCCGAAGGCCGGCCGCGGACATAGTCGATCGTGGTTTCATCCACGCCGATCAGGCCCGCGCGCGCGCCGGCCTCGATCGACATGTTGCAGAGCGTCATACGCCCTTCCATCGTGAGCGCGCGCACGGCCGAGCCCGCATACTCGATGACGTGGCCATTGGCCCCGCCGGCGCCGAGCGTGGCGATCATGTGCAGCGCCATGTCCTTGGCGGTGACCCCGCGGCCGAGCTCGCCGTCGAAGCTCACGCGCATGGTTTTGGCCTTGCGGGCGCGCAGCGTCTGTGTCGCGAGCACGTGCTCGACTTCGCTGGTGCCGATGCCGTGGGCGAGCGCGCCGAACGCGCCGTGCGTGCTGGTGTGGCTGTCGCCGCAGACGATCGTCATGCCCGGCAGGGTGCGCCCCTGCTCAGGACCGACGACGTGGACGATCCCGTTGTTGACGTCGCCCATCGGGAAATACTCGATCCCGGCCTCGGCGACGTTCTTCGTCAGCGTCTCGAGCTGAAGGCGGGCTTCCGGGTCCTTGACGCCGGCGATCCCGAGCGCCTGGTCTTCCGTGGGCGTGTTGTGGTCGGCCACGGCGAGCGTGAGATCGGTGCGCCGGACCTTGCGGCCGGCGGCTTTGAGGCCGGCGAACGCCTGCGGGGTCGTGACCTCGTGGATGAGGTGCAGATCGATATAGAGAAGCGCCGTGCCGTCGGGCTCCTGCGACACGACGTGCTGGGCCCAAATCTTTTCGTAGAGGGTCTGTCCGGACATGGGCGCCGTCTTACCGGCCCCGGGACGCAAAGGGAACAGGCCGGGACCGCTTGGGACACGCAGGCCTGGCCGCCGATGCTCCCCCGCCTGCGGGGGAGCTGGCGCGAAGCGCCTGAGGGGGGCGTCGCAGCCACTCTCCACGCCCCCCATCGGCCCTGCGGGCCACTTCCCCCGAAAGCGGGGGAAGATGGGCTGCAGCCCCCCAAAACCCGCCCCTTGCCACGTCTAAACCATTCCCTTTCGCAGCGCGGCGCCGTATAGGAGCGAAGGTGATTGGCGCTGGATGAGCGACGATCACCCGTTGCTGATGTTTGGGCCAGCGCCCGGCGACGCCGCCGGGCGCTTTTGTTTTCGTGAGGTTTTTCGATGTCCAACGTGCTGATGCCGAAGGCGACCGCGGTATGGCTGATCGAGGAAACCGCGCTCTCCTTCCAGCAGATCGCCGATTTCTGCGGCCTGCATCCGCTCGAGGTCCAGGGCATCGCCAACGAAGACGTCGCCAAGGGCATCCGCGGCGTCGACCCGATCGCCGGCGGCTTCCTCTCCCGTGAGGAGATCGAGAAGGGCGAGAAGAACCCCGACTACAAGCTCAAGGTCATGGAGCAGACGCGCGTCGACCTGCCGGAGCGCAAGCGCAAGGGCGCCCGCTACACCCCGATCGCGCGCCGCCAGGACCGCCCGGACGCCATCGCCTGGTTCCTGCGCAACCACCCGGAAGTGCCGGACAGCCAGGTCGTCAAGCTGATCGGCACCACCAAGTCGACGATCGACCAAGTCCGTTCGCGCTCGCACTGGAACAGCGCCAACATCAAGCCGGTCGATCCGGTGTCGCTCGGCCTGTGCTCGCAGATCGAGCTGGACGACGTGGTTGCGAAGGCCGCCGAGCAGAAGGCGCGCGACGAAGCGCGCCGCAAGCGCCTGGGCGGCGACACGCTGAAGCCGGCGACCGAGACCGTCGCCGCTGACGCCTATGAGCGCGACGCCGACGACGCCGACGACGACATCGACGGCGACGAAGACTGAGACCGCGCGGATGTATGGCCATCCGCTGCACCTGATGCCTGAAGCCGAGGCGCGCGCGGCGCTGGCGGCGTTCGATCGCGCGGCCATCCTGACCGTGGCGGGGCCTGATGGTCTCGCAGCCGCGCATGTCCCCGTGCAGCTGCGCGGAGACCGGCTGATCGGCCATCTCGCCCGCGCCAATCCGATCTGGAAAGCCGCGCCCTGCCCGGCGCTCGTGATTTGTCCGGGACCGGAAACCTATGTTTCGCCCAGCTGGTACGCGACGAAGGCCGAAACCGGCCGCGCGGTGCCGACGTGGAACTACGAAGCGCTGCACGTGCATGGCGCGCTCACCGTGATCGAGGAGCCGGCGCAGTTGCGCGCGCTCGTGGCGGCGCTGTCCGACGCGCACGAGGCGGGCCGCCCCGAGCCCTGGTCGATCGAGGACGCGCCGGAGGATTACATCGCCACGATGCTGTGCGGGTTCGTCGGTTTCGAGATCGAGATCACGCGTCTCGAGGGCAAGCGCAAACTCTCGCAGGACAAGCCCGAAAAAGACCGCGCCGGCGTCATCGCCGCGCTCGAGGCGAGCGCCGATCCGCGCGACCACGCCGTTGCGGCGGCGATGCGCGAGAGCCGTTAACGCAGCGGTTCACCCCTCATCCGGCGCTTCGCGCCACCTTCTCCCACAAGGGGAGAAGGACCACTGCGACGACCTTCTCCCCTTGTGGGAGAAGGTGGATCGCACGCGAAGCGTGCGAGACGGATGAGGGGTGAACCGCTGCCCTAAAGCAATTGCCCGACGCACGCGGATAGCGCGGCCGCCACCAGCACGATCACTAGCGCCGCGACCACGACGACCGTCGCATAAGCAGTCGCGCGATCGGGCGGGCACTGCATCATCGGCGGCAAACCGAACACGAGCAGCGGAATGGCGTAGAGGCCGGCCAGCGCGAGCGGCCACAAGGCCGGGACGAACGTGAGCGCCGCCGCGAGCAGCGCCGGCGTGATCGCGAACGCCACCAGGGCGAAGGCGCGTGGAAAGCTCCGCTTTCCCTCGAACGCAGGGGCGCAACGATCGACGACCATGGCCGTCAGCGCGGCGCCGCCAAGGATCAGAACGGCGGAGACGACGAAGCCGAGCATCGTCTCCACGAGCGACGGGCGATAGGTGACGCCGAGCGCGGTTTCTCCGAACACGGCGCGCCCGAGCGCGGGGCATGCGGCGGCGAGCGCCGCGAGCGGCGCAAGGACCTGCAGCGCAACCGCGCGCGGCGGCGGCGGATCGCGCGCGATCTCGGCCCAGCCGGCGGCGGGCGTGCGCAGTAGTGTGACCAAACGAATGACTGAAGCTGGAGATTGAGGGGCCATCACCACATCCGCGCTCCGTCATCCTCGCCGTGCGCTTTGCGCGCGGCGGGGATCCAGCGGCCGCAGCGCTGTCCCTGGATCCCCGCAGCGCCTTCGGCGCCGCGAGGATGACGGAGAGACGCGCGCCTCATCGCAGCGCCCGCACGACCAGCGCCGCGACGATGGCGAGCAGCGAGACGTTCACGAGCAGGAACGCGCCGAACAGGCGGCGGATCGCGCGGGGATCGGGCTTTTCGCTCATGCCGCGCGCACCAGGCCAGGCAGATAGATCCACGGCCAGAGCGCCAGGAACAGGTTCGGCGCCCACCAGCTCCAGTCGAAATCGCCGGCGATGGCCCAAAACGCGATCGCCATGCCGCCCGCGACGCTCGTGAACGCCAACGACAGGATCGCCAACCCGCGCCACGCCCGCCCCGCCCGCAGCGCCGCGAGCGCCGCAAGGCCGATCAAGCTCGCCACGAGATCGAGCGGCGCGAACGACCAGTTCCACGCCACAAGCATGGGGTCGTGATAGCCCTTGTAGAGATACGCGGCGGGGATCTGCAGCACGCCGAGCGCAGCGAGCGCGGTGATCGACCAATAGAGGATGAACCCGATATCGGTGACGGCGAGCAGCGTGGGCAATCCGCGCGGCGGCTTGGTCGTCATCGGCTTACGCCTGGAACGGATCGCGCATCAGGATAACGTCGTCGCGCTCGGGGCTCGTGGAGAGCAGCGCGACGGGGACGCCGATCAGCTCCTCGATGCGACGCACGTATTTCACGGCGCGATCGGGCAGATCCTTCCAGGAGCGCGCGCCCTTGGTGCTTTCGCTCCAGCCGTCGAAATACTCGTAGACCGGCTCTACCGCGGCCTGCTCGCGCATACCGGACGGCAGGTGATCGAACGCGCGATCGCCGATGCGATAGCCGACGCAGATCTTCAGCGTGTCGAAGCCGTCGAGCACGTCGAGCTTCGTGAGCGCGATGCCGGAGACGCCGCCGGTGGCGAGCGTCTGGCGAACCAGCACGGCGTCGAACCAGCCGCAGCGGCGCGCGCGGCCGGTGACGGTGCCGAACTCGTGCCCGCGTTCGCCCAGGCGCTTGCCGGCGTCGTCGAACAGCTCCGTGGGGAACGGGCCGGAACCGACGCGCGTAGTGTAGGCTTTGACGATGCCGAGCACGTAGCGCAGCGCGCCGGGCCCGACGCCCGCACCCGCCGCCGCCTGCCCCGAGACGGTGTTGGACGAGGTGACGAACGGATAGGTGCCGTGATCGACGTCGAGCAGCGCGCCCTGCGCGCCCTCGAACAGGATGCGGCGGCCGGATTTGCGCACGTCCTCCATCACGCGCCAGACCGGCTGCGCGAACGGCAACAGCTTCGGCGCGAGCGCGAGGAGCTCGGCCTTTAGCGCGGCGGGATCGACGGGCGGTAGATCGAGGCCGCGGCGCAGCGCGTCGTGGTGCGCGAGGAGGCGCGGGATCTTCTGGTCGAGCGCGTCGGGGTCGGCGAGGTCGGCGACGCGGATGGCGCGGCGGCCGACCTTGTCCTCATAGGCCGGGCCGATGCCGCGGCCGGTGGTGCCGATCTTGGCGTCCCCGGCCTGGCGTTCGCGCGCCGCGTCGAGATCGCGATGGAGCGGCAGGATGAGGCACGCGTTGTCCGCGAGCACGAGCGACTGCGGCGTGATGGTGACGCCCTGCGCGCCCACGCGCGCCATCTCGTCCAGCAACGCCTGCGGATCGACGACGACGCCGTTGCCGATGATCGAGAGCTTGCCCTGCACCACGCCGGACGGCAGCAGCGACAGCTTGTAGGTGACGCCGCCCACCACGAGGGTGTGGCCGGCGTTGTGGCCGCCCTGGAAGCGCACCACGACGTCCGCCCGATGGCAGAGCCAATCGACGATCTTGCCTTTGCCCTCGTCGCCCCACTGGGCGCCGATCACGACGACCGAACTCATGCACCGCTCTCCGAAGCGCGCTCCCTATCCCCCGCCGCGGCCGGCGGCGCAAGGCGGCGGGCGTCGAACGGGGCGCGGAGCGCGCGATCAGTCCCGCAAACGATAGGCCACACGCAGACCGATCTGGTCCACGCCCTGGTTGCGGCCTTTGCCCAGAATCTGGCCGTGGCTCAGATGGTTGTAGAACACTTGTCCCGTCCACGGGCCGCCGAGCTCACGGCTGACGCCCAGCGTGGAGCGGAACAGGTCCCGCGAGCCGAACAGCAGGTGCTCGTTCGAAAAGGCCGTCGCCCGCGGATCGCCGTTCCGGTAGGGGTTTTTCACTTCGCCATTGTGGATGACGTAGCCGAAACCGGGATCGAACGACCACTTCTCGCCCAGCGGCACGCGCCACTGCAGACCGACGCCGGCGAAGCTCGTGTCGCCAGCGGTGTTGAGCGAGGCCATCACATAGGGTTTCGGCTTGCCGGCCCAGGACAACATCGCGGGCGAGCCGAAATCGGCCTGGACCTCGACATTGAAGCCGTCTTCGCGGCCTTCGGTCTTGGCGTTGATGACGCCGATATTGTGCTTCAGGACGCCGACATGGAGCGTATCCAGCGCTTGGGCGGAAGGCGCGGCCGCGATGGCGGCGCCAAGCAATGCCAGTCCGAACGCAGTTCTCATGACTCTCCCCGGGCGCTGTCCCCGCGCGTTACTTACCAGTAGTTTGCCGAGGAAATCGAGGGGGACTTCAGGCCGGTTGCAGACCCCGTTGCTTGAAGTCGTCCCGGCCAATACTGGCGTTGGCCGGGACGATTCGCGTGCCCTAGAAGCGCAGAACTTTGACGTAACGCACCTGCGGCAAGGCCTTGAGCTTGGCCAGAATGTCGTCCGGCACGACCTGATCGACGCCGACGAGCGCGATCGCGTCCTCGCCCGCCGCGACGCGGCCGAGATTGAACGTGGCGATGTTGATCTTCGCCTCCCCCAGCATGGTGCCGAGCGCGCCGATGAAGCCCGGCTTGTCGGAGTTGTTCACGTACAGCATCACCGGCGCGAACGCGGCCTCGAGCGCCATGCTCTTCACCTCGACGATCTTGGGCTGCCCCGCGATCACCGCGCCGGCGAGCGTGCGCCACGAGCCGCCGGTCTTCGCCTTGATGCGCACGAGGCTGTCATAGGTCGGCGAGGTCTGGCGTTTGGACTCGGTGAGGGCCACGCCGCGCTCTTTCAGGATCGCCGGCGCCGAGACCATGTTCACGTCCTGCAGCATCGGCCGCAGCAGGCCCGCGAGCGCAGCCGCGGTGAGCGGCTTCACGTTCAGCGCGGCCACTTCCCCTTCATACTCGATCTCCACCGCTTCCAGCCCGTCATCGGCGATCTGGCCGGCGAACTGGCCGAGCTTCTCGGCGAGCGCGGCGAACGGCTTCAGCTTCGGCGCCTCTTCCGCTGTGATCGACGGCATGTTGAGCGCATTGGTGACGGCGCCGGTGACGAGATAATCGCTCATCTGCTCGGCCACCTGCAGCGCGACGTTCTCCTGCGCTTCCGTCGTGGAGGCGCCGAGGTGCGGCGTGGCGGTGAAGTTCGGCGCGCCGAACAGCACGTTCTCTTTCGCAGGCTCGACGGCGAACACGTCGAACGCCGCAGCGGCGACGTGGCCGCTTTCGAGCGCCGCGCGCAGGGCCGATTCATCGACGAGCCCGCCGCGCGCCGCGTTGACGATGATCACGCCCTTCTTCGTCTTGGCGAGGGCTTCCGCGGAGAAGAGGTTCTTCGTCTTCTCCGTCAGCGGCGTGTGCATGGTGATGAAGTCGGACCGCTTGAGAATGTCCTCGAACTCGACCTTCTCGACGCCGATCTCCATGGCCCGTTCCGGCGACAGGAACGGATCGTAGGCGATCACTTTCATCTTCAGGCCCAGCGCGCGCTCGGCGACGAGCGAACCGATATTGCCGCAGCCGACGACGCCGAGCGTCTTGGCGTAGAGCTCCACGCCGTTGAAGCGGTTCTTCTCCCACTTGCCGGCCTGGGTAGAGACGTCGGCGGCGCCGATCTGGCGCGCGGCGGCGAACAGGAGCGCGATGGCGTGCTCGGCCGTGGTGATCGCGTTGCCGAAGGGCGTGTTCATGACCACGACGCCCTTGGCCGTCGCGGCGGGGATGTCGATGTTGTCCACGCCGATGCCGGCGCGGCCGATCACCTTCAGATTGGCGGCGGCGGCGATCACGTCTTTGTCGGCCTTCGTGGCGGAACGAACGGCGAGGCCGTCATAGTCGCCGATGATCTTGAGAAGCTCGTCCTTTTTCAGGCCGGTCTTCACGTCGACGTCGACGCCGCGCGCTTTGAAGATCGCCACAGCGGCGGGGGAGAGATCGTCCGAGATCAGAACTTTGGGCATGGTCAGGCTCCAGGAAGATGGGCGCGCCAATCGGCGCGGGTCAGGCGGTGAACGAGGCAATCGTCCTCGTCGTTGAAGAGGCGGCGTTCGGCCGCGCGAAAGCCGAGACGCTGGTAGAACCGGTGGGCGCGTTCGTTGGACGCGAGCGGATCGATGACGACGGCGCTGACCGCGGGATCGGCGAAGCACATCGCGAGCGCCTGCCGCATCATCTCCGTGCCGCGCCCTTTCCCGAGCTCGGCGGCCTCGCCGATCCAGATGTCGATGGCGCGCAGTCCGTCTTCGATCTCGCCCCAATAGTGCGTCGGCTCGCGCGCGGGATCGATGATCTGCAGGGCGCCGATCGGGCGGCCGTCCAGTTCGGCGATCCAGTAGCGCGAGACGTCGTTGCCGGCGGCGACCTCTTCGGCCCAGTCGATGCCTTCGAAGGCGTTCTCGGCGTCGGGGTCGTCCGTGGTGGCGCCGATGACGTGCGGCTCCAGATCCCAACGGATCAGGGTCGGCACGTCATCCAGCGTGGCGTGACGCAGCGTGATCATGGCGGGTCTCCCGCGCCGAATCGATCAGCCGAGCTCGGCGACGCAAGTCGCGAAGGCCCACTCGATCCAGGGGATGAGCGCCTCCACGTCGGCCTTGTCGATCGTCGCGCCGCACCAGATGCGCAGGCCCGGAGGGGCCGAGCGGTACGACGCGGCGTCGAGCGCGACGCCCTCCTTCTCGAGCAGATCGGAAAGCTTCTTGGCGAACGCCGCCTGCCCCGCCTCGTCCAGCGCAGAGACGCGCGGATCGACGACCTTCAGGCACACGCCGGTGTTCGAGTACGTCGCCGGATCGTCAGAGAGGGGCGCGATCCACGGCGTCTTCGCCGCCCAGTCGTACAGCGCCTTCGAGTTGGCGTTGGCGCGCGCGATCAGGGCCTCGAGGCCGCCGATGCTTTCGCCCCATTTCAGCGTGTCGATATAGTCTTCCGTGCACAGAAGAGACGGCGTGTTGATCGTCGAGCCTTCGAAGATCTCGGCGTCGAGTTTGCTCTTCTTGGTGAGGCGGAAGATTTTCGGCAGAGGCCGGTTCGGCGTGTAGCTTTCCAGGCGCGCGACGGCGCGCGGCGACAGGATCAGCATGCCGTGCGCAGCCTCGCCGCCCATGACCTTCTGCCAGGAATAGGTGACGACGTCGCACTTGGACCAATCGATCGGCTGCGCGAAGGCGGCGCTCGTCGCGTCGTTGATCGTGATCCCCTCGCGGTCGGCGGCGATCCAGTCGAAGTTCGGAATCTTGGCGCCGGAGGTGGTGCCGTTCTGGGTGAAGATGATGTCGGCGCCTTTGCGCGCCTTTGCGAAATCCGGCAGCGCGCCATAGGGGCGCGCGACGTGCAGCGCGGCGTCGATCTTCAGGGTCTGCGCATCGGTGACCCACTCTTCGCCGAAGCTTTCCCAGGCGAACACGTCCACGGGGCGCTCGCCCAGCATCGACCACATCGCCATCTCGACGGCGCCGGTATCGGAGGCCGGAACGATCGCGATCTTGTGGTCGGCCGGGACCTGCAGCACGGCGCGCGTGCGGTCGATCGCTTCCTTGAGCTTGGCCTTTCCGGCCTTGGAGCGGTGCGAACGGCCCAGCGCCGCGCCTTCGAGCGCGGCGAGCGTCCAACCCGGTCGTTTTTTGGTGGGGCCCGAGGAGAACCGGGCGTCAACAGGCTTCGTCGCCGGCTTCGGCGGAATCGTCGTCATCGATGTACTCCCATCCTTGCAGATGGGCGCCCGCCGGTGGGAGCGGGTGGCCCGCTGGCCAGAAACGCGATGTCGGGAATCCGCGCAAGTGAAATGTGGCGGCCTGCGACGCTCTGGAGCGGCGCGCGGCGGCCCTGGTTGCCGCCCGCCCCCCGTGCTAGGCGGCGAGGATGCGCGGTGCCCGGCTCGATTGGCTGATCCTTTTCACGCTCGTGGCGATCTGGGGCTCCGCGTTCGCGGCGTTGAAGATCGCCGTCCACGAGATCCCGCCGGCCTGGATCATGGCCGGCCGTCTGGTTGTCGGGGCGGGGCTCCTGCTCGCCTGGGCGCGCATCGCCGGCGAAAAGATCCCGCCTCTTTCGGACAGCCGGGCCTGGCGCGCCTATGGCCTCATTGGCACGATCGGCACCGCCGCGCCCTTCTTCCTGTTCGCGTGGGCGAGCGCGCGCATGGACTCCACACTCGTCGCGATCTGCAATGGCGCCTCGCCCTTCTTCACCGCCATCCTCGCCGCCGGGATGCTCGGTGACCGGCTCGACGCGCGCCGCATCGCCGGCATCGCGCTCGGCTTCTTGGGGCTTCTGACGCTCGCCGCGCCTGGCTTGATGAATGCCGGCGCCAGCGCGCAGGCGCTCGGTGTCGCGGCCGGGCTCGCCGGCGCGGCGTGCTACGCCTTCGCCAATGTCGTCGTGAAGAGCGCACCGGACGTGGGGCCGATCGCGGCGTCGGCAATGTTCAGCCTCGCCGGCATGGTGGCGGCGGTTCCGATCGCGGCGCTGACGGCGCCGTTCCCCGCGACCGCCTCGCCCGCCGCGTGGCTGTCGGTGACGGCGCTCGGACTTGGCCCATCGGGCGTGGCGTCGATCCTCTACGTGGTGCTGATCCGGCGGCGCGGGCCGCTGTTCACCGCGTACACGACGTATCTCATTCCGATCTGGGCCGCGGCCGTCGGCGTCGTGTTCCTCGCCGAGCGTCCGGGCGTCGAAGCCGCGATCGCGCTCGCGCTGGTCATGGCGGGGCTGGCGCTGTCGAGCTGGCCGTCTCAGCCGCGGCGATCGGCGGCGCGCTGATCATTGGCCGGCGCGTCCTTCACGACGATGCGCCGCTCCCGGATGAAGACGCCCTGGTCCTCGCCGTCGGGGGCTTCGAGATCAAACACGGCGACGGCGTCGTCCTCGAGATCGGCGATGCGCACGACGCGCTCGGCGTCGTCGCTGCGGGGCGCGACGGGCGCGACCGGCGCCGCGCCTTCGGCGGCCGTCAGGAGACGCACCACGCGCGCATCGAGTTCGCCGCGCAGATAGACGGCGGCCTCACCGAGAAGGCGCGTGGACGACAAGGTCTGCAGGCCGCGCACGAGACCGCCGCGCGCGGAGGCTTGGAAGCCCGTTACGGCCTCCTTCTCCAGGCGATCGCACCAATAGGGCGCGAGATCGGCGAAGGACGATCCGGTGACGGGATCCTCCTCGATGCCGACGCCCGGCGCAAAGAACCGGCTGACGAAATCGTACGGACGGTCCTCGTCGGCGAGCGCGGTGATGGCGAGGCAGCCGGCGCGCGGCGCACGGATCGCAGCTTCGATCGTGGCCATGACGGGGCGGGCGGCGCGCACGTCGGCTTCGCAAGACAGCACGATCGTCGCGTATTCGCCGGTGAAGGCGTCGATCACGCGCACGTCGCCCAGCGCCTCCATCACGGCGGCCGGCGGCGTCCACACGGCGCGCGGGCGGCGCGGCAGGTCGAGGGTGAAGCCGTCCGGCGTTTCGCGCACGACGAGCGGGCCCGAACGCGTATCGAATACGACAACGTCGAGATCGCGCTCGATCTCGGTAAGGAGCACGGCGCCCGCCGCGAGCGTGGCGTGGCCGCACAGAGGCACCTCCGCCGCGGGCGTGAACCAGCGCAGCTGGTAGTTGCCCTTGAGCCCGGTGGGCACGAAAAATGCGGTCTCGGAGCAACGGTTCTCGGCGGCGATGGCCTGCAGGACGGCGTCGGGCGCCCAGGCGCGCAGCGGCACGACCCCGGCGGTGTTGCCGTGGAACGGTCTGTCGGCGAAGGCGTCGACGAGCCAGATGCGCATGGGCGTTAACCTTCCGGACCCGGACGATCCCGAGCCCACTATGCCAGTTGGGGCCGCGCGCGCGAAGAGGCCAGGACATTCGCGCACCGGGCGGCGCCGGGGGCGGACCTTTCGCCCTGCCGGGCGGGCTTTCTGGAGGCGGTGTCGCGACTCTCTTCGGTCCGTCATTCCGGGGCGCGCGGAACGCGCGAACCCGGAACCCAGGCGATCGGACTCAACGGTCCGAACGTTTCGCTCGACAGCAAAACCTCAGCCTAGGCCCAGTCCCCTGGGTTCCGGGTTCGGCCTTCGGCCGCCCCGGAATGACGCCCGGGTCAGCGGCCGCCGTCAGCGAACGGCCACCCATGCGCCAGCGGCCCGTGACCCGCGCCGAGGCCCGGCGCGCGGCGGATGGCTTCGGCGAGATAGGCATGCGCGCTGCGGATGGCGGTTTCGAGATCGGCGCCGCGAGCGACGAAGGCGGCGATGGCCGAGGCGTACGTGCAGCCCGTGCCGTGCGTCGCGCGCGTGGCGATGCGCGGGCCTTCGACGACGAGGGTGCGTCCGTCCGCGGTGACGAGCACGTCGCGTAGAATGTCTCCGTCGAGATGGCCGCCTTTGACGAGTGCGGCGCGGGCCCCGAGCTCGACCAGGCGCTCGGCGGCGGCGCGTTGGCCGTCAAGGTTGGCGACGGGCAATCCCGTCAGCCGTTCGGCCTCCGGCGCGTTGGGCGTGACGAGCGCGGCGCCGGGGATCATGTGCGCGACCACGGCCACGACGGCGTCCGGCTCCAGCAGCGGGTGGCCGCCTTTCGCGACCATCACGGGATCGACGATTCTCGGCGTATCCGGCGCGAAGCGGGCGAGCGCCTGCGCGACGACCTCGACCGTCGCTGCGGTTCCAAGCATGCCGGTCTTCACGGCGTCGACGCCGAGATCGGTGACGACGGACTCGATCTGCGCCGCCACGATGTCGAGCGGCACGCCGTGCACGCCGGTAACGCCCAGCGTGTTCTGCACGGTGATGGCGGTGACGGCCGTCATCGCGAAGCCGCCGAGCGCCGTGACGGTCTTGATGTCGGCCTGGATGCCGGCGCCGCCGCCGCTGTCGGAGCCGGCGACGATCAGCACACGCCCGATGGAGGAGGACATGCTCAAGACTCCGCGCCGATGGCGAGCCAGACGCGCAGGGCCTGCACGGTCTCGCGCACGTCGTGCACGCGCAGCATGTCGGCGCCGAACTCCCACGCGGCAAGCGCGGCGGAGAGCGAGCCGCCGAGCCGGTCCTGCGCGCCCGCGCCGCCATCGAGCGTGCCGATGAAGCTCTTGCGCGAGGCGCCGAACACCACCCGACGCTGCGTGCGCGCGCGGATGTGCGGCAGGCCGCGCACGAGATCGAGATTGTGGCCAAGCGTCTTGCCGAACCCGAGCCCGGGATCGACCCAGATCCGTTCGGGCTTCACCCCGGCGGCCTCGGCGATATCGGCCCGCTCCTCGAGGAAGGCCGCGACGTCGGCGACGACATCCTCATAGACCGGATTGGCCTGCATCGTGCGCGGCTCGCCCTGCATGTGCATGAGGATCACCGTCGCGCCGAGCTCGGCGGCGGTGACGACGCTGTCCGGCGCATAGGCGAGCGCGGTGACGTCGTTCCAGATCGTCGCGCCGGCGGCGAACGCGGCCCGCGCCACCTCGGGTTTCATGGTGTCGACGGCGATCGGCGCGGTGGTGCGCGCGCGCAGCCGCTCGATCACCGGCGCGACACGCGCGATCTCCTCCGCTGCGGGCACGGGCGCGGCGCCGGGGCGCGTGGACTCGCCGCCGACGTCGATGACGTCCGCCCCCGCCTCCAGCATGGCCAAAGCGGCGTCGACCGCCGGCTGCACGCCGGCATGGGCGCCGCCGTCGCTGAAGCTGTCCGGCGTGACGTTGAGGATGCCCATGATCCATGGGCCCGATCCGAGTTTCGGCTCCGGCATGGGCACGGCGCAGCACTCCCTGGGAGGCGCCGTTCCACCACGTCCGATCGGCCGGGGCAAGCGCGCGGCCCGCCCGCGCCCAGGGTGACGGCGCCCGACGCGGGCGCCGGCCGGGCTAGACCTTCGGCCTTTGCGAGATCGACAGGAGATTCAGGTCCGGATCCCGGAACCAGCCGATCTTGGAGCCGTCCGGCGCCGTCCAGAGGCCCGCCGCATCGTGCTGCAGGAACGCGAAGCGCTCGAGCGCGACGCCCTTGGCCGCAAGATCGGCGGCCGTCTTGGCGACATCGGCCACCATGAAGCCGGCGACGGCGTTGGGCGAGGGAATCATCGTCGTCAGCTTGGCGACGCGCAGGAAGCCGATCTGCCCCGCGACGACGAACCCGAACTGATTGTCCTCGAGCAGCTTCAGGCCGAGCGTCTCCGTGTAGAAGGCGCGCGACGCGTCCGGACGCGCCGTCGTGACGATGGCCTGAAGGATCGAGTCGCCGAGCATGTTCGCCTCCCGTGTGCCGACGCGGACGCGCGACCATGGCGCGCCGCGCGGGGCCCGTCCACAGGCGCCGGGATCAGCGCGTCTAGCCAAACCACGGTCACGCGCGCACAACGATTGTGGGGTCAGCGGCCGGCCCCGCTCCGCCTGGCCATCGGCCGCCCGAGGGAGACGCCGCATGAAAAGACATCTCGCCGCCGCCGCGGGACTGGCGCTGCTCGCCGCCTGCGCACCTCCGGCCGCCAAGCAGGACGCCCCGCCGCCGCCTCCGCCGCCGCCCGCGGTGCTGACCGAGGCCGAGGCGACCCAGATCGCCGACGCGGCGGGCGCGGGCTTCGCCTCGGGCGACGTCGCCCAGGTCATGGCCGCCTACCACCCCGAAGTGGTGGCCTTCAGCCTGCTGAACAACGACCTGATGACGACCGAAGCCAGCAACAAGGCGGATGCGGAAGCGTTCCTGAAGCTGCAGCCAAAAATGACGCTGAACGCCCGCAAGATTCAGGTGCTGGACGCCGACACCTTCATCGACTCCAGCGTCGTGACGGTCGACGTCGTCAAGAACGGCAAGCCGACCTGGTTCGTCGCGCGCATCACGGACGTCTATCAGAAACAGGCCGATGGCGGCTGGAAGATCGTCAACGAGCATTCGTCCACGGCGCCGACGCCCGTGAAAACGCGCCCGGCCCCGTTGACGCCGCCGGCCGACGCAAAGGCCGCCGCGCCCGATACGCCGCCGCTCGGCGGGGTGCGCCCGTCGGGCGCGACGGCGCCGACGGATGCGCCTGCGGACGCGCCGAAACCGACGCCCTGACATCATCGGCCCTGATCCCGTGCGGCGACCACCGCACGGGATCGACCGTCGCGGCCACGCCGACACGCGGCCGTGTCACACGCCCGTGTCCACGCGCCGGCGCAAATTCGCCCACGGCGTTCCCGTCAGGACTTGCCGCCCGCGAGGCTATGGAGTTTGTTTCCCCCCGAACGACGCGGCGTCTGGGCGCGCGCGCAGGCGGGAGGACATCATGGCTCGAGTCGCACTGGTTACGGGCGGCACGCGCGGCATCGGCCACGCGATTTCGGCGCATCTCGTGAAGGCGGGCTACAAGGTCGCGGCGAATTACGCCGGCAACGACGAGGCCGCGCAGAAGACCGCCGCCGAACTCGGCATCCAGGTGTTCAAATGGGACGTCGGTGACGAAGCCGCCTGCGCCGAGGGCATCGCGAAGGTCGAGGCCGCGCTCGGCCCGGTCGACGTGCTCGTCAACAACGCCGGCATCACCAAGGACGGCTTCTTCCACAAGATGACCGCCGCGCAATGGCGCGAGGTCATCCGCGTCGACCTCGACAGCCTGTTCTACATGACGCGCCCGGTGATCGAGGGCATGCGCGCCCGCGGCTTCGGCCGCATCATCAATATCAGCTCGATCAACGGCCAGAAGGGTCAGGCCGGCCAGGTGAACTACTCGGCCGCCAAGGCGGGCATGATCGGCTTCACCAAGGCGCTGGCGCAGGAAAGCGCCAACAAGGGCGTCACCGTGAACGTCGTCGCGCCCGGCTACATCGACACCGACATGGTGGCCGCGGTGCCGGAAGAGGCCCTGAAGAAGATCATCGCGACGATCCCGGCCGGCCGCCTCGGCAAGGCCGACGAGATCGCCGCCATGGTGGCGTTCCTGGCCTCGGACCAGGCGGCGTTCATCACGGGCGCGACCATGACGGTCAACGGCGCCCAGTATATCGCCGGGTGACACGATCGATGGGGGCGGCGCGGACTGTTGCCGATCGGACACAGACGGCCCCTACTAGGGGGAACGGAGGGGCGATTCGCCCCAAATCCGCCCAGGTCGGGGTCGCCTATGCCGGCCCGATGATCGAGCCCCACGCATGACTCACCGTTCGTCGGACCAGTCGCCCGCCGCGCGGCCGCACGATCGCGGCCTCAAGTTCAGCGCCTCGGCCTCGATGGCCGCCGCCGCATTGACCTTCATCGCCCCCGGGGCCGCGTTCGCGCAGATGTCCCCGTTGTCGATCGGCCTGGTCGATCCGCCCGCGAACGACACCCTCGGCTCCGTCCGCTATGCCACGCCAGACGGCGGCGTCCGCTTCGTGCTCGACCGGTCGCCCGGCCGCACCGCCCTATTCCGCTATGACGGGGACGACGAGGTTCTCGTCCTGCGGCCCACCGCCGGCCCGCGCGGCGACGAATTGTACAAGACCGAGCGGGGCGAGGTGCTCGTCCGCATCACCAGTCTCGGCGCCGTGACCCTGTTCCGCGGCCATGGCGACCTGGGCGCGCCGGCCGAACCGCTCGGCGACGCGCCGCGTCTGGCCCCGCCGGAATGGCCCGTCGAGACGCAGCAGGCCCGCCTGCGCGAGCTTGCCCGCCTGACCGTACGCACGGTCGGCCGGCCGATCGCGTTCGAAACCCCGAAATCCGGCGCCGCGAGCGGCCTCGTCGTCGACGCCGCGACACGCGCCGCACAGGGCCTCGCCGGCGCCCGCGGCCCCAACGTGCAGCGCGTGGTGATCGTCTTCGGCGACAAGCCGCAGGCCCGCATGCAGCCGGACGGCGCCCTTCAGGTCATGGTCGCGCCGACCATGGGGTATGCCGGGCGGCCCTCCTCGCTGGCCGTGCAGACCGCGCTGACGACCACGCAGCCCGTGCCGCAGCAGCGCCCGCGCTGACAGATGAGCCGAGAATGGGCGGCCCTGAGCTTGCGGGCCAGGGTGATCCCTGCTCAAGTTTGGTAGTACATCAGCGAGTTGCCTGACGGTATGGCCAAGGCTCCCCAGCCCCCCGATGCTGCGCCGCCTGACTTTGCAGCGCCACCGTCACAAACCGTCGTGATCGAAACCCTGCTCGACATACAGCGCAGCCTGGGCGTGTTGACGGCTCAAGTGGAAAACTTGCGCGCCGCGAGTTCGACCCACGACTCCAAGCTCGATCGGTTGAGCCACACCGTGTTCGCGGCCGGCGCCGTCGTCGCCGTGCTCACGGCACTGGGCGGGTTCGTTCTGAGCAGGATTTGGGACGGGGTCGCCGAGCTGCTCCGCACGCTTCCGCCCGCCCCCTGACACCGCCCCCGGCGAACGCCACCGACTACCACGCCTTGCCGGGAAACCAGTCCGGCGGCGCCAGCTCGAACCCCTCGAACCGGAATCCGGGCGCGACCGTGCAGCTCACGAGCGTCCAGGCGCCGAGCGTTTCCGCCGCCTGCCACGCATGCGCCGGCACCACGCCCTGCGGGCGCTGGCCGCCGCGCAGATCGGGACCAAGGCGGATCGCCCGCGCGCTCACGCCGTCTTCGCTGATGCTGAGCGCGAGCGGCCCGCCCGCATGCCACAGCCACGTCTCGACGGCATCGACGCGATGCCAGTGCGAGACTTCGCCGGCCTGCAGCAGAAAATAGATCGCGGTCGAGCGTGGCCGCCCGTCTGGGCCCGGCGCGTCGCGGAAGGTCTCGACATAGTGGCCGCCCTCGGGATGCGGCTGCATGCCGAGCAGACGAATGATCTCGTTCGCGCCGAGATCGCCAGCGCCGCGCGTCATCGTCGGCTCCCTCCCGGCTTTACTTGAAGGTGTCCTTCATGCGCCGCAGCGTCGCGAACGCCTCGGCGTCGTCCGCCAGACCAAGGCCCGCTTTCAGCGCCGGCGCGCGCAGGAACGGATTGGCCGCGCGCTCGGCGCCGATCGTGGTCGGCACGGTGGGCTGGCCGGCGGCGCGCTTGCGCGCCACCTCGTCCGCATAGGCGACGAGCGCGGGGTTGGCGCCGTCGACGTGCAGCGCGAACTTGGCGTTCGAGGCCGTGTACTCGTGCGCGCAATAGACGACCGTCTCGTCCGGCAGCGCCGCAAGGCGCGAGAGGCTCGCCCAGAACTGCACGGGATCGCCCTCGAACATGCGACCGCAGCCGAGCGCGAACAGCGCATCGCCGACGAACGCGGCATGGTCGGCGTCGAACACATAGGCGATGTGCCCGAGCGTATGGCCGCCGACATCGAGCACCCGCGCGACGCGCCCGCCCAGCCGCGCCTCGTCCCCGCCCTGCAGCACGCGGTCTGGCGCGACGCCGATGCGCGCGACCTCCGCCGGTCCGCTCACGACCGCGCCCGTGGCCGCCTTGATCGCGGCGTTGCCGCCGGCGTGGTCCGGGTGCCAGTGCGTGTTCCAGATGTCGGTGATGCGCCAGCCTTTGCGGGCCGCCTCGGCGAGGTAGACGTCCGCGTCGGGGGTGTCGATCGCGGCGGTGGCCCCGGTCTCCGGATCGTGAACCAGGAAACCGTAATTGTCGTCGAGGCACGGGAATTGATGGATTTGAAGCATCCCTGACCCTACCAAAGCAGGACCATGCGCGTCGATGTCGAAACCCTGCAGCGCTTCTACGCGACCCCGCTGGGGGACGTCGCCCGGCGCATGATCGAGCGCCGTATCGCCGCCTTGTGGGGCGACGCCGCCGGTCTGGACGTGCTGGGGCTCGGCTACGCGACGCCGCTACTCGAGACCTTCCGGCCGGTCGCGCGCCGGGCCGTGGCGCTGATGCCGGCCGCCCAGGGCGCCGAGCGTTGGCCGCACGACGCGCGCGGCCTCGCCTGCCTGGGCGATGACCAGCGCCTGCCGTTCATGGACGCCGTATTCGATCGTGTCGTCCTCGTGCACGCGTTGGAGGAGACCCATTCGGCGCACACGCTGCTGCGCGAGGTCTGGCGCGTGACGGCGCCGGAAGGCCGCGTCGTCGCGGTCGCCGCCAACCGCACGGGCTTGTGGGCGCGCACGGATTCGACGCCGTTCGGACATGGCCGGCCCTACTCCCGCTCGCAGCTCGCCGCGCTCCTGCGCGACGCGCTCTTCGAACCGACGGCCAGCACCCGCGCCCTCTATTCGCCGCCCTGGAGCTGGCGGCCGCTGCTGACCTTCGCGGACGATCTCGAACGCATCGGGGAAATGGTCTGGCCGGCCTTTGGCGGACTCGTCATGATGGAGGCCGTCAAACGCCTCGCCGCGGAGCCGGCGCCCGCCAAGGGCCGCGTGGTGCGCGCCCGCGCGGCCGCC
>JAGWZE010000065.1 GCA_018969015.1 Alphaproteobacteria bacterium
TTCCAGCTCGCGCCGGTTGGGCGTGATCACGGTGGCGCCGCGATAATCCGCGAGCCGCAGGCGTTTGGGATCGACGATGACGGGCTTGGCGTGCGCCGTCGCGCCTTTGAACGCGGCCTGCAGAACCGCGTCCCCGAGCGCGCCCTTGCCGTAATCCGAAAGGACGATGACGTCACAGTCCGCGACGGCCCGCTCGACCGCCGCGGCCAAGGCCGCGATCGCGTCCGTATCGTGCGCGGCGCGCGTCTCGCGATCGACCCGCACGATCTGTTGGCGATCGCCGAGATACCGGGTCTTGACGATGGTCTCGTGCGTTGCGCTGACGACGAAGTCAGGCTGCACGCGGCCCAGGCCGGCGACCATGCGACGCAACTGATCGGCCGCCGGGTCGGCCCCAACGACGCCCACGAGGCGAACGGCGCCGCCCAAGGCGGCTATGTTGGCGGCGACGTTGGCGGCCCCGCCCAGAACGTGCCGCTCGCTCGCAACGTGCAGCACCGGAACGGGCGCCTCGGGCGATATCCGCTGCACGGCCCCATAGACATAGTGGTCGACCATGACGTCGCCGATCACGGCGACGCGGGCGGTTTTCAAAGCGGCGACGAGGGCCTCTTCGGACATGACGTGGCTCCAGGGCAGGCCCGTCCTTAGCGCGCCGGCGAGACGCGCGCACGTTTTGATCGACGCGCCGGGTTCGGGCGATGCCTCGCTTGACGCGTTTCCCCCCGCATGGCTCCATCGAGTGGGGCGCACTGGCTAAAGGTGGGAGCCATGCGGGTTGAGAAGTACGTGACGGCCTTGGTCGTCGCGAAAACGCCGGCGAGCGGCGAACTGGATTGCTCGTTCGGCCGCATCGTGATCGGGCGTGGCGTTATTCGCGCGCCGGTCGGAGGCATTGCGACATTCGGCCTGCGCAAGCTGCGTCGCAACGGGCGCGAAAGCGACGACTGGCTACTTGTCAGCGAAGACGTCATGGGCGACTAGCGACGTCATTGCGGCGGGTCGAGAGCGCATGCCGCCCGGTCTCGGCACACCATTTGGCTGACGCCGCGCCGCGATCTTACCGCCGCTTTTTGCGCGTCAACGGCTCGAGCTTATCGGCGCCGAACTTGTCACTTTTGAACACGCGCATCGTAACGGCGAGATCGTCGGCGAACTGGTCGCTCCAATTCAAGATGATCTGGCCGGCGTCATTGAGGCCGGGAGTCAGGGGCGGCGCATCGGGAAAGATGACGGCGAGGCGGCGCAGATTGCCGTTGACCAGAAACCGCTCCATCGCGAACGCTTGGCCGGCGTCGGCCATGTGCGGTGTCCACAACGCGATACGAATCAAATGATCGCCGAACACGACGTCGCCTGCTCCGTCCCGCACGGGGAAGACCAAGCACTCCTCCTTGGTGGCCTGGGCCACCTCACGCGCCAGCGCTTCATCCGCTTGGGCGTGACCGATCACGAATTTCATGCGCGTCCCTGCACTGCTGTCGTCGTCCCCAGGTGGACCTAGCAGGTTCGCCCAGCGGGTAAAAGCAGGAGCGCTAAAGCGGGACGTTGCGACGCAATTCGTCGAGCCACGGTTCGGCGGAGCCGTCGCTCGGCGCGCGCCAATCCCCGCGCGGCGACAAAGATCCGCCGGAGCTGACCTTCGGCCCGTTCGGCACGGCGGAGCGCTTGAACTGGCTCGTCGCGAAGAAGCGCCGCAAGAACACCTCGAGCCATTTCACGATCGTCGCTCGATCATAGGCCACGCGGTCCTTCGCCGGCACGCCCGGCGGCCAAGCGCCGCGCGCGGCGTCGCTCCAGGCGATCTCGGCGAGATAGGCGATCTTCGACGGCCGCAGGCCGTAGCGCGTGATGTAGTACAGCGCGAAATCGTGCAGCGCGTAAGGCCCGATCGTGTCCTGCGTGGACTGCATCTTGCCGCTCGCATCTGCGGGCACGAGCTCGGGGCTGATCTCGGTGTCGAGGATGCGCAGCAGGACCGCCGCCGTCGCCGCATCGTACTGGCCCGACGTCGCGCACCAGCGGATCAGATGCTGGATCAACGTTTTCGAGACCGAGGCGTTGACGTTGTAGTGCGACATGTGATCGCCGACGCCGTAGGTGCACCAGCCGAGCGCGAGCTCGGACAGATCACCGGTGCCGACGACGATCGCCTCGCGCTGGTTCGCGAGGCGGAAGAGATAATCCGTGCGCAGGCCGGCCTGAACGTTCTCGAACGTCACGTCATAGACCGCCTCGCCACGCGCGAACGGGTGGTCCATGTCGGCGAGCATCTGCCGCGCCGCCGGGCGGATGTCGATCTCGCCGACCGTGACGCCGAGCGCCTGCATCAGCGCGATCGCGTTGGCGCGCGTGCCCTCGCTCGTGGCGAAGCCCGGCAGCGTGAATCCGAGAATGTCCGAACGCGGACGACCCAGGCGGTCGAACGTCTTGGACGCCACGATGAGCGCGTGCGTGGAATCGAGACCGCCGGAAACGCCGATCACCACGCGCGGCGTGCCCGTCGCGCGCAGGCGGGTCTCGAGGCCCTGGACCTGGATGTTGTAGGCCTCGAAGCAGTTCGCATCGAGCTGCGCGGGATCAGCCGGCACGTAGGGAAAGCGATCGACGACGCGGGCAAGCGGGAGCTGCCCGGCCGGCGGCGTGAAGGGGATCTCCACGCGCCGGAACTCGGGGACGTGTTGGTTCGCCGCGGTGTCCCGGAACGTGCCGTTGCGCATGCGGTCTTGGCGGATGCGGTCGAGGTCGATGTCGGCGACGAGGAGCGTGGGCTCGGGGCTGAAGCGCGGCCCTTCGGCAAGCACGGCGCCGAGTTCGAACACGGCGGCCTGTCCGTCCCAGGCGAGGTCCGTCGTCGACTCGCCCGGTCCTGACGCCGAGTACACGTAGGCGGCGGCACAGGCGGCAGACCGGGCGCTACACAGTTGCTTCCGCTCGGCCGCCTTGCCGATCGTGACGTTCGAGGCCGACAGGTTCAAGAGCACCGTCGCGCCGGCGAGCGCCTGCAGCGTCGAGGGCGGGATCGGCGCCCAGACGTCCTCGCAGATTTCGATCCCTAACGTGGCGCCGGGCAGAGCGGGGATGTCGAACAGGAGATCGACGCCAAACGGCGCCTCCTGCCCCGCCACCGTGATCGCGGCGCCGCGTACGTCCCGCCCCGAAGCGAACCAGCGCTTCTCGTAGTACTCGCGGTAGTTCGGGAGGTAGGTCTTGGGGACCACGCCGAGGATGCGGCCGGCGTGGATGACGATGGCGCAGTTGTAGACCGCGCCGCGGTGGCGGAGCGGCGCGCCGACGATGAGGGCGGGCCGAAGGCCGGCGGTCTCGGCCGCAAGCGTGGCGATCCCCTGCTCGACCGCATCGAGAAGCGCGTCCTGGAGGTGCAGGTCGTCGATCGCGTAGGCCGAGAGGGAGAGCTCGGGGAAGAGAACGAGGGCGGCGCCCTGCGTGTCGGCCTCCGCGACGAGCGGCGTCGCGGCCGCAACGTTAACCAAAGGCGCACCAACCCCCACGGCCGGCGTGGCGGCGGCGACACGGGCGAAGCCATGGGCGTAGGGGGAGAGGTTCGGGGCCATTGCGTTTGGTCTTAGCAAAGGCGGGGGCGTGGGTCACGGATGGAGGCGTGCCAGGCTCGGAGCCATCCGGTTCGGCGATCCTTCACATGGCGGGGTGACACGACGTCGGGAATGCGGCGATAACCGGCCATGGCCGACGCGAACTCTCCCGCCCCTCCTCCGTCTTTCTCCGGCTGGCGGTCAGCAATCGCAGTCGCGTTCGCATTCGTGCTGACCGCGCCGGCGGCCGTTGGCGGCGGCATGGCGATGGCGCCGATCGCGGCGCTGGGGGGCCTGCTGGGTGTTCCAGTTCGGCGTCTGGGCGGGATCATCGCCGAGGTCTGGCCGGTTCTCGTCGCGTTTGCGCTGTTCCTGATCTGGGCCGGGATCACCACCTCCTGGTCTCCGACAGCCAACTCGATGCAGATCTGGAAATTGAGCGGCGGCCTGGTGACGGGGGCGGCGTTCATCGCCGCGTGCGCCCACACGCGCGGACGCGCCCGCGAGGTCGCAACGTGGATCGGGATCGCGTGCGTCCTCGCGCTCGCGGCGATGCTCATGGTCGAAGCGTTCGCCGACATGCCAATCAATCGCTTCTTCAACCCCACCGCCGAGACCGGCGCATTGATGCGCAACCCCGGCAAGGGCGCATCGACCCTCGTCATCCTGGTTTGGGGCGTGATGGGCGCATGTGTCGGTGGCTTCGCTTGGCAGCGGGCGGTCTGGCGCGTGGCGCTCGTCGCGACAGCCGTCCTGTCGCTACAGTTCGACATGGCGACGAACGCCGTGGGCTTCGCCACCGGGTTCGTGGCGTTCCTTTTCACCTATGCGGCGCCGAGACTGGGATTGATCATCGCCTCGGGCTGCTCGGCGATCTGGATCCTCGTTGCGCCGTTCGTGACGCCCTTGATTCTGAGTAATCCGGCGTTCGTCGACCGGCTACCGGACTCGTGGCGTATGCGGGTGCTGATCTGGCGGAACGCCGAAGGCCTGATCCACGAGAAGCCCGTGACCGGCTGGGGCCTCGATGCGGCGCGGTCACTTGGCTCTGAGACGGGGAACCTGGACGGTTTGCGGTTCAACATACTTCCGCTGCATCCGCACAGCATG
>JAGWZE010000041.1 GCA_018969015.1 Alphaproteobacteria bacterium
CTTCAAGGTGGGATTTCTCAGGTCCTGACCGCAACTCTTCGAGGCGTCACCCTCTCCGAGCCCGTTCACCGATCCGCTGCGCGTTCTCGACGTTCTAGACCGCCCTGTCGCAGCGACGGGATGAGTATGCGGCGGGATCGTCCGGGGGCGGATTAGTTTTTGGCTATCCCCCGCCTTCACCGGTGCGGCGTCATCCTCGACGCGCCGGAGGCGCGGCGCGATCCAGACGGCGGGGCTGTGGTCTCTGGTCCCGGCCCGCTCGC
Source organism: Alphaproteobacteria bacterium (assembly GCA_018969015.1). Taxonomy (GTDB): domain Bacteria; phylum Pseudomonadota; class Alphaproteobacteria; order Caulobacterales; family Aquidulcibacteraceae; genus REEB506. Next base: position 264 of record JAGWZE010000041.1, read on the forward strand.
GGGCCAGGATGACGTTATCCCCGCCTCGCACGGGGTGCGACGCGAGGATGACGGAGAGCGTGGGTGGGTGACCGTCTCCCCCTCCCAACCCTCCCCCGCTGGGGGAGGGCTTTGGGTGGGTGTGACGGCGGTGGCGCGTGATTTCCGGAGGTGCGTGCACGGCTAAATGTTCATGTTTTGTTCGGAGCACCCCGTTTTTGCTGAAGCGCGCCACCCTCGCGCCGGCCGAGCTTTGGCGGCCAGACGGCCGTCCTCCAATTGTCGACTGGTCATGGCGCAGCGAATACTTCACCGGCCCTCAATAGGGTCGAAGCAGAGCTTCGCGAAAACGGGCGGGGACTTGGCGCTGCGCCTGTCCACGTCTTGATTTCTCCACAGAGGCGACGTTGCGTCAAGAGCGATTCGACCTCTCCGCGGCCGCAAGTCGCGTCTTGGCGCGACCAACCGGCGGGCGTACGGTCCCGCCCCGCTCACCCCCGGCCCTCGAGGAGACACCCCATGGCGGCGCGCTATGTTCTGCACGGCATCTTTGCTTCCGGCCCGACCTACAAGGTCGGCCTCATGCTCACGTTGGCGGGCGTCCCGTTCGCCTACGAGCACGTCAACATGATGCAGGGCGCGCACAAGAGCCCCGACTACATCGCCAAGAACCGCTACGGCCAGGTGCCGTGCCTGGAGGACCGGGAGACGGGGCGGCTGATGTGCCAGTCCTCGGCGATCCTCGAATATCTCGCCGAGACGTCCGGCAAGTTCGCCGGCGCGGACGCCGCCGAGCGGCAGGCGGCGCGCGAATGGGTGCACTGGTCGAACGATCGCCTCACCCGCGGCATCTATCGCCCGCGCGGGATCAAGTTCGGGTTCTTGAAGGTTCCGGAGGATGTCGCGGCGCACTACACGGCCGAGGGCAAAGCCGGTCTCGCCGAGCTGGACAAGCACCTCGCGGGCAAGACCTGGCTCGCCGGCGGCGCCGGGCCGACCTTCGCGGACATCGACGTGTATGGCGTCGTCGGCTACGCGGGCCAGGCCGGGTTCGACCTGGGCGAGGTTCCGAACGTGAAGGCGTGGGCGGCGCGCGTGGAGGCGCTGCCGGGCTTCCAGAGCGTCGATGCGCTGCTGCCGAAGGAGAGCCGCGCGGCGTAACGCGCGTGGGTGGTTCACCCCTCATCCGGCGCTTCGCGCCACCTTCTCCCACAAGGGGAGAAGGTCGCCGGCGAGGTCCTTCTCCCCTTGTGGGAGAAGGTGGATCGCGCGCACGGCGCGCGAGACGGATGAGGGGTGTGCGCTGTGCGCACGCCTCAAGGTCACTACCCCGCGTCGAGGCCGTCCGGCAGGCCGACGACGTGGAAGCCGGCGTCGACGTGGATGACTTCGCCCGTGGTGGAGCGGCCGAGGTCGGAGAGCAGCCACAGCGCGCAGCCGGCGATGCCCTCCATGCTGGTGTCTTCTTTCATCAGGCTCCAGGCGCGGCCGGTGGAGATGAGGCCGCGGCCGCCCTGGATGCCGGCGATGGCGAGCGTGCGCATCGGGCCGGCGCTGATCGCGTTGACGCGGATGCCGGAGGGGCCGAGATCGCGCGCCATGTAGCGCGTGGAGGCCTCCAGCGCCGCCTTGGCCACGCCCATCACGTTGTAGCTCGGCAGCACGCGCTCGGCGCCGAGATAGGTGAGCGTCACGAGCGACCCGCCCGGCTGCATCAATGGCGCGGCGCGCTTGGCGCAGGCGACGAAGCTGAACGCGGAAATGTCCATCGTGCGCAGGAAGTTCTCGCGCGTCGTGTTCTCGACGAACGAGCCCTTGAGCTCGTTCTTGTCCGAGAAGGCGATGGCGTGGACGAGGAAATCGAGCTTGCCCCAGCGCGTCTGCAAGGCGTCGAACACGGCGTCGAGCTGGGCGTCGTTGGTGACGTCGCATTCCAGCATGGTCTGCGCGCCGATGCTCTCGACGAGCGGGCGCACGCGCTTCTCCAGCGCCTCGCCCTGATAGGTGAAGGCGAGCTCGGCGCCCTGCGCCGCGAGTTGCTGGGCGATGCCCCAGGCGATCGACTTGTCGTTGGCGACGCCCATGACGAGGCCGCGCTTGCCGGCCATCAGGTCGCCTTTGGGGAAGGTCCAATCGGACATGGGGATCTCCACGTGAAGGGCGCGGGGTAAGCGGCGCGCGCGGCGCGGTCAAGGGCGGCCGGGAGGCGAGCGTGGACGGGGCGCTGCTCTCATGCACTCTTGCGAGCGACCGGGGGAAAAAACAAAGCTTCGTTCCGGGGCGGCCGCAGGCCGAACCCGGAACCCAGGAGCAAACATGAGCAGGCGGCGACGGCGGGAATTTCGCGAACCGCGACCAGCCCCATCCCCTGGGTTCCGGGTTCGCGCGTTCCGCGCGCCCCGGAATGACGCTGGATTTTGCACGTTTGCTCGAAGGCGGTCTCTGGATCCCGGGCTGCTGACGCAGCCCAGGATGACGGCGGCGTCTTGCGCCGCCGCCGTCACACCCGCGTCAGCACCAGCGTGGCGTTCGTGCCGCCGAAGCCGAAGCTGTTGCTCATGACAGTGTCGATCGGGCCGTCGTGGCGGGCGCGCAGGATGGGCAGATCGGCGAAGGCCGGATCGAGCTCGTCGATGTGGGCGCTCTCGGCGGCGAAGCCGGAGTTCATCATCAGGATCGAGTAGATCGCTTCCTGCACGCCGGCCGCGCCGAGGCTGTGGCCGGTGATGGATTTGGTGGACGAGATCAGCGGCGGGGCCTTGCCGAACACCTCGCGCACGGCCTCCATCTCCTTCACGTCGCCGACTTCCGTCGCGGTGCCGTGGGTGTTGAGATAATCGATCTTGCGGCCGCCGGCGCCGGCGAGCGCCATGCGCATCGAGCGCGCCGCGCCCTCGCCCGAGGGGGCGACCATGTCGTGTCCGTCGGACGTCGCGCCATAGCCGACGACTTCGGCGTAGATCTTGGCGCCGCGGGCCTTGGCGCGTTCGTACTCCTCGAGCACCACCATCCCGGCGCCGCCGGCGATGACGAAGCCGTCGCGGTCCTTGTCATAGGCGCGCGAGGCGACCGCGGGCGTCTCGTTGAAGCGCGCGGACATCGCGCCCATGGCGTCGAACAGGACCGAGAGGGTCCAGTCGAGTTCTTCGCAGCCGCCCGCGAACACGACGTCCTGTTTGCCCCACTGGATCTGCTCGGCGCCGGCGCCGATGCAGTGCGCGCTCGTCGCGCAGGCGGAGCTGATGGAGTAGTTGACGCCGCGGATCTTGAACCAGGTGGCGAGCGTGGCGGACGGGCCCGAGCACATCGCCTTCGGCACCGCGAAGGGGCCGACGCGCTTGGGGCCTTTTTCCTTGGCGATGTGGGCCGCCTGCACGATCGCGCGCGTGGACGGGCCGCCCTCGCCGACGATGATGCCGGTGCGGTCGTGGCTGACCTCGTCGGGCGCGAGGCCGGAATCGGCGATCGCCTGCTCCATCGCGACATGGGCCCAACCGGTGCCCTGCGCGAGGAACCGCGCCGCGCGCCGATCGACGGCCTGCTCCCAATCGAGCGTCGGGCTTGCGTGCACCTGGCAGCGGAAGCCGAGATCGGCGTAGTCCTGCGCGCGGGTGACGCCGGACTTCGTTTCACGCAGAGAAGCCAACACCTCGTTGGCATTGTTCCCGATCGAGGACACGATCCCCAACCCGGTCACGACGACGCGTCTCACGTGGTACCCCTCGAAAATCGTTCGTTTCCTGTGCCCGGTATTCTGGCGCCCGTTTTCCGGGTCTCATTTCATTCCGGCGGCCAGCTGTTCGGCAGTGAAAAGGCCAACCTTCAAGTCCTTCGCCGAATAGATCGGCTGGTCATCGACGAACATCGCCCCATCGCCCACGCCAAGAACCAACTTCCGCAAGATGACCTTTTTGAGATCGATTTCGTAGCGGATCAGTTTGGCGTTGGGGGTGACCTGGCCGAAAAATTTCACCTCGCCGACGCCGAGCGCGCGGCCGCGGCCCGGCGCGCCGAGCCAACCGAGATAGAAGCCGACGAGCTGCCACATCGCGTCGAGGCCGAGGCAGCCCGGCATGACGGGATCGCCTTCGAAATGGCAGCCGAAGAACCAGAGCGCGGGCGTAACGTCGAACTCGGCGACGATGCGGCCTTTGCCGTGCGCGCCGCCTTCGGCGGTGATGGACGTGATGCGATCCATCATCAGCATCGGCGGGGCGGGAAGCTGGGCGTTGCCCGGACCGAAGACTTCTCCGCGGGCGCAGGCGAGCAGCGCGTCCCGATCGTAGGAGGACGGGCGCTCGACGGCAGGCGGCTTTGCGGAAACGGACATTTTGGCCCTTGAACAGCGGTATGGGCTGTCGGGCTACCACGCTACGGCCGGTCTCGCCAAGCGGGGCCGGCGCGCGGCCAGGAGCCTCTAGGGCTCGACGCCGACGCAGCTTGCGCCGCCGAACAGACCCTCGGCCGGCGCCCAGCCCGAATGGCCGCCGGCGCTGACCTTGCGCCAGCCGCCTTCGCAGGCCTCGAGGGTGGCCAGAACGCGCGGCTCGAGGATGGCCACCGGGCGGCCGCGGCTTTCGGGGCCGCGCATCAGGGCGAGCGGCTTGTCCGCCGGCAGGACCCAGACCGTTCGACGCGCGGACAGCTGGCTCTTGTGGATCCAGACGCTCTCGCCTTCCGGATCGCGGACCTGGAAGTACTCGCCGGACTCGGCCAGGACCTGCATCGGCAGGCCACGGGCCTTGTAAATCCAAAGGATTGGCTGATCCGAGGCCGGGCCGCGGCGGCCATTGGCCTCGTCGGTGCGCAGGCTCATGAAGCGCGCGTCGCGGATCGGGGCGGCCGTGACCGTGGGCGCAAGCGCGCAAAGAAGGACCGCGGCTGCGGCCACACGGAGGGCGAATGTCGTCACCGGACGCTCCCGTTCTGGAACGCCCGTGACGAAAGCAGACCTGCGGTGAAGACGGGCTTAAATGAAGGCGCAGGCGATTTCGCCGGCGAAAGGCCCCCGTGGCGCTTTTCCCCGGCCAGGGGGCAGCCTAGAAAGGGGGCAGACAAGACCGGCGCGCCGCCGGCTGGTTGAGGATGCCGCCCCGCATGCCCGCGCGCCATTTGAAGGTCGTCGTCACCCGCAAACTGCCCGATCCGGTCGAAACCCGGATGCGCGAGCTGTTCGACGCGGAGCTCAATGTCGACGACACGCCGATGAGCCCGGAGGCGCTCGTCGCCGCGGTGCAGCGCGCGGACGTGCTGGTGCCGACCGTGACGGATCGGATCGACGGGCGCGTGCTGTCGCGCGCGGGGGAAAAGCTGCGGCTGATCGCGCAGTTCGGCGCCGGCGTGGACAATATCGACGTGCAGACTGCCGTGCAGCGCGGCATCGCCGTGACGAACACGCCGGGCGTGCTGACGGACGACACCGCGGACATCACGATGGCGCTGATCCTGGCGGTGCCGCGCCGGATCGTCGAAGGCGTGAAGATCGTCGAAGCCGACAAGTTCGAAGGCTGGAGCCCGACCTGGATGCTCGGCCGGCGCGTCTCGGGCAAGCGGCTCGGCATCATCGGCATGGGCCGGATCGGGCAAGCCGTGGCGCGGCGGGCCAAGGCGTTCGGTCTGCAGATCCACTACCACAACCGCCGCCGCGTGTCGGCGCATGTCGAGGCCGAACTCGACGCGACGTACTGGGACAGCCTGGACCAGATGCTCTCGCGCATGGACATCGTGAGCGTGAACTGCCCGCACACGCCCGCGACGTACCACCTGCTCTCGTCGCGCCGTCTCGCGCTCTTGAAGCCGCACGCCTATGTCGTGAACACCGCGCGCGGCGAGGTGATCGACGAAAGCGCGCTGGCGCGGATGCTCGAAAAGGGCGAGCTCGCGGGCGCCGGGCTCGACGTGTTCGAGAACGAGCCGGCGATCAATCCGAAGCTCAAGAAGCTGGCCAATGTCGTGCTGCTGCCGCACATGGGCTCGGCCACGCTCGAAGGCCGGATCGACATGGGCGAGAAGGTCATCATGAACATCAAGACCTTCGCCGACGGCCACAAGCCGCCGGACCGCGTCATCCCGGCGATGCTGTAGGCGGCGCGCAGGCACGCGCCCTGAATTGAGCGCGATGCGCTTGCGCCTTGAGCTTGAGCGAAGGCAGACTGGCCGGGTCGCACCGCAGAGGGGGCTCCGGCGATGATCCGCGAAACGCATGATGCGCCGACGACGGCCGGCGCGAAGATCGACCAGCACTCGACGATCGGCGGCATGCTGTGGATCGGGTTCTACACCAGTATCCTTTCGATCCTGACGCTGACGTTGTTCCGGTTCTGGGGCCGAACGCAGTTTCGCCGCAGGCTCTGGAAAGAGACGGTGATCGACGGCGAGCCGCTGGAATATGTCGGCAAAGGTTCGGAGCTGTTCTTCGGCTTCCTGATCGCGATCTTCACGGTGATGGCGCCGATGGTGGGCGCGCTGCTGTTCGCGCAGTTGGCGATGCAGCCGCCGGCGAGCTTCGTCGTTATCTTCGCCGTTTATCTCATGTTCTACGTGCTGATCTTCGCGGCGCTGTTCCTGACGCGGCGGTATCAGTTGTCGCGGACGCTGTGGCGCGGCGTGCGGTTCGCGCAGGAAGGCCAGCCGCTCGCGTTCGCGCTGAGCGCGTTCGGGCAGGCGCTGCTGACGATCATCACGTTCGGCTGGTTCGCACCGAAGATGCGGCTGAACCTTGCCGAATGGATGTGGTCACGCACGAAATTCGGGGACCTCGGCTTCGCCTATGATTCAAGCCCGCAGGCGCGCACGGAGAAGGTCTGGGCGAGCTTCGCGCTGGCGTGGCTCGGCTCCATCGTCTTCTACCTCGCCTTCATCGGCGCTGTGTTCGCGATCATGTCCGCGTCTGGCGGCAATCCCGGACCGATGCAGTTCGTGCAAATGTACGCCGCCGCACTGGCGCTGATCATCCCGCTGCTGCTGATGACCGCCTGGCACGAGGCGGTGATGCTGCGGCAGATCACGAAATCGATCTCGCTCGGCGAGGTGTCGTTCCGGGTGCATGTGGGCGCGTGGGACGTGCTCCTCTTGGTGTTCACCAATGCGCTTCTGGTGATCTTCACGCTGGGCTTCGGCGCCATGGCGGCCGAAATGCGCAGCTGGCGCTTCGTGGCGCGGCGGCTCGAGCTTGCCGGACAGCTGAACTATAGCGCGATCGGCCAGGCCGCCTCGCGCGGGCCGCGCACGGGCGAAGGCATGGCGGACGCATTCGATCTTTCGGGCGGCGTGTGACCGGGGCGGCCTTCGACGGACGCCTGCATGACGGCGCGAGCGCGGCCGCGCACGCCGTGCGCGTCATTGCATCGCCGGACGGCCTGACGATCGACCAGGATGGCGCGGCCTCAACCGTTCCGTACGCGGAGCTTCATCTGCTCGACGTGGACGCGCAGTCCTTGCGCCTGGGACGTCGCGGCGCGCCCGAGTTCCGGCTGATCCTGCCGGCCGCGGCACGGGAGGCCCTCAAGGCGCAGGCGCCGCATCTGGCCCGCGTTGGCCATGGCGGACGCATGCTCGCGCTCGTTGGGGGGCTGATCGCTGCGAGCGCCGTCCTGGCGGCCGCGGTGTTCTGGGGCGCGCCGCTCGCCGCCGAACCGCTCGCGCGCCACACGCCAGCGGCCGCGGAAGCGGCCATCGGCGACAACGTCGCGGCGCAGATCAGCCTCGCCATGCGCCCCTGCCCGGCCTCCACCGCCGAACCGGCCGTGCGCGCCACGCAAGCGCTCGTCGACAGGCTGGCGGCGGCGAACGGCGTGGAGGGCCCGGTGGAGGTGACGTTCGTGCGGACGGCGGCGCCCAACGCGATCGCGCTGCCGGGCCGGCGCATTTTCGTGACGGCCGGCCTGCTCGACACGGTCGAGAGCGGCGCCGAGTACGCCGCCGTACTGGCGCACGAGATGGCGCACGTGGCCGCGCGCGACGGGCTCGTGGCGCTCTACCGGCACGCCGGCCTCGGCCTGATGCTCGAGGTGATCACCGGCGGGTCGGGCGTCGCGCAGCAGCTGGTGCTGCTTTCCGGGCAACTGACGGAGCTCCGGTTCACGCGCGCGCAGGAGCAGCGCGCGGACGACCGGGCCTTGGCGACGCTGGCGCAGTTGGGGCACGACCCCGGCGCGCTCGGGCGCGCGCTGGCGCGCCTCAAGGCCGAAACGCAGGGCGACGAGAAGGACACGCGCTTCGACGTTCCGGAATGGATCGAAAGCCATCCCGATATCGACGCGCGCATCAAGGCGGCCCAGGCGAAAGCGCGACCCGGCGCGGCGCCGACCCTGTCAGAGGACGCGTGGGCGACGATCCGCGCCGCCTGCGACGGCAAGGCTCAGTAGACGCCTTCGAGCTTCGCGGCCTTGCCGGGCTTGGGCGGGGCCGGCGCGCCGGGTTCGGCGGCGGGAGAGGCCAGCGGCGCGCCGAGCGTGGTGGGCGGCAGCGAGGCGATCCAGGCGTCGAGATCAGCCGCGGAGCGATCGGGGATCTCCTCCTGCGGCACGTGGCCGACGTTTTCGTAGATGATCAGTTTCGGGCCGGGGATCGTCTCGGCGAAGCGCTTGCCGCTTTCGACGGGGATCAAGTTGTCGCGGTCGCCGTGCATCACGAGCGTGGGCGTCTTGATCTGCGCCATCAGTTCGGGCGTCGCGGGCTGGCGGCCGGCGCGGCCGGACGAAATCTCGAGCAGCACGGCGCGGTGCTCCGGCGCGCGCGACATTTCCACGTAGCGCGCGATCATCTCCGGCGTGACCTTCGACTGATCGACGAACGAGGCGCGCAGGCCCTGCGCCGTGAGCGCGGAGGCGTCGAGATCGCGGATCAGCGGGCCCCAGAAGGGCGAGGACAGAAGCTTGAAGACGACCGGCGTGTTCTGCGGATCCTGGCGCGGATCGGGCCAGCCGGCGGCGTCGACGAGGACGAGGCCATCCAGCCGCGCGGGATGACGCAGCGCCATCTGCCAGCCGATGCCGCCGCCCATCGAGTTGCCGGCATAGATCACCTTTCCGAGCCCGAGTTTCTGCGCGACCGTCTCGACGAGATCGGCATAGGACTCCGGCGAGGGATCGTAGCCGGGCGGCGTGCGCGTGAGGCCGTGGCCGGGCAGATCGAGCGTGACGATGCGGTACGTGCCGCCGAGCCGCTCGACCCAGGGCTCCCAGGTGTGCAGCGAGGCCGAGAAGCCGTGAACGAGCAGCAGCGTGCGCCCTTCCGGCGCGCCCTGGATGCGGTAATGCACGGAAAGCCCGTCGCCGAGATCGAGGAACTTGGACTGGGCGTTGGCGTACTTCGCGTCGAGCGTGGCGTAGGGGATGTCGGGGCGCTTCAGGGCGAAGTAGCCGCCGACGACGGCCAAAACGAGCACGGCAAGCACGGCCGCCACGATCCGCATCACGCCGCCCATGGGCTGGTCTCCCTGCCGGGACGCCGTTCGCAGCGCGCCCGTTTGCGGCCGCACCATTGTCCGTCTGCGCGGTCGTGACAAGCGGGAGCGCCTTGCGCGGGCGCCGACTGGCCGGATAAGCGCTTGGAATGTCCGACATCCCTCCCACCTCCGCCGCACCGGACGCCGCCGCAGACGACGGGCCGGCGTTGCCCCCGCCGCCGCCGCTTTGGCGCGTGCGGCTGCGCTCGATCTGGCCGTCATTCCGGCGCTCGGCGCGGTCGATCCTGTCGCTGATCGCGCTGCCGCTGTTCCTGCTCTCGGTGCTGTCGCTGGCGAAGGTCTTCGGCGACGCCGAGCTGATCACGCTTGGCGGGCGGCTCAAGGAGGCGGTCGAGGCGCAGACCGACGCGGTCGACACGATCGTGGCGGCGATCGCCGCACTTGGACTGAACGCGCCGCGCTGGGTGCTCGATCTCGCGCCAATCTATCTTTCATTCGGCACCACGAGCGCGCGGGCGGAGAAATCGACCCTGCTCGCCACGGAAGTGGACGCCGAAACGTCGCGCGACCTGCTGCGCGACGGCCTGCGCGGGGCGCGGGTGGACATGCTGTATCTGGCCGTGCCGGGCGCGGTGCGGGACGTGGTGCTGCGCCTGACCTGGCCGGCCGCCCTGCTCTATCGCCTGCAGCAGCCCTGGGTCGTGGAAGGGCCGGGGCCCAGCGGGGACGATATCGCTTCGACCGTGCCCGCCCGCGAGCTCGGCGCGTTCGTCGACATGGTTTCCGCGAACGTCCCGTGGGCGACGCAAACGATCTACGACCAGCGGCAGATCCTGGCCTGGCAGGCGGCGTTCGGCGTCGGGGCGGTGGCGCTCGCGTCGTGGACGTCCCGGTTCTTCTGAGAGGCGCGCGGCTCGCGCCAGGCTTGTAGAATCTTGGCGCGCGCGACGACGCCCGGCACACTTGCGCCATGCCGCTCATCGAACCGCTCAACGCCCCAGGCGCCCCCTCGGCCCCGCTGTTCGCGGGCGATCCGGCGCCGTGGTTCATCACGCCCTGCGATCTGGGCCAGGAGTTCGGGCTGGCCTCCACGGGGGGCCGCTGGGTGGTGCTGACGTTCCTGGACGGATTGCGGACGCCGGAGGGCGGGCGTGTCGCCGCCGATCTGATCGCCGGCGCGGGGCGCTTCGCCGCGCTCGACACCGCGCTCCTGATCGTGACGCGCTCGGCGGAGGATGTGGCGGCGCGCGTGCCTGCGCATATTCTTGGCATCCGGCTGATGCACGATTTCGACGGCGCGGTTTCGGCCCGCTACGGCGCGACGGGCGCAGCGACGACGTTCCTGCTCGATCCCATGCTGCGCGTGGCGGCCATCGTCACGGACGCGCCGGCGGCCCAGCACGCCGCCCACGTCTATGCGCGGTTCGATCGGCGCCCCGCATCGCCGGCGCCGGCCTCCGCGGCGGCGCAGGCGCCGGTGCTGATGATCGACGAGGTGTTCGAGCCGGACCTGTGCCGCGCCCTGATCGAGGGCCACGAGACCGATGGCGGTCGCCCGACGGGCTTCATGATCGAGCGCGACGGCAAGACGGTGGAAGTTCTGAACCCGGAGCACAAGCGCCGCACCGACTGGTTCATCGAGGACGAGGCGATCCAATCGGCGTGCCGCGTGCGCGTGCTGCGGCGGCTCGTGCCGGCGTTGCGGCGGGCGTTCCAGTTCGAGGCGACGCGGATCGAGCGCTATCTGGTGGCGCGCTATGACGGCGAAAACCAGGGCCATTTCGCGCCGCATCGCGACAACACCACCAAAGGCACGGCGCACCGGCGGTTCGCGGTGTCGATCAATCTCAATGCGGAGTTCGAGGGCGGCGATCTGGTGTTCCCCGAGTTCGGGGCGGCGCGCTTCCGGCCAAGCGTGGGCGGGGCGTGCGTGTTCTCGTGCTCGCTTCTGCACCAGGCGCTGCCGGTGACGGCGGGCCGGCGCTACGTGTTCGTGCCGTTCCTGTACGACGACGCGGCGGCAGCGATCCGCGACGCCAATCGCGGTTTCATCGGCTAGGGATCAGGCCGCCGCGCGCGGCTTTCCGAACGACAGCGCCAGCGCAAGCGCAAGCAGCGGGATCGCGACGAGGACGCCGTAGTTCTCGGGCGGGTGATGACCGGAGGCGGACGCCTTGAAGCCCCAGGCCGCCACCGCCGAGAGGGTCTTTTCCAGAAGCGCGAGCGCCAGGAACAGCGGGATCAGCGGGCGATAGCGCAGCGCCACGATCAGCTGCGCGAGGCCCCAGGGAATCTGCGTCGCGCCCATCCAGGCGAAGGTCCCGATCACGACCGACGCCTGCGCGCCAAGATCGAGGCCGGCGATCACCACCGCGCCGCCGTCCGGCAGCAGATAGTGGATCAGGCCGGGGCCGATCGCGCCGACGCCGGCGATGACGAGCATGACGACGGAAAAGGTCGAGCCGCGATAGTCCGGGTTCGTCGAGGGTGGGAGAAGAGGCATGGCGGCTTTCAAGTGCGTGAGAGAAGAGCACAAACGCAATGTGTCGCTTTCGGCGAGCGAACCTCCCACGCTGCGCCGCCTCCAGTCATCCTCGCGCAAGCGGAGCGAAGGCGGGGATCCAGGGACGGTCCTGCGGCCGCTGGATCCCCGACGCGCCTGCGGCGCGCCGAGGATGACGGAGGCGTTTGCGAGCACGCGCGGCTGCCCGCACCCCGCAGCGTTACGGCTGCGTGTACTGCCGCGGGCGCGCGCCTTCCGGCGCGGCGTAGCGGTCACGCAGTTCGAACGCGCGGACCTTCACCGGCTGCTCGACGCCGCCGATCAGCACGGCGGTGGGCCACGTCGAGGTTTCCAACGGGTCGCCGGACCAGATGACGAGATCGGCGGTCTTGCCTGTCTCGATCGTTCCGACATCGGACAATCCCCAGATCTTCGCGACGTTGGCGGAGATCGCCTTCAGCGCGGCCTGGTACGGCAGGCCGTAGGCGACGGCGGTGCCGGCGTTCAGGCGGGCCTGGCGGAGATTGTTGAAGTCGCGACTGCCCTGGATGCCGATCGTCACGCCGGCGCGCTCCAGGCGGGCGGCGTTGTCGAGGCGGGCGGCGAGCGTCTCAAAGGAATCCGGCAGGTTGACCAGCGGATCGATCAGCACCGGAACCTTCGCGGCGGCGAGCTCGTCGGCGACGAGCCAGCCCTCCGAGGCGCCTTCGAGGATCACGCGCACGTTCTGTTCGCGCGCGAGCCGGAGCACCTGGCGGATGTCGGCCGCGCGCTCGACGCGCACGAGCAGCGGCGTGCGCCCCTGCACGACGGGCACGAGCGCCTCGAGATCGATGCGCGAGAGGCCGAATTCGCGCGTGGCGCCCTGCTCGTAGGCGCTGCGGTTGCGGGCGAACGCGCGCGCGTCCTCCAGGGCCGAACGGACGAGCACGAGCGCGGCGCCGCGGGAGCCCGCCGTGCGTGCGCCGGATTCGCCGAGATCGAGCGCTACAGCGACTTTCGCCTTCAGCACCAGATCCTCGTCGTCCGAAAGCTTTACCACCGCCGCCTGACCGGCGAAGAGCGGCGGATCGGCGTCGCCGACGCCGCCGCCGGCGAACTCGTCGTGGCCGTCGAAGCCGTCGTCCTTGTGGCCGCCGCCGCCCTGGCTGCGCACCGGCGTGACGATGGCGCGCGTGACGCCAACCTGCCGCGCGAGCGGGACCTGGGTGGAGGCCGGGTTGACGCCGTACTGCACGTCGAAGCCGGCGGAGAGCTTGCCGGCGCGGTCGTCCCGCGTTTCGTTGACGGCGTTGACCTCCGCGACGGTGAGGCTTGAGGAGCCGGCGATGAAGCCGGGCGTGACGACGCCGCCTTTGGCGTCGATCACGCGCGCGCCGGCGGGCGCCTTCACGGCGGGACCGACGGCGACGATCTTGCCGCCGTCGACGACAACGACGCCGTTGGCGATCGCGCCGGCGCTGGCGGCCGTCTCGATGCGGGCGTTGACGATGGCGATCGGCTGCGCGAGCGCGACCGGCGCGGCGGCGAGGGCGGCAAGCGCCGCGCCGCTGAACATCAGGGTACGGATCATGGGTGGAACGCCCCTTCCCCCGGCTGGCCGAGGCTGAAATCGGATTTCGGCTGATAGCGCGGATCGGTGCGGTCGTAGGTCAACGCGCCGTCGACATAGACCTTCTCCGCGAGTGCGTAGACGCTGAACGGGTTGCGCGTCCACACGACGACATCGGCGCGCTTGCCGGGCTCGAGAGAGCCGGTCTGCTTGTCGATGCCCATGGCCTTGGCCGGGTTTGCGGTGATCCACTTGATCGCCTCGGCCTCGGTGATGCCCATGCCGATGCGGTTGCCCGCCGCCATCGCGACGGCGGCTTCCTGGTTGAGGCGTTGCGTAATCGTGGCGTCGTCCGAGTGGATGACGGTGCAGGCGCCGGCTTTCCAGGCGATCGCCGCGTTGGCCTCGATGCCGTCATAGGACTCCATCTTGAAGCCCTGCCAATCGGCCCAGGTGGCGAAGCAGATGTTCTCTTTCGCGAGCAGCGGGCCAACCTTGTAGGCCTCCGACGCGTGGTGGAACATCGAGATCTTGTAGCCGAACTCCTTGGCGATATCGACCATCACGGCCATTTCGTCGCCGCGATAGCAGTGGTTCTGCACGAGGATCTCACCGCGCAGAACGGCCGAGAGCGTGTCGAGCTGGAGATCGCGCTTCGGCGGATCGGCCTTCTCGCCCTTGTCCCTCTTGGCGCGGTAGTCGTCCCATTTGCGCTGATAGTCCGCGGCGTTGATCCAGGCGGTGCGATAGCCCGCGACGTTGCCCATCGCCGTCGAGGGCTGGCGGTTGCGGCCGCCATACACGCGCTTGGGATTTTCGCCGCACGCCATCTTCAGGCCGTAGGGCGCGCCGGGGAACTTCATGCCCTGCATCGTGCCGCTCGGCACGTTGCGCACGGTGACGGAGCGGCCGCCGAACAGATTGGCCGAGCCCGGAAGGATCTGCAGCGTGGTGACGCCGCCGGCGCGGGCGCGGTCGAAGCCCGGATCGTGCGGCCAGATCGAGTGCTCGGCCCAGACCTGCGCCGTGTTCGGATCGGTCGCCTCGTTGCCGTCGCTGCGGGCGCTGACGCCCGGCGAGGGATAGACGCCGAGATGGCTGTGGCTGTCGATGACGCCGGGCGTGATCCATTTTCCGGTGGCGTCGATGACGGTGACGCCCGCCGGGATTGGCGTGTCGGGGCCGCCGACGGCGGTGATCTTTCCGTCCGTCATCACGACGACGCCGTTGTCGATGCGCGCGCCCGTGGCGGTGAGAACGGTTGCGCCTTTGAAGGCGGTTGGCGTCGATGGCGCGGGTTTATAGGTGCTGGGGAACGGGTCCGGGTTGGCGGCCGGATCGAGGCCGGGCGGGAGGGGCTTGGGCGCCTCGGACGCCGATTTTCCGGATTTCCCCGATCCGCCGGTCTTCGCAGGCGCGGCCTTTGGCGCCGCCGCGGCGACAGGTCCGCCGGGGCCGGACGCGCCCGTCGTGGCGCATCCCGTAGCGGCGAGCGACGCCGCCAAAGCAGCCGCAATCGCGGCCGCGCTCCTCCACTCCACCATTCGGCGCTCCCTGCCCCTGGTCACAATCTCGCGAGTTCAGCCGAGGCGCGCCGCGAGCGCAAGCCTCGTCGCACGGACGATTTCTCGAACAGGTTCAGAGCGGCGCCGCATTTTGCGCCGGCATGCGGTCATGCGGAGAGACCGGCGCCGCCGCGGCGAGCGGCGCCGGCCCACATCCCGAACGGGATCAGAAGTTGAACGTCACGCCGGCGCGCAGGACGCCATCCTGGAACTTCGCCCGCGCGCGATAGTCGACGCCGTTCAGGGCGGCGACGCTGCGCACCACAGCGTTGCCGGCGGCGAGGACGGTCGTGTCGCCAAGATCCGTGTACAGATATTCGCCCCGCAGATTGACGCGCGGGCTGATGGCGTACTCGAGACCGGCGCCGATGACGTAGCCGGTTTTCGTCTTCTTCTCCGAACCGTCCCAGCGGGCCGCGGGCGTGTTGTTGGACACGACCGAAGCGCTCAGCTTGGTCTCGCCGAACGCGATCCCGCCCGTGGCGTAGGCCAAAAGCTTGGGGCTGATCTCTGCGCCGACGCGCGCGCGCAGGGCGCCGCCGAAATTCTGCTCGCGACGCGCGCTCGTCGCGATCCCGGCGGCGCCGGGCGCGAGACCGGGGATGGGCGCGCCGGAGAAGGATGCGGATTTGCCGCTCTCCCCGCCGTTGAGTTCGCCTTCAAGGCCGGCGACGATCCCGTTGTCGAGACGCCAGGAATAGCCCGCCACGGCGCCATAGACGGCGCCATCGGACTTCGCGTTCAGCGCGCCCGGGGCGATGCCCGGCGCCACGAGGCCGGCGAAGGCCGGCGTGCCGACCGTTTCGATCTTCTTCTCGCCGTTGACGCGGCCGCCCACGACCGCGCCGGCATAGAAGCCCTCGAAGGGCTCGGCGAGGGCCGGCGTGACGCCGCCGGTCAGCGCAATTCCGGCGGCCAGGGCCGCCACGAAGGACTTCGACATCGGATTCTCCGCGCACTCATTCACCAGATGGACACACCGGCTTTTCCGGCGCGCCCGGCGATCCGCGTACCAATTCATGTTGTATATCGCAAATAAAATACACTACGGACGTGCGCCGCCCGAATTCGGGCCGCCGCCCGGACCTACGGGCGCGTTGATTTCCGCCCCCCGCCCGTCCATAAGGGCGCGCTCCGGACAGGTGGCCGAGTGGCTGAAGGCGCTCGCCTGGAACGCGGGTATAGGGGAAACTCTATCGAGGGTTCGAATCCCTCCCTGTCCGCCAGAGCTCTTTTTCGTGATCTCGCCTGATCCGAAAAATCGCTTGAAAATCCGGGCCCTTGCGATCGAAGCTGGATCGGCCCGGATCAGAGTGCATCGCCAAAAGTGGGGTATAATCCGGGACTCGATACCCCAGGGTTGCAAATTATACCCCAATGCCCCTCACCGACGCCCGCCTAAGAGCCGCAAAATCCAAGGAAAAATCCTACAAGTTGCATGACTTTGGGGGCCTGTTTTGCGTCGTTTCGCCCACCGGAGGGAAGTACTGGCGATACAAGTTCACCTACCGCGGCAAGGAGAAGGTTCTGACGCTCGGGGAGTACCCCCGGATCGGCATCGCGGACGCCCGCAAGCGCCGGGACGACGCCAAAACCATCCTCGATGAGGGTCGCGACCCGGCGGCCGAGCGGCGCGCGGCCAAGGAGCAGGAGCGCATCCAGGCCCTCACGTTCGAAATGGTCGCCCGGGATTGGTGGGAGACCCGCCGGCATGAGTGGACTGAGAAGTACGCCGCGCAGGTCATGGTGCGGCTCGAGGTCGACATGTTTCCGAAGCTCGGCGAGCTGCCGATCGTGGAGATCACGCCGCCGGTCGTCCTCGCCGCCTTGCGCAAGGTCGAGGCGCGCGGCGTTCTCGAAACCACCCGTCGCCTGAAGCAATACACCTCGGCGATCTTCCGGTACGCGATCGCGAGCGGCTATTGCCTGCACGACCCCGCTGCGCCACTCGCCGGCGCGCTGCGTCCCCCGCCCCGCCCGGTCCACCATAAGAGCATTCGGCGCGACGAGGTCGGGACGCTCCTGCGCAAGATCGAGGCCTATGACGGCGAGCCCGAGACGCGCATCGCGTTGCAGCTGGCGCTCCTGACGGCCGTGCGGACGTCGGAGTTGCGCGGGGCCTGGTGGTCCGAGTTCGAGGGACTGGATCAACCTGGATCAGCGCTGTGGCGCATCCCCGCCGAGCGCATGAAGATGCGCCAGCCGCATCTTGTGCCCCTGTCCACTCAGGCCGTCGCGGCCCTGAAGAAGCTCGCGCCTCTGACGCGGAAGTCGGGCCGCCTGTTTCCGGGCAAGGGTCCAGAAGGCGTCATGTCGAACAACACGATGCTCTTCGCGCTCTACCGGCTCGGCTATCGGGGCCGGACCACGACGCACGGGTTCCGCAGTCTGTTTTCGACCGAGGCGAACGAGCGCGGATTCAACGCTGATTGGATCGAGCGCCAGCTTGCCCATGACGAACGCGACGACGTTCGCGGCGCCTACAACGCCGCCCAATACCTCGCCCAACGCCGGGAGATGATGCAGTGGTGGGGCGACGAGCTTGAGAAGCTCCAGGCCGCCGCCCAGCCGGCGCACCTGTCAGGTCCGTGAAGCCATCAGCAGGTAGCGGACCTGTTCGCGCGTGAGGCGGCGGACATGGCCTTCCTCGAGGACGCGGGAGCCGATGAAACGGACGCCCGGGATGATGCCGGACCGCTGTCTCCGGATCACGGTCGCACGCGAGATGCCGAAGTACAGGGCGATGTCGGCGTAGGTGAATAGCGCCTTGCCGGATGGAGCGCTGGCGAGCGCCTCGGCGGCGAACGCTTCGGCCTCTGGCGGGAATGGCGGGATGTCGTTCGCGTCGACGACGTAGTCGTGCATGCGCTTTGGCTTCGGAGCCCGGGCTTTGCGCTGCGGTGGCTCGGGCCTGTTCCGGCTTTGGATGGGCTTGCCAGGAGGGGGCGTTGGCGTGCTCGTTTTTGAAGGAACGACTTGCGCTGCTTCTGGCTGCAAAAGCGCGGGCGCGCTCGAAAACAAATCGAGCTGCCGATCGTCCACGACGGACCGCTTTACCCGACCGTGTGCCATTGCCGTCCCTACGCAGGTCAGCGATGAAAACGGCAAGGATGACGGCACCCAAGTTCAATCATTTCTGGATTGATTGCGGTTTTCGCGGATCGCCCATGAGGGGCGAACGTCAATCTCGGGCAGGCTCGCCTGCCGTAGGCTCGATATCGGCAACCTTGCCATCTTAGCCAAGATAAGCGATATCTTGGCCAGGGAGGCCGCCATGAAGGTCAATGTTTTGGATGCCAAGAACCGCCTTTCGGAACTCATCCGGGCTGCGCAAGCCGGCGAAGACGTCATTATCGCCAACCGCGGGGAGCCGGTTGCGCGCCTGATGCCGATTGCGGCGCCGCGCGGCGCTGCCGTCGGCAGCGCAGAAGCCCTCCTCCGCTGGATCGAAACGACGCCGCAGCCGGATTGGGTTCGACGCAACGCGAAGGAGATCGACGCCGATATCGAGAACGAGCGCGGCGCGTGGGACTGATCTATCTGGACAGCTGCCTTGTGATCTACCTGGTCGAACGCCATCCGGTCTGGTTCGACGCGGTGCGGCGCAATGTGTCCGCCGAGCCGGATGCGCGCTTTGCAATCTCGCCGCTGGTCAAGGCGGAGTGCCTCATCGGGCCACTGCGCAGGGGCGACCTACCTCTCGAGGGCCTCTATCGTTCGTTTTTCGAGACGCTGAGCACGCTCGACATGAATGAAGCCGTCTTCCTGGACGCCGCGCGCCTTCGCGCGCGGTTTGGCTTGAAGATGCCTGATGCGATGCATCTTGCCTGCGCCCAACGACATGCCTGCGTCGGGCTCTGGACGAATGACGGCCGTTTGGCGACGGCCGGCGGCGCTCTTGTGCGCACAATCTCGACCTGACTTGGCGTCGACTGTCAGGGAGCACGACCCAACGGGCATACGTACCCCTCGGTCGGAATAGAAGGCGGCCTTTACCGACGCCACTTCTGAACGCAGCGTGTTGAGCCCGAAAAGCAATGGGTCCGGATCATCCCCAAAGCCGACCATCGAAGTTGCGGCGGGTCGGTGTCTGAAAGCGGACATGCATCCGCGAATCTTTGGTAACGGGCGACACGATGGGCGATCTCGACGAAGCAGCAGTTCGCCACCTAAAGTGCTTTGATGATGGTGGTCGATTTCATCTTCGGGCCAGGCAGCCGGTACTCTTACCTAGCCGCCACTCAGCTTAAGCACATATCCGCAAAGACCAACACGCGTTTTCGGTGGCGCGCCGTTTTCAGTCCGGAATTGATCGCCGCATCGGGTGGCGACAACCCGTTTTCCGTTGAGCGAGCAAGGGGCCAATATGCGCCCAACTACCGAGCCCGTGACGCGGTTCGATGGGCCCGCCACTACGGCGTCCCATACGTCGAGCCCGAGTTCGATCGTATTGATTGGCGCCTTCTTGCAATCTGGTGCGCTGCGTCCGAACTCTTGGGAAACGGGTT
Organism: Alphaproteobacteria bacterium; assembly: GCA_018969015.1. GTDB lineage: Bacteria > Pseudomonadota > Alphaproteobacteria > Caulobacterales > Aquidulcibacteraceae > REEB506. The sequence goes on from JAGWZE010000041.1 coordinate 19,780, forward strand.
TGGTCGACACCGAGGACGAGACGGACGAGCTCTGGAACGAACGCGACGCGGTCGAACAACGCATCGAGGCGCTGCGTGATCGGCAGAGGGCGTTCGAGCCAGCCCAGATGGCGCATGCCGGCGCCGTCGTCATCATCGACTGCAACGGCGCCCCGATCGTCACGCGCGGACTGATCAAGCGCTCGGACGTCAAAGCCGTCAGGAAGCTCCAACACTCGGCGGAGCCGCGTGCGGAGGCATCGGACGAGCCCCCAGCTGAGCCCGTCGAGGAGGCCGAAGCACCCTCCGCCCGCTTGCCGCGTACATTCATCGAGGAGCTGACGAAGGCCCGCACCCGCGCCCTGCGCGACCAGGTCTCCATGCACCAGCACATCGCGCTCGCGCTCGTCGTGCATGTGCTCACCAGCCACAGCATGCGCACCACGCCGGTCGCAGGCGTTCGGATCTCCAGCCACGCCGTCGGCTTCGAAGACGAAGACACGGTCGAGCGCGCGCGCAGCGTGCTCTTCGCCGAGCTTAACGAGATCGAAGCGCGGCTCGACACCTTCGTAGACCTGCCCGCCACACGTCTGATGGACATGCTGGCGCACCTCGTTGCGGAGACGCTCAACTTCACGCACCAGGGCGCGTCCAGCGAAGACGATCGCATCGAAGCTGTCAGCGACACGCTCGCCTCCGCTGTCGACCTCGACATGTCGAGCTACTGGGAAGTCACTCGCGAGTTTCTCGAGCGCGCACCCAAGGCCTTCATCCTCGACGCTGTCGCGACGACGCCCGCGCTTCAACGCCTGTCAGACGATGATCGCACGGCGCGCCTCACGACACTCGCGAAGCTCAAGAAGGTCGATCTCGCGCAGACGGCGCTGCCGCTGCTGCGTGACGCGCAATGGCTGCCCGAGCTTCTCGAAACACCAATCAGACGCGGAGGGATCGGACTCACTGACGATGCCAAGCGCCTGATCGAAGCGTCCGACGCCGCCTGACGCTTTCGCCCGTTCCCGTCCCCCTTCGCGCCGCCGGCCATCCCGGCGGCGCCTTCGTTTGGAGCCTTCCAATGACCACTCCATCTTCCGCACGCCGCGACATCGCCGCCGAAATCACCGCCAAGATCCTCACGCAGCTCGAGGCGGGCGTCCTACCCTGGCGCAAGCCGTGGGACGGCGCACGCGTCGGCCTGAACCTGCCGCTGCGCAGCACCGGCGCGCCCTATCGGGGCGTCAACACCATCATGCTCTGGTGCGCCGCTATCGATCGCGGTTACGCCTCGCCGTACTGGCTCACCCTGAAGCAAGCCAACGCGCTCGGCGCGTTCGTCCGCAAGGGCGAGCGCGGCGAGATCGTCGTCTACTATGGCCAGTCGGCGAAGACGCGCTTTGACGAGCACGGCGCCGAGGTCGAGGACCGCTTCCGGTTCTTGAAGCACTACGTCGCCTTCAACGCCGATCAGATCGAAGGCCTGCCGGAAAGCTTCCATCCCGTACCGACGGCGCCGACCCTCATCCCGATGGCGGATCACGAAGCCTGGTTCGCCAAGCTCGAAATCCAACGTATCCGCACCGGCGACATGGCCTGCTACATCCCCAGCAAAGACGCGATCGGCATGCCGCCCATCGGCGCGTTCGACACGGTCGAGGACTACGCCGCGACCCTCAACCACGAGTGCGTACACGCGACCATGGCGCCCCACCGCGTCGGGCGCGACATGGCAAAGAAGTTCGACAAGCACGCCCACGCCGCCGAGGAGCTCGTCGCCGAGATCGGCGCCTCGATCCTCGGCGCGCACCTCAATCTGCCGCCGTCCCACATCGAGGATCATGCCGCTTACATCGGCCATTGGATGAAGCTCCTCGCCGACGACAAGCGCGCGTTCCTTGCGGCGGCCGCGCAAGCGCAGACCGCGGTGGATTGGCTCCTGGCGAAAAGCCCGCCGCCGGCGCACAGTCCGGAGATGAAAGCGTCGATCGATGTCGCAGCTTGAACGCATCGTCCGCGCCTGCGGCGGCGAGCTCTACGCGGGCGGCCGCCGCGCGCTCATTCCCGGTCCTGGTCATTCGCGCCAGGACCGGAGCGTCTCGCTCTACGAGACCAACGACGGGCGCGTGCTCGTGCATTGCTTCAGCCCGCGGGACAATTGGCGTGCCGTCGCCGCTTGGTTGCAGACGCACGGCCTCGAGCAATCCGCACGGCCGTCCGCGTCTGACAACGTGCCGTCGCCCCCTCGCCAGGAGGGCCTGGATCGCGCCCGCGCCATTTGGAGCGAAGCGCGCCCGATCGCGGGAACATACGCCGAGCGGTATCTGGCGCTCCGCGCGATACCGCCGACATTCCGAACAAGCGCAGCTCTGCGCTTTCACCAGAGCGTGAGGAGCCTCGACGATCATCGCCGCCGGCCTGCCCTCGTCGCGGCCATCGCGGATGCAGCGGGCGCATTGCAGGGCGTGCAGGTGACGCTCCTGTCGCCGACGGGTGCGGGCAAGGCTGCGGTTACGACGCCCCGCCGCGTGATCGGCGCGATGCGCCGCGGCGCCGTGCAGCTGATGCACGCGGGCCCGGACCTCGTCATCGCCGAGGGCGTCGAGACGGCGCTCTCTGCAGCGGCGTTCTTTGGAATTCCGGCGTGGGCCATGCTCTCGGCGTCCAACTTGGCGGCGTTCACGCTCCCGGCCGTCGTCGAGCGTCTGATCATTGCGGCGGATCGCGACGATGCTGGCCTGGATGCCGCCGAGACGCTCGCCGCGCGCTTAGCCGATCGTCTCGAGGTCTCGATCCGGCCGCCGGACGATTTCGAGGACTGGAACGCCGCGGCGATCGCCTGCGAGCCGGCAGATCGCGCTTGAACAAGGCGTCCAGTTTGATATCATGATATCGATTGAGAGGGACGTCATATGGCCGACATTCTCATCCGCAAAGTTGACGAAGCGACCAAGGAGCTGCTTCGCCGGCGCGCCGAACGGCGCGGCAAGAGCCTCGAGGCGGACCTGCGCGACACGCTCGAAAAGCTCGCCCGCGAAGAGGCCGAGTCGCCTGACGACGCGCAGCCGTTCGGCGATTGGCTGGTCACCATATCGCGACCGGGCGTTGATCTCGACGATGCTCTCGCACTGCTTCGTTCGGCCGAGATCAGGACGGCGCCGCTGGAATGATCCTGCTCGACACCAACGTCATTTCAGAGGCGTTGAGGCCTTCGCCTGCGCCGCAGGTCATCGCCTGGCTCAATGGCGCCTTCGCCGAGGCAGCGATCTCGAGCGTGACGATTTTCGAACTCGAGGCCGGCGTCGGCCTGTTGGCTCCGGGGCGCCGTCGGGATGCGCTAGAAAGCGCGATCGCGCGCACCATCCGCCGGTTCGCCAGCCGCGTGTACGCCTTCGACGCCGCTTCAGCCCAGGCGTCCGCACGGCTGCTCGTCGAGGCGCGCGGCCAGGGACTTGGCCTTCACCAGATCCCCGGCAAGCTCGCCGACCTCCAAATTGCCGGCATCGCCGCAGCGTACGGCCTTGTCCTCGCCACGCGAAACGTTGGCGATTTCACCGGGCTCGGGCTCACGCTAGTCGATCCATGGCGTCCCGTCGGCTGACGGCATGACTTTGGCGCTGAGCGCTCGCACACCGATCCGCTCTCCAGGTGACGGTCCGAAGCCGGACGAGTTCAAAGATCGGGCCCCAGCAGCCACGACGCAGGCCTCAGCGACAACGCCCAACCCAACAGGTGATGCTCCCGGTCAGGGTTTCTCTCCCCGCGCCCCCTCGTCCGCTACCCGCGTGCGGTCGACACCCACGCCGTCGCCATCACCGCCCGGCCGTCGGACCGCTCAAGGAGAAAATCGTTTCCCCGCTTATCGCGGGGCCCACCATTTTCCCCTTGCCCGTCCCGCCTGAAGGCCGGGCGCTCGAAGCGCCGTCGCGGGCGTGGCCCGCGGCCCCGGGATCAGCCGGGAGCACCAACGGAGCTACTCCCATGACCAACCGCATCACCCTCCAGGGCAAGCTGCTCGACGTCGCCAAGATCCGCACCTACGAGGCCCGTGGCGAAACCTTCGAAGTCGTCCAGCTCTGGATCGAGGTCTCCGACGGCCAACGCCGCGACCGCTTCAACGTCGACGTCCACGACGGCAAGGCCGCGACCGCCGCCAAGGCGCTCCCCAAAGATGCCCTGGTCGAGATCACCGGCAAGCTCCGCCACGATCGCTGGCAGGATCAGGCCACCAAGGCCTGGCGTGGCAAGATCTACATCGCCGTCGAGCCCGGCGAGGGCTCGGTCCGGTCCAAGGGGCTGGCGACTACGGCGGAGGCGGCGTGAGGGTCTCATCCCCCGCTGGCGCCGGCCGGCGCCAGCGGCTTCGCCCGAGACGTTTCCAGCGCCAATCGACAAGTTGACATCATAGCGTTTGTATTGATATCAATGCCATCAAATCAACGGAAGCGATGCCATGCCGGCTGTGACCATTCGAAATCTCTCTGAAGAGGCGCGCCGCGCCCTAAAGATCCGAGCGGCGCAGAATAACCGCAGCACCGAAGCGGAGATGCGCGCCATTCTGGAGGAGGCCGCACGTCCTCAAGGCCGCGTTCTGCTGGGCGCTCGGCTCCAGGACATCGGGCGCAAGCACGACATCACCAGGGCTGACATCGAGGCGCTCGAAGCCGTCCGGGACAGGCGCCCGGCCGAGCCAATGACGTTCGAGTAACGGATCGCCGGGGATGATCCTTCTGGACACCAACGTCGTTTCCGAAGCGATGACGCGCGAGCCTCATCAACGCGTGCGCGCTTGGCTCGACGCGCAATCGGCCGAGACGCTCTTCCTGTCCTCAGTCACGGTCGCTGAGCTCTTGTTTGGCATTGGAGCACTGCCGGCAGGCAAACGAAGGACCGCGTTAGGCGCCGCGCTGGATGACGTTCTGGACCTCTTTTCCGATCGAATCCTGCCCTTCGATTTGGCCGCGGCGCGACGGCACGCCGAACTGGCGGTAAAGGCGCGCTCGGAGGGCAAGGGGTTTCCCACACCCGATGGGTACATCGCTGCAATCGCGGCGGCGCGCGGGTTTGCGATCGCCACACGCGACGAGAGTGCCTTCAAGGCGGCGGGGCTTTCTGTCATCAACCCATGGGTCGACTGATTGCCGCAGTCCGGCGCCGACCTCGTCAGTAAGCTCCACGATGTTCGAAGGCTGGACCAAGCTGTCGACGTCTGGCGCGGCGACATCTCCAGTGTAGGCGAGCCAGGCTCGTCTTTGGCCGGGCGCTTATTTGCGACAGAAGACAACGGGCTTAACTCTCACTCGGGGGCCGATCATGATCAGCGCAGACCTCGGCGACGAACTCGAAGCCTTCGTCGCAAAGCTCGTCGAAACGGGCCGCAACAATTCCGAAAGCGAAGTTCTCCGTGAAGGCGTCCGGTGTGTGCAGGCGCATGAGGCCCCCCTTGCGGCTCTTGACGCCTCGATCGAGCGCGGCGCCGCCGACGCCGGCTCCGGGCGCACGAAACCAGCAGACGCCGTGTTCGATCGCCTCGAGGCCAAGTATCGCAGCGTGGCGGGCGAATGATCTTTTCTGACAACCCGCCGCATTTCCGAATTCGCTCAACCCTGGCTTCTCAAGGCGCAACTCTCGACAAGGCCTTCGAAGCTTCCGTCACAAAGCACAGCGAGTCCCTGCATGACGGTCGTCAAAGTTCGTCCTATCGGCAACGCCCTCGGCGTCGTGCTGCCCCAAGACGTCCTAACGTGCCTCAACGTGACGGACGGCGACTCGTTGTTTCTGACGGTAGCGGCCGATGGATCCGTGCGGATTTCGCCGTACGACCCAGACTACGAGCGACAGATGCGCGCGGCGCAGGAAGGGATGGCGCAGTACCGGAACGCGCTGCGCGAACTGGCGAAGTGAGGCAGCTGGAGTGGCCGCCAAAGGCTTGGCGCTTAGCGCTTGCCGCATGCTGAATTCAATTGGCCGAACGTCGCGCAGCAGGCCAGGCTCCGCGACGTCTCGTTGGGTAACCTCAAGGCGCCATGCAACGCCGTCCAAACGAACTAGCGCGGTTGTTCGACGCGCAGTTCGCCAGCGAGTTGCCCAAGTCGTTCACGGAGCCCGTCCAGACCGCCCCGTTGATCGCGTCGGCAAGGTCATCCGCAATCACCACAAGGTCATAGGGCGTAGCGCTTTCCGTGTTGGCGAGGCAGGCCGTGACCCTGCCGTCTGGGCCAATCGTCAGTTTGATCGTGGCGTGGTCCACAGTGGCATCTCCTGCCTAGAAAGCACCTGAACTCGTTGAGTCGCGCAATGCCGGCCGTCATGCGAGCAGTTCCGGCTCTGAACCGGCGCAGCGTTTGCTTCGCGTCGCGCGATGGTCCCCGCGCGTGTTCCCTTTACCGCTTTGATGGCCGGCGCCGTTGCCTGCGGAGCCCTGCTGTTCGCGGCCCTGAGGACTGGCGACGTTGCCCTCTACAACGGGACGCCGTCGATGCCGGTCGGCGTCTATCTGCGCACATCTGCTTCGATCGAACCCGGAGCCATCGTCACCGTGCGCGCGACAGACGTGACGCCCGACTACGCGGCGGCTCGGTCATTCACCAAACCCGGCGATCGTTTCCTGAAGCGCATCGCGGCGACGACCGGAGACGTCGTGTGCGCCTATGGGCCGAATGTCTGGATCAACGGCGAGGCCCTCCCCGAGCGGCGAAGCCAGGACACTTCCGGGCGCACGCTCCCGAGATGGTCCGGGTGTCTCACGCTGTCTCACGGCCAGGTGCTTCTGCTCGGGGAAACACCGGACAGTTTTGACGGGCGCTACTGGGGTCCAACGCCCGTTTCCAAGATCGAGGGCGTC
>JAGWZE010000042.1 GCA_018969015.1 Alphaproteobacteria bacterium
GCAACGACACGCTGTCGGCCGAGGCCGCGCTGGCGCAGCGCCCGCAGGCGGTCATCCTGTCGCCCGGCCCCTGCACGCCAAACGAGGCCGGCATCTGCCTCGAGCTGATCGCCAAGGCCCCGGCAGACCTGCCCATCCTCGGCGTCTGCCTCGGCCATCAGGCCATCGGCCAGGCGTATGGCGGCACGGTCGTCCAGGCCGGGGCCATCATGCACGGCAAGCTCTCCCCCGTGAGCCACACGGGCGGCGGCGTCTTCAAGGGCCTGCCCTCGCCCTTCACCGCGACGCGCTATCACAGCCTCGCGGTGCGCCGTTCGGACCTGCCGGACTGCCTCGTCGTCGACGCCGAGACCGCCGACGGCGAAATCATGGGCATGCATCACCGGGACCGCCCGGTGTTCGGCGTGCAGTTCCACCCGGAATCGATCGCCTCCGAGCACGGCAAGCCGCTGCTCGCCAATTTCCTGCGTGTGGCGGGGATCGCGACGTGAGCGAGCTCGTGCGCGCCGCCACGGGGCGCCTCGTCGCGGGCGATCGTCCGAGTGCGGAGGACCTTGCCGGCGCGTTCGGCGCCGTGATGGACGGCGAGGCCACGCCCGCGCAGATCGCGGCGTTGCTCACCGCGTTGCGCATCCGCGGCGAAACTGCGGCCGACATCGTCGCCGCCGCCGGCGCCATGCGCGCGCGGATGCGGCGCATCGATCTCGGGCTTGATCTCGTCGACGTCTGCGGCACAGGGGGCGACGGCGCGCATACCCTCAACATCTCCACGGCCGTCGCGCTCGTTTTGGCGGGCGCGGGCGTGCGCGTCGCCAAGCACGGCAACCGCGCGGCCTCCTCGAAATCTGGCGGCGCGGACGTGCTCGAGGCGCTCGGCGTGCGCCTGGACGCCGACGACGCCGCGCAGGCCCGCGCGATCGATACCGCGCGCATCGCCTTCCTGTTCGCGCAGGCCCACCACGCCGCGCTGCGCCACGCCGCGCCCGTGCGGCGCGAAATCGGCTTCCGCACGATCTTCAACCTGCTTGGCCCGCTCTCCAATCCGGCCGGCGCGCGCCGCCAGCTCGTCGGCGTGTTCGACGCCGCCTGGCTCGAACCGATCGGGACCGCCCTTCGTGACCTCGGCGCCGTGCGGGCGTGGGTCGTCCATGGCGCCGGCGGCCTCGACGAGGTGTCGCTCGCCGGGCCGACGCAGGTGTGCGCCCTCGAAGACGGCGCGCTGCGCCGCTTCATCCTGACGCCGGCGGACGCCGGCTTACCGGAAGCGCCCGTCGAGGCGCTGCGCGGCGGCGACGCCGCGGAGAACGCCGCGGCGCTGCGCGCGCTGCTGGCCGGCGCGACGGGCCCGTATCGCGATGCCGTCGTGCTCAACGCGGCGGCGGCCTTCGCCGCGATCGGAGAGGCCCGCGACGTGCGCGAAGGCGCCGACCGCGCCGACGCAGCCCTGCGCAGCGGCGCGGCGGCTGCGGCGCTCGCGGCCCTGGTGAAAGCGACGACGGCATGAGCGACGTTCTCGACCGCATCCTGGCCTACAAGCGCGAAGAGGTCGTCGCGCGCCGCCGCGCCCGCTCCGAACCCGTCCTGATGGCCGCCGCCGCCGGCGCGTCCCCGCCCCGCGGCTTCGAGGCAGCCCTGCGCGCCGCCGCCCCCCACCGCTCCGCCCTTATCGCCGAGATCAAGCGTGCGAGCCCGTCCAAGGGTCTGATCCGCCAGGATTTCGAACCCGCCGCGCTCGCCCGCGCCTACGCCCAGGGCGGGGCGGCCTGCCTCTCGGTCCTCACCGATGGCCCCAGTTTCCAGGGCGATGACAGCCATCTCGTCGCCGCCCGCGCCGCCTGCCCGCTGCCGGCGATCCGCAAGGACTTCCTCGTCGATCCCTACCAGGTCCACGAGGCGCGGGCGCTCGGCGCGGACGCCGTGCTCGTCATCCTCGCCGCCTGCGACGATGCGCTGGCCCTCGATCTCACCCAGACCGCGCGCGCCCTGGGCATGGACGTCCTCGCCGAAGTCCATGACGCAGACGAGCTCGACCGCGCGCTGCGCCTGCCGACGCCCCTGGTCGGCGTGAACAACCGTTCGCTGCGCACCTTCGAGACACGGCTCGAGACGTTCGAGGCGCTCGCGCCGCTCGTCCCCGGCGATCGCCTGCTCGTGGCCGAATCCGGCATCTTCACGCGGGCCGACATCGATCGCCTGGAGCGCGCCGGCGCGGGGGCGTTCCTCGTCGGCGAATCCCTGATGCGCCAGGACGACGTCGCCGCCGCCGCCCGCACGCTCGTCACCCGAGCCGCCTGACCGCGCCAATTTCTAGGCCAAGTTATCCACAGATCCGGGCGATGACGGGCCCGGGTCAGGAATTCTTGACGCCGAGCATGAACACCCATAGAACACCCGTGAACGTTTCGAGGCCGCCGAACGCGCGCCACCGAACCAAAAGGGGCCCAGATGCTCACGTCGAAGCAGAAAGAGCTGCTGCTGTTCATCCACCAGCGGATCAAAGAGACGGGTGTGTCCCCCTCGTTCGACGAGATGAAGGAGGCCCTCGATCTTGCCTCCAAGTCGGGCATCCATCGCCTGATCACGGCGCTCGAGGAGCGCGGCTTCATCCGCCGCCTCGCGCACCGCGCGCGCGCGCTCGAAGTGCTGAAATTGCCGGATTCCGCCGCCCCCCAGGGCGGGCGCGGAAAGTTCAAACCGGCGCTGGTCGCCTCGACGCCCGCGCCGCAGCCCTTCGCCGGCCTCGGCGGTGAGGGCGCGGTGGACGTTCCGGTCCTCGGCAAGATCGCGGCCGGCGTGCCCATCGAAGCCATCCAGCAAGAGATCGACCGCGTCGTCCTCCCGGCCGACATGCTCGGCGGCGGGGATCATTTCGCTCTCGAAGTGAAGGGCGACTCGATGATCGGCGCCGGCATCCTCGAAGGCGATATCGTCATCCTCCGCAAAGGCGACACCGCCGACACCGGGGACATCGTCGTCGCCCTGGTCGACGACGAAGAGGCCACGCTGAAGCGGCTGCGCCGCCGCGGCGGATCGATCGCCCTGGAAGCCGCAAATCCGGCCTTCGGCACGCGCATCTACGGGCCGGACCGCGTCCGTGTGCAAGGCCGCCTCGTCGCCCTCATCCGCCGTTACCCCTAGCCCGCGCGACGGGGTCGGCTTCGGTCGGCTCCGCTGCGCCAGGCCGCGCCCATGGCGCCGTAACGTCGCGCAGCGCACGTCCGCGCCGGACGATCAGCGGCTGCCCATCGTACACCGCATATCCGCCGCGGCCGTCCGTCGCCGGCGAGATCATCTTCGCGCGGCACGACGCCGGCGGCGCCTCTGGCGCGCGCGGAGCATCGACGGTCGGGGCCGTGCTCGGCGCGCGACGCGCTTCCGCGTGGCCGCCCCGGGGCGATGGGCCATCGCCTCCCGGCGTGGGCGCGTCGCGCGTGCGCGGTGCGCGACGCTCCGGCGCCGGCGCAATCACCAGATCGGCCTCCCGGCACAAGCGAAGGACCTGATCCGCGTCCGGCGCCCAGGCGATGCGCGCCCCGCCCGGCGTCCACCAGAGGCAGGGCGTCCCACGCGCACAGCCATCGGGCGCGGGCGCGGCCGCAGTCTTGCGCGGATCGACGCCCGCCAGGGACGCGAAGCGATCGCGCGCAAAGGCGCCGCCCCGCGACGGCGCGATGAGACGCCACCCGCCGCCCCCTCCCATCGGGCCGACATGCGCCAGAACCAACCGCGCATCCTCCCGCACGAGCAGCACCGGGCGTGATGCGGCCAGCGTCAAAGCCGCCGCCGCGATCGCAGGCGCAACCGCGATGTGTCGCGCGGCCCCGCGCCACGTGATCGCCCACACCAGGGCGAGGATCGCGCATCCGAACGCAAGGGGCGGCGGCGGCGCGATCGGCACCACCGCTTCCGGACGCGCCGCGAAACCTGCCCCGATCGCGACGACGAGATCGAGCCCCGCCGCCATGACATGCAGCGGCCCCTCGGCAAGGCCGAACGGCGCCGCCAGGGCCGCCAGCCCCGCGGCCGGCGCCACCACGAACGCCACGATCGGCCCGCTCACGAGATTGGCGAGCGCCGCATACGTGGTGAAACGGCCGAAATGGAACAGCACGAAGGGATCGGTCGCCGCGCCCGCCACCAGCGTCGTGACGAGATCGGCCGCCACGATCCCCCGCACCGCATCTACGACGCGCACGACGAGCAGCGTGCTCGCCGCCTGTGGCGGCTGGAGGCGCGCGGCCTCGTACCAGGCGACGAGCGCGCCCGTGGCCGCGAACGACATCTGGAACCCCGGATCGAGAACGCTCTCCGGGCGATGCGCGAGAACGACCATCGCCGCGAGCGCCAGCCCGCGCATCGTGATCGCCGGCCTGTCGAGCAGCACAGCGCCAAACGCGACCGCCGTCATCACGAAGGCCCGCTCCGCCGGCACGCTCGATCCGGAAATCACGAGATAGGCGCCGCTCGCCGCGAGCGCCGCCGCCGCGCCGATCTTGCGCGCCGGCACGCGCAGCGCGAGCGGCCCCACGAGCGCCACGCCGAGCGTCACCGCGGCGAACGTCATCCCCGCGACGAGACTCATGTGCAGACCCGACACCGAGATCAGGTGCGCGAGCCCGGAGTCCCGCAGCGCCGTCGCGGAGTCCGGATCGACGAAACTTGCATCGCCCGCAATCAGCGCGGCGGCGATCCCCCCGCCGCGACCGGGCGCGGCGTCCGCCACCGTCTCGGCGAGATCGCGCCGGTAGGCCGCAAGCGCCAGCATCCGCCGCGTCGCCGCGTCCGGCGGCGCGGGAAGCACGATCGGCCGGCACCGGCCAAGCCCGAACCCGACGGCGCCGACCTGATCGACATAGGCGCGGAACTGCGGATCGAACGCCTGCGGCGCGAGCGGCGGCGCCGGCGGCCGCAGGATCGCGACGCAGCGGATGGCCTGCCCCGCCCCCGGCCCGCCCGGCGCGGCGATCTGCACGCGCGTGAGGCGCACGCCGCCCTCGATCTCGGCGACGCGGACGAGAAAACGCGGACCGCGCTGGCCGGGCAGGACGGCCTCCACCCAGCCGGTCACCGCGACGGCGTCCGTCGCACGCGCCAGACGCGGCGCGGCCCGCGCCTGGATCCGCATCGCCGCCAGCGCGCCGCCCGCCATCGCCAGCGCAAGCGCCGCACATACGAGCCCCGCGCCCCAGCGCGCCGCCGCGAACCGCGCCCGCACGCCCGCGGGCCACAGGCGCGCCACGATCGCCGCCACGGCAAACGCCGCGGCGCATGCCCAGAGCGTCGTCGCGCCCAGGCGCAGCCCGCCGAACCACGCCGCCATGCCGCCGCCGAACGCGACCGGGGCGAGCAGCACGACGCGATCGCGCTGCCCCGCCAGCGCGGCCAGCGGCGCCCGAAGAACGGCGAACGCCGATCGCCCAGCCGCGCGCACGCTTTGAGCCCACCGGATGGGCGTGGTAAGGCGCGGGCCATTGCGGCCCCCGGGGCCGCCCCCCTTTCCGACAGCGTGTTTTCCGCCGATGAGCGTCGTCACCCGTTTCGCCCCTTCGCCGACCGGCTTCCTGCACATCGGGGGCGCGCGGACCGCCCTCTTCAACTGGCTGTACGCCCGCGGCCGGGGCGGGAAGTTCCTGCTCCGGATCGAAGACACGGACCGCGCGCGCTCCACCGACGCGGCCATCGACGCGATCATCGACGGCATGAGCTGGCTCGGCCTCACGGCCGACGAACCGCCGATCTTCCAGTTCGCGCGGGCGCCGCGGCACCAGGCCGTCGCCGCCGAGATGATCGCGCGGGGCACGGCCTTCCGCTGCTACCTTACGCCGGACGAAGTCGAAGCCGAGCGCGCCGCCGCCCAGAACGAGGGTCGCGCCTTCCGCTCGCCCTACCGCGACGGCAAGCCGGCGCCGTTCGCCGATGCGCCGCACGTCGTGCGCCTGCGCGCGCCCGACACCGGCGAGATCGTCAACGAGGACCTCGTCCAGGGCGCCGTGCGCGTCGCCGCCCGCGACGTCGACGATCTCGTCCTGCTGCGCGCCGATGGCACGCCCACCTACATGCACGCCGTCGTCGTCGACGATCACGACATGGGGGTCACGCACGTCATCCGCGGCGACGACCACCTCACCAACGCCGCCCGCCAGATTCCGATCTATCAGGCGATGGGCTGGGCCATCCCCGCCTTCGCCCACGTGCCGATGATCCACGGTCCCGACGGCGCCAAGCTCTCCAAGCGGCACGGCGCGCAGGCGATCCAGGACTTCCGCGACATGGGCTACCTGCCCGAGGCGATGCGGAACTACCTGATCCGTCTCGGCTGGAGCCACGGCGACGACGAGATCATCTCGATGGACGACGCCGCCCGCTGGTTCGACCTCGCCCATGTCGGCAAATCGCCCTCGCGGCTCGATTTCGCCAAGCTGGCCTTCGTCAATGCGCACTACATGAAGGCCGCCGAGGACGGTCGGCTTTACGATCTCGTCAGGGCGTTCGGCGACGCCCAGCGCGGGTGGACCCTGAGCGACGAAGAGGCCGCCCGGGTGCGCGCGGCGATGCCGATCCTGAAGACGCGCGCCAAAACCATCGCCGAATTGGCGGATCAAGCGGCGTTCTTGATCGTTCGTCGCCCCTTGGCGCTTGACGACAAGGCCAAGAGCGTCCTGAAAGACGAGACCATCGAGCGGTTGCGCCGACTGCACGCACGACTGGCCGCGGCGAGCGCCTGGACCGAACCGGATCTCGCCGCGCTGGTTAAAGCTTTCGCAGCGGACGAGGGCGTAGGGATGGGTCAGATCGGACCGGCGCTGCGCGCGGCCCTCACCGGCGGCGCCCCCGCTCCCGATCTGCCGCAGACGCTGGCGCTGCTCGGCAAGAGCGAAGCGCTGGGGCGGATCGCGGACGTGACATGAACGTCGGGCAGGCCGAGGCGGGCCCGACAGGACGAGGGATGACGGCGATGGAAAACAAGGTTCAGTCGAAAGGCACGGCGACGCTGGAACTCGACGGCAAGCGTGTGGAGCTGCCCGTGCTCGGCGGCTCGACCGGCCCCAACGTCGTCGACATCCGCAAGCTCTACGCCGAGACCGGCGCCTTCACCTACGATCCCGGCTTCACCTCGACCGCGAGCTGCGAGAGCCAGATCACCTATATCGACGGCGACGCCGGCGTTCTGCTCTATCGCGGCTACCCGATCGACCAGCTCGCCGAGAAGTCGAACTTCCTCGAGGTCTGCTATCTGCTCCTGCACGGCGAGCTGCCGAGCGCGGCGGAAATGGCGGAGTTCAACTACGCCATCACCCATCACACGATGGTCCATGAGCAGCTGTCGGCGTTTTTCCGCGGCTTCCGCCGCGACGCGCACCCGATGGCCGTCATGGTGGGCGTCGTCGGCGCGCTGGCGGCCTTCTATCACGACAGCACCGACATCGATGATCCGGTGCAGCGCATGATCGCCAGCCACCGCCTGATCGCGAAAATCCCGACGATCGCGGCGATGGCCTACAAGTACTCGATCGGCCAGCCCTTCGTGTACCCGCAGAACAGCCTCGACTACGCGTCGAACTTCCTGCGCATGTGCTTTGCGGTCCCGGCCGAGGAGTACAAGGTCAACCCCGTGCTCGCGCGCGCGCTCGACCGCATCTTCATCCTGCACGCCGATCACGAGCAGAACGCCTCGACCTCGACCGTCCGCATCGCCGGCTCGTCGGGCGCCAACCCGTTCGCCTGCATCTCGGCCGGCATCGCGTGCCTCTGGGGCCCGTTGCACGGAGGCGCCAACGAAGCGGCGCTGAAGCAGCTGCACCGCATCGGCTCGGTCGACGCGATCCCGGACTACATCAAGCGCGTCAAGAACCGCGAGATCCTGCTCGATGGCTTCGGGCACCGCGTCTACAAGAACTACGATCCGCGCGCGAAGGTCATGAAGCAGACCTGCGACGAGGTCCTCGCCGAACTCGGCCACAAGGACGATCCGCTCCTGAAGATCGCCATGGAGCTCGAGAAGATCGCGCTCAACGACGAGTTCTTCGTGCAGAAGAAGCTCTACCCGAACGTCGACTTCTACTCCGGCATCGTGCTGCGCGCGCTGGGCTTCCCGACCAGCATGTTCACGGTGCTGTTCGCGCTCGCCCGCACCGTCGGCTGGATCGCGCAGTGGAAGGAAATGACGGAAGACCCGACGCAGAAGATCGGCCGTCCGCGCCAGATCTACACGGGCCCGACGCAACGCGATTTCGTCCCCATCTCCGGCCGCTGAGGCCGTCGGCCTCACGCCAGTCCGGCCCCGCGCCGACCGAACGCCCCCGCCCCTTCGGCGGGGGTTTTTCGTTGGGGCGCTACGCCGACCTGCGGCCGCATTCCGTGCTCAAGAAAAGTTGATCGAAATCCGCTCCCCTGTGGGGCGTATCGCATCCGCCGCCCCTCTCCTCGCTTGTTAGCCAGTCGTGCGAAGGGGCGTGCAGGCATGAACAGGCGAATGTTCCTGGGGTATGGCGCGGCGGCGGCGGCGATCGCCCCGACGATCGCAACGGCGCAAACGCCTGCGCGCGTGATCGACCTCACCATCGAGCCCACCGACGTCGAACTGATCGACGGGCGCATCGTGTTCCAGTGGATCTTCTACGGCGACCAGCAGACCGTTCCGCGCCCGGTCGTGCGCGCGCGCGAAGGCGAACTCCTGACGATCCGCGTGCGGAACAACGCCCCCGAAGCGCATGCGTTCGCCCTGCCGGGCGTTCCCGGCGCGGAGATCCCCGCGATCCCCCCGGGCGGCGTGGGCATGGCGACGTTCGCGGCGCCAGCCGGCGGCACCTACCTTTATCTCGACCCGCTTCACGCGCCGGCGCATCGTCTCGTCGGCCTGCACGGCGTCTTCGTGTCGGAGCCGGCGGGCAACGCGACGCCGGGCGGCGCCGCAACGCCGTTCGCGCGCACGCGTCTGACGCCTGCGGTCGCCGCGGTGTTCGACGCCTGTGGTCCAGACGCCGCCGCGCGGTTCCACGGCGATCCCTGGCGGCCGGGACGCGAGAAGATCTGGCTCTTCACGCAGATCGATCCGGCCTTGTGCGCGCAGGCCGAACTGCGCCAGCCCCTCGACGGCGCGCGCGTCCGCCAGACCTTCGCGCCGCGCTATTTCACGATCAACGGATTGTCCGGCTTCGACGCTTCGGAGGACGCCGCCACGAAGCCGAAGGGCTATGTCGGCCAGCCGCTGCTTCTGCGCACCGTCAATGCCGGCATGGCGACGCACGCGCCACACATCCATGGCAATCACGTGCTGGAGCTCTCGGGCGTCGACGCGAACGGGCGCCAGATCATCCAGGACAACGTGATCGAGCGCGACACGTGGCTTTTGCGCGCCTTGGACCGCAAGGATCTATTGCTGCCGTTCGAGCCGCCGCAGGACATTCCCGCCGCCGCCTGGCCGCCGCGCGAGGAGCCCTTCCCGCTGCGCTACGCCATGCATTGCCACATCGAGATGTCACAGACCGCGGGCGGCGGAAACTATCCGCAGGGCATCACGACGCACTGGGAGCTGCTCGGGCCCACGCGCCCGACGCAGCAGGGGTGAGACGCACATGGCCGACATCGATTTCACCCGCACTGGCGTCAGCGGCGAGGCGACGTACGACAATTTCAGCTGCAACGTGTGGTCCGAGAACCCGCCGACGCCGGACCGCGTGCCCGCCGACATCACGTTCGAGCGGCAGGTCTATTCGTCCGGACGCGTCACGATGCCGGACGGCCGCCGCGTCGAGATGTGGGGCTTCCGTGATCCGCTCTCCAGCGGCGCCGACGGCGACAAGCCCTTTCCCTCCCCGCTGATCCGCGTGCGCCAGGGCCAGGTCGTCCACACGATCCTGCGCTCCGGCAAGGCCACGCACACGATCCACCATCACGGCCTGGATCCCTCCACGTTCAACGACGGCGTTGGCCATCTCTCGTTCGAGGTGAGCGCGGACTACACCTACCAGTTCTCGCCGCACAGCCCGGGCACCTACTTCTACCACTGCCACAAGAACACGGTGCTGCACTTCGAGATGGGCATGTACGGCCCGCTCATCGTCGATCCGCCCGAAGGCCCGGGCACGCTGTTCTCCGGCGGCCCGCGCTACGATGTCGAAGCGATCTGGGCGATCGACGACGTCGACCCCACCTGGCGCACCCTCAACGCCGACGCCGGCCTCTGCGGCGAGGACGCGCGCCTCGATCGGTTCCGGCCGCACTACTTCCTGATCTCGGGCGTGCCGGCGCCGCGCACGCTCACCGATCCGCGCGTGGTCGTGCGCGCGCGCGCCGGACAGGCCGTGCTCCTGCGCCTCATCAACGCCAGCTACAGCGTCCTGCGCATGACGTTCGGTCTCGACGCCACCGTGTTCGGCGTCGATGGCCGCGGCCTCGGGCGCCCCAATTCGCCGTGGAGCCGTCCGATCCCGATTCCTGCAGGTCGCGTGCTCGAAATGTCGCCCGCGCAGCGCATCGACGTGATCGTGCGCCCCACGCGCACGGGCACGTTCCCGGTTCGGATGGTGTTCCACGACTGGGTGACGGACGCGATCCAGAACGCCGGCCAGGGCGTCGCGGAAACCCGCATCATCGTCAGCTGAGCGCGGGCGCTCCCGACACGCGCGCGATCTCGGCCAGCACCACGTCCGCGGCGATCTCCGCCGCGGGGCGCGCGCCACGGCCCATGTTCACGAGCGCGCCGTTCTGCGCCTCCACCTGCCGCGCCCGCGCGGCGGGATCTGTAAGAAGCGGCGCGGTCGCGCGCACGAGGTTCTCCACGGTGAATCGAGTCTGGATGAACTCGGGCGCCACCTCGCTCGCCGCCGCCACGTTCATCAGGGTCACGTAGCGCGACTTCAGAAGGAACGCGCGCGCCAAGGCCCACGTGATCCATCCGAGCTTGTAGCCCACCACGACGGGCGTCCCCTGCAGGCCGACTTCCGTCGTCACCGTGCCGGAGGCGGCGAGCGCCGCCGTGCCGGCCGCGAACGCGTCGTTGCGCTCGTCGCCGCGCACGACCAGCACGCCCGGAATGTCCGCCGCCAGCGCCCGCGCGCCCGCCTCGACCGTCTCGGCCGCCACGAGCACCGGCTTCAGCCCGGGAATCTCCCGCACGAGGCGCGCGGCCGCCGCAACGATCGTCGGCCCGACGCGCCGCAATTCGCTGCGCCGGCTGCCGGGGAGCACGATCAGCACCTTGTCATCGGCGGACAGTCCGTGGCGGGCGCGGAAGCCCGCACCGTCCCCCGCTGTCGCGCGCCCGACGGCGGGATGCCCCGCCACCGTCACCGGCAGCCCGAACGGCGCATAGATCGGCGCCTCGAAATCATGGATGCAGACGAGGTGATCCACCGCTGCGGCCAGCGTCTTCGCCCGGCCCGGACGCGTGGCCCACACCTGCGGTCCGACATACTTCACCAGCCGCGCCCGCGGCGTCGCCGCACGCAGCCGCTGCGCCACGCGCAGCGTGAAGCCCCAGGAATCGATCAGCACAGCGACGTCCGGATCGAAGCGCTTCGCGGCCTCGGCCGCCTCGTCAGCGCGGCGCACGACGCGCGGATAGGCCTTCACGCCATCGATGAGCCCGAGCACCGCGAGATCGGAGATGTCGAACGCGCTCGCAACGCCCGCCTCGGCCATCGCGCGACCGCCGACGCCGGCGAACGCCAGGCCCGGCGCGCGCGCCTTCAGCGCCCGCACCAAATCGGCGCCGAGCGCATCGCCCGAAGGCTCGGCCGCGACGAGAAACACGCGCCCTGCGCTCATGCTCCGGATCCGGATGATCCGGCGTCGAGCGCGTGCGGATCGAACCCGTAGACGAACAGACCCAGCGCATCGGCGCGGGCGATGACGGCCGCTTCGTCGACGACGAGCGCGCCGCCCGCCTCGACCGCGACGCCCGCAAGTCCCGCGCGCGCCGCACCCTCGATCGTGGCGAGGCCGATGGTGGGCAGATCGATGCGCCGGTCCTGGATCGGCTTGGCGCGCTTGAGCAGCACGCCGCGCCGCGCATCCGGCGCGCCGCGGATCGCTTCGGGCAATCCAGCCACGCGCGCGAGCATGGCGTCTGTCCCCTCCGCCGCCTCGATCGCGAGCACCAGCCCGTCGCACACGACGCAGCCCTGCGCGACGTCCCACTGCCCGAGCGCGGCCGCAACGGCGGCGGCCTTGGCGATGTCGGCCAAAGCGCCGGCGTCGGGCGAATGCGCGCCGAGGGGGCCGCTGCGCGCGGCGAGACTGCGCGCCACCTCGTCGGCGCCGCGCACGCGGAAGCCCTCTTTCTCGCACTCCTCCACGAGCACGCGCAGCAGCGCATCGTCGCCCTGCTTGGCGGCCGCAAGCACCTTCGGGAGCATCAGCGCCGCGCGCGTGTCGAGCTTGAGGGATTTGAAGTCGGGCCGCTTCACAACGCCCGCGAACACCACTTCGGCGCAGCCCGCCGCCTTCAGCGCCTTGAAGCGCGCGCCCATCTCGCCAAGGCCGAATTCGCCGCCGGGGAACGCCGCGAGCGCGGGATCCGCAAGCCCCGTCAGCCGCGCGACGAAAACGGGCCGCCCGGCGCGCGCGCAATCCTGCGCGATGCGCACCGGAAGATCGCCCGACCCGGCGATGATACCGAGCGCGCCCCGGCTCATCGCCGCTTCGGCGGGTGGCAGAGCTCCCGCTTCTCGCCCTTCTCGACGAAGGCGATCATCTCGTCGACTTCGGGCGTCACCTCGACGGCGCCGCGCGCGCCCGTGAGACGCTCCGCGAACGTTCCCTCCCCGTTGAAGAGATAGGAATAGGCCCGCGTGAGCGCGCGGATGCGATCATTGGCGAGGCCGCGCCGCTTCAACCCGATCGTGTTGAGACCTGCGAGGCGCCCCGGATTGCCGGCGGCGCGGGCGAAGGGAATGATGTCGGCCGTAACCGGCGTGAGACCGCCGATCATCGCCTGCCGGCCCACGCGCGTGAACTGGTGGACCGCGCACAGCCCGCCGAGAAAAACGGCGTCGCCGATTTCGGCATGTCCGCCGAGCGTGGCGCAGTTCGCGAAAATCACGTCATCGCCGACGACGCAATCGTGCGCCACGTGTGCGCCGACCATGTACATCCCGCCCGAGCCGACGCGCGTGACGCCTGTGCTCGTCGTCGCGCCACGGTGGAAGGTGACGCCTTCGCGGATCGTGTTGCGATCGCCGATGATCAGGCGCGTGTCGCCGTCGACATAGCGGGCGATCTGCGGCGCGCCGCCGAGCACGGCGTTGGCGTGCACCACGTTGTCGGCGCCGAGCGTGACGTTGCGCTCGATCACCACATGCGCGATCAGCCGCGAGCGCGCGCCGATCTCGACGTTGGGCCCTACGATGCAGAACGGCCCGATCTCCGCGTCCTCGCCGAGGCGCGCAGAGGGATCGACGATCGCCGTCGGATGTACGCGTGTCATGCCGGCGGCAGCTCCGCCTTCATCGCGGCGAATTCGCACTCGGCGGCGAGTTCGCCGTTCACTTCGGCGCGGCCGCGGAACTTGAAGATGTTGCGGCGCTGGAACAGCACCTCGACCGGCATCTCGAGCGTATCGCCCGGCCGCACGGGACGGCGGAACCGCGCGTTTTCCACCGACATGAACAGGATCGTGTTGCGGCTGACGTCGACCTGCAGCGTCTTCGACATCAAGACGGCGCCGGTCTGGGCCATCGCCTCGATCTGCAGCACGCCCGGCATCACCGGATTGTTCGGGAAATGCCCGACGAAGAACGGTTCGTTGTTCGTCACGTTCTTGATCCCGCGGATCGACTGGCCCGCCACATAGTCGATCGCGCGATCGACGAGCAGGAACGGATAGCGGTGCGGGATCAGGCGGAGCACCTCGTCGCACGCAATGACGCCGCCGACGCGTCCTTCAGCCTCTGTCATCTTTCTTCCCCGCTGCCGCCGCCCTGCTCAACCACGCGCCTTCGCGCACCCAGCGCCGCAGCGGCTTGGCTGGATACCCGCCCCACGTCTCGCCCGCGGGGATGTCGTCGAGCACGCCGGACCCGGCGGCGATCTGCGCGCCGGCGCCGATGACGCGGTGATCCGCAATCCCGACGCGCCCGCCCAGCATCGCGCCGTCCCCGATGCGGACGCTGCCGGAAATCCCGGCATAGGCCGCCATGACGACGCCGCGCCCGACCACGACGTTGTGGGCGATCTGGGACAGATTGTCGATCTTGGCGTCCTCGCCGACGACGGTGTCGCCAAAGGCGCCGCGATCGACGGTGGAGCACGCCCCGATCGTCACGCGGTCCATCAGGATGGCGCGGCCAAGCTGCGGCACGTCGACGGGGCCACCGGGGCCTGGGGCCACGCCGAACCCGGACTGTCCGATGATCGCCCCGCCAAGAATGGCGACGTCGTCGCCGACCAGCGCGAACGAAATGGCGGCGTTCGGGCCGACGCGCGAGCGCCGCCCGATGCAGACGCCAGGACCGATCACGGCGTTGGCGCCGAGATGCGCCTCCGCGCCGATCCGCGCGCCTGGCCCCACGACGACGCCGGGATCGAGCCGGGCGCCCGGTTCGATCTCGGCGGTGGGATCGATCAGCGGCGCGCCGGGCGTAAATCCCCGCTCGCGCACGAGCAGCGGCACGGCGCGGGCGAACGCGGCGCGCGGCGCGCGCGTGACGAGCAGCACGGCGCCGCTCGCGGCGAACCGCTCGGCAAGATCAGGCGTGACGAACAGCGCGCCGGCGCGCACCGCCGGCGCCTCGGCGTCGCGCGCCAATTTTCCTTGGAAGAACGCAACGTCCTCGGGACCGGCGTCAGCAAGGCTCGCCGCGCCCGAGATCAGACGATCACCCGGGCCACGAACCTCGGCGTCGCCGGCAAGACGCGACGCCGCGATCGGCCCGAGGCGTTCGTAGAACCGCGGATCGATCACGGCGGAGGCGCAGTGTTACTGCTGACGCGCGGCGACGGCGGCGACCGTCGTCTTTTTCGCGTTCAAGCGCGAGATGACGTCCGTCGTCATGTCGACGCTGGCGGAGGCGGCGAACGTCGCTTCCTGATCGAACACGACAGCCGTGCCACGGGCCTGCATGGCCTCTTTCACCGCCGTCTCGACCGCGGGGTCGAGATCGCGGCGATAGGACGCCGTGGCCTGCTGGAACTGCTGCGACGCCTGCTGGCGACGCGCCTCGAGGGCCTGCACGCGCTTGAAATAGTTTTCCAGGCGCGTCTTCAGCGCCGGGTCTTTCTGGGCCTGGTCGACGAGCAGTTGGTCGAATTCCTGCTTCAGCTTGCCGGCTTCCTGCGCCTGCGCCTGGTCGATCTGCTGCGCCGCCTTGAGCTTGGTTTCGAGCGCGTCGATGCGCTGCTTCAGCGCCGGGTTCCTCGCCAGAAGCTGGGTGCGGATGTCGCCGAACTCTTTCTCGAGCGCGTCGTTCTCCGGCTTGATCTGGGCGTTCAGCTGCTGAACGAGACCGTTGAGCTTGGACGACATGTCCTTGCCGGCGGTCGATTCCGTCATCACCCGGTTGAAATTGACGACGCCAACGCCGCCGCCCGCGGCCTGTGCCGAGGCCATCTGGGGCGCAGCGACCAGCGCCATGCCCAGCGCGGCCGCCGCCGCCATTCTATTCATCACGCCCATGGATCCCACCTTGGTTTGTTTTCTTTGATGTTTCCGCCCATCCCATGCAGCGCTTCTGGGCGCGGTTCAGGGCCAAATTGCGACGCCTTTGCCCGAGATCAGAAACGCGTTCTCGTCGAGAACCGGAACGATTGGGTTCGGTCGTACTTTTCGCGCGCCAGGAGCTGAGCGAAGTCGAACTGCACGGGGCCGAACGGCGAGTTCCAGTAAACCGTCAGACCGGCCGAAGCCCGCAGCGAGAACTGGTCTTCCACGAACAGGTCCGTGCGAACGCCGGAGGCCGTGTCGGTGACGCTGACCGAGCGCTTGCTGGCGGAATCGAGAATGCCGACGGACCCGAACTCGCTGAACAGCGCGGCGGAGACGCCGAACTCCTTCGGCAGGCCGAGCGGGAACTGCAGTTCCGCGGTGCCGATCGCATAGGCGTTGCCGCCCAGCGCGTCCTGATAGAACGTCTCGACCGTCGGCTTGCCGCCGACCGTCGCGCTCGGCGTGGTGACGGTGATGATCTGGCGCGGCCCAAGGCCCGCCACGTCGAACCCGCGGAACGAGGAGCCGCCTTTGAAGAAGCGGTCATTGATGCGGACATTGTCGCCGCCCCAGCCCAGCACGTAGCCCGCATTGAGCTGGAAGCTCGCCACCACGTCCCGGAACAGGCCGCGATAGACGCCGCCGGAGAACTCAGTGCGCAGATACTTCACTTCGCCGCCAAGACCCGCGAGGTCCTGGTTCAGCGACATGTCGAAGCCGCGCGTCGGCTTCACGGGGTCGTTGCGGCGGTCCCAGTTGAACGCGTAGCCGAGCACCGACGTCAGGAACTTGCCCTGCTGGTCGCAGATCAGCGCGGGCGTGACGCCGGCGCACAGCGATTGATCGACCGTCGTGTCGTCCTGGCGCACCGTGTAGGTGGCGCCCATGCTCGTGGTGTCCGTGATCGGGAAGCTGGCGCGCAGGCCGCCGCCCGTAGACGTGTTCTCGTAGCTCGCTTCGGAGAGGAAGTCGGTGCGCAGCGAGAACAGATCGAAGCCCGCCGCGAGGTTGCGGCCGAGGAAGCGCGGCTCGGTGAAGCGCACGTCGATTTGCCGGCGGCGCGAGCTCGTCGACGCGCGCAGACGCAGGAACTGGCCGCGACCGCGCAGGTTGCGCTCGGTGACCGACACGTCGAACAGGAACGAGTCGCTCGAGGAGTAGCCGGCCGCGAACGCGAGTTCGCCGGTGGTGTCTTCCTGCACCTTCACTTCGACGATCGAGCGGTCCGGCTGCGATCCGGGCAGCTCCTCGACCTGTACGTCCTTGAAGTAGCCGAGCGCGCGCACGCGCGACTTCGACCGGTCGAGCAGCACGCGGTTGAAGGTGTCGCCTTCCACCAGGCGCAGCTCGCGACGGATCACCGGATCGACGGTGCGGTTGTTGCCCACCACGTCGACGCGCTCGATGAACACGCGCGGGCCTTCGTTCACTTCGAAGGTGATGTTGACCTTGCGGGTCTCGCGGTCGCGCTGGATGCGCGGGCGGATCTCGACGTTGGCGTAACCGGCCGCGCCGGCGGCGAACGACATCGCGTCGATCGACTTCTCGATCAGGTCGCCCTGGAACTGCCGGCCTTCCGTGATCGGGATGACGGCCTTGAGCAGCTCCGGCGGCACCTTGGAGAGCGCCGTTTCGACCTTGATCGCGCCGAAGTCGTACTTCTCGCCCTCGTCGACCGTGAAGGTGATGAAGAAGTCCTTCTGGTCCGGCGTCAGTTCGGCGACGGCGGAGACCACACGGAAATCCGCGTAGCCGCGGTTCGTGTAGTACTGGCGCAGCTGCTCGCGGTCGTAGTCGAGGCGGTCCGGGTCGTAGTTGTCGTTCTTCGAAAGGAACTTCCACCAGCGCGATTCCGTCGTGACGATCGCTTCGCGGAGGTCCTTGTCGGAGAACTCCTTGTTGCCGATGAAGTTGATGTTGCGCACGCCCGTCACCGGGCCTTCGTCGACCTCGAAGATCACGTCGACGCGGTTCTGCTCGAGTTCGCGCACCTGCGGCGTAACGGTCGCGGCGAAGCGGCCGGCGCGGCGGTAGAGTTCGATGATGCGCTGCACGTCCGACTGCGCGCGCGCGGCGGTGAAGACGGAGCGCGGCTTGGCCTGCACTTCCTTCTGCAGGTCGTCTTCCTTCAGGGCGCGCACGCCCTCGAACAGGACCTGATTGACGATCGGGTTTTCGGCGACCGTGACCACGAGGTCTGCGTCGCGCTGCGTGATCTGGACGTCGGCGAACAGGCCGGTGGCGAACAGCGTCTTCAGCGAGAGGTCGATTCGCTCGGCGTCGAACGCATCGCCGGGACGCAGCAGCAGATACGAGACCACCGTGCTCGATTCGATGCGCTGGTTGCCCTCGACGACGATGCGGCGGATCGCGGCCGCGGGCGCAGGCGCCTCGGCCTGGGCGCCCTGCGTGCCCGCCGGCGGGGCGGGCGTGGCCGGCTTGGCCGGCGCGGCGGCGCGGGCGGGGGCTTTGGGAGCAGCCGCCGGCGTGGCGTCCTGGGCCAGGGCCGGACCGGCGGCGACGAGCGCCGCGCCGCTCATGGCGGTCGCATAGCTCACGGCGCCGAGAACCGCTTCCCGCAATACGCGCTTCATGCAGGCCTCAATGGTAAGCGCGCCCCCGGGCGCGCCGTTTTAAGACAGTATCCCGCTTAGAAACTCAAGCACGTTGAGCCGTTGCAGGTCGTTCCAGGTTGCGAAGAGAAACAGCGAAGCGACGAACGCGAGGCCGGCCCGGAAGCCGAATTCCTGCGCCCGCAGGCTGAGCGGGCGACCGCGAACGGCCTCGACGCCGTAGAAGACGAGATTGCCGCCATCGAGGATCGGCACCGGCAGCAGGTTCACGAAGCCGACCGCCACCGAGAGGATCGCAGCCCACTGCACGAGCGCGATCGCCGCCTGCCCCGCCTTCTCCAGCGGTGAGACGTCCCCGCCGCCGGCCTGCAGCGACCCTTCGAGCACCTTGCCGGACTGGTCCATGATCCCGAGCGGCCCGGCCAGATGCTCGGCCGAAGCCTTCCCGGACAGGATGTTGCCGATATAGGCTATGGTCGTGGAGATGATTTTCCACACCTGCTCAGCGCCGGCGCCGAGGGCCGTCAGCGGATTGAACTGCTCGATCTTGCGCTCTTCCGGCCGCGTGGTGCGCGCCACGCCGAGCATGCCGCGGGTCACGCGCGCGCCGGCCTCGTCCATGCCCTCGCGGGCGTCCGGCGTCACCGTGAGCTGCACGATCGATTCGCCGCGCCGCACCGAGAACGCCAAAGGCTGCCCCGGGGAGCCCACGACGCGCGCCTGCATCTCGCCGAAGGCGTCGATCATCTGCCCGTCGATCGCCACCACGACGTCGCCCGGTTGAAGGCCCGCCCGCTCGGCCGGCGAACCCGCCTGAATGACGTCGATTCGCGGGGTCAGTTCGGCGGTGCTGGTCGCGTCGCGGCCGAAGGCCAGGAACAGCGCCGCGAACACCAAGGTGGCGAAGATGAAATTGGCGACGGGGCCGGCGACGGTCGTCGCCGCACGGGCCGCGACCGGTTGGGCGGCGAAATACCCTGCGGCGCGCAGTTGACGCTGCTTCTCGGGATCCTGGGGTTCTCCCGAATTCCAGGACGCCATGTCGACGTCGCCCGCGAACTTGACGTAGGCGCCCAGCGGGAATGGCGCGATCGCCCATTTGGTGCCGTGCTTGTCCGTCACCCACCAGAACGGCGAGCCCAGCCCGAAGAAGCAGAACGTATCCACCTTGATGCCGCAGGCGCGGGCAACGGCGAAATGTCCCCACTCATGAACGAACGTGACCATCGTCAAGACGACGAGAAACGCGCCGACATAAGACAGACCGGTCAACACGGCTTCGAGCATTCATTTGTCCCTTGCGGTCCCGGGCGCCCGTCAGGCGGCCCGTCGCCGGTCGGCGGCGCGACGGGCTTCCGCCCGTCCCCACGCGTCGATCGCGGCGACCTCATCGAACGAAGAGGGCGATTTTGAGATGAGGTCCAGCCCCCCGGCCCGCTCGAGCGCTTCCGAAACGACGCCGGCGACGTCGAGAAAGCTGATCTGGCGGTTCAGGAAGGCGTCGACCGCCACCTCGTTGGCGGCATTGAGCACCGCCGGCGCGGCCCCGCCCATCCGGAACGCCTCGCGGGCGAGAGCCAGCGCCGGGAAACGCTCCATGTCGGGGCGCTCGAACGTGAGCTGAGCAAGCGCGGCAAGGTCGAGACGGCGGGTGGAGAGGCCCAGCCGGTCGGGCCAGGCCAGGGCGTACGCGATCGGCACCCGCATGTCCGGCTCGGACAGCTGCGCCAGAACCGACCCGTCTTCGAAGGTCACGAGGCTGTGGATGATCGACTGCGGATGGACCACCACGTCGATCCGATGTTCCGGCAGCCCGAACAGCCGCCCGGCCTCGATCAGCTCGAGCCCCTTGTTCATGAGCGTGGCGCTGTCCACGGAGATCTTGCGCCCCATCGACCATTTGGGATGCGCGCAGGCCTGGTCCGGCGTCGCGGCGGCCATGCGGTCGAGGCTCCAGGTCCGGAACGGCCCGCCCGACGCCGTCAACGTCAGCGTCTCGACCCGCGTTTGCCCCTGAAGACATTGAAAAATCGCGTTGTGCTCGGAATCGACCGGCAAGAGCCGCGCGCCGCTCTTGGACGCTTCGGCGAGCACCAGATCGCCGGCGCAGACGAGGCATTCCTTGTTGGCGAGCGCCACGGCGACGCCCCGGCGCACCGCGGCGAGCGTCGGATCGAGGGCGGCTGCCCCCACGATCGCCGACATGACCCACTCGGCCGGCCGCGCGCCGGCCTCGATCAGCGCGGCGGGGCCCGCGCCCGTCTCGATCGAAAGGCCCCGTGCGGCGCAGGCGTCCTTCAGGTCACCCGCGAGGGCCGGATCGGCGATGGCGGCGAAACGGGCCCCAAGCGCGGCCGCCTGATCGACCAGCGCCCCCACGTTCGACCCGCCGGTCACCGCCTCCACCACGATATCCGCCTGCCCCGTGGCCCGCGCTTCGGCGATGACGGCCGCCGTCGAGGCCCCGATCGAGCCGGTCGCGCCGAGGATGGAGACGGAGCGGGCGAAACGCTGCGCGGTCATGCGAGGGCTCCGAAGAGAGCCGGCGTCAGGCCCGGCGCCGCCAGCGTGGCCGCCAGGGTGACGACCGTTACGGCGATGAGACTGTCCAAACGGTCCAACACGCCGCCATGCCCAGGGATCAAGCTACTGGCATCTTTCACGCCGAAGTGCCGCTTGCATAGGGACTCGAACAAGTCGCCGGCCAGCCCGACGAGGCCGAGCGCCAGTCCGACGGCCGTCCACAAGGCCCATGGCCCTCCCGTGATCGCCGCCAGCGCCGCGCCCGAGGCGCCCGCCGCCGCGACGCCGAAGCCGAGGCCCGACCACGTCTTTTTCGGCGAAAGAGACGGTGCAAGGCGCGGCCCGCCCACGAACCGTCCGCCGAAGAACGCCGCCGAATCGGCCGCCCAGACGACGGCGAACATGGCGAAGAGCACGCCCAGCCCGGACGGCCCGCTGCGCAGCCAGACGAACCCGACGCAGGGCAGCGTGATGTAGATCACCCCGAAGGCGGCCGCCGCGCGCGCCGCCAGCGGGCCGGGCCGCAAGGCCGAGATGACCGCCGCGCCGCCGGCGAACGCGATGGCGGCGTCGATCGCGCCCAGGGCCGCCGCGCAGACCGCGCCCAGCGCCCCCGTGGCGCCGACCGCGAAGCCCCAGGGCGCGCTCTTCGGCTCGCTCATGCGCGCCCATTCGAAGCTCATCGCGACGGCCGCGGCCGCGGTGACAGCGGCCAGAAGCGGCCCGCCGAAATAGCCGGCCGTCAGCCCGCCCGCGATCAGCGCGATCGCGGAGGCGACCCGGACGGCAAGTTTGTCCGCGTGCGGATCGGTCCAGTCGCCCACGCGCGGCGCCTCCGGGTCAGGACACGACGGCGCCGAACCGGCGCTCGCGTCGCCGGAATTCGGCGAGCGCGGCCTCGAGATCGGCGCGGCCGAAATCCGGCCACAGGGTCTCCAGGAAAACGAACTCGGCGTAGGCGGCTTGCCACAACAGGAAGTTGGAGAGGCGCTGTTCGCCGCTCGTGCGGATCACGATGTCCGGATCGGGAATGTCGGCGGTGTCGAGGCGCGCCGCGAACGCCGTCGCGTCGATCGCCTCGGGCGCGATGCGCCCGGCGGCGACGTCCGCCACGAGCCGGCGCGCCGCGCGCGTGATCTCGCACTGGCCGCCATAATTGAACGCGATCGTGAGGAAGAGCTTGGTGTTGGCGGCGGTCCGGCTTTCCGCGCGCGTGATGATGTCCAGGATGTCGGGCTCCAGCCCGGCGCGATCGCCGATGATCCGAACGCGGACGCCTTCCCGCTCCAGGCGGTCGAGATCCATGCGCACGTAGAGCCGCAACAGGTCGATGAGCGCGTTCACCTCGTCCGGCGGGCGCGTCCAGTTCTCCGTCGAAAATCCGAAGACGGTGAGATAGCGCAGCCCGAGATCGCCTGCCGCCTCGACCGTGCGCCGCAGCGCCTCCACGCCGGCGCGGTGCCCGAACGTCCGCGGTCGTCCGCGCTGACGCGCCCAACGTCCGTTGCCATCCATGATGATGGCCACGTGCTGGGGGGCGCCCGGCGGGGATGCGGTTTCGGCGGGAACGCCCATTGGGAAATTCACCTGCAGGTCAAACCTGCATGATCTCTTCCTCTTTCACCTTCAAGGCCTCATCGACCTTCTTGATCGCGGCGTCCGTCGCCTGCTGAACTTGGTCGCTCTGCTTTTTTTGGACGTCCTGACCGATGTCGCCGTCCTTCTCGAGCTTCTTCAGATGCTCCATGGCGTCGCGGCGAACGTTGCGGATCGCCACCCGCGCCGTCTCGGCGTACTTGCCGGCGAGTTTGGCGAGCTCCTTGCGGCGCTCCTCGTTGAGCGGCGGGATCGGGATGCGCAGGTTCTGCCCGTCGACGATCGGGTTGAGGCCGAGGCCCGCCGCCCGGATCGCCTTGTCCACGGCGCCCACGAGCGCGCGGTCCCAGATCTGCACCGTGAGCATCCGCGCCTCGGGGGCCGAGACCGCCGCCACCTGGTTCAGCGGCGTCGAGGAGCCGTAGGCGTCGACATGGACGGGATCGAGCAGGTGCGCGGAGGCGCGCCCCGTGCGCAGGCCGGAGAACTCTCCCTTGAGCGCAGCGACGGCGCCGTCCATGCGCTTTTTGACGTCGTCCAGATTGAAGGGCGCGTTGGCGGGCATCGGAAGGCCTCTTCTATTTGGCGATCATGGTGGAGACGCCGCGGCCGGCGAGCACTTCGCCGAGGCCGCCGCGTTTGCGGATCGAGAACACGACGATCGGGATCTCGTTGTCCCGCATCAGGCTGACGGCGGAGGCGTCCATCACGCGCAGGTCGCGCGCGAGCACGTCCTGATAGGTCAGGCGGTCGTACCGCTCGGCCTTCGGGTTCTGCTTCGGGTCGCTGTCATAGACGCCGTCGACGCCGGTGCCTTTGAACAGCGCGTCGCACCCCATCTCGGCCGCGCGCAGGGCGGCGGCGGTGTCCGTCGTGAAGAACGGGTTGCCGGTCCCGGCGGCGAAAATGACGATTCGCCCCTTCTCCATGTGGCGGATCGCGCGCCGGCGGATGTACGGCTCGCAGATCGTGACCATCGGGATGGCCGACAGCACGCGGGTCTCGACGCCCCGCCGCTCCAGCGCGTTCTGCATGGCGAGCGCGTTCATCACCGTCGCCAGCATGCCCATGTAGTCGGCCGAGGCGCGCTCCATCCCGCGCGCGGCGCCCTGAAGGCCGCGGAAGATGTTGCCGCCGCCGATGACCAGGCACAGCTCGACGCCCTGCGCGGCCGCCTCGCCGATCTCGCCGGCGATGCGGTCGCACATGGCCATGTCGATGCCGTACTGGGCTTCGCCCATCAGCACTTCGCCGGAGATCTTCAGAAGAACGCGGCCGAACGGCCCGCTCTTCACCCGCGGGCGCGGGGACGGCGCTTCGTCGTCGTGATCGTCTTCGGGACTCATGACCGGGCTCGCAAGCGACACGTTTCCGTCATGCTAGCCCGCGTCGGGGCCAGCCTGCAAAGGGGACGTGCGTTGGCTCAAGCCTTGCCGGTCATGCCCGCGACTTCCGCCGCGAAATCGTCCTTCGGCTTTTCGACGCCTTCGCCGATCACGTAACGGACGAAGCCGGTGATCGTCGCCGGGGCGCCGATCTCCTTCTCGGCCGCTTTCGCCGCCGCTTCGACGGTCAGATCCGGCTCGTGCACGAACTTCTGCTTCAGGAGCACGAGCTCCTCGAGGATCTTGCGCAACTTGCCGTTCACCGCGCCGTCGAGGACGTTCTGCGGCTTGCCGGCGAGCTTCGGGTCTTCCTTGACCTGCTCGAGGATGATCGCGCGCTCGCGCTCGATGCGCTCGGCCGGAACGTCCGAATCAGTCAGCGCGACCGGGCCGGCGGCGGCGATGTGCATCGCGACCTTGCGGGCGAACGCTTCGACCTTGGCGGGGTCGCCCGCCGACTGCACCGCGACGAGCACGCCGATGCGGCCGAGGCCGTCGGCGATGGCGCCGTGCACGTAGGGCGTCACGACGCCCTGCTCGACCGCGAGATAGGCGGAGCGGCGCAGCGTCATGTTCTCGCCGATCGTGGCGATGAGGTTCGTGATCACGTCCTGCACCGTGCCGTCGCCGGCGGGGTTCTTCGCGGCGAGGATCGCGGCGAGGTCGCCATGGACGTCGAGCGCGACGCGCGCGAACGCGGACGTGGCCTGCTGGAACGTCTCGTTGCGCGCGACGAAGTCCGTTTCGGAGTTGAACTCGACGACGGCGCCGCGGGCGCCCGCGCCGTTCTTCAGCACGGCGACGCCGACGAGGCCTTCGGCCGCGGCGCGATCCGCCTTCTTCGCGGCCTTCGAGAGGCCCTTAGCGCGCAGCCAATCGATCGCGGCTTCGAGATCGCCGTTCGTTTCGGTCAGCGCCTTTTTGCAGTCCATCATGCCCGCGCCGGTCTTTTCGCGCAGGTCCTTCACCAGAGCGGCGGTCACCTCAGCCATGGCGGTCTTCCTCGTGCTGAATCCGCCGCCTCCGAAGGGAGGCGGCGGGGGCTTCGTTTCAGTCTGCGTATCGCCTCCGAAGAGGCGGTGTCGTGTGGATCAGGCCTCGGCGCCAGCGTCCGGCGCAGCAGCCTCTTCGGCAGCGGGGGCCGGCTCGGCGGCGCGACGACGGCGCAGCGCCGGATCGGCCTGCGGACGCTCGGAGGCGCCGATGTCGACGCCCGAGGCCGATTGGCCTTCCGCGAGGCCGTCCAGGATCGCGTCGGCGACGAGATCGCAATAGAGCTGGATCGCGCGCGCGGCGTCGTCATTGCCCGGGATCGGGTACGTGACTTCGTCCGGATCGCAGTTGGAATCGATGATTGCGACGACCGGGATGCCAAGCTTCTTGGCTTCCTGGATGGCGATCGCTTCCTTGTTCGTGTCGATCACGAACATCATGTCCGGGATGCCGCCCATGTTCGAGATGCCGCCCAGCGAGCGCTCGAGCTTGTCGCGCTCGCGCGTCAGCGTCAGCAGCTCTTTCTTGGTGCGGCCCGCCGCGCCGCCTTCGGCGCTGGTGAGCTCTTGCAGCTCGCGCAGGCGCGCGATCGACTTCGACACCGTCTGCCAGTTCGTCAGCGTGCCGCCGAGCCAGCGATGGTTGACGTAGTACTGCGCGCAGCGCTTGGCCGCGCCCGAAACGTAATCCGACGCCTGGCGCTTCGTGCCGACGAACAGGATGCGGCCGCCGCCGGCGGCGACTTCCCGCACCTTCAGCAGCGCCTGGTGCAACAGCGGCACCGTCTGCGACAGGTCGATGATGTGGATGTTCTGGCGAACACCGAAAATGTACCGCTGCATCTTGGGATTCCAGCGGTGGGTTTGGTGTCCGAAATGCGCGCTCGCTTCGAGGAGCTGACGCATGCTGACGTCAGGCAGAGCCATCTTTACTGTCCTTTGGTCCGGTTGAGCCGCCGCGGGAGGAGTGGGGGAGCCCCCACACCGGACTGCACCGCAACCGCCATAGGCCCGTGAAGGCTTAGCGCCTGCGGATACGTTCCCGCGTGTGTGATGGGCGCGCATATAGACGCGCTTGGCCGCTGACGCAAGGGCGAGACGGGAAACGGCGGCGGGTCACCCCTCATCCGTCTCGCGCGCTTTGCGCGCGATCCACCTTCTCCCACAAGGGGAGAAGGTCGCCGCAGTGGTCCTTCTCCCCTTGTGGGAGAAGGTGGCCCGAAGGGCCGGATGAGGGGTGAGCCATCGCCCCAAAAGCAAAAGGCCCGGGAGCATCGCCCCCGGGCCTCGCACTCATCCGTTTCCGGAATGAACTTACTCGACGATCTTCGCCACGACGCCCGCGCCGACGGTCCGGCCGCCTTCGCGGATGGCGAAGCGCAGGCCCTGGTCCATGGCGATCGGCGTGATCAGCGAGACGACCATCTTCACGTTGTCGCCCGGCATGACCATCTCGACGCCCGCCGGCAG
>JAGWZE010000043.1 GCA_018969015.1 Alphaproteobacteria bacterium
ATCGCGCTCGGCGAGGACCAGGGCCTCGTGAAGACGATCTTCGACGCTGAAACCGGCGAGCTCCTCGGCGCGCACATGGTCGGCGCGGAGGTCACCGAGCTGATCCAGGGCTATGCCGTCGCGATGACGGCAGAGGCTACGGAAGCCCAGCTGATGGAGACGGTGTTCCCGCACCCGACGCTGTCGGAAATGATGCACGAAGCAGTGCTCGACGCGTACGGACGCGCGCTGCACGTGTGAGGGGCGGCCGGAACACGGCGTCATCTTCGGCGCCGCAGGCGCCGGAGATCCAGAGCTTGACGGGCCGGAGCGTCTGAATCCCCGCCCGCGCTCCACGCGGGCGAGGATGACGGAAAGCTTAAGCCGCCTCCGCCTTCGCCACTTCGTGCTCGGCGAGGCGCTGGATCGCCACGTAGTCCGTCTTGCCGGTGCCGAGCACGGGGATCTCGGCGACGACCACGATCTTCTTCGGCACGGCGATCTCAGGCGCGCCCTGCTTCTGGCAGAAGGCGAGGAGATCGGCGGTCGACGCTTCCTTGTGATCGGTGAAGAGCACGACGCGCTCGCCCTTGCGGTTGTCCGCGACGGAGACGGCCGCGTGGGTGTTCATCGGCCACACGGCCTGGGCGAAGCTCTCCACGGCCGCGAGTGAGACCATTTCGCCGCCGACCTTGGCGAAGCGCTTCACGCGGCCCTTGATCGCGACGTAACCGTCGGCGTCGATGGCGACGATGTCGCCGGTGTCGTGCCAGCCGTCGGCCGGCGGGGCGATGCCGCCCGGCGCGTTCGGATCGAGATAGCCGAGCATCACGTTGGGCCCGCGCACGACGAGTTTCATGCCCTCGTCGATGCCGGGGACGGATTCGAGGCGCACCTCGATGCCCGGCAGGATGCGACCGACCGTACCCGGACGGTTCGCGCCAGGCTGGTTCACGGCGATGACCGGCGAGGCTTCGGTGGCGCCATAGCCTTCCAGCAGCATCACGCCGAACTTCGACATGTAGGTCTGGCGCGTTTCTTCACGCACGCGCTCGGCGCCGAGCACCGCGAACTTCAGGCCGCGCAGTTCGCCGCTCTTGGAGGCGCGCGCATATTGCTGGGCGAAGGTGTCGGTGGCGAACAGCACGTTCGCGCCGGTCTCCTGCACGAGCTTCGGGATTTCCTTGAAGTGCAGCGGCGAGGGATAAAGGAACGCCTTGTGGCCGCGCAGGATCGGCAGCAGGCATCCGCCCGTCAGACCGAAGCAGTGGAACATCGGCAGCGGATTGAAGAACACCCACTCCGGATCGAAATCGATGTGGGCCGCGGCCTGCTCGACGTTCGACACGAGATTGACGTGCGACAGCGCCACGCCGCGCGGCACGCCGAAGCTGCCGGACGTGAACAGGATCACCGCCGGGTCGTTCGGATTGACCGGAGCGCGGAAAGCGGTGGGGAAGGCGGCCTTCACGACCGCGCCGAGCTTGTCGAAAATCGACAGCGACGTGCGCACGGTTTCGAGCTTCACGACGTCCGCGACGGTGGCGAGCTCACCCGCGAGATCGTGGAGATTCGCCTGGTCGAGGAATTTGTCCGCCGTGAGGACCTTCTTCACGCCTGCTGCGGCGATCGCGCCCTTCAGGTTCGCGGCGCCGGCGGTGAAGTTCAGCATGGCCGGGCGGCGGCCGATGGCCTGCAGCGCGAAGAACACCACTGTGGCGCCGACGCCGGTCGGCAAAAGGACGCCGACGGCCTCGCCCGGCTTGGTCATCCCCTTGATTTTGCCGCCTAAAGCGAACGCCGCGCGCAGGATCTCGTCATAGCTGAGAGGGTTGCGGTCGTGGTCTTCGACGATCTTGGTCTTGCCGCCGGATTTGGCCCGTGCGCGCAGAAACGCATCGAACACGCTGACGTGCGCGACCGCCGGATCGAACTTGGCCATCCCGAACCTCTCTCCCGAATGCCCACTATCTTGCCGCGGCGGTATGTCGCCACGTGAATTATGTTTCAGTGCTGTAACAAGCCTTACTGCCCCGAATGACTTTGGCAAGAGCGCGCCAATGCTCCGGGGAAACCTTGCGCAAGAGTGATCGGACTGATTGATCCCCCGGGGGGATCAGACCATCTTCCCGCCATGCCGACTTTGATCGACCAAACGTCCGAGCCGCGGCCGGAGCGCGGCCAGGGCCCGCGTCACCCCGAAAAAGCCCACCGTCCCGACACGCCCGTGCAGCGCAAGCCGGACTGGATCCGGGTCAAGGCGCCGACGAGCCCGGGCTATGTGGCGACGCGCGAGATCGTGCGCGCCAACAAGCTCGTGACGGTCTGCGAAGAGGCGGCCTGCCCCAATATCGGCGAGTGCTGGTCCAAGGCGCACGCCACTTTCATGATCATGGGCGACACCTGCACGCGCGCCTGCAGCTTCTGCAACGTGCGCACCGGGCTGCCCGATGCGCTCGATCCGGAGGAGCCCGCATCCGTCGCCCGCGCCGTCGCGGCGATGGGCCTGGAGCACGTGGTCGTGACGTCCGTCGATCGCGACGACCTGCCGGACGGCGGCGCGGCCCACATCGCCGCCACGGTGCGCGCGATCCGCGACACCTCCCCCGCGACGACGATCGAAGTGCTGACGCCGGATTTCCTGCGCAAGCCCGGCGCGGCCGAACTCGTGATCGACGCCAAGCCCGACGTGTTCAACCACAATCTCGAGACGGTGCCGCGGCTCTATCTCTCGATCCGTCCGGGCGCCCGCTACTATCACTCGCTGCGCCTGCTCGAGCGCGTGAAGGAGCGCGATCCCGCGCAGTTCACGAAGTCCGGCCTCATGGTCGGCCTCGGCGAGAGCAAGGAAGAGGTGATGCAGGTCATGGACGACATGCGGTCCGCCGGCGTCGACTTCCTGACGATCGGCCAATACCTGCAGCCGACGCGCAAGCACGCCGCCGTCGATCGCTACGTCGAGCCGGCCGAGTTCGAAGCGCTCAAGGCCATCGCCGAAGCAAAGGGGTTCCTCATGGCGGCGGCGAGCCCGCTGACGCGCTCGTCCTATCATGCGGGCGAGGATTTCCGGCGGCTGCAGGCGGCGCGCGCCGCTCGCGCGGGCGCTTGAGTTCAAGGATGAGCGCAACCGTCGTCGAGGCCGAGCGGCGTCTGCCTTTCTCCGCGCGCGATCTGTGCGTGCTGGTCGGCGACGTGAAGAGCTATCCGGGCTTCATTCCGTGGATCCAGTCGCTGCGCATCGTGCAGGAGACGCGCGAAGGGGACGGCTGGCGGGGCCTCGCGCAGGCGATCGTCGGCTGGCGCGGCCTGCGCGAACGCTTCTCCACCTACGTCACCTGCAAGCCGGACGACGGCGTCGTCGACGTGAAGCTCGCGGACGGCCCGTTTCGTCACCTCGAGAACCGCTGGAGGTTCACCGACGACGGGGCCGGCGGCGCGATCGTCCGGTTCTGGATCTCCTACGAATTCCGCAACCCGCTCCTCAACGGCCTCGCCCGCGTGAATCGCGAAACCGCGGCGGACAAGATCATCGCGGCGTTCGAGCGCGAAGCCACGCGTCGCTTCGCGGCGCACGAGACGAAGGCGGAGTGAGGCGGCGCTGATCATCCGCCACTCCTACTGCCATCTCCGTCATCCTCGACCGCGCGCAGCGCGGGCGGGGATCCAGAGGCAGCGCAACGGTCGCTGGATCCCCGGCGCGCCCATGGCGCGCCGAGGATGACGGCCCGGGCGCGTCACGCCCCTAGGACGCAATCGCCGCCCGCAGCATGCCGAGCGCCGTTTCGACCGTTTTCAGCCGGATTTCCGTGCGCCCGATATCGCCCAGGCGCAGCACTTCGTGGGCGATCGCGCGGTTCTCGCGGGCGCAGGCGATGTGAACGAGACCGACCGGCTTGAGTCGCGTGCCGCCGCCGGGCCCGGCGACGCCCGTCACCGCAACGGCGACATTGGCGCGCGACTCGCGCAGCGCGCCTTCCGCCATCGTGCGCGCAACGGATTCGCTCACCGCGCCATGGTCCGCGATCAGATCGCCGGGCACGCCGAGCAGCTCTTCCTTGGCGCGGTTGGAGTAGGTGACGAAGCCGCGCTCGAACACCGAGGACGAGCCGGGAATCTCCGTCAGCAGCGCCGCGATCAGACCGCCGGTGCAGCTCTCGGCGGTGGCGATCTTCAAGCGCCGCTCCTCCGCCTCGTAGAGCACCAGGCGCGCGAGATTGAGAAGCACATCATCGAACATCGGTCGTCTCCGGCGCGAGGAGGCTGACGCTCGCCTGCGCCGCGAGACCTTCCTCGCGGCCGGTGAAGCCCATGCCTTCGGTGGTCGTCGCTTTGACGCTGACGCGCGCGAGCGGCAGGCCGAGCAGTTCGGCCGTCGCCTGGCGCATCGCCTCCCGGTGCGGCTTCACGCGGGGCCGCTCGCAGATCACGGTCACGTCGACATTGACGATGCGACCGCCCGCCTGCGCGACGAGATCGGCAGCATGCCGCAGAAACACGCCCGACGGCGCGCCGCGCCAGCGCGGATCGCTCGGCGGGAAGTGATCGCCGATGTCGCCCGCGCCGATCGCACCGAGCAGCGCGTCGGTGAGCGCGTGCCATGCCGCGTCCGCATCGGAATGGCCGACGAGCCCGTGCGTGTGCGGGATCTTCACACCGCACAGCGTCACGTGATCGCCCGGGCCGAACCGGTGCGCGTCGTAGCCGGAGCCGACCAGCGGCACGACGGCGCCCGCGCCCGGCGGCGCCAAGAGATTCCCGGCCTGCGCGAAATCCTCGGGGTACGTGACCTTCATCAGCCGAGGATCGCCCGAAACCACGCGCGTCGAAAGCCCCGCCGCGCGCGCAAGCGCGATGTCGTCGTCGAACGCCGCATCGGTGGGCGCGGCGGCGAGCGCGGCGGCGAACGGCGCGAAGCGGAACGCCTGCGGCGTCTGGATGCGCACGAGCCCCGCGCGCGCGACGTCCTCGACGATCAGACCGTCCTGCGTGCGCTTGAGGGCGTCGACGACGGGAAGCCCCGGCGCCGCGCCGTCGGCGTCGCGCAGGGCCGCGAGCAGGGCGTCGATCACGCCAGCGGTGAGGCCGGGTCGGGCGGCGTCGTGAATGAGGACGGCGTCGGGCGCGCCCGGCGCGAGCGCGGCGACGCCCGCCCGAACCGACGCCGTGCGCGTCGCGCCGCCCGCGGCGACCGAAACGTCGATCCCCGCCGCGGCAGCCAGCACCAGATCCGCGTGCGCCGGATCGGCGACCACACAGATCGGGCCGATGGCGGGGTGGGCGGCGAACGCCTCAAGGGACCAGCGGAGCAGGGGGCGCCCGGCCAGATCGGCGAACTGTTTGGGGACCGCGCCCCCGGCCCGCTCCCCCTTCCCCGCGGCGACGACGAGAGCCGCAATCGGCATTTCCACCTCTTTCTGATGCTGCATCGCAGCATTTCCGCTTGGCGCCTTGAAAATGGGCGCCATAGTTGGGTCATGGTCGCGCCAATCCGCCTCGGATCGCTGACGCTCGACCGCCCGGTGCTCCTCGCGCCGATGGCGGGCGTCACAGACTTGCCGTTTCGGCGGCAAGCGCAAGCCTTTGGCGCGCCTTACGTCGTTTCCGAGATGGTCGCGAGCGACCAACTCGCCCGCGCCCGCCCCGACGTCGTGCGCCGGGCCGCGGGGCAGGGGGTGATCACCCCCCTCGTCATCCAGCTGGCCGGGCGTGAGCCGGAGTGGATGGCGGTGGGCGCGAAGCTCGCGGCGGACGCCGGCGCCGACGTGATCGACATCAATATGGGATGCCCGGCGAAATCGGTGACGACCGGCGCCTCAGGCTCGGCGTTGATGCGCGAGCCCGATCTTGCGCTGCGCCTGATCGAGGCCACCGTCGCCGCCTCGCCCGTGCCCGTCACGCTCAAGATGCGCCTGGGCTGGGACGAGACGCGCCTCAACGCGCCCGAGATCGCGCGCCGCGCCGAAGCCGCCGGCGTGCGCATGATCACCATCCACGGCCGCACACGCCGCCAGTTCTACACCGGCCGGGCCGATTGGGCGGCGATCGCCGCGACCGTCGCCGCCGTCCGCATCCCCGTGATCGCCAATGGGGACATCGGCACGCCCGCGGACATTCGGGCCGCGCTGGCGGCCTCCGGCGCCGCCGGGGTGATGGTCGGCCGCGCCGCGCAGGGCAAACCGTGGCTGCCCGCGGCGCTCGCTGCCAATCTTGCGACCGGCGCGCCCGTCGCGCCGCCGCCGTTGGCGCGCCAGCTCGAAAGCCTGCTTCAGCTGCACGAGGACTGCCTGTCCTTCTACGGCCTTTCGCTCGGGACGCGGGTGGCCCGCAAGCATCTGGCCTGGACCATCGACGTCGCCGGCCTACCCTTGGAGCCGGCGGCCCTGCGGGCGTCCCGCGCCGCCATCTGCCGCCTCGAAGAGCCGCGCGCCGTCGTCGCCGCCCTTCGGGACCTTTTCGCACCGGGGCTCGAAAGGCTCGCCGCATGAGCGCCACCATGGATGCGCCACGCCTTGCGCCGCGGCTCGCGCCGGACGCGGAACGCTGGCTGGACGCGCTGCCGGTAGCCGTGCTGGGCGTCGATCTCAGCCTGCGCATTCGCTACGTGAACACCGCCGCCGCAGCACTCTTGTCCGGGCCGGCGCGGGGCGTGTTGGGGCGGACGCTCGAGGAGCTGTTCGGCCATGACGGCCCGTTGCCGGGCCTCGTGGAGGCCGCCGCGCGCCGGCTGCAGACCGTCACCGCGACGGACGTGCCGCTGCAGGGGCCGGGCGTGAATCTGGGCTGGGCGGACGTCCACGCCGCGCCGGTCGACGACGGGCGCTTCGTGGCGCTGACCGTCGCGCCCAAGGGCCGCGCGCAGGCCACCGTGGAGCCGCGCCCGGTCTCGGCGGCGGCCCGCACGCTCGCGCACGAAGTGCGCAATCCGCTGGCGGGCATCCGGGCGGCCGCCCAGCTGATCGGCCGCGAAGCCGCCGACGATGTCCGCGAGCTCACGGATCTGATCTGCGCCGAGACCGACCGCATCCGCAGGCTGACCGACCGGATCGATGCGCTGGACGGGCTCGCCCCGCCCAAACTCGCCGCCGTGAACGTCCACGAAGCGCTTCAGCGCGTGCGTAGCGTCGTCGCCCCGGCCTTCCCCGACGTGGTGGTGGCCGAGCGCTACGACCCCTCGCTGCCGGACGTTCAGGGGGACCTCGACCAGCTGATCCAGGCTTTCCTCAACCTCGCCAAGAACGCCGCCGAAGCGACCCAGGGCCGCCCCGGCGCGACCGTCACGATGGCGACTGCCTATCGACCGGGCATTCGCGTTCGCGCCGCAGGCGCCGGCGCAGCCCGGCCGCAGCTGGAGGTCGCAATCGAAGACAACGGGCCCGGTCTTCCGCCACACATGCGGCAACGCGTGTTCGAGCCGTTCGTGACCTCCAAACCCGGGGGCATGGGGTTGGGCCTGGCCGTGGCCTCCGAGGTCCTGGCCCGGCACGGCGGTCGCATCGAGGTCGACAGCGTTCCGGGGCGCACCGTCTTCCGCGCGCTCCTGCCGATCGACCGCGGAGACATGGGCACGTGAACGAACGCATTCTTCTCGCCGACGACGACAACTCGCTGCGGCTCGTTCTGTCCCAGGCGCTCGCCAAGGAAGGCTATCAGGTCCGCGCGACGAGCAATGTCGCCACCCTGGCGAAATGGGTGCGGGACGGGGAAGGCGACCTCGTCGTCAGCGACGTCTATATGGGCGAGGAAAGCGTTTTCGACGCGCTGCCGAGCCTTCGGACCAACCGGCCCGACCTGCCCGTCATCGTGATGAGCGGCCAGAGCACGGTGCTCACGGCGCTGTCGGCGGCCGGCGTCGGCGCCTACGATTATCTCCCCAAGCCCTTCGACCTCGAAGACCTCGTCGGCGCCGTCAAGCGGGCGCTGTCGCGCCGTCCGGACGCAAAGGCGCGGGTCGCGGCCGCCACGGCCGAGCGCGAGGAGCGGATGCCGCTGATCGGCCGTTCGGCGGCGATGCAGGAGGTCTATCGCATCCTGGCCCGCGTCGCCGCGACCGACCTCACCGTCTTGATCGAGGGCGAGT
Organism: Alphaproteobacteria bacterium; assembly: GCA_018969015.1. Taxonomy (GTDB): domain Bacteria; phylum Pseudomonadota; class Alphaproteobacteria; order Caulobacterales; family Aquidulcibacteraceae; genus REEB506. Next base: position 8,057 of record JAGWZE010000043.1, read on the forward strand.
CCGGCACGGGCAAGGAGCGCGTCGCCCGCGCGCTCCACGAGTTCAGCCGCCGCAAGGACGGCCCGTTCGCCCCCATCGGCCTCGCCGCCACCCCGCGGGACCGTGTGGAGGCCCTGCTCTTCGGCGCCAGCGGCGCGGAGGAGGGGCTTCTCGCCCAGGCGCACCGGGGCACCCTCTTCCTCGACGGCGTCGACGACATGCCGCTCGACGCCCAGTCGCGCCTGCTGCGCGTGCTGGAAGGCACGGGCGACGGCAAGCGCCCGGACGTGCGCATCGTCGCGGCCTCCACGCGCAACCTCAACGATCTGGTTGAGGCCGGCGCGTTCCGGGCCGATCTGCTGTTCCGGCTGAACGTGGTGGTGATCCGCCTCCCGCCGCTGCGCGACCGCCGCGACGACATCCCGGACCTCGCCCGCGCCTTCCTCATACGCGTGCGCCGCGAGGGCCTGCCGGAAAAGACTATCGACACCAGCGCGATCGAGCTCCTGAAGGCCCAGGACTGGCCGGGCAACGTGCGCGAGCTCGAGAACCTGTTGCGCCGCGCCGCCGCCCTGTGCCCGGAGCCCATCATCACCGCGCGCGAGATCGAGCGGGAGTTGCAGTCCGTCCGCGCGCCCGCGCCCGAGGTCGGGCCCAAGGGCGCGGATACGCTGGAAGCGGTCGTGCGCCGCCGGCTCAAGTCCGAGTTCGCTGACGGGGCCCCGGCCGAGGGGCTCTATGACCGCGTGCTCGCCGAGGTCGAACGGCCCCTGATCGAGCTCACCCTGGACGCCACGCGCGGGAACCAGATCCGGGCCGCCGCCATCCTCGGGATCAACCGAAACACCCTACGCAAGAAGATCCAGGTGCTGGGCATTCGAACTGGGCGAAGTGATTGACGCCGTCGGAACGCCGGGGATAAGTGCCTGACCGTGGCAAGAACGCCACGCGGGTGTGACCGGATGAATACGTCGACAGACCAAGCGACGGGGCGATCCGGGGCTGATGAGCATCACCGGGACCGTCCGGCGACACTGTGGTTCTCCGCCACGTTCGTCGCCGCCGCGGTTCTGACTGTCACGGCGACGTTTTTCGCCGTTTCGGGCGCTGGGCCGTTCGGGCCGGCCAGCCCGGTCATGTTGTGGCTGATCTGCGCCAGTCTGGTGCTGTCCGTCGTGCTGGCGGGCTTCCTGGGCGTGCGGATCGTGCGCATCGCCAGCGGCCGGCGGGCGATGGAGACCGGCGCTCGCCTGCACCTGCGCTTCGCCTCGCTGTTCAGCCTCGCCGCCGTGGCGCCGGCGATCATCGTCGCTCTGTTCCTCGGCGCGATGGTCAGCCGCGGCGTCGAGCAGTGGTTCAGCAATCAGGTCAAGACGGTCGTCGAGAACGCCGCCGGCGTCGGACGGCTGTACATCCAGTCGGTCGAGGCTGGCATCCGCAACCAGGTGCTTGCGATGGCCGGCGACGTCGACCAGCCGGACGCCGCCGAAGGCCTGCGCACCCAGCCGGACCGCTTCGCCGCCTATCTGCGCGAGCAGGCCCAGGCCCGCGGCTTCTCGTCGGCCTACGTGATCGACGGCGAGGGCAGGGCGCTGGCCCGGGGCGAGCCCCAGGGCGCGCCGCCGTTCGAGCGCCCCTCCTCCGCGGATTTCGCCGACGCGCGCACCGGCGGCGTCGCCATCAGCCTGTTCGAGCGTGAAGGCGTGCTGCGCTCGCTGCACCCGCTGACAGCCTATCCGGGCGCGTTTCTCTACGTCACGCAGCCCGTCGACGAAGGCATGCTCGACCAGCTGCGCAAGTACGAGGCGGCCGTCGTGGCCTATCGCGAGACGGAGCGCAGCCGCGCGCGCCTGCAGACGCTGTTCGTGCTCTCGTATCTCGCGACCGCGTGGCTCGTGCTCTTGGGCGCAGTGTGGGTGGGGCTCTCGAACGCCTCGCGCATCGCCGAGCCGATCGGGCGGCTGGCGGAAGCCGCAGGGCGCGTCGCGTCGGGCGATCTCGCCGCGCGCGTCGGCGTCAGCGCCGAGCGGGACGAGGTCGACGCGCTCGGCCGCGCGTTCAACCGCATGACCGCCCAGCTGCAGACGCAGCGCGCCGATCTCGTCAACGCGCGCCAGGACGCCGAAAGCCGCTCGCGCTTCATCCGCGCGGTGCTTTCGGGCGTCAGCGCCGGCGTCGTGGGCCTGGACGCCGATGGCCGCGTGCGCGTCGCCAACAGCTCGGCCGAAGCGCTCCTCGGCGTCGCCGAAGGCGCGCTCGAAGGCCGCAAGCTCGTCGATGTCGCGCCGGAGTTCCGGGCCGTGCTGTCGCCGGACGATCCGCTCATGGACGACGGTCCGCATCGCGTGGACCTGCTGCGCGAGGGCGGGACCGTGCACTTGAGCCTGCGCCGCTCGATGGACCCTACGGGCGCGGGCGGCGTCGTCCTCACCTTCGACGACATGACGAAGCTCATCGCCGCGCAGCGCCAGGAAGCCTGGAAGGACGTGGCGCGCCGCATCGCCCACGAGATCAAGAACCCGCTCACGCCGATCCAGCTTTCGGCCGAACGCATCCAGCGCAAATACGCCGCCGAGATCCGCTCGGAGCCGGAGGTGTTCCAGCGCTGCACCGACACGATCCTGCGCCAGGTCGCCGACATCGGGCGCATGGTCGATGAATTCTCCGCCTTCGCGCGCATGCCGACGCCGCGCATGGGCGCCGCCGACATCACCGAACTCCTGCGCGCCAATGCGTTCGCCCAGCGCCTCGCCTTTGCCGACGTGCGCTTCGATTTCGAAGGGCCGGAGAACGCCGTGACGATCTGGTGCGACGAACGCCTGATCGCTCAGGCGCTGACCAATCTTCTCAAGAACGCCGGCGAGGCGATCGGCGCGCGCCGCGCCAAGGACGGCGAGCCGAAAGAGGGCCGCGTGCTCGTGCGCCTGGACGAGACGCCGACGCACGCCATCGTCGAGATCATCGACAACGGGCTGGGCTTCCCGGCCAAGGACCGCGCGCGGCTCGTGGAGCCGTACGTGACCACGCGCGCCAAGGGCACGGGCCTCGGGCTCGCGATCGTGCAGCGCGTCGTGGAGGACCACGGCGGCGCCCTCGAACTGCACGACGCGCCGCCGCCGGGGCCCGGCGCGATGGTGCGCATCATTCTTCCCAAGACCGCCGCGCAGCCCGCGGCCGGTGACGTTCAAGGCAAAGAGGTCGTGTGATGTCCTCCGACATTCTCGTCATCGACGATGAAGCCGACATTCGGGATCTCGTATGCGGGATCCTCGAGGATGTGGGCCATCACGTGCGCGGCGCGCGCGACGCCGACGAGGCGCTCGACGCGCTGCGCCGGCGCCGGCCCGCGCTCGTCGTGCTCGACATCTGGCTGCAGGGCAGCCGGATCGACGGCCTCGATCTGCTCACGCTCCTGAAGGAGATCGATCCCGACCTGCCGGTGATCGTGATCTCCGGACACGGCACGATCGAAACCGCGGTCTCGGCGATCCGCAAAGGCGCCTACGACTTCATCGAGAAGCCGTTCAACGCCGATCGCCTGCTCGTCGTGGTCAATCGCGCGCTGGAGATGGCGCGCCTGAAACGCGAGAACGCGGCGCTGCGCGCACGCTCGGCCGCAAGCGCCGAGCTCGTGGGCTCGTCCGGCGCGATGGCGCAGCTGCGCGCGGCCGTCGAGCGCATCGCCCAATCGAACTCCCGTGTGCTGATCTCCGGTCCCGCCGGCGCCGGCAAGGAGCTCGTCGCGCGCCTGATCCACGAGCGCTCGCCGCGCCACGGCGGGCCGTTCGTGGCGATCAACGCCGCCAGCATCGCGCCCGACCGCATGGAGACGGAGATCTTCGGCGAAGAGGGCCCGGACGGGCGCCCGCGCAAGATCGGCGTCTTCGAGCAGGCGCACGCCGGCACGCTGCTGCTAGACGAGGTCGGCGATATGCCGCTCGAGACGCAGAGCAAGATCCTGCGCGTGCTCGTGGAGCAGCGCTTCCGCCGTCTGGGCGGCTCGGCGGACGTGCAGGTGAACGTGCGCGTCGTCTCGTCCAGCTCGCGCGATCTGCGCGTCGACATCGAACGCGGCCGCTTCCGCGAGGACCTGTTCCACCGTCTCAACGTGGTGCCGCTGCGCGTGCCGAGCCTCGCGGAACGGCGCGACGACATTCCCGAGCTCGCCCAGTATTTCGTGGCGCGCCTCGCGGAAATGTCGGGCCTTGCCCCGCGCGACATCGCCGACGACGCGATGGCCGCGCTTCAGGCGGCCGAATGGCCGGGCAATGTGCGCCAGCTGCGCAACGTGATCGAGCGCATCCTGATCCTCGCGCCCGGCGACCCGGCCCAGCCGGTGACGATCGACACGCTGCCGCAGGAAGCCTGGCCCTCCGCCGGCGCGGCGCAGAACAACGGCCTGCACGAGGTGATCGGCCTGCCGCTGCGCGACGCGCGCGAGAAGTTCGAGCGCGAATATCTCTCGGTGCAGATCATGCGCTTCGGCGGCAACATCTCGCGCACGGCGCACTTCATCGGCATGGAGCGCTCGGCGCTGCACCGGAAGCTGAAGTCGCTCGGCGTCGAGGCGCCGGGGCGGCCCTTGATGGACGGCGAATGAGCCGCGTCGCCTATGTGAACGGCCGGTTCGTCCCGCAGCGCGGGGCGGCGATCAATGTCGAGGATCGCGGCTTCCAGTTCGCAGACGGCGTCTACGAGGTCTGGGCCGTGCAGGACGGCGTGCTGCTCGACGAGGACGGCCATTTCACGCGTCTCGCGCGCTCGCTGCGGGAGCTCGCGATCGAGCGCCCGATGAGCGACGCGGCGCTGCGGCGCGCCGCGTTCGAGACCCTGCGCCGCAACCGCGTGCGCACGGGGCTGCTCTATCTCCAGATCACCCGCGGCGTCGCGCCGCGCGATCATGCGTTCCCGCGGCCCGGCGTGCGCCCGACCGTTGTGATGACGGCCAAAGGCCTCAAGCTCGAAGACAGCGACGCGCGCGCGGCCAAGGGCGTGGCGGTGATCACGCTGCCCGAAACGCGCTGGGCGCGCTGCGACATCAAGAGCGTCTCTCTGCTGCCGAACGTCCTGGCCAAGCAGGCCGCGCGCGCGGCCGGCGCCTACGAGGCCTGGTTCGTCGACGCTGACGGCCTCGTCACCGAGGGTTCGTCCTCCAACGCCTGGATCGTGACGGCGGACGGCGTCCTCGTGACGCGTCCGCTCACGGCCAACATCCTCGCCGGCGTCACGCGCGCGCATCTCCTGCGCTGCGCCGAACTGCTGCAGCTGCGCGTCGAGGAGCGGGCCTTCACGCCGGCTGAAGCCAAAGCCAGCCGCGAGGCGTTCATTTCGTCCGCCAGCAGCCACGCCATGCCCGTGGTGCGCATCGACGACGCCGTCATCGGAGACGGCCGGCCCGGTCCGGTTGCACAAGCCTTGCGCAGAACCTACCTGGAAACGACGTGACCGAGCCGCGTGCGCCTTTGTCCCGGTTGCCGCCACGGGCCCGCTCGGCCATTGTCGGCAAGACCTGACCGTGGTCGCAGCTCAAAAGAAGAAGATCCGCAATGGACGCGAAAAAACAAAACTTGCAGGACACGTTCCTGAACGCGGTGCGCAAGGCCAAGACGCCGCTGACGATTTTCCTCGTGAACGGCGTGAAATTGCAGGGTGTCGTGACCTGGTTCGACAATTTCTGCGTTCTTCTCCGGCGCGACGGCCAGATCCAGCTGGTCTACAAGCACGCCATTTCCACGGTCATGCCGGGCGGGCCGGTTCACCTGTTCGACGGCGAGAAAGGTCCCGACGAGAGTGACGGATAAGAGCGGAAAAGATCCGCACGACGCCCCGCAAACGGGCGTCGCGGGCCGCAAAGAGGGCGCGTCGACGACGCCCGAGGCCGAACGCGCCATCGTCCTCCATCCGCTGACGGCCGTCGATCCGATGCGCGATGCGCGCTCCCGGCTCGACGAAGCCGCGGGCCTCGCCGAAGCGCTCGACCTCGTGGTCGCCGCCGCCGACGTCGTGCCCGTCCGGCGCATCGCGCCCGGCGCATTTTTCGGCGCGGGCCGGGTCGAGGAGATCAAGGCGCGCGTGGAAGACCTGCGCGCCGGCGTCGTGATCGTCGACACGAGCCTCAGCCCCGTGCAGCAACGCAATCTGGAGCGCGGGATCGGCGCGAAGGTCGTGGACCGCACCGGCCTGATCCTTGAGATCTTCGGCCGTCGCGCGCGCACGCGCGAGGGCCGGCTGCAGGTCGAGCTTGCGCGCCAGGCCTACGAAAAATCGCGCCTTGTGCGCACCTGGACCCACCTGGAGCGCCAGCGCGGCGGTCTCGGCAAGACGGGCGGCCCCGGCGAAACCCAGCTCGAACTCGACCGCCGGATCATCGGCGCCCGGATCGATCGGCTGAAGGCGGATCTCGAAGAGGTGCGTCGCACGCGCAACCTGCAGCGCTCGGCGCGCAAGCGCGCGGGCCTGCCGACGGTCGTGCTCGTGGGCTACACAAACGCCGGAAAATCGAGCCTCTTCAACCGGCTCACGGAAGCGGGCGTGCTCGCCAAGGACATGCCGTTCGCCACGCTCGATCCGACCGCGCGGCTCGTGCGCGCCGCCGATCATCGGCCCTTCATCCTGAGCGACACGGTGGGCTTCATCACCGACCTGCCGCACGAGCTGGTCGAGGCGTTCCGCGCCACGCTCGAGGAGGTGTCGACGGCCGACGTTCTCGTCCACGTCCGCGACGTCGCCCATCCCGAGACGGAGGCGCAGAAACAGGACGTCGAGACGGTGCTGGCGCAGCTGCGCGCGCAGGAGGGCGGCGCTTCGGCCTCGGCCGCGCAGCCGATCCTGATCGAAGCCTGGAACAAGACCGACCTTCTCCCGCCCGATCGCCGGGCCGCCCGCCTGGCCCGCGCCGACGGGGAAGGGGGCCGGGAAGGGGGCCCGGACGGCCCACGCGTGGTGGCGATCTCCGCCCTCACCGGCGACGGCGTCGCCGACCTCGTCGCTGCGATCGACCGCGCCGCCTACGGGCCGACGCAGACCGTGCAGGTCCGCCTCGATCCCGCCGACGGCCGCACGCGCGCCTGGATCGCGGCGCGCGGACGCGTCGTCGAAGAGACGTTCGACGAGGACGGATCGGTGTCATTGACGGCCGAGCTCGCAGCGGATGCGAGCGCTCAACTTGCCGACATGCTCGGCCGCGCCGCCGAACGGCGCGCGGCGGAGTAGATCACCGCGCCGCCGGTTTCGTCGCGACCTTCGCCGCGAGCCACAACGCCTCCAGTTCGTCGAGCGGGCGCACCTCGCCCTGCACGCCGCGGCGGCGCAGCTCGGCTTCGATGAAGCGGAAGCGCGTGGAGAACTTGTCGTTCGCTCGGCGCAGCGCGTCCTCCGGATCCACCTTCAGCTTGCGCGCGAGATTGGCGACGACGAACAGGAGATCGCCGACTTCCTCCGCGATCGCGTCCTGATCGCCGGCGGCGCGGGCCTCCTCGATCTCGCCGAGCTCCTCGTGCAGCTTGGCGAGAACGTCCTCCGGCGCCTCCCAGTCGAATCCGATCCGGGCGGCGCGCTTCGTCAGCTTCTCCGCGCGCATCAGGGCGGGCAGCGCCACCGGCACGTCATCGAGCACGCCGGCGTCCGGTCGCTTGGCGGCGCGCTCGGCGGCCTTCTGGGCTTCCCAGGCTTTCGTCTGCGTTTCGGCGTCGCGCGCCTCGGCGTCGCCGAACACGTGGGGATGGCGCGCGCGCATCTTCGTCACGATCGTCTCGGCGACGTCGGCGAACGCGAAGGCGCCTTGTTCCTGCGCCATGCGCGCATGGAACACGACCTGGAACAGCAGATCCCCGAGCTCCTCCTTGAGGTCGGGAAGGGCCCCGCGCGAGATCGCGTCGGCGACCTCGTAGGCTTCCTCGATCGTGTAGGGCGCGATCGTGTCGAACGTCTGCTCGAGATCCCACGGGCAGCCGCCGTTGGGATCGCGCAAGCGGGCCATCAAGGCGAGGAGCGCGTCGAGAGCGGCGTGCGCGCGGGCGTCTGGCCTCGCGTCCTGCCGGGCGTCGCCCGGGATGGCCTGACTCATGGCAGCTCCGTTCGCATAAGATACATTATGGGCAATATTAGGCTGAATCAGGCGGGAAAGGTTCGTAAATCTCGATCGCGAGGCCATCGAACGCCGGCTCCACCCCCGGCGGCGTCTCGGCCAGAACCCGCGCATAATCCAGGTCCACGTGCAGGTTCGTCAGCACCGCGCGCTCCGGCGCCAGCCGCGCGATCCAATCCAGCGCGCGCTCCAGATGCGCGTGCGTCGGATGCGGTGTGTAGCGCAGCGCGTCGACGACCCAGACCACCACGCCCGCCAGCGAGTCGAACGCGGCGTCGTCGAGGCGCACGACGTCGTTGCTGTAGCCGAACGCGCCGATGCGGAACCCGAGCGAAATCGTGCCGCCATGGTCCTGCACGATCGGCGTGAACGGGATCGGCCCGCCCGGTCCGTCGACGGCGAAAGGCGCGGGCGGCGTGATCTCCGGCATCAGCTGCAGGATCGGCGGGTACCCCCCTTCCCCATAGAAACAGTACGCAAACTTTCGGGTAAGGGTTGCGCCCGTGGGGGCGTCGAGAAACACGGGAATGCGACGCCGATGACGGATCGCGAAGGCGCGCACGTCGTCGAGACCATGCGACTGATCGGCGTGATCGTGCGTGAACACGACGGCGTCGAGCCGTTTCAGGTTGGCTGCGATCGCCTGCTCGCGGAAATCGGGGCTGGTGTCGATCACGACGGTCGTCGCCGCCTGCGCATCGGCCGTGTCGCCGGCGCGCCATTGCTGCACGAGCAGGCTGCAGCGGCGGCGGCGGTTGCGCGGCTCGGCGGGATCGCACGCGCCCCAGTCCCCGTCGGCGCGCGGCACGCCGCCGGACGATCCCGAGCCCAGGATCGTGAAGCGCCGGACGACGCCGCTCATGCCCGCATCCTCGGGAACACGGCGTAGAAGGTCTCTGCGATCCGCGTGGCGCCGTCGGCGAGATCGAGCCCACGCAGCGCGCAGAACGCGGCATAGACGTCGCGCACGTGCGCCGGCTCGCAGCGACGCCCGCGATGCGGCACGGGCGCGAGATACGGGCAATCCGTCTCGAGGATCACGCGCTCCAGCGGCGCATCGCGCGCCACCGCGCGCACGTCCTCCGCGTTCTTGAACGTGAGAATGCCGGAGAACGAGATGAAGGCGCCGAGCCCATAGGCCCGCCGCGCGAGATCGATCCCGCTCGTGTAGCAATGCAGCAGGATCGGAAACGCGCCGCGCGCGTGCTCTTCTTCGAGGATGTCGCCGGTAAGCGCGTCGGCTTCGCGCGTATGCACCACGAGCGGCAGCCCGGTCGCGCGCGCGGCGGCGATGTGGGCGCGAAACACCGCGATCTGATCCGCGATCGGGCTGTAGTTGTAGTGCAGATCAAGCCCGGTCTCGCCGATCGCGACGACCTTGCGATCCTCCGCCGCCGCAATCAGCCGATCCGCCGTGAGATCGAGATGGTCTTTCGCATAATGCGGATGCGCGCCAACGCTGGCGCCGATCCGCGCGTCCGCATGCGCGAGCGCGCGCACCGCGGCGAAATTCTCCATCCGATCGCAGATCGTCACCATCGGCCCGACGCCGGCGGCGCGCGCGCGCGCGATGACGTCGGCGCGGTCCTCGTCGAACTGGCCGGCATGGAGGTTCACGTGGGAGTCGATGAAGAGTGGCGTCATGGCGTCGTCATGCCCGCGCGAGGCCCGCCTGGGAAAGGATCGAGCCGGCGCGCAACAGCGCGTGCGTGGGATCCTGGCCCAGCCCCTCCGCCTGGTCGCGCAACTCGCCGAGATCGGCCCACGCCTTGGCCCAGCGCGGCGCGGAAGCGGCGTCGATGAGGCCGGCAAGCGGTCCGCCTTGCTGCCCGCGCGCGGCGGCCGAAATCGCATCGGCCAGCATGTCGAGCGCGAGATCGAGGACGAGGTCGAGCCGGTCGTGCGCGTCGCCGCTGCGCTCGAACGCCAGCGCCGCCAGCGCCTCGCCGCCGTCGCGCGGCAGGCGACGCAGCGCGCCTTCGAGGTTCTCGGCCAAAGCGGGCGCACCGAGCGCCTGCAGCGCCACCGCACGGCCCGGACGGCCCTTGGCCAGCGCGACGGCGCGCGGATCGGCGTCCTCACCCAGAGCCGCGCGCACCGCCGCGCCGCACGCCGCATCGTCGAGCGGCCGCAGCGCGATGCGCCGGCAGCGCGAGCGGATCGTCGCCAGCGCCGCGCCCGGCGAATGACACACGAGCAGCAGCACGCAGCGCTGCGGCGGCTCCTCGAGGATTTTCAGGATCGCGTTCGCCGCGTGCCGGTTGAGGTCGTCAACGCTGTCGATCACCGCCACGCGCCAGCCGCCCTCGGCCGGCGCGAGCGAGAAGAAGCCCGGCAGCGCGCGCGCATCCTCGGCGGCGATCTCGCGCCGCACGCGCCCGCGGTCGCCGAGGCTACGGCGCAGCACGAACACGTCGCCATGCGCGAGGCCCGCGACGCGCCGCGCGACGGGATCGTCCGGATCGACGTCGAACGGCCGCGGCCCGATCGGACGCGCGCCGAGCAACGCCCGCGCGAACCGGTAGGCGAGCGTCGCCTTGCCGAGCCCCTTGGGGCCGGTGATGAGCCAGGCGTGGTGCACGCGCCGCCCCGCGGCGGCGGCGGCCATCTGCGCCTCGGCCTCCTCGTGCCCGATGAAAGGATGCACGCCGCGCGGATGCGGCGCGCCAGCGATCTGATCCGGCTCCGGCGCATCGCTCATGACAGGCGCTCCGTCACGTGCGCGAGCGCAGCCGCGGCGATCGCCTCGGCGGGGTGCGTGGCGTCGAGCACGCGGCAGCGCGCAGGCTCGCGCGCCGCGATGTCGAGGAACGCCGTCCGCACGCGGGCATGGAACGCCGCATCCAGGCGCTCGAAGCGGTCTTCGCCGACGGCGCCCCCGCGCGAGCGCGAGAGGCCGGCCTCCGGCGGCAGATCGAGCACGAGCGTAAGGTCGGGACGCTCCGGCGCCGTGGCGGCGGCGACGGCGTCGAACGTCGCCTGCGCAAGCCCGTGGCCGGCGACCTGATAGGCGAACGTGCTGTCGAGATAGCGGTCGCAGATGACGACGCGCCCCGCCGCGAGCGCCGGGCGGATGGTGCGCTCGAGATGATCCGTGCGCGCCGCCGCGAAGAGCAGCGTCTCAGCCAGCGGCGACCAGCGGTCAGCGTCGCCGCGCACGAGCAGCGCGCGGATCGCGTCTGCGCCCGCGGAGCCGCCGGGTTCGCGTGTCAGCTTGACGGCATGGCCGCGCGCCTCCAGATCGGCCGCCAGCCGCCGCGCGAGCGTCGACTTGCCGGCCCCTTCGCCGCCTTCCAGCGTGACGAACAGGCCTGCGCGCCCCGTCGTCACGCGCGCCGTCACGAGCCGCCGCCGAGCAGCACGCCCATGCCGGTGGCCGCGCGCGCGAACACGTTGCGCCGCCCGACCTTTTCGCCCGCGACCAGCGGATAGGTCTGGCGCTCGAACCCGGGGCCTTCGATGACGAGCGAAGCCACCTTGTCGCCCGCCTTGATCGGCGCCGGGATCGGCCCGTCATAGACGATCGACGCTTTGAGACCAGCGGAGATGCTGCGGTGCGCAGCGACGCGGATCTGCTGATCGGCCACGAGCGGCACGGTCTTTTTCGAGCCCATCCACACCTGCGCCTCGCCGACCTTCTTTCCCTTCTCCGCGACGGTCGCCACGGTGAAATCGAAGAAGGCCGCATTCATCAGGCGCTGCGCTTCGGACGCGCGGGCCGCCATCGTCGGCATGCCGTTGAAGACGATGATGCGGCGCTGGCCGTTGCGCTCCGCCGAGCCGATCATGCCGTACCCCGACTGCGAGGTGTGGCCCGTCTTCACGCCGTCGGCCCCGGAGACCTTGCCGAGCAGCGGGTTGCGGTTCTCCTGGGTCTTGCCGTTGTAGGTGAAGCTGCGCTCCGCATAGATCCGGTAGAGATCGGGGTGGTCGCGGATGATCACTGCGGCGAGACGCGCGAGATCGGCCGCGCTGATCACGTGGTCCGGATCCGGAAGACCCGTGGTGTTGCGGAACCGCGCCGATTTCAGGCCGAGCTCGGTGGCCTTGCGGTTCATGAGATCGACGAACCCTTCCTCGGAGCCGGCGATGCCTTCCGCCAGCACGATGCAGGCGTCGTTCGCCGACACGACGACGACGCCGCGGATCAGATCGCGCACCGCCACCTGCGAGTTCAGCTCGAGGAACATGTGCGAGCCGTCGGACTGCGCGCCATGGCGCCACGCGTTCTCCGAGACGGGATACTTGGTGTCGAGCGTGATCGCGCCGCTCTTCAGCTTGTCCGAGACGATGAGCATCGTCATCAGCTTGCTCATCGAGGCGGGGGGCATGGGCTCGTCGCAGGCGCGGCAATCGAGGATCGCGCCGCTGCCGACGTCATAGATCGCCAGATGCGTCGCGGGCGTGGCCACCGCATCGGGCGCGCGGGTCTGCGCGACGGCGACACCGACGCCAGCGAGGCCGCCGGCGAGGGGCGCCGCCAGCGCCGCCGCCATCACCGCAACCGAAACCCAAAGCGTGCGACTCATGCGGACCTCCGCGCGGTCGGCCCGACGGCCCTCAGCGAGCCGACTCAAAGGCGCCGCGTGTGCGAACGCGGGGATCAAAGCCGTGTCGCGTGAGGTCCGTCAACGCGAACACGCGTCAGCCGGCGCCGGTCACCGCAGGCGGGTGACGATCGCGCCCGGGAAGCCCAGCGCCGCGACCGCCTCGCGGAGGCGTTCGGCCTCCGCACGCGTCGCCGCCGGCCCCACCCGCACCTTGTGCAGGCCATTGGCGGCTTCCACGCGCGCCGGGCCCGCCGCGGCCGCAATGCGCCGTGCGCGCTCGGCGTTCTCCTGCGCGCCGAACGCGCCGACCTGCACCGCGAACGCGCCGGGAGCCTCGGTCGCGTCCGCCAAAGTCGGCGACGCCGCGACCGGGGCCGGCGCAGTCGGGGCCAGCGCAGGGGCCGCCGCCGTCTCCACGCCGACACGGCGCGGGGCGGGGCCAAGATACCGGACATGCACGCGGGCCGCGCCCCCCTCGCCCGCGCCCAGCGCCTTCAGCGCGCCCGGCGACAAGGCGATCAGGCCGCGCCCTTCGAACGGGCCGCGATCGACCACGCGCACGATCAACTCGCGCCCGGTGTCGAGATCGGTGACCTGCACGAGGCTCGGCAGCGGCAGCGTCGGGTGCGCGGCGACGATCGTCTCGGGCGCATAGGTCTCGCCCGCGGCGGTGCGGCGCCCGGCCACGGCGGCGTCGAACGCGACGGCGCGGCCGGTCTCGGCGTAGTTGGGATCGGGCGTGGGGACGTACCACACGCCCTTGGCTTCATACGGCGCGCCCACGCGCTCGGGTTCGAGCCACGCGGGACGGGGGCTGGGACTGGGGCCGGGGCCGGGGCCGGGGCGGGCCCCCTGCTCCACGACCGGCGCCGGCGCGGATGCCGCGTTCGGCGCGACGTCGGGCGTCGGCGTCGCCGCGGGTTGCGGGCGCGTCGCGGCCGAGGCGAACACGATCGGCGCGCCGGCGGCGGGGCCCGACGTCAGCGCCGCCGTTTCGGCCGGAGCCGCCCGCGCAGCGCGCTGGGCCAGCGCATCCGGTTCGATCTTGCGCACGGGCTTGAGCGCCGCGCGCAGGTCCAACGGCTCCCCGGCCCGCGCCGCCTGGGCGCCATAGCCATAGTCGCCCGGCGCAGCCGCGGCGGCTTGGGCGGCCGCGAGCGTGGCGGCCATCATGACGGCGAACGTCGCAACTCGAGGGGCGCGGCGAACGGGGATCATCAGCAACTCCCTGCCCCGCTTCTGCGAGGCGACACCGCGGTTGTACGGCGCCGACCGTTGCGATCGCGTCAAAGGTTACGGTTGATTTACATTCACCAAAGCGCATTCACGTCCGCCCGGACATGTCGAAAGCTCCGCCGATGACGCCCCTCGATCCCGCGCTCACGCGCAGCGCCGCGCCCGTGTTCGATCTGCCGCTGAGCGCCGTGCTTTTGCGCGACGACACCCGCTGGCCGTGGCTGATCCTCGTCCCGCGCCGCCCGGGGCTGACCGCCCTGCACGACCTCGCGCCGGAAGACGCGCACGCCCTGATGCGCGAGATCCGCGCCGCCTCCCGCGCCCTCGCCGCCGAGCCGGGCGTCGCTCGCGTGAACGTCGGCGCGCTCGGCAACGTGGTGGCGCAGCTCCACGTCCACGTGGTCGGCCGATGGCCGGGCGATCCGGCCTGGCCGGGGCCCGTCTGGGGCGTCGAGGGCCGCATCCCGTATGCCGGGGACGCCCGCGCCGCGCTTGCCGCGCGCCTGCACGCACGGATCAATTCGGACGCGGAATAATCGTTAAGCCGCCCCGTTGTCCCGTGCCGCCCGACCACAGACCGGGCGGCCGCGGGCGACGCCGTCCCTGTACCGCACCGCACTCGGCGTCGCCCGCTGCTGGGGCTTGTTGGCCCCGCAGCCCAATCCTTACGAGACTGTCATGATCCTGACAGGCCGCGCCCAGACGGTCTGCGCAGTGTGGGCGGGCGCACCCTTGTCCTGCCAGCTGGGGGCGCGCGCCCGATGGCGCTGCGGGTGAGGCTCGCCCGCAGCGCCGTTTCCCCTCGCCCGCCCGAGCCGCAAACAAAAAAGGGGGCCTTTCGGCCCCCTTTCTCGTGTTGGATCGGCGCTCCGATCAGTACTTCGCCTTCAGGCGAACGTACCAGAAGCCGCCATTGATGCCGAACGGACCGCCGCTGCGCGGGTAGATCTGGCCGTCGGCCAAACCGCCCGTGAGCGGAAAGACGTTGTTCGACGACGACTGCGCGATCTTGTCCGGCACTTCGCTGAACAGGTTCTGGGCGCCGAGCGTGACCGCGTAGTTGTCCGTGACGTCGTACGTGACGTCGAGGTCGGCCGTGGCCTTCGCGCGGAACACCTGGCCCGGGTACTCGATCTCGGTCCGCCAGCGGCCGTAGTAGTTCACCCGGCCATTGACGGTCCACTTGTCCAGCGTCCAGCCCATGCTGGCGGTGGCGCGATGCTTCGGCGCGAGGTTCTCGATCGTGATCCGTTGCGCGTCGCTGATGACGTTCGCGTTGGCGCGCGTCACCGTGTTCTTGTTGTAGTTGTACGCCACCGTGTAGGTCGCCTGACCGCCGAACAGGTCGGCCTTGTGCGTGCCGACGATGTCGAGGCCCTTGGTCGTGGTGTCGAGACCGTTCGTGAAGTAGTTCACGACGCCGCCGACACCGACGGCCGCGAGCGCCGGCTGCGCCGTGACGTCGCCCGCACCCACCGTGAAATTGCGGGTGATGAAGATGCGGTCAGAGACGTCGATCTGGTAGGCGTCAACCGTGACCGTGGTCGTCGCGCCCGGCTTCAGGATGAAGCCGACGCCGTAGTTGGTGGCGTCCGCCGGCTTCAGCGCCTGCGCGCCGAAGTACTTCGCGATGGCGCTGCCGACCGGGTACGTGCCGGTCTGCACCTGGTTGCCCGCCGCGAAGGCGGTCGTCAGGATCTGCGCGTTCGACTGGCCCGGCGACGGGGCCTGGAAGCCCGAGCCGACGGCGCCGCGCAGCGAGAGGGCGTCGCTGACCTTGTACAGCGCGCTGATCTTGCCGACCGAGGTGCTGCCGAACGTGTCGTAGTCCTCGAAGCGCGCCGCAACGCCGCCGCTGAGGCGATCGGTGAGGTCGGTTTCGAGATCGACGTACACCGCGTAGTTGCTCTGGCTCCAGCTGCCGGCCGTGGCCGGGCTCGTGCCGCCATAGCCGCTCGCGCCCGGAGGCTGGGCGTTCAGCACGGTGCCCACCGGCGCCGTCGCCGGCGTGAAGACACCCGGCGTGGCCGTCGGCGCGAACAGGCGCTGCGCCGTCGCATACGGACCGGCGCCGTAGGACTGCAGGTCACCCGCGGTCGACTCGTAGGTTTCCTTGCGCCACTCGAGGCCGCCCGACAGCGTCAGCGGGCTCGCGAAGCCCACATCGATCGGATACGACAGATCGAGGTTGGCGTTCTCGAGCTTCTGCGTGAGCTCGCCAAACTTGAACGACCGCTGCGACGCCGGGCCGTAGGACGGGCTCAGCGAGTTGTACATCGACAGCGTCAGCGAGTTTTCCGCCGACGTCGCCGACAGGTCGAACGTCAGGCCCGACGCCAGCTCGCCCTTGTAGCCGACGACGCCCAGGAACGCCTTGTTCTCGCCCACGAAGCGCGGCGTGAAGCCGGCCGGATAGAATTCGCGGAACGTGAAGGTATTGTTGTCGAGGATGAAGCCGCCGGCCGGGCAGGTCGCGTTGTTGGCCGGGCACGGCGTCCGGTAGAACGTGTTCCGGAACGCGATGTTCGAGTTCGGCAGCGATACCGTCACGCCGTTGGCGTTCGGCAGCGAGCCCGTGTTCACCTGGCGATAGTTGAAGCTCTGGTCGCCTTCGGACTTCGCGGCGTTGATGAACGCGTAGAGCTTGGTGTTGGCGCTGACGTCGTAGCCGCTGTTGGCGACGGCCTTCCAGCCGCTCGACGGCGAGGAGCCCCAGATTTGCGCCGGACCCGGATAGTTCGGGATCTGGGCGGCGAGCGTCGGGTTGGCCTGCGCGAACAGCACCGCGGCCGGGCGCGTGGCGCCACGGCTCGTGCCGTCGTCGTCGTTGTATTCGGCGCTGAGGTTCACGAAGCCCTTGTCGCCGAGCCCGAAGCCCCAGTTCGCCGCGACCTGACGGTTCACTTCGTCGGTGCCGCCTTCGTAGAACTGGCCGTAGCGCACCTGCACTTCGACGCCCGACGGGTCGTCCTTCAGACCGAAGTTCATGACGCCGGCGATGGCGTCCGAGCCGTACTGCGAGGTTGCGCCGTCACGCAGGATCTGCAGGTTCTTGATCGCGATCGCAGGGATCACGGAGATGTCCGGCGCCTGCGAGCCGTAGGACAGCGCGGTGTCGCCGCCCGAATAGACCTGCACGAGGGCCGAGCGGTTGATCCGCTTGCCGTTCATCATGACGAGGACCTGGTCGCCCGGAAGGCCGCGCAGAGAGGCCGAGCGCACGAAGGTCGAGGCGTCCGAGATCGTGTTCTGGCCGACGAAGAACGACGGCACCGTGTTGCGCACCGTGTCGATCAGGTTCGACGTCGCCTGGCCCTGGAGCTCCGCAGCGCTGATGACGTCGACCGGCGAGGCCGAGTTCGTCACGCTGCGGTCCGTCCGGCGCGTGCCGAGAACGACGATGTCGTCTTCCGTGGACGACGACGCCGCGGGCGCGGCCGGCGCGGCCGTCTGCGCGAACGCGCTTTGCCCGGCCAACGTCGCCAAGGCGATCGTAGACGCCGTCAGGAAACGAAGGGCGCGACCGCCCTGGTTGTTCTCGGATGCCATGTAGACCCTCTCTCAAACGCGGGACTCGCAAGTCCGCAGCGGTGGAGAGGATTTGGAACGACTTCAGCGCAAGCAAGACCGGTCTTATCACGCGCCCGTTATCAGCACCCTGCCGGACATGCGATTGGCACATTTTTGCCGTTATTTTTCCGACGCATAAGGCATTTGTGCAAAAAGAGCACAGTCAGCCGTTAATATACTGGCGCCCAAACGATTGGCGATGGCTCAACGTCTTCGTCGACCGGCGATCAGCTATACTTGTCCGCAAGGCGAACTACTTCGATTGATTGGTGTGTTTGTAGGCGCATCTAGACCAACGGATGGGCGCGCCTGCAGCACGCAGCCGAATGCATTGACTGCGAGACGATTGGGCCGGGACTTAGGTTTGCGCGGCCAATTGGCCCTGGCGGAGCAGGTGTCCGCCATAGCTGCCTGCAAACCCTTTCAGACCCCGCCGCCGCGATCCACCATTTTCCTTTGTAATTGCGGGAAACCGTGAAATCGAAAGTCGAACCCCGCCGGACTTGATCGAACCTAGCCGCGCCCCAATAGTGGGTAGGAACGTGGGTGGGGCGCGAACCCCCGGACATACCCACCGATGGGGCTCGAT
>JAGWZE010000002.1 GCA_018969015.1 Alphaproteobacteria bacterium
ATGATGCTGGAGATCATGGGCAAGAAGGGCGGCCTCTGCAACGGCAAGGGCGGCTCGATGCACATCGCCGACCTCACCAAGGGCATGCTTGGCGCGAACGCGATCGTTGGCGGTTCGCCGCCGATCGCGGTGGGCGCCGCGCTCAGCGCCAAGGCCAAGCGTAAGGGCCGCGTTTCGGTGGCGTTCTCCGGCGACGGCGCCTCCAACCAGGGCACGACGTTCGAGGCGCTGAACATGGCCGTCGTCCTCAAGGTGCCGGCAATCTTCGTGTTCGAGAACAACGGCTATGGCGAGCATACGGCGGCGAGCTATTCCGTAGGTGGCGGTTCGATCGCGCGGCGCGCGGCGAGCTTCGGCCTGCCCGCGGAGGAGGTCGACGGCAGCGATTTCTTCGCCGTCGTCGACGCCATGCGCCGTGCGCTGGAGCGGGGCCGCAAGGACGGGCTGCCCTCTGTGATCGAGACGCGCTGCGTGCGCCATCTCGGCCATTTCATCGGCGATCCGCAGCCTTACCGCACGGCCGAGGAGCTGGCGGCCGCGCGCGCGATCGACTGCATTGCGGCGTTTCGTGCGCGCGTCACGGAAGTGCGGCTGCTCGACACGGCGGAGCTGGACGCGATCGACGCCGACATCGCACGCGAGATCGAAGACGCCGTACAAGTCGCGCTCGCCGCGCCGGCGCCGGACCTGTCGTCACTCGAGAAGGACGTCTACGTACGTTATTGAGGGCCCCATGCCGAAGAAAAGCTACAGGCAAGCGATCAATGAAGCCATCCGCATGGAGATGCGGCGCGATCCCTCGGTGATCGTCCTCGGCGAGGACGTCGCGGGCGGGCAGGGCGGCACCGGAGGGGTCGGAAAGGTCGGAAACATCTTCGGCGTTCTGGCCGGACTGTATGACGAGTTCGGGCCGGAGCGCGTGCTCGACACGCCGATCTCGGAAAGCGCCATCATCGGCGCGGCCGGCGGGGCGGCGATGACGGGTCTGCGTCCGGTCGCGGAGATCATGTTCGCCGATTTCGTCGGCGTCTGCTTCGATCAGATCTACAATCAGGCGGCGAAGTTCCGCTACATGTTCGGCGGCAAGGCCAAGACGCCGCTTGTCATTCGCACCACGATCGGCGCGGGCTTTCGCGCGGGCGCGCAGCACTCGCAGACGCTGCATCCGCTCTTCACCATGGTGCCGGGGCTGAAGGTCGTGATGCCGACCAACGCCTATGACGCCAAGGGCCTGATGATCGAGGCGATCCGCGATGATGATCCCGTAATCTACATGGAATCGAAGCTGCTCTACGACGCCGAGGACGAGGTGCCGGACGAGGCCTACCGCGTGCCATTTGGCGAGGCCAACATCGTGCGCACGGGCAAGCACGTCACCGTCGTCGGGATGGGCCTGATGCTCACGCGCGCCAAGGCGGTGGCGGGTGAGCTTGCGAAGGCCGGGATCGATTGCGAGGTGATCGATCCACGCACGACGTCGCCTTTCGACGAGGACACCATCATCGAGTCCGTCGAGAAGACCGGTCGGCTCGTCATCGTTGATGAGTCGCCGCCGCGCTGCAGCCTGGCTTCGGACATCAGCTCGATCGTCGTCGAAAAGGCGTTCAAAGCGCTGAAGGCGCCAATCCGCAAGGTCACGTGCCCGCACACGCCGGTGCCGTTCGCGCCCAATCTCGAAGACGAGTTCATGCCCAACCCACGACGGATCGAAGAGGCGATCCGGGAGGTCCTGGCCTAATGACCGAGCTTGCAGACCGCCCCGCTGGCGAAAGCCAGATGTCGCACGCGGCGCGGCTTCGCGCTGATCGGCTCGACTACATGCGCCGTCTCGCTGCGGCGCTGCGCGACGGCGACGGCGGGGATCAGGCCGACGCGGCGATGCGGCTGCCGATCTCGGCCTACACCGATCCGGAGCGCCACGCGGTCGAGCGGCGCGTACTGTTCCGCGAGACGCCGGTGCTGGTGTGCCTCTCCTGCGATCTCGCCGAGCCGGGCGCGTTCCGCCTGTTCGACGAGACGGGCGTGCCGATCCTCGTCACGCGGGCGGCGGACGGGCGGGTGCGCGCGTTCTTGAACGTCTGCATGCACCGAGGGGCAGCGCTCACGCATGCGCGAGAAGGCAAGGCGACGCGCTTCACCTGCTGGTTCCACGGCTGGACCTACGCCAATGACGGCAAGCTCATCGGCGCGCCGCAGGCGGAGGGTTTCGCCGACGGCGGGCTGGACGGGCGCGACCATCTCGTCGAGTTCGCCTGCGAGGAGCGCTACGGGCTCGTCTTCGTGCTGGCGACGCCGGGCAAGCAAATTGATCTCGACACGCATCTCGGCGCTTTCGGCGACGTCCTGGCCAATCTCGGTCTCGAGCGTGCAGAGCGCGTGAAGACCGGCGAGCTGCCGGTGAAGGCCAATTGGAAATACGCCCTCGACACGTATGGGGAGGGGTATCACTTCCAGACGCTGCACAAGGAGACGCTGGCGCCGTACTTCCGCAACGACATCACGATCTACGACCGGTTCGGCCGGCACCATCGTGTCGGGTTCGCCGAGCGCGCGGCCGTGAAGCTCGTGGACACGCCGGAAGCCGAATGGGACATTCCCACGGATCCGGCCGGCATCCATTATTTGTTCCCGAACACGATCATTTTTTGCGGATCTGTCTCGCCCGGGAAGTCGTATCTTACGACCTTCCGGCACTTCCCTGGGGAGACGCCAGGCGAGACGATCACCTACAAGACGATCTACGCCTTCAACGGCGTGCGCTCGCCCGAGCACCGCGCCGAAGTCGAGGCGGCGTTCGACGCCACCGCGCACGTCGTCGCGACCGAAGACTACATCGTCGCAGCGGAAGGCTGGCGCAATCTCGGCGCACTGCCGGCTGGCGCCTCGGTCGTGTTCGGGCGCCAGGAGATCGCGCTGCAGAACGTCCATCGCGCCATTGCCGACGCCATCGGGTCGCCGCTGCCATGACGACGATCGCGCGGCTGGGGCCGATCATGCAGAACGCCTTCGTGCCGGCTGATTTCGACGCGGCATTGTCGTTCTGGACGCGTACGATGGGCGTGGGGCCGTTCTTTCTGCTGGAGAACGTCACGCTCGAAGACGTGCGCTATCTGGGCCATCCGAGCGACGTGAAGTTCTCGATCGCACTCGGCTATTGGGGCGATATGCAGATCGAGCTCATCCGCCAGCTCAACGACGCGCCGTCGATCTACAAGGCGTGGCGCGAGGCGGGAAAAAGCGGGCTGCACCATGTGTGTCAGCTCACGGACGACATGGGCGCGGCCCGCGCGGCGACGGCGGGCATGACCGTGCTCCAGTCCGCGCGCGTGCCGGGCGGCGGCGAGGTCATCTATGTCGACACTGGCGGCGGCGACGGCACGATGCTGGAGATCCTCAAGCCGGCGCCGGGAACGGACGGCCTGTTCGCGATGATGAAGGATGCGGCGCGCACGTGGGACGGGCGCGATCCCGTCCGCACGCTCGGCTGACGTCGACGAGGGAGAACGCCGATGGGCCGGCTGACTGGAAAGGTCGCGATCGTCACGGGGGGGGCATCCGGTATCGGCGCGGCGACCGTGCGCGCGATGGCGCACGAGGGCGCCCGCGTCGTGCTGACCGACGTGCAGGACGCGCTTGGCGAGGTCGTTGCGCGCGAGACCGGCAGCACGTTTCGTCATCAGGACGTGGCGAGCGAGGCCGGCTGGATCGAGCTCGTCGATGCAGTCGTGAAGCAGCACGGCCGCCTCGATATCCTCGTCAACAATGCGGGCATCTTTCGCGGCGCCTCGATCGAGGACACCGATCTCGATCTGTGGCGCGCCGTGCTCGACGTGAACCTGACGGGCGTGATGCTCGGGTGCAAGCACGCCATTCGCGCCATGAAGGACAATCCCGGCGGCGCGTGCGGCTCGATCGTGAACGTGTCGTCCATCACGGGGTTCGTCGGGCTCGCCAACGGCGCGGCCTATACGGCCTCGAAGGGCGGCGTGCGCCTGCTCACCAAGTCGGTCGCGGTGCATTGCGCCCGCGCCTACGGCAAGGTTCGATGCAACTCCGTGCATCCCGGCGCGATCGACACGCCCATGAACCAGGCCGCGTTCGACGCCTCGCCCGATCCTGCAGCGATCCGCGCCATGTTCGCCGGCCTGCAGCCGATCGGGCGGATGACCCTTCCCGAGGAAGTGGCGCAGGCGATCGTGTTCCTTGCGTCGGACGATGCGAGCTCCGTCAACGGGACCGAACTGCTCGTCGATGGCGGCTGGCTCGCGGCGCCGAACCCGCTCTGAGGAGGATTGGATGAAGAACCGTCAATGGCTGATCGCCGCACGCCCGCTCGGCCGCGCGCTCAAGGACGACGATTTCACCTTCGTCGAGGGCGAGGCCCGGCAACCTGGCGACGGCGAGGTTCTCATCCGTGCGCTCTATCTGGGCTTCGATCCGGCGCAGAAGGGCTGGATGGAAAACATCGGCGGCTATGTCGCCCCCACCGAGATCGGCGACGTCATGCGCGGCTCCGGGATCGGCGAGGTGGTCGCATCGCGGCATCCCGATTTCAAGGCAGGCGACAAAGTCTCTGGCATGCTCTGCTGGCAGGACTACGCGACGATCGCCGGCCGCGATCTGGTGAAGCTTGAGGACGACGAACTTCTCACCGCCAACCTCGGCGCGCTCGGCACCACTGGAATGACGGCCTATTTCGGCTTCCTCAAGCACGGTCGTCCACAGCCCGGCGACACCGTGATCGTTTCGGGCGCAGCGGGCGCCACGGGCTCGATGGTGGGCCAGATCGCCAAGATCATGGGATGCCGCGTCATCGGCATCGCCGGCGGCGCAGAGAAATGCCGATGGCTGGTGGACGAACTCGGGTTCGACGCTGCGATCGACTACAAGGCGGAGAAGAAGCTCCGCTCCCGCATCCACGAGATGGCGCCACGGGGTGTCGACGTCATCTATGACAATGTCGGCGGCGCCATCCTGAACGACATGCTCGGCGCCATGGCGATGCACGCGCGCGTCGTAATCTGCGGCGGCATCTCGCGCTACGAAACGGGCCAGCTGCCCGCTGGGCCGGAGAACTATTTCAATCTGATCTTCATGCGCGGCACGATGGAGGGCTTTATCGTGCTCGACTACATGGGCGAGTATCCCAAGGCGCGGGCGCGCATGCGGCAATGGATCCGCGAAGGAAAGATCCACTTCAAGGAAGACGTCCAGAGCGGCCTCGAGAATGCGCCGCGCACGCTGATGCGCCTCTTCCAGGGCCAGAATTTCGGCAAGCAGATCCTGAAAGTGTGACATGCCGATCCTGCGCTACGACGCCGCGCTGCGCGTGCTCGTCGCCGCGAAAGGCCATCCCTATGTGCGGGATGCGCTGATGGCGCCGTTCGACGCGTTCGAGGGGGTCGCCGCAACACTGGTGGAACAGCCGGTCGCGAGCCTGCTCATGCGGCCGGATTTCCTCGAAGCGTTCGACGCGCTCGTGCTCTACGACATGCCGGGGCTCGATTTCACAGCGCCGGGCGGCGTGAGGGCAGTGGCGCCCGATGAGCCGTTGAAGGCGGGGCTGCGCGCCGTTCTCGACGCCGGCAAAGGCGTCGTCGCGCTGCACCACGCCATCGCGGGCTGGCCGGCTTGGTCGGAGTATGGCGATCTGCTCGGCGGGCGTTTCCTGTATACGCCGCAGACGGTGCGCGGAAAGGCTTTGCTGGACTCCGGATACCGGCACGACGTTACACACCGTATCGACGTCGTCGCGCCGGATCATCCGGTCATGAAGGACGTACCGTCTTCGTTCGAGCTGACGGACGAATGCTATCTGTTCGAGGTGTTCGAGGCGGACGTGACGCCGCTGCTGCGCTCCCGCGCGCGCTTCACGAAGGACGAATTCTACTCCGCCGCACATGCCGTCGCCGGGCGGATGTACACGAACGACGGCTGGGATCACCCGGAGGGTTCGAACCTCGTCGGCTGGGTGAAGCGGGCGCGCCGCGCGCCGCTCGTCTATCTTCAGTTCGGCGATGGGCCAGCGACGTTTGCCGATCCGGTGATGCGCCGGCTGCTGGAGAACGCCGTGCGCTGGGTGGCGTCGCCGGAGGCGCGGGCCTGGGCCGCGGGCGAGGGCGTCGACACTGGGGCCGGGGCCGCGCCGGCGGCGGGTGGCCGATGAGGTGCGTCACCGCGCCTGCGAAGATTTCGCGCCGGCTAGCCCTCGCGCGCGGCGTCGAGATCGGCGCGGGTGTTGACGTTCAAGAACGCGCGCGCGTCGGGAAACCAGGCCGGCGCGGCGTCGAGTGTGCGCAATACGGCGTGCATTGGCGGATGGTCCTGCGCACGCGCGGCGGCTGCGACGACCGGTTCGGCGTCGATGCGATAGATGGCGCACAGCGGCTCGTCGCCTGCGGGGTGGCGTGCGAACGCGGCGCGTCGGTTCTTGGCTGCAGCATACAGCGTCTGCGCGACGTCGACGGGCAGAAGCGGGGTGTCGCAGGGCGCGACTGCGAGCCAGGCGACGTTGTGCATCCGCGCCCAGGCGAGACCTGCGGCGAGGCCTGCGAGGGGGCCGGGCGTGGCGAAGGGCGGGTCCTGCAGGCGCGCGTCGGCGCCGGCGGCGACGGCCATGTCTTCCGGCCCGGCCACGGCCAGCGGCGACACGCCCAGTCGCTGCGCCACGTGTGCGATGACGGGGCGTCCGAACAGGTCGGCCAGCGCCTTGGGCGCGCCGAACCGGGACGATTTTCCGCCCGCAAGAATGAGCGCGCCGATCGTCATGGGCGCCCGATCGTCATAGCCCATCGTGGGGCCGGGTGCGGGGAGGCGTGGTCGTGACAGCGCAGGCGTCGCATCCGCCCACCATGCCTCAAGAGGCCAGGCCCCTGGTAGATTCCTTTGGTCGGGCGATCACCTATCTGCGCGTCTCCGTGACCGATCGATGCGACCTGCGCTGCACCTACTGCATGCCCGAGCGCATGACGTTCCTGCCGAAACCCGACGTGCTGACGTTCGAGGAGCTGGACGCGATCTGCACGGCGTTCATTGCGCGCGGTGTCCGGCGGCTGCGGCTCACGGGCGGCGAGCCGCTGGGCCGGCGCGGCCTGCTCGGGTTCGTCGAGGGGCTGTCGCGGCATTTGCGTTCAGGCGCGCTGGAGGAAATGACCCTCACGACCAATGGCGTCGCGCTGGCGCGCCATGCGGAGGCGCTCTTCGCTGCGGGCGTCCGCCGCGTCAACGTCTCGCTCGACACGCTCGACCCCGCGGTGTTTGCGCGCATCACGCGACGCAACAAGCTCCCCGAGGTTTTGGCCGGGATCGAGGCGGCGCGGGCCGCGGGCCTCGCCGTCAAGATCAACACGGTTGCGCTGGCGCAGGACAATGCGGACGAGCTGCCGCGCCTCATCCAATGGGCGCACGGGCAGGGCATGGACATCACGCTGATCGAAGCGATGCCCATGGGCGACGTCGACGCCGATCGCCCGGAGCAGCATCTTTCGCTGAAAGATGTGCGCGCCACGCTCACGTCGTTCTGGACGCTGACGGACACGGATGATCGCACCGGCGGGCCGGCGCGCTACGTTCGCGTGCGCGAGACCGGCGGCCGCATCGGGTTCATCACGCCGCTGAGCCACAATTTCTGCGAAAGCTGCAACCGCGTTCGGCTGACCTGCACGGGGATGCTCTACACCTGCCTCGGCCGCGAGGACCGCATGGATCTGCGCGCTGTGTTGCGCGCAGGCGGCGGCGCGCCCGCGGTGCATGCGGCGATCGATGCGGCGCTTGCGGCCAAGCCTGCGGGCCATGACTTCCGTATCGAGCGTCTCGCCACGCCCGCATCGCCCCGACAAATGTCCGTAACCGGAGGCTAGGCGTGACGCGCACGATCCTCTTCTTCGGCCGGATTGCCGATCGGGCCGTTCTGCGCAGCCTCGACTGCGCGCCGCCGGTCGACATCCGCACGGTCCAGGACCTGGTGACCTGGCTGTGCGCCACGCGGCCTGACCTCGCCGCCGCGCTCGCCGAACCGGGCATGCGCGTGGCCCTTGATCAGACGATGACGCCCGATCTCGACGCCCCGCTCGGCGCGGCCCGGGAGATCGCGTTCATGTCTCCGTTGAGCGGTGGCTGACATGAGCCAGGAAACGGCGCTTCTGGCCGTCTGCATGGGACTCGTGGCGGTGTTGTATGCCTCGGTCGGGCATGGCGGGGCGTCGGCCTATCTTGCGCTGATGGCGATCGCCGACGTGCCGCAAAAGGACATGCGCACGATCGCGCTGGCGCTGAACATCTTCGTCGCGGGGCTCGGCGCTGTGCGCTACGTGCGCGCCGGTCGCTTCGATGCGCAGGTTTTTTGGCCGTTTGCGGTCACCGCCATACCCGTCGCGTTCTTCGCGGGCCGGATCGAGCTGCCGGATGCGGTGTATCGCCCGCTGCTGGCGACCGTGCTCGCCGCCGCCGCGATCAGGTATCTGGCGTTTCCGACACTGGATGCGACGCGCCCGGTCAAGCGGCCAGCGACCGCGCTCGCGGCGGTGGCGGGGGCGGCGCTCGGCGCGCTGGCGGGCCTGACGGGCACGGGCGGGGGAATTTTCCTGTCGCCGCTGCTCGTCTTCACTGGTTGGGCGCGCGCCGCCGAGACGACGGGCATCGCCGCCTGCTTCATCGTCGCGAACTCCGCGGCTGGCCTCGCGGGCCGGTTCTCGACATTGCACGCGCCGCCTGAACTGCCGATCTTTCTGGCCTGCGCGGTCATCGGCGGATTGGTTGGGAGCACGCTCAGTCTGCGCTTTTTCACGCCCGTGATCCTTTTGCGCGCGCTCGGCTGCGTGCTCGCGATCGCGGCGGCGGGGCTGTTGTTCGCATGATCCGGGTCGAGGTCACCGAGCGGCGGCTGGATGTGGCGTCCGAGATCGCCGCGTTGCAGGCCGAGGGCGCGGACGGCGCGCTCGCGGTGTTCGCAGGCGCCTGCAGGCCGACGGGGGCGAATGGCGCGCCTGTGCGGGAACTGGCGCTGGAGCATTATCCGGGGTTCACGGAGAAGGAGATCGCGCGGATCGCCGGCGCGATCGTGGCCGGGCTGCCGCCGGTGCGTCTGGTTATCCGTCACCGTGTAGGGGCGATCGCGCCGGGCGAGACGATCGTGATCGTTGCGGCGACCAGCGCGCATCGCGCGGCCGCGTTTGCCTGCGTCGAGCAGGTCATGGACTATCTCAAATCCGACGCACCCTTCTGGAAACGCGAGCGGCGCACTGACGGCGATCACTGGATCGAGCCGACGGCGGAGGATCTCGCCCGGCGCGCGCAGTGGGAGGACACGATATGACGGATACGCCCCCGCCCGGCGGACGCCTCGATCCGGCGCTGGCGTTCTTGCCGGTTCGGATCGCGATCCTGACGATCTCGGACACGCGCGATGCCGAAAGTGACACGTCGGGCGCTGTTCTCGAACGTCTGACGACGCGCGACGGGCACGTCTGCGCCGGGCGCGCGTTCGTGCCCGACGACGTCGAGGCGATCCGGCGGCAGGCGCGCGCCTGGATCGCCGATCCACAGATCGACGCGATCATTTCGACGGGCGGGACCGGCCTGACCGGGCGCGACGTCACGCCTGAAGCGCTAAGGCCGCTGTTCGACAAGGAGATCGACGGCTTTTCGGCCGTCTGGCATGCCGTCAGCTACCAGAGCGTCGGTCTCTCGACGTTGCAGTCGCGAGCGCTTGCGGGCTTGGCGCAAGGCACGTTCATTTTCGCGCTGCCGGGTTCGAACGGCGCGTGTCGCGATGGGTGGGAGAAGATCATCCGCTGGCAGCTCGATAGCCGTCACAAGCCGTGCAACATGGTCGAGCTGATGCCGCGCCTGATGGAGCGCTAGATGAGCGATAACCTGACGCATCTGGACGAGGCCGGACGCGCGCGGATGGTCGACGTGGGCGAGAAGCCGGCGACGAAACGGCGCGCTGTCGCCTGCGGCCGCGTGCGGATGTCGGCGGCGACGTTCACCCGCGCGAGCGCTGGCGATGCGCCGAAAGGGGACGTGCGCGCGGTCGCCGAGATCGCGGGCGTGATGGCGGGAAAGCGCACGGCCGAGCTCATCCCGATGTGCCACCCGCTCGCCCTTACGCGGCTGGTCGTTGAGGTGCGTCCGGACCCGGACCTTCCAGGATTCCGCGTCCTGGCGACGGGGGAGACCGTGGGGCAGACGGGCGTCGAAATGGAGGCGCTGACGGCGGCCTCAATCGCGTGCCTGACGATCTACGACATGCTGAAGGCGATCGAGCCGGCGATGATCGTGGAGGACATCCGTCTCGTGTCGAAATCCGGAGGCGCCCGCGGACCTTACGGCGAGGCGAACGCGCCGTGATCGGCGTTGCGCAAGCCCGCGCCGCGATCCTCGCCGCCGCGCCGCGCCTCGGCGAGACGACGGTGGCGCTGGCGCAGGCGGATGGCCGGGTTCTGGCGCGCCCGATCATTGCGCCGCGCGCGCAGCCGCCGTTCGCGGCGTCCGCGATGGATGGCTACGCGCTGCGCGCGGTCGAGACGCCGGGGCGTCTGCGGATCGCGGGGGAGTCGGCTGCGGGGCGGGCATTCGAGGGCGCGATTCCGCCCGGGAGCTGCGTGCGGATCTCCACCGGCGGGCCCGTTCCCGCCGACGCCGACGCCATCGTCATTCAAGAAGACGTTCGCCGCGACGGCGACGTGATCGAGACGCCGCTGGCGAAAGCAGGGCGGCATATCCGGCCGGCCGGTGGCGATTTCCAGGCTGGCGAGCAGTTGCTCGCAGCGGGCGCGGTGCTGACGCCGGCGGCGTTGACGCTCGCGGCTGCGGCCGGCGCGCCGACGCTATCGGTCTTCGAACGGCCGCGCGTCACGCTTTTGTCCGGTGGCGACGAGGTCGTCGCGCCGGGCATGGAGGCGCTGCCGCACCAGATCTATGATTCCGCGCGCTACGGCGTAGCGGGCCTTGCGCGCGCAACCGGCGCGGACGTGCGGCACGCGGCGCCGCTTCCCGACGACCGCGAGGCCGTGCGCGCGGCGCTTGCCGCGGCGCTCGAGCAGGCAGACGTCGTCGTAATGATCGGCGGTGCATCGGTGGGCGATCACGACCACGCGCGTCCAGCCGCGCGCGCGCTCGGCGCCGAAGTCCTGTTCGACAAGGTCGCGGTGCGGCCCGGCAAGCCGACCTGGTTTGCGCGGTTGGGCGACGGCTTGATCCTTGGTCTGCCCGGCAATCCGGCGTCCGCGCTTGTGACGGCGCGCCTGTTCCTCGCGCCATTGCTCGCGCAGATTCAGGGGGTCGACGCTGCGCCGCTGTGCGCCACAGTCGCGGCGCGGCTCGTGCGCGATCTTCCGGAGAACGGGCCGCGTGAGCATTATCTGCGCGCCCGGCTGTCGAGCGCGGCCGATGGGGGCGCCGAGATCGCGCCGTTCGAGGATCAGGACTCGTCGCTGATGACGATCGCGGCGGCCGCCAACGCCCTGCTGGTGCGCGCTAGCGACGATCCCGCACAGCGCGCCGGCACGCTGGTGCGCGCCCTGCGTTTCGACGTGACGCTCGCTGGCTAGGCCGTCTGCAGCGGCGCGGTCTTCGATACGATGCGAAGGCGCACCGGGATCGCGCTCATGATCGGGATACCCGTGTACGGATCGAAGTCGCGGTCGTTGTACGAGAGGCGGCCTGTATTGCCGCCGTCGACGTGCGGGTCTTCCTTCTCGTCGGGGTTCGCGCCCCAGGCATGGGTGATGGCGACGCAGCCTGCGCGGACGTCGGGCGCGGCTTCGGCGACGCAGCGGATGGAGGCGCGCGCGGACTCCACTTCGACGACGTCGCCGTGCGCGACGCCGAGGGCGGCCATGTCGTCGGGGTTCATGAACGCGGGATTGTACGGGCGTCGGCGGCGCAAGCCGGGCGCCTCGTGCCAGTTCGAATTGTGAGCGTCCTGCAGGCGCCGGCTGATGACGCGGAACGGGAATACGGCGTCGGCGTCGGGCAGGGGCAGGGCGGCGATGTCGGCGAGTTCGCGCATCATCGTCGGTGCGCCGATCTGCAGCTTGCCGACCCAGCCTTCCGGCTTCGGGCGCACGGGGACGGCCTGGACGTCGAACACGTGGCCGTTCGGGTGCTTGCGGACCTCGTCATACGGAATGGGCGCGCCATTGAGCACCATGCGCCACACGTCCGTCTCGGTGGGCTTGCGCGTCATGTCGACGTTCGTGGCGAACTCCTTCGCACGCACCGGATCGAGGATGGAGAAGGTCTTGACGCGCAACGGCAAGCCGAGGCGCTGCGCCATGGCGTAGAACGTCTCCCATTCCTCGACGAGGTCGGAGCCGGGCGGTGTCGGCATCAAGGGCGGCGTCGCCTGGGCGTAGGGCAGGTCGAAGCCCCAGCCGGGGCCGAAATTACCGAGGAATTCGTTGAGCGCTGTGTTGCCCTCGGTCTCGATCGGCAGCTTCACCGCGATCGTGTAGTGCCCGATGCGGCCCGTCGCCGAATGTCGCGGATCGAAGCAGACGATCAGGTCGAGCGCCTTCATCGCCTCGTGCGTTTTCAACTGATCGGGCCAGGCGAGCATCGGATTGCCGCCGAGGCAGATCAGCGCCTTGATCTGGCCCTCGCCCGGCGTGAGGATTTCGTCCGCGAGTGCGCCCGTCGGCAGGCCGGCCATGGTTTCGGTAAGGCCGCGCACGCGCAGTTTCTCGCCGAAACCCCAGGCCGGCATCGGACCCGGCGAGGCCGCGATCGCGGGCGCCGGCTCGATCAGCACCCCCGCGTTGCGCTTCATGGCGCCCTCGCGCAGCCACCAGCCGCGCAGCGTCGTCAGCGACTTGACGAAATACTCCACCAGATTGCCGCGGCCGGACATATTGGCCCCGGTGCCCGCCGAGATCGCGCCGGTTTTTGCGACACCGAGAATGCGCGCGGCTTCCAGGAACTTCGCGCGGTCGACGCCGGCGCGCGCGGCGACCACATCTGGCGTGAACGGCGCAACGGCCGCCTTGAGCGCCTCGAACCCATCGGCGTTGTCTGCGATGAAGGCGGTGTCGATCAGGCCTTCCTCGATCCAGACACGCGCGAACCCGGCGAGGATCGCCGGATCTTCGCCCGGACGCGCCTGGAGGTGGATGTCAGCCTCGCGGGCGCAATCGGTCACGCGCGGATCGACCACGACGAGCTTCATGCCGCGCTTCTGCGCCTCGTAGAGCCGGCGCGCGGGGTTCATGCCGAGCCCGCCATTCATCGACACGATCGGATTGGTGCCGACGAGCAGCAAGGCGTCCCATTCGTCGACCATCGGCACGCCGGCGAGCCATGGGCCGTGCAGGCCCGTCGCCACCGCTTTTCCCGGTTGGTCGATGGTCACGCTCGTGAAGACCATCTTCGAGCCGATCGCTTCCATGAAGGCGAGCGCAAAGGCCTGGGCGCCGAAATTGTTGTAGCCGAACGTGCCGATATAAAGCGCAACGCTGCGCGGGCCGTGTTCGTCGATGATCGCCCTGATCCGGTCTGCGATTTCGAGCGCGGCCTGATCCGATGCGATGGGCGCGTACGAGCCGTCGTCCTGGCGCTTCAGCGAGTGGCGCAGGCGCGAAGGCAGATAGGGCAAATCGGCGATCTGCCGGCCCTTGATGCACGAATAACCGTGATAGGCGGGATTCGTCTTGTCGCCATGGACGGCGCCGGGTTGGCCGTCCTCGAAATCGACCAGCAGCGCACACTGCGCATGACAGACTCGGCACACGATCGGTTTGCGATCCTGCGTCATGCGCGCACTCCTGATCCGTCGCCCGGAGTCAAAAGAGACACCACTGTCGTAAACCGTCAAGCGCGACGGTTTTTGTGCGGCGCGGCAATATCGAAGGCGGAGTCAGCCCGGCCGTTCGGGCGCCTGACGACCGTGACGGGGGGGGGACGGGTAGCCCGGCGAAGATCGCGCGGTCGTGATGTCGCCGTCGAAACCACGCGCGTTTCGGGCGCGTTTCGCATCGCACAAAAACAAAACGGCTTGTCGGTTTTTTTTCTACAGTGTTACGCTGAACTGCGATACCGATCGCGCCCGCAGGATCCCGGAGGCGTTTAAGATGGCGGCCCCGTTCCCGAAGCATCCGTTTCTCACCGGCCACGCCGCGCCGTTCGGCGCCGAACTCGATGCGCCGGATCTCATCGTCACTGGCGCGCTGCCGGCGGATCTCCAAGGCACGTTCTATCGCAACGGGCCCGATCCGCTTTACCCGCCGCATCCCGACGACAAGTATCACCCGTTTGACGGCGACGGGATGATCTACGCCTTCAAGATCGCCGACGGACGCGTGTCGCTGCGCAATCGCTGGGTCCGCACGCCGAAGTTCCGCGCAGAACGAGCCGCCGGTCGCCGGCTGTTCGGCGTGCTCGGCAACCCGCGGTTCAACGATCCCTCCGTCAGTCCCGCGGAGTATGACACCGCGAACACCCACATCTGGCCACACGCCGGCAGGCTATTCGCGCTCATGGAAGGCTGCCCGCCGACCGAGCTCGATCCCGAAACACTCGACACGATCGGCTACGAAACGTTCGACGGCGCGACAGCAGGGCCGTTCACCGCCCATCCCAAGCTCGATCCGGCGACGGGCGAATTGTTCGCGTTCGGATGGAGCGCGAAAGGACCGGGGTCCACGGCGCTGCGCTACAACGTCATTGATGCAGCCGGGGAGTCGGCGTCGACGCAATGGCTCGATCAGCCCTATTGCTCGATGATGCACGACATGGCGCTCACCGAGAATTTTGCGGTGTTCCCTTGCCTACCGCTGGCGTTCAGCCTGGAGCGGGCGATGCGCGGTCAGTCGCCGACCGCTTGGGAGGAGGAGCGCTCGGCATTTTTCGGGGTGATGCCGCGGTACGGAACGGCGACCGATCTGCGCTGGATCGAAGCCGACCCGACTTTCGCCTATCACATCGCCAATGCGTTCGAGCGCGGAAGCGAGATCGTGATCGACGTCGCCGGTTCGCGCAAAGCGCCGCTCATGCCCGATTCCAGTGGTCGTCAGCCCGCCTGGGCCGACGCCCGCATGACGTTGAAGCGATGGGTGATCGATTTGGCCGCCGGCCGCATGCGCGAAGAGTCGATCGACGACCAGAGCCTGCAGTTCCCGCGGATCGACGATCGGGTCAACGGGCGCACCAATCGGTTCATCTATTTCAACGGCGCCGCCAAGGAGGCGAATTCCCGGATCGAAGGCTTCGATTCCGTCAGCGCTTTCGATCTGGAGGGCGGTGTGCGGCGGAGCTACACGGTCGACGGGTCGTTCTTCGGAGAGCCGGTGTTCGCGCCGCGCGCGGGCGGCCGTGAAGGCGAGGGCTATCTGATGGCGCTGGAATGGCGGCCCTCGACGCACACGAGCGCGCTCGTGATCCTCGATGCCCGCAATGTGGCGGATGGCCCGATCGCCGAGATCGTCGCGCCGGCGCGCGTCCCCGCCGGATTTCATTGCCATTGGCGGCCGGCTTAAGAGCGGCGTGTCGGGTTGCGGCTTCGCGCCTGCGCGCGGGCGCGACGTCGTCCGAACGAACGCGGTTCGGACTTGAATTTCGGCCATAGAGCCCTTGCGCGGGGCATGGTATGCGGCGGCCATGAAGACGATCACTCATTTCATCGGCGGCAAGGCCGTCGCGGGCGTGTCGGGCCGGCAGGCCGACGTGTTCGATCCCAACACCGGCCTGGTCCAGGCCAAGGTCGATCTGGCGACGGCGGACGAGGTCGCCGCAGCGGTCGCCAACGCCGCGGCCGCGCAGGTCGGTTGGGCGGCGGTCAATCCGCAGCGGCGCGCGCGGGTGATGTTCGAGTTCAAGCGGCTGGTCGAGAGCCGGATGGGCGAGCTGGCCGAACTGCTCTCGAGCGAGCACGGCAAGGTGATCGCCGACGCCAAGGGCGACATCCAGCGCGGGCTCGAGGTCGTCGAGTTCGCCTGCGGCATTCCGCACGCGCTGAAAGGCGAGTTCACGGAAGGCGCGGGGCCGGGGATCGACGTCTATTCGATGCGCCAGCCGCTCGGCGTCGTTGCCGGCATCACGCCCTTCAACTTCCCGGCGATGATCCCGATGTGGATGTTCGGCGTGGCGATCGCGTGCGGCAACACATTCGTGCTGAAGCCGTCGGAGCGCGATCCGTCCGTGCCCGTTCGTCTCGCCGAGCTGATGATGGAGGCGGGCGCCGCAATCGGCGTCGACATGGCGGGCGTGCTCAACGTCGTGCATGGCGACAAGGTCGCGGTCGATGCGATCCTGACGCATCCGGACATTCGCGCGGTGAGCTTCGTCGGTTCGTCCGACATCGCGCACTACGTCTATTCGACGGGCACGGCGCACGGGAAGCGCGTGCAGGCGATGGGCGGCGCGAAGAACCATGGCATCGTGCTGCCGGACGCGGACCTCGATCAGACGGTGAAGGACCTCGTCGGCGCGGCTTATGGCTCGGCGGGCGAGCGCTGCATGGCGCTGCCGGTGGTCGTGCCGGTGGGCGCCAAGACGGCCGACGCAATCCGTGAGCGGGTGGCGGCGGAATTGGAGACGCTGAAGGTCGGCGTGTCGACGGACGCGGCCGCGCAGTATGGCCCCGTCGTCACGGCGGCGCACAAGGCAAAGATCGAGAGCTATATCCAGATGGGCGTCGACGAGGGCGCCGAGCTCGTCGTCGACGGCCGCGGCTTCAAGCTGCAAGGCTACGAGAAGGGCTTCTTCGTCGGGCCGTCGCTGTTCGATCGCGTGACGCCGGCGATGCGCTCCTACCAGGAGGAGATTTTCGGGCCGGTGCTGCAGATCGTCCGGGCCGAGACGTTCGAGGAGGCGCTGGCTCTGCCTTCGCAGCACCAGTACGGGAATGGCGTTGCGATCTTCACGCGCAACGGCCGCGCGGCGCGCGAGTTCGCGAGCCGGGTGAATGTCGGGATGGTGGGCATCAACGTGCCGATCCCGGTGCCGGTGGCGTACCACACCTTCGGCGGCTGGAAGCGCTCGGCGTTCGGCGACGTCAACCAGCACGGCATGGAGGGCGTGCGCTTCTACACCAAGGTGAAGACCGTGACGGCGCGCTGGCCCGAAGGCATGACGGACGACAGCGCGTTCGTGATCCCGACGATGAAGTGAGGGGTGCGCGACACCGTCCGTATTGGCGCGACCCGGACCTCCATCGATGCGGCGTTGGGCACGGTTCCCCTCCCCAGCGGGGAGGGGCCAGGGGTGGGGAGAGCGGGCGCGACGTCACAAAGGGGTGTTGGTCTCCCCCTCCCAACCCTCCCCCGCTGGGGGAGGGCTTTGTCCGGGGGCGGAGGATCGCAAGCGGGGGAAGAGCGGCGCCTCCCTACGGCGCGAACATCTCGGCCAGGCGCGCCAGCACCCGCTCGGATTCCTCCTCGGAGAGCGTGCCGATCATGCGAGTCAGGCGCGCTTTGTCGACGGCCCGCATCTGGTCGAGGGCGATGTCGCCGTCGATGCCGGCGACTGAAACCGGAACCCGCGTCGGCCAAGCGCGCCTTTTGCTCGTCAGCGGCGCCATGATCACCGTGCGCAGCGCGGAATTGGCCTCGTCGGGAGAGAGTACGACTGCCGGCCGGGTCTTGCCGATCTCGGCGCCGAGCGTGGGGGCCAGACGGACGACGTGGACTTCGAACCGGCGTGGCATTCAGGGCGCGGACTCAAGATCGGCGTCGAGCCAATCGCGGTCTTCATCGTCAAGATCGGCAGCCTCCGCGGCAGCGAAGGCGCCGCGCCAGCCCGCGCGCGGGGCGACGGGCGTGAGCACGAGGCGACCGTCCTCGACTGTGAGTTCGGCGGCGTCGCCGAACCGGCACTGCTCCAGCAACGCCTTGGGCAGGCGCACGCCGCGTGAGTTACCGATGGCGACGATATCGACTTTCATGCCGCGTGTTTACATTGTAATCACAGGGCGCTCAAGCGGGTGGACGGACGGCCCGCTCAGGACTTCGGCAATGACTTTCGAAACGCTCCTCCTCGAGATCGCTGACGACCGCGTCGCCACGATCACGCTCAACCGGCCGCAGGCGCTCAATGCGCTCAATCGGCAGGTGCTGGCCGACATCTCCGCCGCGCTCGATGCGCTGGAGGCGGACGACCGCGTCGGCGCGGTGCTGTTGACTGGTTCGGCCAAGGCGTTCGCGGCGGGCGCCGACATCAAGGAGATGGCGACGGCGAGCTATGCGGACGTCTCCGGCGGCGATCTCTTCGCCGGCTGGGACCGGCTGACGCGCTTCCGCAAGCCGATCGTGGCGGCGGTTTCGGGCTTCGCGCTCGGCGGCGGCTGCGAGCTGGCGATGATGTGCGACCTCATCATCGCGGCGGACACCGCGAAGTTCGGCCAGCCCGAGATCAAGCTCGGCGTGATGCCGGGCATGGGCGGTTCGCAGCGCATGGTGCGTGCGATCGGCAAGGCCAAGGCGATGGACATGTGCCTCACGGGGCGGATGATGGATGCGGCCGAGGCGGAGCGCTCCGGTCTCGTCGCGCGTGTCGTTCCGGCCGATCAGCTGCTCGCCGAGGCGCACGACGTCGCGAAGACGATCGCGAATTTCTCGGCGCCGGCCGTGCGCGCCTGCAAGGAGGCGATCGATCGCGCCTTCGAATCGAGCCTCGCCGAAGGCGTGCTGTTCGAGCGGCGCACGTTCCACGCGCTGTTCGCCACCATGGACCAGAAGGAAGGCATGGCGGCCTTCATCGAAAAGCGCCCCGCCAAGTTCACGCACCGCTGAGCCCCGAACGATGCACGAGACCGAACACCTTGCCTTGATCCGCGACACGGCGCGCGGCTTCGCCCAGGACAGGCTGCGCCCGAACGCCGGCGCGTGGGATGAAGGCCATGTTTTCTCGAAAGAGACGATCCGCGAGGCGGCGGCGCTGGGCTTTGCCGGCATTTATGTGCGCGACGACGTCGGCGGCGCGGGGCTTTCGCGCCTCGACGCGGCGGTGATCTTCGAAGAGCTGGCGCGCGGCTGCATCACCACCGCCGCGTTCATCTCGATCCACAACATGGCGGCGTGGATGATCGACACGTTCGGCAATGAGGAGCAGCGCGCGCGCTTCCTGCCGAAGCTCACGTCCATGGAGATGATGGCGAGCTATTGCCTGACCGAGCCGGGTTCGGGCTCGGACGCTTCGGCGCTGCGCACGACCGCGCGCAAGGACGGCAACAGCCACTACGTGCTGAACGGCTCGAAGGCGTTCATTTCCGGCGCGCCGGAGAATGATCTTTACGTCTGCATGGTGCGCACGGGCGAGCCGGGGCCGAAAGGGATCTCCACCGTGCTCGTCGAGAAGGGCACGCCGGGCCTCTCCTTCGGCAAGCAGGAACGCAAGATGGGCTGGAACGCGCAGCCCACGGCGCAGGTGATTTTCGAGGACTGCCGCGTGCCCGCGGAGAACCTGATCGCGACCGAGGGCTTCGGCTTCAAGATCGCGATGGCGGGGCTCGACGGCGGGCGGCTCAACATCGCGGCCACCTCGCTCGGCGGCGCGTCGGACGCGTTCGAGCGCGCGCTGGCCTATGCGAAGGACCGCCAGGCCTTCGGCAAGGCGATCGCCGACTTCCAGGCGACGCAGTTCAAGCTCGCCGACATGGCGACGGATCTCGAGACCGCGCGCGTGTTCCTCTACGAGGCCGCGCGCCGGCTCGACGCGAAGGATCCGGAGGCGACAAAGTTCTGCGCGATGGCCAAGCGCTACGTGACGGATGCGGGCTTCCGCGTCGCCAACGACGCGCTGCAGATTCATGGCGGCTACGGCTACCTGAAGGACTACGAGGTGGAGCGGATCGTGCGCGATCTGCGCGTCAACCAGATCCTCGAAGGCACGAACGAGATCATGCGGGTGATCATTTCCCGCGAGCTTCTGAAAGGCTGATCCCATGACAGTCGTGGCGTTCATCGGCGTCGGCGCGATGGGCGCCGGCATGGCGGCCAATCAGGCCAAGGCCGGGCGCACCGTGCGCGCGTTCGATCTCAGCGCGGCGGCGCTGGCGCGGGCAGTGGAGGCCGGCTGCGTCGCGGCGGGATCGATCGCCGAGGCCGTCGCGGGCGCGGACGTCGTGATCACCATGCTGCCGGCGGGGCCGCACGTGCGCGCGGTCTATGCCGAGCACATCCTGCCGCATGCGCCGAAGTCCGCGCTGCTGCTCGATTGCTCGACGATTGACGTGGACAGCGCACGCGCCGTTGCGGCGCAGGCGAAGGCGGCGGGCTTCGTTGCGGCCGATGCGCCCGTCTCCGGCGGCACCGCCGCGGCGGACGCGGGCACGCTCGCCTTCATGGTGGGCTGCGAGGAGGCGGCGTTCACGCGCATCGAAGAGGCGCTGGCGCCGATGTCGCGCGTGACGATCCGCGCCGGCGAGAGCGGGGCGGGGCAGGCGGCGAAGATCTGCAACAACATGCTGCTCGGCATCTCGATGATCGGCACGTGCGAGGCGTTTGCGCTCGCCGAGAAACTGGGCCTTGCGCCGGATCGGTTCTTCGAGATCGCGTCGAAAAGCTCGGGCCAGTGCTGGTCGCTCACGAGCTATTCGCCGTGGCCGGGCGTGGGGCCGCAGACGGCTTCGGATCGCGGCTACGAGGGCGGGTTCGCAACCGCCATGATGCTCAAGGATCTGAAGCTCGCGCAGGACGCGGCCGCGCAGGCGGGCGCCTCCACGCCGCTCGGCGCGCAGGCCGAAGCGCTCTATGCGCTGCTCGCCCGGCATGGCTACGGCCCGAAGGATTTTTCGATCATGCTGCAGTTCCTGCGCGGGGCGGCGGCGCCATGAACGGCGCGCGGTTGCGGGACATGGCGGTGATCGGCGCGGCCAATCGCGCCCTCGCCGGCGCGGACGTGTCGGGGTTCTGGCCGCACGCGGACGCGTTCGGCTGGCTGCGCGCGTACCGCTTCGTCGACGAGGCGGGCGCGGCGATCGCGGACGATCCGCTCGCGTGGTTCGAATGGCTGGCGCGCGCCTTCGTGCGCGGCGTGCGGGTGTCGATCGGTCCGGCGGAGCCGCTGGCCGGCGCGCCTGACATTCCGGAGCATCAGCTTTCGGGCTTCCTTGGCGGCGGGCCGGTGTGGCGGTTCGAAACCGTCGGCGCGGCGAAGCCGACGCTATGGCGCGCGCTCGACGAGATGTTCGACGATCCGCCGACGGACAAACCTCATGGAGTCTGTTGCGTCCGGCTCGACGGGGACGCGCCGGGGCGGACGCCGGAGATGCAGGCGGCGATCGCCGAACTGCGCGCGGCGTTGCCGCCGATGATCGCGATCGCCGATCAGGGGCTGGAGAATTTCGCCGACCTGTTTCGCACAGCGCAGCGCTTCCTCGACGACGAGACGGCGACGTGGCCGCGTGAGGGCTACTACCTGGATTTCGAGCGCTGGGCCGGGTTCGACGCGGCGCGCATGCGCGTGCTGGCGGCGGTGACGCACGCGTGGGTGTTCGGCGGCATGGGCAGCTGGAACGATGTCGGTCCGGATGGGCCGGAGACCGAGAGATTGTTCGCCGCGCTGCAGGACGTGTGCGCCGGATTGGCCAATTCGACGTTCGCGCCCTGACGCGGCGGGCGCGGGCCTCAGCCCGCCCAGTCCTCGGCCCCGTGATCGAAAATCAGATCCACCGCGCCGTTCAGCATCTTGAAGAACATGTCGTCGCCGCGGGGTGTCTGGGTCACGACCATCGCGGCGAAGAAGGCCGTCAGGAAGTGCTGATAGGCGCCGGCGACGTAGTGCCTGCGAAATGCATCGGCGTCGTAGGCGCCCGCGCCTTCCCGCGCCAGCGCCTCGAGATAGACGGCCTGCAACGCGTGCTCGTTGGCCCGGCGCAGCGCGGGATCGACGGCGCCGGCGATGAAATAGCCGACGTCGCTGGCGGGCGGGCCGTAGGCGAAGGACTGCCAGTCCACGACGGTGACGCGGCGCGGCGTGTCGTGGCCTTCGAAGAGCATGTTGTCGGGCCGGAAGTCACAGTGGACGAGGCCGCGCGGGCCGGCGCGCAGGGCGTCGTAGCGGGACATGTCGCCCGCCATTGCGGCCCCGATCCGTTTCGCCCGCGGCGTCACGCGGTCGCCATAGCGGAGGAGGAAGCCCTGCCACAGCTGCGCCACGAGTTCGGGCGTGACGGGGTTCGGGGCGTCGGGCGTGCCGCTGACCCAGGAATAGCCGTTCAGCACGTCGTCTTTCCAGTAGGCCGCGTGCAGCTTCGCGGCTTCGACGAGCACGAGCTTCGCCGCCTCGAGCGTCACGCCGACGAGCTGATCGCCCTGCTCGGCCGGTGAAAGGTCGCTCATCATCAGCACGAAATCGTGCGTCTCTTCATTGACGTCGGTGAACCAGCAGCGCGGCGTGGCGATGCGCGCCCGCTTCTGGAGGACCTGGTAGAATTTCACTTCGCGGTGGTAGTTGCCGAGCGCGCGGCCCGTCGCGCGGCTTTCCGCGCCCGATGACGGGAATTTGCCGACGAGCGTTTTCGGCGCGTCGGGCTGGGCGGCGCCGGCATAGTCGAGCGTGAAGCGCACGCAGTCGCCGATCTGTCCGGTGCCGACCTTCTTGGCCGCGAAGCCGGCAAGGCGCGCCTCGACGCCGCCTGCGGCCAGCACGGCTTCGAGCCATGTGGTGTCGACATCGCCGGGTTCGCGGATGTCGGGTTTGCGCAGGGTGGTCGTCATGACGCCGCCGGCAGCTGATGGACGTAGACCTCGTTGTAGACGATGCGGTCGCCGCGCAGCAGCACGAGATCGAATCCGCGAAGGCGCCCGCCTTCGCCGTTCTCGCCGATCGTGCAGAACCAGCGGCCGCAAAAGCCGCCCTCGATCGCCCAGACCGTCTCGGGCTCGTAGCGCATGGGCGGCGTCGCGCCGAAGAGCCCGGTGAGGTAGGCGCGCAGGGCCGCGTGGCCGGTGATCCCGGCGGCGGTCTGGGGATCCTTGTACACGGTATCCTCGGCATAGAAGCCGAGCAGCCCGTCGACGTCCTTGCGCGTCCAGGCGGCGAGCCAGTCTGCGTTGTAGCGGGTGATGTCGAGCGTGCTCATCCGGCGAGGACCCTTTCGCGGTGCGCTTGCGTGAAGATGTCGGCGGGCGCCGCTTCCGGCCCGGCGAGAATGGCCACGCCGTGCAGGCCGAGCGTCGGATCGGCGGCGGATCGCGCGTGGTAGCTGCGGCGGCGGGCGCTGGCTGCGGCGCCGAACTCCATGTCGAGCGCGGCCTGCAGCTGGCCGGCGAAGCGCAGGCGGCGCATGCGCTCGGCCCGTTCCTCCGCATACGGACGGAAATCGGGCGC
This sequence comes from Alphaproteobacteria bacterium, assembly GCA_018969015.1. Classification (GTDB taxonomy): domain Bacteria; phylum Pseudomonadota; class Alphaproteobacteria; order Caulobacterales; family Aquidulcibacteraceae; genus REEB506. The sequence continues at coordinate 23,266 of JAGWZE010000002.1, forward strand.
GGCGCCCGCGGCGGTGGCCTTGAGGATGTCGCTGACGATGCGCACGTCGCGGTAGGTGATCGACAGGCCGAGGCCGTTGATCGGATCGTTCCAGCCGGCCGCGTCGCCGATCAGGACGGCGCCGGGGGCGAAGGGCTCGTCCGTCCAGCTGTCGTTGTTGAAGTAGGAGAAGAGCGGGCCGGCGGGCGCGCCGGCGGCGATCGCCTCGTTGGCGGGCGCGCTGCGCATCCGGAACGCGTCGAGGAAGCGGCGGGCGCCGTCCGGACCGGTGAAGCGGCCTTTTTCGGCGAGCGCGTAGCCGCCATAGACGCGCACGCGATCGCCACCCTGGGGGAAGGCGAGAAAGCCGAAATCGCCTTCGGTGCCGATCGCCTGACGCGAGACGTCCCAGCCGGTGACGCCGTCGACGAGCAGGCCGGCGAACCAGTGGTGCGGCGCGTCCTGATGCAGAGCGACGCCCGCGGCGTCGCGCACGAGCGACTGGCGGCCTTCGGCGCCGATGACGAGGCGGGCCTCGACGGTGCGGCGCACGCCGGCGTGGGTGAAGGTCACGCGCGGACGGGCGCCGAGTTCGACGGCCTCCACCTCGACGCCGCGCAGGGCCTCGGCGCCGGCGGCGACGGCGGCGTCGAACAAGAGCTGGCAGTGGCGCGGATGGCCAAGGCACAGCGGGCCGGGCACGCCGGGCGCGAACATGTCGAGCGGCATCGTCCGGGCTTCGGAGTCTGCGGGGTCGCGGCTCTCGTCATAGGTGGTGTGGCTGGCGAGGTGGTGGCCGCCGGCGGCGCGCAGGAGATCGTAAATGCCGAGGCGCTGCGTTTCGGTGACGCCCCAGGGCGCGATCCATTCGCCGCGGACGCGGTCCTCGTAGGCCGTGGACTTTTCCAGAAGCAGGACGTGCGCGCCGGCGCGCGCCATCGTCAAGGCGAGCGCCGCACCGCCGATGCCGCCGCCCACGATCGCCAGATCGGTGCTCATGCCTCTCCTCCCGCGCGGTCTTTGCTCCGCGTCAGGGGGCGGCGCGTCGAGGGACGAGGGTAAGCCCAAATACGCGCAGGCGTCCACGGCGCCGCTACGGCGCCGCGTCGCCAAGGTCAGCGCGGCGTCTCAGCCTGTGGCGCGCGCTGCGATGCGCTCGGCGCGCAAGGCGGCGCGGCGCACCTTGCCAGCGTCGTCGCGCAGCGGCTCGGACACGAATTCGAACGAGCGCGGGATCTTGTAGCGCACGAGGCGCTCGGCGAGATGGGCGATGAGCGCGGCCTGATCCGGCGGGCCGTCCGGGCGATCGACGATGGCGTGAATCGCATTGCCCATGTCGTCGTCCGGCAGGCCGATGACGGCGGAGGAACGCACGCCGGGGAAGGCGTCGAGCGCGGCTTCCACTTCGGCGGGATAGATGTTGGCGCCGCCGCAGAGGATCATGTCGGCGAGGCGATCCGTGAGATAGAGATAGCCGTCGGCGTCCATCCAGCCCATGTCGCCGAGGCTCTCCCAGCCGCCGTCGATCGCCTTGGCGGTGGCGCCGAGATACTTGTACGTCGAGCCGGGGCCAGTGAGCGGGCGCATGAACACCTCGCCGACTTCGCCTGGCGGCAGCGTCTCGCAGTTTTCGCCGACGATCTTCATCTCGCAGGTCGGCACCGGACGCCCGACGGAGCCGCGATGCGTGAGCCACTCCGTACCCTGAATGATCGTCGAGCCCTGGCCCTCGGTGCCGCCGTAAAGCTCCCAGATCGTCTCCGGCCCGAGCCACTCGATGAAGCGCTCCTTCAGCCAGGCGGGGCAGGGCGCGGCGAGGTGCCAGAGCGTTTTCAGGCTGGAGAGATCGTAGCGGGCGCGCGTCTCTTCCGGCAGGGCCCACATGCGGCGCATCATCGTCGGCACGGTGTAGATCGTGTCGACGCGCAGGCGCTCGATCACGGCGAGCGTTTCTTCCGCATCGAAGCGCGTCGTGACGCCGACGGTGCAGCCCTTGAACAGCGCGATCATCGCCCAGAGGAACGGGCCGTTGTGGTAGAGCGGGCCGGGGATCAGCATCACGCCCTGCTGAGGGATTTCGAGAAAGGGCGTGTCCGGATCCCAGAGCGCGGGTGTGGCCGAGACGATGAGCTTCGGGCGGCCTGTGGAGCCGCCGGACGTCATCGCCTTGAACGACGTCGCGGTGCGCTCGGGCAGCGGCGCATCGGAGAGGGCGGCGTCGGGCGTGAAGCCTTCGGGAACGCAGGCGCACGCCGTGTACTCGCCGGGCGCACAGCCGACGACGAGCGACGGGCGCCCGAGTTCGACGATCTGGTCGCGCTCGAGCTTGGGTAGGCGGGCGGAGATCGGCTGCGGCGTCGCGCCCGCTTTCCAGGCCGCGAAGGTCGCCTCGAAAAACTCGACGCCGTTCGGCAGCGCGATGGTCACGAAGCTGTCCGGCGTCACGCCCATCGCCTCGTAGGCGCGCGCGAGGCGGTTGGTGCGCGCGTCGAGCTCACGCCACGTGACCGCGTGGCCGTGATGGTCGAGCGCGACGCGATCGGGCTGCTGCGCGGCCCAGTGCGCAAGAATGCGGGAAAGCGGAATCGGAGCCATGCGGGCGTGTCCTCCGGCGCGTCTGGCGCGCGCTCGGCGTGACTGTCCACGCGGCGTGTGGGTGTGGTCAATGGCCGAGGGGCTGCTGTCGCGTCGTTCGGCGTGTACGTCTCCCAAGCTGCGAACCACCTGCGAAAGGAACACGTGCGCCGTCATTCCGGGGCGGCCGCAGGCCGAACCCGGAACCCAGGGGGCAGAAGCACAGGTCCGGGGAAAGGGCTCGCCCGATCTCCTGGGTTCCGGGTTCGCGCGTTTCGCGCGCCCCGGAATGACGCATGGTTTAGGCGCCGTCTCAGGCCGCAGCCGCCGCCCGCGGACCGACATAGCGCGACTGCGGCCGGATCAGGCGGCCGGTCAGGCGCTGTTCGCGGGCGTGGGCGAGCCATCCGGCCATGCGGCCCGCGGCGAAGACGGCGGTGAAGGCCTCGGGCGGGAAGCCCAACGCTTCGAGCAGGAGCGCGGTGTAGAACTCGACATTGACGTCGAGCGGGCGATCCGGCTTGCGGCGGCGCAGGATGTCGAGCGCGGCGCGTTCCACGGCCTCGGCAAGGGCGAGGCGGCCCGCGGCGTCGCCATCCGGGGCGCTGCGCGCGGCGGCGAGGCGCTGGACGGCGGCTTTCAGCGCGTCGGCGCGCGGGTCGCGCACCTTGTAGATGCGGTGGCCGAAGCCCATCAGCCGATCGCCGTGGTCGAGCGCGGCTTCGATCCAGGCCGCCGCGCGCTCGGGCGCGCCGATGCCGTCCAGCATCTCGATCACCGGCCCCGGCGCGCCGCCATGCAGCGGGCCTTTGAGCGCCGAGAGTCCTGCGATCGCCGACGAGCCGAGCCCGGCCCAGGTCGACGCGACGACGCGCGCGGCGAAGGTCGATGCGTTGAGGCCGTGGTCGCTGACGGTCACGAGATAGACATCGAGCGCCGCGGCGGCGTCGGCGCGGTCGCTGCCCGTGAGCATGCGCGCCATGTCGGCGGCGTGGCCGAGATCGGCGCGTGGCGCGATCGGCGGCAGGTCGCGGCGCAGGCGCACCAGCGCGGGCGTCATGACCGCAGGGGCGGCGAGCAGGCTCAGCGCGGTGTCGAGATCGTCGCCGTCGGCGAGGCGAGCGACGAGGGCGCGCAGGGCGTCCATCGGCGGCATCGCGGCGACGCCGCGCGCGGCGGTGGCGAGCGCGCGATAGGCGTCCACCCGGGCGGCGCCGAGACGGCGGGCAAAGGCGTCGGGCGGGAGGTCGGTGTCGAACAGCCCCTTGAAGAGGCGGGCGGCGACCGCTTCGAACGGCGCCTTGCCGGCCAGGTCCTCCAGTCGGGCCCCGGCGATGATCAACTCCCCGCGCTGGCCGTCGACGGCGGACAGGCGCGTCTCCGCCGCGATCACGTCGTCCAAACCGCTCATGCCGTCATGGGCCATGGGAGCCTCCTTCTCGAAACGCGCTTGAGGCCACCGCAGATCGGTCGTAACGTAAATCTTGATCAATATGATCAATGTGAGGACGCATGGCGTGGCTGACGGCGGACGAGGCGATGGCGCGGCTCGGGGTGCGGGCGCAGACGCTCTACGCCTATGTGAGCCGCGGGCGGCTGGAGGCGCGGCCTGATCCGGCGGACCCGCGGCGCTCGCTCTATGACGCCGACGGCGTGGCGCGGCTGGCGGCCCGGCGCGCGGGGCCGCGGCGCGCGGCGGAGGTGGCGACGGGCTCGATGGACTGGGGCGAGCCGGTCCTGGCCTCGGCGCTGAGCTGCGTGGCGCACGGGCGTCTCTTCTATCGGGGGCGCGACGCCGCGGGGCTGGCCGAGACGGCGAGCCTCGAAGCGGCGGCGGCGTGGTTCTGGAACGCGCCGGAGGCGGGCGCCCCGTCCGAATCGGCGGCGCGCGACGCGCCGGCGCTTGCGCCGGGCGATACGGCGCGCGCGCGGTTGTTTGCGGTCCTGGCGGCGCGGGCGGGCACGGATCCGTTCGCGCGGGGGAGGGCGCGCGGCGCGCTCGCGGCCGAGGCGGCGGATCTGCTCGGCCTGATGGCCGACGCAGCCGCGGGCGCGGCCTCTCCCGGCCCGATCCATAAGCGGCTCGCGGCGGCCTGGGGGCTCGAAGCGGCGCAGGCCGATCTCGTGCGGCGGGCGATGGTTCTTTTGCTGGACCACGAGCTCAACCCGTCGACGTTTGCGGTGCGGGTGGCGGCCTCGACGGGCGGTTCGCTGGCGGCGGCGGCGCTGGCGGGGCTTTCGGCCTTGTCGGGGCCCCTGCATGGGGCGGCGGTCGAGGGCGTTGCGGCCTTTCTCGCGGAGGCTCAGCGGCTTGGCCCCGAAGCGGCGGTCCGGGCGCGGCTGGACGAGGGGCGCCGGATCCCCGGATTCGGTCATCCGCTCTATCCGGGCGGCGACCCGCGGGCGGCCGCGCTGCTGGCGGCGCTCGATACGCCCGCGCCGATCGCGGAGGTTCGCGCCGTGGTGGCGCGGGAGACGGGGGAGGCGGCGAACATCGATTTCGCGATCGCGGCGATCGCCGCGCAGGCCGGCCTCCCTGCGGACGCGCCGTTCGCCATTTTCGCGGTTGCGCGGGCGGTCGGCTGGCTGGGCCACGCCATCGAGCAGATCGAGACCGGGCGGCTCATCCGGCCGCGCGCCCGCTATGTCGGGCCGCCGCTGGAGGCCTGACGGCCAAAGCGCGAACGTGGCCGCCGCGCCGCGCTCCGGGGCCGAGTTCGCCCGCGGATCGGGCGGGCCTTGACCTCGCGCGCGCAAGTGATAACAGGCGCGACTTTCCGCAGGCAGCGCAGGGGATCGCGATCGTCGCGAGCCATCGTGCGCACAACATCAATGGCCCTTCCGAACGAAGGCCCGAACGAGGACGACGATGGCTAAGGAAAAATTCGAGCGGACGAAGCCGCACTGCAACATCGGCACGATCGGCCACGTCGACCACGGCAAGACGACGCTGACGGCGGCGATCACGATCACGCTGGCGAAGGCGGGCGGCGCGAAGGCCATGGCGTACGCCGACATCGACGCGGCGCCGGAAGAAAAGGCGCGCGGCATCACGATCAACACGGCGCACGTGGAGTACGAGACGAAGAACCGTCACTACGCGCACGTCGACTGCCCCGGCCACGCCGACTACGTGAAGAACATGATCACGGGCGCGGCGCAGATGGACGGCGCGATCCTCGTGGTGTCGGCCGCGGACGGCCCGATGCCGCAGACGCGCGAGCACATCCTGCTCGCCCGTCAGGTCGGCGTGCCGGCGCTGGTCGTGTTCATGAACAAGGTCGACATGGTCGACGACAGCGAGCTGCTCGACCTCGTCGAGATGGAAGTGCGCGAGCTGCTCTCGTCGTACCAGTTCCCGGGCGACGACATTCCGATCGTGAAGGGCTCGGCGCTGGCGGCGGTCGAAGGCCGTGACGCCGAAATCGGCGAGAAGAAGATCCTCGAGCTGATGGACGCGGTCGACAGCTACATTCCGCAGCCGGAGCGTCCGATCGATCTGCCGTTCCTGATGCCGATCGAAGACGTGTTCTCGATCTCGGGCCGCGGCACGGTCGTCACGGGCCGCGTCGAGCGCGGCATCGTGAAGGTCGGCGAGGAAGTCGAGATCCTCGGCATCCGCGACACGATCAAGTCGACGGTCACGGGCGTCGAGATGTTCCGCAAGCTGCTCGATCAGGGCCAGGCGGGCGACAATATCGGCGCGCTGCTGCGCGGCGTGGATCGCGAAGGCGTGGAGCGCGGCCAGGTGCTCGCGAAGCCCGGCTCGATCAAGCCGCACAAGAAGTTCGAAGCGGAAGCCTACATCCTGACGAAGGAAGAAGGCGGCCGTCACACGCCGTTCTTCACGAACTACCGTCCGCAGTTCTACTTCCGCACGACGGACGTGACGGGCATCGTCGAACTGCCGGCGGGCGTCGAGATGGTCATGCCGGGCGACAACGTGAAGATGGTCGTCTCGCTGATCACGCCGATCGCCATGGACCAGGGCCTGCGCTTCGCCATCCGCGAAGGCGGCCGCACGGTTGGCGCGGGCGTCGTAGCGAAGATCGTCGAGTAATCTGATCCGGAAACGGATGAGGAAGAGGCCCGGGGGGATGCTCCCGGGCCTTTTGCTTTTCGGCGCCGTCATCCTCGGCGCGCCGCAGGCGTGGCGGGGATCCAGCGACGCCGCATGGCCCCTGGATCCCCGGCTCGCGCGGGGCGCGAGCCGAGGATGACGCTGGGGGGAGGTGGGGGGCGCGCGGCGGACGCCGCCGGGTTTGCATCGGCGCGGCGGTTTATTTACCGTCCCGACCGCGCGGTTTTCGGGGATGGAGACGGCGTCATCGGGGGAGAGAGCAGCATGGCGAGCATGGCGCAGAGCGTCGGGGCCGCGGAAACGCCGCGCAAAGGCGGCATCCGGTTCCTGCAGGTGATCACCGAGAGCTGGCTGTTCAAGAACTTCATCCTGCTCTGCATCATCATCAACGCCATCGCGCTCGGCGTCGATGCGCATTTCGGCGAGTCCAACCCCTGGCACTACATCATCGAAGAGCTCGATACGGTTTTCCTCGCGATCTTCACCGCGGAGCTGCTGCTGGAGTTCCTCGCGCAGGGGCCGCGGCGTTATGTGCGCGATGGCTGGAACCTGTTCGACTGCGTGATCGTCGGCGTGTGCTACGTGTCGATGGCGCCGGCGATTTCGGCCCTGCGGACGTTGCGGGTCCTGCGGGTGCTGCGCCTGGTCTCGAACGTGCCGCAGATGCGCCGCGTCGTGGAGGCGCTGATCGGCGCGACGCCGGGCATCCTCGCGACGACGATGGTCATGGCGGTCGTCTTCTATATCGGCTCGGTGATGGCGACGACGCTGTTCGGCCAGCACTTTCCCAACGAGTTCGGCGATCTCGGCAAATCGTCGCTCAAGCTGTTCCAGCTGACACTGTTCGACGACTGGGGCGCAACGGTCGCCGAGCTGAACGGCGTGTATCCGTGGGCGTGGGTCTTCATTCTCGGCTTCACGATCCTCTCGGCCTTCGCCGTGCTCAACCTCTTCATCGGCGTCATCGTCGACGCCGTGCAGGAGACGCGCACCAACGAACAGACCGCGGCGATCAAGAAGGAAGTCGACGAGATCGACGTCAGCGTCGAGGAGCTCTCGGAAGCGCAGTCCGAAGCCAATCAGGAGCTGCGGGTGATCCTGAAAGAGCTCAAGACGATGCGCGCCGAACTCGCGGCGATGCGCGGGCGCTAGGCGCGGGGGGCGCGAGATCCCGGACGGGCGCGTGCTGCGCCGTCCGGGATGACGCGACAGCGATCAGCGCTTCGGCAGCAGCACGCGATCGATGACGTGAATGACGCCGTTGTCGGCGCCGACATCGGCGGTGATGACGCGCGCGTTGTCGACGCTGACGCCCTGGCGACCATCGACCGACACGCTCTGGCCCTGCAGCGTCTTGGCGTGGGTGACCTTGCCGGCGAGATCCTTCGCGGCGATGCGGCCTGGCACGACGTGGTAGGTCAGCACCTTCACCAGTTCGGCCTTGTTCTCCGGCTTCAGCAGGGTGTCGACCGTGCCCGGCGGCAGAGCGGCGAAGGCGGCGTCGGTGGGCGCGAAGACGGTGAAGGGGCCGTCGGCCTTGAGCGCGTCGACGAGGCCGGCCGCCTGCAGCGCGGCGGCGAGCGTCTTGAACGACCCGGCGCCAACGGCGACGTCGACGATGTCGCCGCGGCTCGACGGCGCGGCGGCCGAGGCTGCCGCGTGCTTGGCCGCGCGCGGCGGTTCATGCGCGCCGGCCGGGCCGGCGACGAGGGCGAGGGCCGACAGGGCAAGAAGGGTCGAGCGGATCATGGGACATCTCCAGACGCATTCTGTATCTCGAATGCGATAGAGAATACGGCTGGCGTTCGGCGCTGGATCGGCGCATGACGAAACATTCATGCGGGCGCCCACAAGCTGCCGCGCTCGCCGAGGTATGATCCTGCGATGTCTGTGTGGTCGAAAATCGTCGAGGCCGCGGCGCGGGCCTTCGAGCCGGAGGCCGAGCCCTTGGCCCCGATGGGCGAGTGCGCGCCGGATCCCGGCGACGTCGGCTTCACGGCCGCCGTCATCGGGCTTGCGGCCAAGATGGCGCGCGTCGACGGGACCGTGAGCGAGTCCGAGGTCGAGGCGGCGGCCCAGGTGTTCCGGCCGCCCCCGGGGGAGGAGGCCGCGTTCCGGCGCGCCTTCGCGATCGCCAAGCAGAGCGTGCACGGCTACGACTCCTACGCCCGGCGGATCGGCAAGCGCTATCGCGCCCGGCCGTGCCTGCTCGAAGACGTGCTGGACGGTCTGTTCCACATCGCCGCCGCGGACGGCCGGATCACGGGCCAGGAACTGGCCTATCTGGAATCCGTGGCCGAACATCTCGGCATCACGCCGATGGAGTTCCGCCGCATCAAGGCGACCAATCTCGGCCCGGACATGGGCGACCCCTACGCGGTGCTCGGGCTTCTCCCGGGCGCGACGCCGGACGAGGTGCGCCACGCCTGGCGCCGGCTGGCGGCCGAGAACCACCCCGATCGCATGGCGTCGCGCGGCGCGCCTGCCGAATTCGTGCGCATCGCCGAGATCAAGACCGCCGCAATCAACGCCGCCTACGCCCAAATCCGCGCGGAAGCGCCGCAGCCTGCGATGGCGGATTGACGCGCCCGCCCGCCGCACCAACATCGAGGTACGGCGTTCGGGATCTGTAGGCAGCGATGTCAGGTGATGGACGCCTTTCGGGCAGGAGGCCTGGGATGAGTGCAGACGCATCGAAGTCCGGTAGCGCGTTGCCAGCGGCCCATGGCCCGGCCACCAGCGCTCGCCCTGCGGGCGGCTCTTCGGTCCTGCGTCTCCTGGTGACGGGCGTCGCCGCCTTGGTGGGGCTGGCCGCATTCGTGTTCGTCGCCGCTGCCGCCCTGGCCGTGGCGCTTGTCGGCGCAGTCGTCGCTGCGATCGCCCTGATCGGGCGCAGCTCGCGCCGCACGTCCACGCCGGGCCTGCTCGAAGGCCGTCGCACCGCCGACGGCTGGACCGTCGAGCCCGCACGCTAGAGCGACGCGGCTTTTCCATCCGCGCCAGGGCTGCTTTAGTGGCGCGGCAGGATGCGTCTCTCCGATTTCCTTTTGCTTTCCCTGATCTGTCTGGTGTGGGGGCTCAACCTCGTCGCGACGCGATGGGTGGTCGCCGACGTGCCGCCGCTCGCCTATGCGTTCCTGCGCTTCGCGCTGATCGCCGTCGTGCTCGCGCCGTTCCTGTTTCCGGCGCCGCGCAATCTGGGGCTCGTGGCGCTCGTCGGCCTGTGCATCGGCGGGTTGAATTTCGCGTTTCTTTTCATCGCGCTGAAGAACGGTACGGCGTCCTCGGTGGCGATTGCGGGCCAGCTCGGGCTGCCGTTCTCCACGATCCTGTCGATGGCGTTTCTGGGTGAGACGGTCGGATGGCGCCGCGGGCTCGGCATGGGGCTCGCCTTCGCGGGCGTGGTGCTGATCGCCTATGATCCCAACACGTTCGGGCTTTCGCTCGGGGTGGCGTTCGCGGTGCTCGCGGCGCTCGTCGGCTCCGTCGGCGGCATCATCATGAAGCGCATGGAGCCGATCGGGCCCTTCCAGCTGCAGGCCTGGGTGGCGATGGTGTCGTGGCCGATCCTGCTGCCGCTGACGCTGGCGACGGAGACGGGGCAGATCGCGGCCGTGCAGGCGGGCGGCTGGGGCTTCCTCGCGGCGCTGGCGTTCTCGGTCTTTGCCGTGTCGATCTTCGGCCACGGGATGTTCTACGAGATCGTCAAGAAGTACGAGGTGACGCTCGTCTCGCCGCTGACGCTGATGACGCCGGTGTGGGCCGTCGTGTTCGGCGTGCTGCTGCTGCACGAAACGCTGACGCCCCAACTCGCCGGCGGCGCGGCGCTCGCGCTCACCGGCGTGGGCATGATCGCCGCGCGCCCGAACGCGGCGCTGCGCAAACTCTCCGCGTTGTTCCGGGAGTGGACCTCGTGACGCCGCCCGCCCTCACGCTCCTCGAGCGCCCGTCGCCGAACTTCGACGCGCGAACGCGACCGGTCGATCTCGTGGTGCTGCACTATACCGGCATGCAGGACGCCGAGACGGCGCTGGCGCGTCTCACGGACCCGGCGCCGAAAGCCGGCCGCTATCCGGGGCCGTGGCAGCCGGCCGAGACGCCGCCGGACCAGGACCTGGGGCGCGTGTCGGCGCACTATGTGGTGGCGGAGGACGGCCGCGTGTTCCGCCTCGTCGACGAGGCGCAGCGCGCCTGGCACGCCGGCGTGGCGCGCTGGGACGGTGAGAGCGACGTGAACGCCCGCTCGATCGGGATCGAGATCGTCAATGGCGGGCACGATTTCGGATTGCCGCCTTTCGCGGACGCCCAGATCGCCGCGGTCGAGGCGCTGCTTGCGGACATTCTCGGGCGGCATCGGCTCGGGCCGCATCGGGTCGTGGGACATTCCGACGTTGCGCCCGAGCGCAAGCTCGATCCGGGCGAGCATTTTCCCTGGGCGCGTCTGGCGGCGCGGGGGCTTGCCTTGTGGCCGCTGAGCCGGCCCGCAGAGGGCGGCGCGGTGGTGACGCAAGGCGATGTCGTCGTCGCGGTCCAGGAGGCGCTCTGCGCCTTCGGCTACGGCGCGCCGGTGACGGGCGAAGTCGACGCAGCGACGCAGGCCGTCCTCGCGGCCTTCCAGCGCCGCTTTCGCACCCGGCGGATCGACGGGCGCCTTGACGAGGAGACAGCGGCGATCCTCGCCGATGTCGGCGCGCAGGCCGCGACGCTCCGAATCGCGCGCCTGCGTTCGTAAAGGCGCGCGTCAGCCGCGACGGATCACGCCCGATCCGATGCGGCGCCCGCGGGCTCGACGACGCGGCGCAGGTGGTCGAGCTTCTCCGGATTGCGCACGAGGTATATGGCGCTGATGTGTGCGCCGTCGGTCTCGAACAGAAGCGTCTGGTCGAGGCGGTCGTCGAAAAACGTGGCGAGCCCGGTCGCGCCGTTGATGTCGAGTGGCCGCAGTTCCAAACCGGGGCCGACATTCTTGCGGGCGAGCCCGAGAAACAGGCGCGCTACGCGATCTGCGCCGCGGATCGGATTGAGCGCTGCGCGGGCGTGTCCGCCGCCGTCCGAGATTGCAACCACGTCCTCACGCAGCAGCGTTTTCAACCGGTCGAGGTCGCCACTGGCGACCGCGCCCAGGAACGCGCCGACGAGCCGTTGATGGGCTGGCGCGTCGACGGTCTTGCGCCGCCCCGCGCGCACGGCTTTGCGGGCGCGGGACGCCAGCTGCCGGCTGTTCGCCTCGCTGACGTCGAGCACGCTGGCAATCTCGGTGAACGGCAGATCGAACACGTCGTGCAGCAGGAAGGCGGCGCGCTCGGCCGGGGAAAGAGTCTCCAGCGCCAGGAGCAGGCCAAACGAGAGATCGTCGCCGAGCTCGGTCATGAGATCCGGGCGAAGCGAATCGTCGTCGATGATGGGCTCCGGCAGCCACGGTCCGACATAGCTCTCCCGCTTGAGGCGCGCGGCCTTCAACCGATCGAGGCAGAGGCGCGTGACGATGCGCGTCAGGAAGGCGCGCGGGTTCTCCACCGTGTCGCCATCGACGCCAGCCCAGCGCAGCCATGCATCCTGCGCCACGTCCTCCGCTTCGCTGCGCGAGCCGAGCATCCGGTAGGCGAGGCCAAGGAGATGCGGGCGCAAAGCGACGAAGGCGGAAAGATCAGGCGGCTTTGGACGCGACATCGATGCGCTGCGCTCCGACGAAAACACGCTGGCAGCTGCGGGCGTACCCCAAACCGGCCTTGACCATAGGGAACACCCGGCCGAAGGCGACCGCGAACGTCAGATCGATGACGGCCTTTTCGCCCCATCGCGCCTGGACGGCCGCGCGCGCTGCGTCCGCATCGGGAGAGCGGTCGACGGTCGAGCGTGCGAAGTCATAGCCCAAACGCGTCTCCGGACGCATCCGCGCGACGTCGCCCTCGAGCACCGCAACGATCTCCCCGTCGTCGAGGCCCGCCTGCCGCGCCATGGTGACGACCAGTTGCGCGCAAGGCCCGCAATCCTCCGTGACCGCGCCGATCAGTTTCGCAGCGTAATAGGCGTACGCATCGGCCGCCGCCCGGTGCTGAGCAGGGCTCATGATCTTCTGGAACTTGAAGAACGCCGCTGGAGAGACATCGAGCATGTGCTCCATATAGCCGATCTCGTAGTCGAAGCGTTTCGCCCAGGCCCGCAGCGCCGCGCGTGCAATCGTCCTGATCATGGCGCGCGCCCCGGCCATGGCCAACAGATCAGAACCCCTGCCAGCGCGGGGGCGATGATCGTCGCGAGCTCGAGGCCGGCATGGGCGCTGCGCCCGTGCAGCATCTCCGCGACATGCAGCCCCGCATGGAGCGCTGGAAAAGCCGCCGCGACGATCCCTGCCAGCCGCGCCTCGCCGCGCGCCGCGAAGATCGCAAACCCGATCGCCGACGCCAGGAACGCGAGACCGACATCGGCGACGAAGTGCGAATTGAAGGGGCCGGTGTCGGTCACGCCCGGCACGCGCACCCACCATTCATGTGGCGCGATGACCATGAACGCGCCGTTCGCTCCGTGAAGAAGCGCCAGCGCGCCGGCGCCAACCCTGACGATCATGTTCGCCTCCCTTTCGGATCAAGACGAGGCGGCGAACGGAAACGTGACAGCGCCGTGGCGTGTCAGCGCGAAGACCGCTATCCATGGCGCGCCAGACGGCCGGGCGGCCGCGCGTGCAGGTCCCGAAAGGGCGCACGGGAGGAAAGTCCGGGCTCCATGCAGATACGGCGGCGGGTAACGCCCGCCGAGGGTGACCTCAGGGACAGCGCCACAGAGAACAGACCGCCCTGATGCGCGACGCCGCGTGCGACGTGTTCAAGGGTAAGGGTGAAACGGTGGGGTAAGAGCCCACCGCCCCGACCGCAAGGAAGGGGGCACGGCAAGCCCCGCCGGGAGCAAGACCGAATAGGGACGCAGACCTTCGGGTCGGGCCCATCTGCGGGCCGCGTCCGGGTAGGTCGCGCGAACCGCCGAGCGATCGGCGGTCCAGATGAATGGCCGCCCCGCCGGGCCCTGGCGACAGGGTCAGGCGGACAGAACCCGGCTTACAGGCCGTCTGGCATTTTGCTTTCTCCCGGCACTCGGGCGCCCCCAGGCCCGCCGGGAGGCGGTTCGCCTGCGGCGTCAGGGAACCGAACCTTGGCTCGAACCTTGCACACCCCAGAACCGAACGATCGAGGCCGGTGACGCCAAAGGTGCGGCGTCCCGTCCCGAAACGGCCCGCGGGCGTGGCCCCGGGGGCGGATTTTGAGGAAAGGGCGTGTCCATGCGGATGTTCTGCCTGCGCGTTGCGGCGGTGCTCGGCTTGCTGACGACGATGGGGTGCGCGGCGATGGGCGCTTCGGCGCAGACGCCGCTGTCGCAGTTGGGCGGCCCGCCGCCCGTGACGACGCCGGCGTCGCCCGGCCCGGCGACGCCTGCGCCCGTCCCCGTGGCCGGCCCCGGCGGGGTGAGCCCGGAATATCGCGTCGGCGCGGGCGACCGGCTGCGCATCATCGTGTTCGGCCAGCAGGATCTGGGCGGCGAATTCCAGCTCGACGGCTCGGGCGTGGTGTCGCTGCCGCTGATCGGCCAGGTGGTCGTCAAGGACAAGACCGTGCGCGAGCTGGAGATGGCGATCGCCGATCGCCTGCGCGACGGTTATCTCTCCGACCCGCGCGTGAGCGCGGAAGTGCTGAACTTCCGCCCGTTCTACATCCTGGGCGAGGTCAACCGTCCCGGCGAGTATCCGTACACGGACGGCCTGACCGTCATGAAGGCGGTCGCGACGGCGCAGGGCTACACGTACCGCGCCAACCAAAAGCGCGTGTTCATCAAGCGCGCGCACGAAACCGAAGAAAAAGCCTATCCGCTGCAGGCGGCCACCACCGTCGGCCCGGGCGACACCATCCGCATTCCGGAACGCTTCTTCTGAGGCTCCGGCCGGAGGGCGGCGCGGCGTTGCCGCGCTTGCCTTTCCCTTCGATCAGGCGTTTGTGCGTCGCCTGATCGAGGGGGCAAATGTCCGAAAACAAGACGGGACCGTCGCCGATGGGCGCCGTTGCGGCCGTCGCGCTGGGCGCGGCGGTCATCGGCTTTGCGCCGATCGGGCTGCGGCTGTCCGAACTCGGGCCGATGGCGACGGCGTTCTGGCGCTTCGTGTTCGCGCTCCCGGGACTGTTCGTCCTCGCCGCGATGGCGCCGCGCGAGGGGCGGCCGCAAAAGCTCGGGCCGCTGGTTGCGGCGGGCGTGTGCTTCGGCCTCGACCTGACCTTGTGGCACGCGGCGCTCACGCACACGACCGTGCTCAACGCGACGATGCTCTCCAACATGACGCCCGTGCTCGCGGCTGCGGGCGGCTGGCTGTTCCTGCGCGAGCGGGTGTCCTGGGGGTTTGCGCTGGGCGCCGCGATCGCGCTCGGCGGCGCGGCCGTGCTGACGACGTCGCGCATCGGCGCCGGGGCCGGCGGCGGCGTCACGGGGGACGCGCTCGCGCTGTTCTCAGCGGTTTGGTACGCGGCCTATCTCGTGATCCTGCGCGTGGGGCGGCGCGGCGTGGACGTGCGCGTGGCGATGCTCGTGACGACGCTCGCTTCGCTGCCGGTGGCGGTGATCGCAACGCTCGCGACGGGTGAAGCCTGGCTGCCGCACACGGCGCAGGGCTGGCTCGTGCTGATCGGGCTCGGCGTCATCGTGCACATGGGTGGGCAAGGGCTGATCGCCTATGGCGTGGGGCGTTTGCCGATCGCGCTCTCCACGGTGATCTTGTGGGTGCAGCCGGTGGCGGCCGCGGCGCTGGGATGGGTGTTGTTCGGCGAAGCGCTGGGCCCGCTCGCGTTCGTGGGCGCGGCGTTGATCCTTGCGGGCGTCTGGGTGGTGCAGCGCGAGCGGCGGTAGAGCGCCGCGCGCGCCGCGCGCCGTCAG
The DNA here is from genome assembly GCA_018969015.1 of Alphaproteobacteria bacterium. Classification (GTDB taxonomy): domain Bacteria; phylum Pseudomonadota; class Alphaproteobacteria; order Caulobacterales; family Aquidulcibacteraceae; genus REEB506. The sequence continues at coordinate 38,810 of JAGWZE010000002.1, forward strand.
GCCTTGCCGTTGGCGTCGGCCACGAGCTTGACGACGTCGCCCATGATCTCGGTGATCTTGAAGTCCTTCGGCGTGTAGACTCCGCGCACGCCCATCTGGCGCAGCACGAGCGCATCGTCCGGCGGGATGATGCCGCCGACGACCACGGGCACGTGATCGAGGCCTTCCGCGCGCATCAGGCGCACGACTTCCTGCACGAGATCGAGATGCGATCCGGAGAGGATCGACAAACCCACGGCGTGCGCCTTCTTCTCTTTCGCGGCGGCGACGATTTCGGCCGGCGTGAGGCGGATGCCTTCGTAGACGACGTTCATGCCGACGGCGCGGGCGCGCGTGGCGATCTGCTCGGCGCCGTTGGAGTGGCCGTCGAGGCCCGGCTTGCCGACGAGGAAGGTGAGCGTGCGGCCGAGCTTTTCGGACAGCGCCTCGACGTCCTTCTTCACGGCCTCGATGTCCTCGGCGCCGCCCGTGTCGACGACGAGCGCGACGCCCGTCGGCGGGCGGTACTCGCCGTACACGGCGCGCAGCGCATCGGCCCATTCGCCGGTCGTAACGCCGGCCTTCGCGGCCTCGATGGAGGCCGGCATGACGTTGCGGTTTTCCTGCGCGGCCTCTTTCAACGCGGCGAGGGCGGCGGCGACCGCCTTGCCGTCGCGCGCGCCGCGCCAGGCTTTGAGGCGTTCGATCTGCTCGTACTCGACGCGCTGATCGACCTTCTGGATCGCGCCGTCGCCGGCAGACAGAGGCGAGGGTTCTGCGGCGGTGAATTTATTGACGCCGACGACCGTCATGGCGCCGGTCTCGATGCCGGCGACGCGCTTGCGGTTGCTCTCGACCAGCGCGGATTTCATGTAGCCGGTTTCGACCGCGGCGATCGCGCCGCCTTCCTTTTCGATCGTCGCAAGCTCGGCCAGCGCGCCGGCCTTCAGTTCGCGGACCTTGGCGGCGACGACGTGCGAGCCGTCGAACAGGTCTTCGAACTCGAGCAGGTCGGTTTCGAACGCGAGGATCTGCTGCATGCGCAGCGACCATTGCTGATCCCACGGGCGCGGCAGGCCGAGCGCCTCGTTCCAGGCCGGCAGCTGCACGGCGCGTGCGCGCGCGCCTTTGGAGAGCGTGACGGCGAGCATCTCGAGCAGGATGCGATAGACGTTGTTCTCGGCCTGCGGCTCGGTGAGGCCGAGCGAGTTGACCTGCACGCCATAGCGGAAGCGCCGCAGCTTCTCGTCCGTCACGCCGTAGCGCGATTGTCCGAGTTCGTCCCAAAGCTCGGTGAACGCGCGCATCTTGCACAGCTCGGTGACGAAGCGAATGCCGGCGTTCACGAAGAAGGAGATGCGCGAGAAGACGAGCGGGAAGTCCTTTTCGCTCACTTCGCCGCTGGCCTTCACCGTGTCGAGCACCGCGACGGCGGTGGCGAGCGCAAAGGCGAGCTCCTGCTCGGGCGTCGCGCCGGCTTCCTGCAGATGGTAGCTGCAGACGTTCGTGGCGTTCCATTTGGGCGTCTCTTTCAACGCCCAGGAGATCGTGTCGGCGGTGAGCTTCAGGCTCGGCTTCGGTGGGAAGATGTAGGTCCCGCGGGAGAGATATTCTTTCACGACGTCGTTCTGCGTCGTGCCCTGGAGGGCGCTGCGCGCCGCGCCCTGCTCGTCGGCGAGGGCCACGTAAAGCGCGAGCAGCCAGGCGGCCGGCGCGTTGATCGTCATCGACGTGTTCATCCGGTCGAGCGGGATGGCGTCGAACAAGGCGCGCATGTCGCCGAGATGGCCGATCGGGACGCCGACCTTGCCGACTTCGCCGCGCGCCAGGACGTGGTCGCTGTCGTAGCCCGTCTGGGTTGGCAGATCGAACGCGACGGAGAGGCCCGTCTGCCCCTTGGCGAGGTTCTGGCGGTAGAGCTTGTTGCTCTCGGCGGGCGTGGAGTGGCCGGCATAGGTCCGGAAGATCCAAGGCTGGTCCGGCGCGTGCTGGAACGCGGGGCCGCCACTCTGGTCCGCCATGATCGTCTCCACCTCTTTTGCGTGTGCGAAGGCTTAGCGGTTCGACGCCGCAAATCAACGCTTCCCTTTACGAAGCGGCAGGCGCGCGCGATCGCGGCCCATGGTGGGCGACGTCATATAAACACGTTCACGCACCCTTAATCACGCATCGACACTGTCGTAATCAGGTTTACTGATGAGCGATAGCACTCCTGCGCCCGATTTCGATCCGCTTCGCGTTCTCGTGGCGAACTCGAATGCGCACAGCCGGTCAATCCTGCGGATCTCGCTGCGCGCCGTGGGCGTGCGGGACGTCGTTGACGCCGGCGACGCCGACGCCGCGGTCGTTGCGGCGGAGACCGGTCGTCTCGACGCCGCCTTGATCGAGCAAGACAGCCTGGGACTAGATGGCGCCGCGGTCGTGCGCCGCATTCGCCGAACCGCTTCGCAGGAGGTGTCACGTCTGCCGATCGTGATGGTGGCCGCGCAGGCCAGCGCCGTGTCGGTCGCCGCAGCACGCGACTGTGGGGTCAATGCGTTTCTGCTGCGCCCCGTTTCGTCGGCGTTGATCAAGGTGCGGCTCGTCACGGCGCTGACGGATGCGCGGCCGTTCATCCGCACGCAGGTCTATGTCGGCCCCGACCGTCGCTTCCGGTTGGCCACTCATGGTTTTCCACCGCGTCGTTTCGGCGACGACACGCCTCCGCTGGCCGGATGGCCCGGTCGCAGGTGACCGCAAGGCGGAATTTCTGAGCGCATTTAGCAGCGGTCAATGGTCGTTGGACGTGGTCAGTGAACGCCTCGCGTCCTAGGTGCGGTGCAGCATAGCCGCGCTGCGGTGGGCGTCGTTCAAGAGATTCGCACGTTGCGCACTGCAGCATGTTCGTTGCATCCTCGCGCGCGCGGCGCGGCGGCGCCTGTTAGGAGTGCGGGATGTCGACCCAGAAGAAGCCGGCCCTGAGCGCCGTGAAGGACCTGTACGCCGTCGGCGAGATCCCGCCGGCTTATCACGTGCCCGCGACGATGTGGGCCTGGGCGATCCGCAAGGAGCGGCACGGCCGTCCGAGCCAGGCCATGCAACTCGAGGTGGTGCCCACGCCGACGATCGGCGAAGACGAGGTGCTGCTGCTCGTGATGGCGGGCGGGGTGAACTACAACGGCGTCTGGGCGGCGCTCGGCGAGCCCGTCTCCGTGCTCGACATGCACAAGCAGCCCTACCACATCACCGGTTCGGACGCGGCCGGGGTCGTCTGGGCGGTCGGCTCGAAGGTGAAGCGCTGGAAGCCGGGCGACGAGGTCGTCGTCCACTGCAACCAGGACGACGGCGACGACGAAGAGTGCAATGGCGGCGATCCGATGCTGTCGCCGTCGCAGCGCATCTGGGGCTACGAGACGCCGGACGGCGCGTTTGCCCAGTTCGCGCGCGTGCAGGCCCGCCAGCTCATGCACCGTCCGAAGCACCTCACCTGGGAAGAGTGCGCCTGCTACACGCTCACGCTCGCCACGGCCTATCGCATGCTGTTCGGCTTCCGGCCGAACGTGCTGAAGCCCGGCCAGAACGTGCTGGTCTGGGGCGCCTCGGGCGGTCTGGGCGTGTTCGCCATTCAGCTGTGCGCGGTCTCCGGCGCGAACGCGATCGGCGTCGTCTCGGACGATGCGAAAGCGGAATACGTGCTGTCGATGGGCGCCAAGGGCGTCATCAACCGCAACAATTTCCGATGCTGGGGCCAGCTGCCGAAGGTCAATGGCCCCGACTATGCCGACTACATGAAAGAGACGCGCAAGTTCGGCAAAGCGATCTACGAGTTCACCGGCGGCAAGGAAGTCGACATCGTGTTCGAGCACCCGGGGGAATCGACGTTCCCGGTCTCGGTGTTCGTCACCAAGCGCGGCGGCATGATCGTGATCTGCGCCGGCACGACGGGCTTCAACCTGACGATGGACGCCCGCTTCCTGTGGATGCGCCAGAAGCGCGTGCAGGGCAGCCACTTCGCCAACCTGATGCAGGCGAGCGCGGCCAACCAGCTCGTGATCGACCGCCGCATCGATCCGTGCATGTCGGAAGTGTTCGCCTGGGACCAGATCCCGATCGCGCACGAGAAGATGCTCGACAACAAGCACCTGCCCGGAAACATGGCGGTGCTGGTGAGTTCGCCGCGTCCGGGCCTGCGCAGCTTCGAGGACGTGCTCGAGGCGAGCGGGCAGGGGTGAGGGGCGGGGCGCCAACCATCGCCACCGCGTGACGAGGGTCGCTGATCCTCGACTGGTGGTGCGCCGCGCGGTTTTGGGCGATGGCGCATTTCACGCGGCAGCGGGGCTCGTGGTAACATGTCGCCCGTGACCAAGCTTGACCACCTCATCGAACGCCTTCGCGCGCTGCCCGGTCCCGAGCAGGACCGCATCGTCGCCGAGATCGAGGCGGCGCTGGATGGGGCGAGCGCGCTCACCGACGCGCAATGGCGCGAAATCGAGTCGGCGATCGACAGCGATGGAGATGAAGGGGGGCTCGCGCACGACGATGTCGTCGCCGCGTGGCGTGCGCGTCGGGTGTGAAGGTCGTCTGGCGCGCATCGGCGCTCCGAGACTTTGACGCCATCGTTGCACTGATCGCACGGGACAGCTCCCGCGCGTCGGTTGCGTTTGGCGACGAGGTGGTCCGCAGAGTAGGCCAACTCGCAGACTTTCCTTGGCTCGGCCCCGCGCCGCGTAGGCCCGACGTGCGCGAGCTTCTGCTTGGCGTTGCGCCCTACGTCGTCGTCTATCAGGTGCGCGACGAGGCCGTGCACATCATGCGTATCGTGCACGGGCGACGACGGCGGTGAGTGCGCCTTGGCCATTCGACCGCGTTCCCTGCTTCTCAGGTCACGCGATCCCCTGGGGCTGCTCGACGAAAAAAAACGATCTCGGCGTCTGCGCTGACGACGAGCGTATCTGCGCCATCGCACGACGTCACCGCCCCGCCGAGCCGATAGAAGTAACCTTTGAGCTTCGCGTTCCAAGTGCAGTCGCGCACGACCCACATCATTTGATAGGGCGTGTCCGGATAAATTGGCCGCAGGAATTTGATCGTCATCTGCGCGCCGACCATCGGCCCGTACTTGGTGAACTCCGTTGGGATCATCGCGGTGAACAGGCCGGTCACATGACTTCCGTTCGCGATCACACCCCCCATCTTTCGCGTGTGCGCATTCAGGGGATCGCGATGAAGGGGGTTCGCATCGCCGACTTGCGCCGCCCCCGCGACAATCTCCGCCGCGGTTAGTGACAAGGCCCGGGAAAACGCGTGCCCAACGGCCGGTCGGTTCGAGTCTGGCCCCACAGCGTCCAAAGGCCACCTCGTTTCCACTGCATCGAGAGCGTGACGTCTACATGTTCACGCAATCGACGCGGCCGTGTCACGTGAACGCTCTGTAAACGAACGAGGCAGCCGAGCTTCAGTCCCGGTCCGGCGCGCCGAGCGGGAAGTTCGGACGATACGGACGGGCCTCGTCGACGGCGCGGGCGAACGAGGGGCGCGCGAGGAGGCGCGCACGGTAGGCGCGGAGCGTGGCGAGATCGTCCGGGATCGGATGAACCCAGTCGGCGTAGAAGAGCGCGGGCGCGGCGGCGCAGTCGGCCAGCGTGAAGGTCTCGCAGGCGGCCCAGGTTCGGCCGGCGAGCTCGGTGTCCAGCCAGCCATAGACACGGTCGAGTCTGGCGCGCGCCAGCGCAAGGCCTTCCTCGAGGCGGGCGCGATCGCCGGTGAGCGCGGCGCCGACGGCGTTCTGCATCGCGCTCATGACGTGCATGTCGAAAACGCGGTCCAAGAAACGCACGGCGAGCGCTTCGCCCGGTGCGTCGGGGAGCAGGCGCACGGGTCCCGGATGCCGGAGGTGCAGGTGCTCGATGATGATGCTGGACTCCGCGATCGTCTCCCCGTCGTCGACGAGAACGGGAAACTGCGCCATCGGCCAGCGCGCGAGCCAGTCCTGCGCGATCGCCGGAAACTCTGGCGCGATCGTCCTGAAGTCGAAGGGCGTGGCGTTCTCGTAGAGCGCGATCAGAACCTTCTGTGTGTAGGACGAGAAGGGGTGTCCGTAGAGCGATAGCGTGGGCATGGCCCCGTGTGTGGCGCCGGAGGAGCCGCGTGTCGCGCCTCCACCGCAGTTTGCGGACTCCCCCAAATTCGAGCGGGCATGTGCGGTCGGTTCGCAGACGCAACCGATAATCCAAGACCCCTATGGGGTTTTCTGTCTGGGGTTTCGGTTTCCAACCCCAGAATTCCGGATCAAACCCCAGAATCTGGGACTACGGGTTGCCGGCGCGCCGGGCATCTGGACGCGTGACGCATAAAAGTTCAAATCAGGGCCCAAGCGAGGGATCGTGACGGACTTCAAAGAACTTTCGCGGCAACGAATGGCCGAAGCAGCATCCCGAATGTTGGCGGGGACGCTGACGTTCCTTGAGGGTGCCCGTCAAATCAGTGCACTTCGATTTGACGCGGGGCTCTCTGACGATCCAGACGTGCTCGCCTTTGTCGGCATCGATTCTGAGACCGACGACCTACCCGTGACCGGCAAAATACGAGAACTCTGGGACCCCGGTGCGCTGGAGAGGCTGCAACCGAGAATTGACGAGGCAGAAGCTTGGGCGCGCGAGGTAGGAACTACCCGCTGCGAGAACCTGATCGTGCGTTTCGAAGCGCCAAAGCATTGACGCCGAAGGACCGAGTTCGGCATCGCGCCTCGGCGCGCTTGGTAGGACGTCCGCTACGCTGCGCTCTCTGGACCCATAAAGCGGTCGATCACGCGATTTTTTCAGGCTTCATACCGGGGGCGACCCGTGATTTGGGGGGGGGGGCATTTAGTTCGCGCCGGTGGCCGATGTCGTCGCTGAACGCGAACTCTTGTCCGTGGCGGATGGAGCAAAACGCTTGAATGATAGCGGAACACTCAACCGCACGCCCTCGATTGCAATGCTCTGCCTCATCCTTGGCATGACGCGCCACTTTCGCGACATGTCGATGGCCGCGGCGCCAAATCCGTAGCCCTTTGGCTCTTCGGCCGCGACCGTGCAATCGAGCGTGGTGTCAATGTTGATCAGGCAGTCTAGCGTGACTGCGCCAGCAACGTTGTCCGCCGCTGCGCGTTCGGGGTAGTAGGCGTTCCAATTGAGGTCGTGGGGCCGGACGATCCACTTTGGCAGCGAGGGTTCGGAAGACGAGGGAGCCGCCGCTTTGGAAGCGCACGACGCGATAACCGTAGCGACCGCGAGAACTACAAATTTCCGCATGTTGCCCCCGAGCTATCTGTCGAGATTTACGCCGCGCTGGCGGGAATGACGAAGCTGTCGATGACGCGCTTCTCGCCGGCCTTCTCGAAATCGACGGTGAGTTTCGACCCTTCGACGGTGCGAACTTTGCCGTAGCCGAACTTCTGGTGGAACACGCGTTCGCCCGGCTTGTAGGTGGCGTCGCCCTCGCCGCTCTTGGCGATGAGGCGGGCGTCGCCTTCGATCGGCGGACGCGAGAACGCCCGCTGCTGGCCCATGCGATCCTGCGCGCGTTTCCAGCCGGGGCTCTCATAGCCGGAATTGAAACCGGCGCCGGGCGCGTAGTCGAAGCGCGAGCCGCCGTCGGAGAGGCCCGGCGCGCGACCGTAGCCCGTTTCGCTGATCGCATCGACGTGGGCTTCGGGCAGTTCGTCGATGAACCGCGAGGGCAGAACGCTCTGCCAGCGGCCATAGATCTGGCGATTGGCGGCGAAGGAGATCCGCGCGCTTTCGCGGGCGCGTGTGAGGCCGACATAGGCGAGCCGGCGCTCTTCCTCGAGACCCTTGAGACCGGTTTCGTCGATCGCGCGCTGCGAGGGGAACACGCCTTCCTCCCAGCCCGGCAGGAACACCAGAGGCCATTCGAGGCCCTTCGCCGCGTGCAGCGTGGAGAGATGGACTTCGTCGCCGTCGCCGCCCTGGTCGATGTCGAGCACGAGTTCGACGTGTTCGAGATAGGCGGAGAGGCTGTCGAACTGGCCCATCGCCTGGACGAGTTCTTTCAGGTTTTCCAGCCGCGTCTGCGCCGTCGGCGATTTGTCCGCCTTCAGCATGTCGGTGTAGCCGCTCTCGTCGAGGATCGTTTCGGCGAGGTCGACATGGCTCACGTCGCGCGACAAGGCGCGCCAGCGGTCAAGGTCGTTCATGAAGGCGATGAGGCCGGTGCGCGCGGCGCCGCGGATTTCGTCCGTGGCCGTCACGTCGCGCGCGGCCCGCGCCAGCGAGACGCCCATGGCCCGCGCGATCGCCTGGAGCTTCGAGACGGAGCTGTCGCCGATGCCGCGCTTGGGCTGGTTGACGACGCGCTCGAACGCGAGGTCGTCGTCCTCCGAGCGCACGAGGCGCAGATAGGCGTGGGCGTCGCGCACTTCGGCGCGTTCGAAGAAGCGCGGGCCGCCGATCACCTTGTAGGGGATCTTCAGCATCAGGAAGCGCTCTTCGAAGCTGCGCATCTGCCACGCCGCGCGCACGAGCACCGCGACGTCGGCGTGACGGCGGCCGCGCGAGACCCAGGATTCGATGTCGTCCGCGACGAGGCGGGCTTCGGCCTCGCCGTCCCAGATGCCGCGCACGCGCACGCGTTCGCCGTCGTCGTCCTCGGTCCAAAGCGTCTTGCCGAGGCGGCCCTGGTTCTTTGCGATCAGCTGCGAGGCGGCGGCGAGGATCGAGCCCTTGGAGCGGTAGTTGCGTTCGAGCCGGACGACCTGCGCGCCGGGAAAGTCGCGCTCGAAGCGGAGGATGTTGTCCACTTCGGCGCCGCGCCAGCCATAGATGGACTGGTCGTCGTCGCCGACGACGCAGATGTTCTGGCCGCCCTGCGCGAGAAGACGCAGCCACAGATACTGCGCGACGTTGGTGTCCTGGTACTCGTCGACGAGCAGATAGGTGAGCTTGCGGTGATACTCCTGCAGAAGATCGGGATGCTTCTGGAAGATCGCGATCATGTGCAGGAGGAGATCGCCGAAATCGCAGGCGTTCAGCACGGACAGGCGCGCCTGATAGGCGGCGTAGAGCTTCACGCCCTTGCCGTCGGCGTAGGCGTAGCCGTCTTCGGGCGGCACGCGATCGGGCGTCAGTGCGCGGTTCTTCCAGGCGTCGATCAGGCCGGCGAGCGCACGCGCAGGCCAGCGCTTCTCGTCGACGTCCTCGGCCTCGATCAACTGCTTGAGCAGGCGGATCTGGTCGTCGGTGTCGAGGATCGTGAAGTTCGATTTCAGGCCGGCGAGCTCGGCGTGGCGGCGCAGCATCTGCGCGCTGATCGAGTGGAACGTGCCGAGCCAGGGGATGCCGCCGGCGCCGGGGCCGAGCAGGCGTTCGACGCGCTCGCGCATCTCGCGCGCGGCCTTGTTCGTGAAGGTGACGGCCAGGATCTGCCACGGCTTGGCGCGGCCTGTGGCGAGCACGTGCGCCAGCCGCGTGGTGAGCACGCGCGTCTTGCCGGTGCCGGCGCCCGCCAGCACGAGCACGGGCCCGTCCAGGGCTTCGACCGCCGCGCGCTGTTCGGGATTCAGGCCGTCCAGATAGGGCGGCGCGGCCATTGCGCGCTGCGAGATCGATCCGGGCGAGATCGGCAGGTTCTCCGCCATAAGGGACGCCATCGTTGATTCGGGCTCAACTTGTAGCACAGATCGGGAACGCGTCACCGCACGCGGCGCCTCGATCCACAGCCGCGTCGAAGCGGTCGCCACAAGGAGAACCCCGATGACGTTTCCCGATCTTCCCTTGCTCGATGAGCTGCGGGCTGCGGCGCGCGCGCGGCGCAAGGATGCAGCGGCCGCGGCCGCGGCGGCTGCGGCGATGAATGCGGGTGTGTCCTTCGGCGATCGCGCAGCGGACGCCGTAGCGGCGGTGGTCGGCTCCTGGCGGTTCGTGCTGATCCAGAGTTCGCTGCTTGCGGCGTGGCTCGTCTGGAACACGATCGGCGGCCGGCCCTTCGACCCGTTTCCCTTCATCCTGTTGAATCTGATGCTTTCGTTCCAGGCGGCCTACACCGCGCCGATCATCATGATGAGCCAGAACCGGCAGTCTGACGTCGACCGCAAGCGCGCGATCGCGGATTTCGACGTGAACACCAAGGCCGAACTCGAGATCGAGCTTCTGCACCACAAGCTCGACCTGCTGCGGGAGCAGGAGATCGCGCGGCTGAGCGACGCCGTGGACCGGTTGTCGCGGATTCTCGAGGGTCAGACGGGGCCGGCGCGCAACGCGTAGACGCGGCAGGCGGAGGCGAGCGGGCGCTCGGGCGTGCTTTCGGAGCGGGTCTGATCGATCCACGCGATCAGCTGGGGGACCGTGACGGCGTTGCGGGCGGCGGCGGCCTCGAGTGCGGCCCAGAATTCCGGCTCGAGCGCCAGGGATGTCCGATGCCCGGCGATGGCCACGGATCGCTTTTCCAGTGAACTCATTTCACTCTTCGAGTTTGGCGCCGTCCAGATCGCGGGACTGCTTTTCCCGCTCGGCTTGCATGCGCTCGCGCTCGCTCTTGGTGCGGCCGAAGAACGCCCGGTTCTCGGCGGAACGCCGAGCGGCTTCATCGCGCGCGCGGGCCTTCCGCGCCTGATTGAGATTGATGACTTCGCCCATGACGCACCTATGCACAACGTCATGCCACAAACTCGCGCCGGACTCCAGGCGCGCGGGCGCCCCGCGGGCGGCCGGCGTCATCTCTTCCGCGTGATCCAGCCGCCGCCGGTGGGGGTGAGATCGCCACGCGCCTCGTCGAGATTGGGCGCCGGCGGGCGTGTCGGCGTGTCGGGGTAGCCGGAGATCTTGAACACCGAGCCCGGCACTTTGAGCACGCCGAGCTCGTCGTCCTCGATCGTCACGACCATGCCGCGTGCGGCGATCTGGGGATCCTCGGCGATGTCGGCGACGGTGTGGATCGGCGCGCACGGCACGCCCGCGGCGCCCAGGCGCGCGAGCCACGCCGCGGCGGTGTCGCCCGCGAGCGCGGTCTCGATCTCGGCTTTCAGCTCCTTCTCGGTGGCGAAGCGGCCGAACATCGTCGCGAAGCGGGCGTCGGTGGTCCAGGAGGGGCGGCCGAGCGCTGCGGCGAGGAGCCCGAACAGGCGATCATTGCCGCAGGCGATCGCGATGGGGCCGTCCTTGGCGTTGAACACGTCGAACGGCGTGATCATCGGATGGCGCGAGCCGGCCGGCTTGGGGACGTCGCCGGCGGCCAGATAGCGCACCAGCGCCTGCTCGAGCAGGACGAACTGGCTGTCGAGCATCGCGATGTCGATGACGCGGCCCGGCGCGGCGGGGTTGGCCTTGCGCTCGACCAGCGCCGCGGAGATGGCGGTCGAGGCGAACATGCCCGCCGCCATGTCGCCGATGGAGATCCCCATGCGCACGCCGGCGCCGCCTTCGGGCCCGTTGATCGACATCATGCCGGACAGCGCCTGCACGATGAGATCATAGGCGGGGAGATCGCGCATCGGGCCGGTTTGTCCGAACCCGGAGATGCGCGCATAGATGAGGCCTGGATTGAGCGCGAGCAGGCGTTCGTTCGCATAGCCGAGCTTTTCCATCGTGCCGGGACGGAAGTTCTCGACGAGCACGTCGGCGCCGGTCACGAGATCGTCGAAGACAGCGCGGTCCGCCTCGCGCGTGAGATCGAGGGCGAGCGAGCGTTTGCCCCGGTTCAGCGTGGCGAAGAACACGCTCTCGCCGCCCTGGAAGGGCGGGAAGGTGCGCATGTCGTCGCCGAGGCCGGGCGCCTCGATCTTCAGCACCTCCGCGCCAAGCTCCCAGAGCAGCATCGTGCAGTACGGCCCGGCGAGCACGCGCGTCAGATCGAGAATGCGCACGCCGGCGAGGGGGCCGCGCGGCGGTGGGGAAGCGGCGTCGGACATCGTTAACTCCTGCGGGCGATGAGCCTACAGCGCCCAACGGGCGGATGCGACGCGGCGATACGCCAAGCGGCGGCATGGTTGACGGTTTGGTGAGCCCGTGAGTTTTCACCTGCATGAGTTTTGCAGGGCCTTAAGCTGTTTGGGCGAAACCCTGATCGAGCCGCCCGAATCATCGGCGCCACACGTGGGCGCCGTGCGTTCCGGCTTCGGCGCCGCGCGGTGCGTGGTCGGGCCTCGGTTGGGGAGTGGCGATGAGCGGGGACGGCGACGTGCAGGCGGCAGTGACGATGGAGAGCGCGACCGCAGCGGGCACGCCGCTGGTGGTCGACATGGACGGCACGCTTCTGCGCACCGACGTGCTTTACGAGGGCATGGCGGCTGCGTTCGCCAAGCGCCCGCTGGCGGCGCTCGCGGCGCTCCCGCTGCTGCTGCGCGGCCGGGCGCCCTTCAAGCGTCGGATCGCCGAGATCGCGCCGCTCGACGTGACCGGGCTGCCGGCCCGGGACGATTTCGTCGGCTGGCTGCAAACGGAAAAAGCCCGCGGCCGCGAAGTGCATCTCGTCAGCGCGGGCGAAGAGAGCGTCGTGCAGGCGGTGGCGGCGCGCTTCGGCGTGTTCGATACGGCGCAGGGCAGCGACGGAACCCGCAATCTCAAGGGCTCACGCAAGGCGGAAGAGCTCCGCCGCCGGTTTCCAGGCGGGTACGTGTATGCCGGCGACAGCCATGCCGATCTGGCGGTGTGGCGCACGGCGTCGGCCGCGGTGCTGACGGGGGCTTCGCCGGCCGTCGCCGCGCAGGCCGCGCGGCTCACGACGATCGAGAAGCGCTTCGACAATCCGCCCTCCGGTTTCCGCGTGTGGCGCAAGGCGCTGCGGCTGCAGCAATGGGCGAAGAACCTGCTGCTGTTCGCGCCGCTGTTCCTCGCGGGCGCGTTCGACGACGCGCACGCCATTCTCATGGCGATGATCGGGTTCGTGCTCGTGGGCCTGACGGCGTCCGGCACGTACGTGCTGAACGATCTCGCCGATCTGCAGGCGGATCGCCGGCATCGCACGAAGCGCAACCGGCCGTTCGCATCCGGCGCGCTCGGCGTCGAGAAGGGCATGATCGCCGCGCCGGTATTCATCCTCGGCGGGTTGGCGGCGGCCTTCGCGCTCGACGTCCGGTTCGGGGCGGTGCTGCTGATCTATCTGATCACGACCTTGTCCTATTCGTTCCGGTTGAAGACCGTCCCGTTTCTGGACGTTTCGGTGCTCGCCGGCCTTTACACGTTGCGCCTGATCATGGGCGCGGTGCTCATCGGCGCGCCGGTCTCGGCCTGGTTGCTGACGTTCTCGGCCGCGTTCTTCCTGTCGCTTTCGCTGGCGAAGCGGCACGTCGAGGTGGCGCACGCCACGGGCTCGGGGAAGGTGATGGGCCGGGGCTACCGCGTCGAGGACGCTCCGCTCACGCTGGCGTTCGGCGTCGCGAGCGGGCTGGCCTCGATCCAGATCCTCGTGACCTATCTCATGGAAGAGGCATTCCCCTCGGGCGTCTATGCCGTGCCGGCGTTCCTGTGGGCGGCGCCGGTGCTCATCGCCCTGTGGGTGATGCGCATCTGGCTGCTCGCCCATCGCGGCGAGCTCGATGACGATCCCGTCGCCTTCGCGGTCCGGGACCGGATCAGCTACGCGCTGGGCGCCGGGCTCGCGGTCGCGTTCGGGATGGCCGTGTTCGCATGATCCTGCCTGCGCCAGGTCCGGCGGAATCGTGGGGGCGCGTCGTGCGCGCCTCCAGCCGGCGTCTTGCGCCGCAGTTCCGGGACGAGGTGGCGCGCGGATTGGCGGCGGCGCGCGATGCGGGCGTGTCGACGCTCGGCGTCGGCCTCGGCCGCTCCTATGGCGACAGCGGGCTGAATTCCGATCAGGCCGTGATCGATGCGCGTCATCTCGATCGCTTGATCTCGTTCGATCCGGACGCCGGCGTCCTGCGGGCCGAGGCGGGGGCGTCGCTCGGCGCGCTGGCCCAGGTCCTGGCGCCGCGCGGCTTCTTCCTGCCGACCGTTCCCGGCACACGCTTCGTCACGCTCGGCGGCGCGGTGGCCAATGACGTGCACGGAAAGAACCACGAACGCGCCGGCACGTTCGGCGCGAATGTCCGCCGGATCGGGCTGCGGCGCAGCGACGGCGTCGTCGAGATCGCGCCGGGCGACGACCTGTTCGCCGCGACGATCGGCGGCCTCGGTCTCACCGGGTTCATCGAGTGGGTCGAGATCGGCGTCACGCGCATCCCGTCCACGCTGATCGACCAGGAGACGATCCCGTTCGACGATCTCGACGCGTTCTTCGCCATCGCGGCCGAGAGCAAGGCGAGGTTCGAGCACACCGTTGCCTGGGTTGATTGCACGCAAGGCGGCAAAAGCATCGGCCGCGGCGTGTTCACACGCGGCGTCTGGGCTCCGGACGGTGGATTTGCGCCGCATACGGATCGTGCGCTGCCGGTCCCCATCGAGGCGCCGTCCTTCGCGCTCAATCCGCTGACGCTGAAGGCCTTCAACGTCGCCTACGATGCGGCGCAGCGGCTGAAGGCCGGGACGGCGCGCGTGCACTATACGGGGCATTTCTGGCCGCTGGATTCGCTGTTCGGCTGGAACAAGCTCTACGGGCCGAAAGGCTTCTACCAGTACCAATGCGTGCTGCCCTGGGCGACGGGCCGCGACGGCGTCGCCGAGATGCTGCGGCGCATCGCGCGCTCGGGCGAGGGCTCGTTCCTCGCCGTGCTCAAGACCTTCGGCGACAGGCCCTCGCCGGGCATGCTGTCGTTCCCGATGCCCGGCACGACGCTGGCGCTCGATTTCCGCAATCGCGGCGCGGCGACGATGAAGCTTCTCGCCGCCCTGGACGACATCGTGCGCGAGGCCGGCGGGCGGCTCTATCCCGCAAAGGACGGACGCATGCCGGCGGCGATGTTCCGCGCCGGCTATCCCGCGCTCGACCGGTTCGCCACGTTCGTCGATCCCGCTTTTTCGTCCGATTTCTGGAGACGCATCACCGCATGACGACGCCTGTCGCCCTATCGCCCCGTCGTGTCGTCGTGCTCGGCGCGGCCTCCGCCATCGCCGAAGCGACCTGCCGCGTGCTTGCGGCGCAGGGCGCGTCCTTCGCGCTGCTCGGGCGCGACGCTGCGCGTCTCGACGCCATCGCCGCGGATCTCTCGGCGCGCGGCGCGGCAAAGGCCGTCGCGGTCGCCAAGGACCTCGCCGACGCCCGCGACGCCGAGGCGGTGCTTGCGGCGTGCGCGCGCGACATCGGCCCCATCGACACCGTGATGATCTTCTACGGCGTGCTGGGCGATCAGGCGCAGGCGGAAGCCGATCTCGCCGAGGCCGCGCGGCTCTTGCAGGTGAACTTCACGAGCGCGGCGCTGTGGGCGCTCGCGGCGGCGCCGCATGTCGAGCAGGCGGGCGCGCGCGGCGTGATCCTCGCGGTGTCGAGCGTGGCGGGCGACCGCGGCCGGCGCTCGAACTTCATCTATGGCGCGGCGAAGGGCGGGCTCGCGCTGATCATGCAGGGGCTCGCGCACAAGTTCGGCGCCAAGCCCGGCGGGCCGCGCGCGGTGGCGCTCAAACTCGGCTTCGTGGACACGCCGATGACGGCGCACGTGAAGAAGGGCGGGCCGCTTTGGGCGACGCCAGCGGGCGTGGCGCCCGTGATCGCGCGCGCGCTCGAGCGCGGCGGGCCGATGGTTTATGCGCCGTGGTTCTGGCGCTTCGTCATGCTGGCGATCCGCGTGACGCCGCAGGCCATCTTCAACCGCGTGAACCTCTAAGGGCGCGGGGCGCCCGTCAGCCCACGGAACGGTTGGCCATCGCCTCGAAGCAGGCCTCGATCGACGACGCCGAGAGCATCGCCGCGCTGAACGTGGCGGGCGTGAGCTTGGCCGCGATCGTGTGGTCGATCAGGTGGAAGAACGGATCCCAGAAGCCGTCCTCGGCGAGGAACACCACCGGCTTGGCGTGCAGATCGAGGCGGCGCCAGGACAGCGTTTCGACGACTTCCTCCAGCGTGCCGATGCCGCCGGGGAGCACGACGAAGGCGTCGCTCTCGTCGAACATGATGCGTTTGCGCTCGTGCATGGTGTCGACCATGCGGTGCGGGACGGCTTCGTAGGTGATTTCGCGCCGGGCCAGGAAATGCGGCATCACGCCGAGCACCTGGCCGCCGTTCTCGTGGGCGGCGCGGGCGACGCGGCCCATCAGGCCGACGCGACCGCCGCCATAGACGAGCCGCATGCCGCGCTGCGCCAGGGCGGTTCCAAAACGCGTAGCCAAATCAAGGTATTGGGGGTCTGCGGCGTCGGACGAGCCGCAATAGACGCAAACGGAGGCGAGTGGTTTCATGAGGCCTCCATAGCAGGTTCGCCGCCGCCGCGCCTGCCCTCGCGACGAGCTCGCACCGTGGCCGTCGGGCGCATTGCCGGGGCCGCCCTGGACCCCTAGGTACGACGGATGAAGACCGCCTCCGTTCCGGCGCCGCACGCGCCGGCCTCGCCGCATGCCGGCCGCGCCGCCCCCGAAGCTCCCGACGCCAGCGTGCCGGTGACGGTCGCCATCCGCCGCATCATGACCCTGATCGGCGGGCTGAAGGGATCGGGCGTGCGGACGCGGCTGTGGGTGTCGCTGGCGCTTACGCTCGCGGGCAAGGTGCTCGCGGTGCTGTCGCCGCTCGTGCTGGCGGACGGGATCAACAAGCTCGCCAAAGGCGATCCGTCCGGCACGGCCTGGATGTTCGCCGGGCTCGTCGGGTTCTGGGCCGCGCTCCGGTTCGCCTCGACGGCCGGCCCGCAGGTGCGCGACGCCATCTTCGCGCCGGTCTCGGAAGAGGCGCAGCGCCGGGCGGGCACGGCCGTGTTCGCGCACGTGCATGCGCTGTCGGTGCGTTTCCACCAGTCCAAGCGCACGGGGGGCCTGCACCGCACGATCGAGCGCGGCGTGCGCGCGATCGACTTCCTGCTGCGCTTCCTCGCCTTCAACATTGCGCCCACCGTGATGGAGCTCGCGCTCGCGGCCGGCGTGCTGGCCTTCAAGTACGGCCCGGCCTTCGCGGCGATCGCGGCGGGCACCGTCGTGCTCTATGCCTGGATGACGTTCGGCATCACCGAATGGCGGCTCTCGCACCGGCGCGAGATGAACGAGCGCGACACCGAGGCGTCGGGCCGCGTCGTCGACAGTCTGTTGAACTTCGAAACCGTGAAGGCGTTCGCCGCCGAGAAGCGGGAAGTGGAGCGCTACGACCGGGCGCTGGCGCAGTACGCGCGCGCTGCGGTGCGTTCGAACACGTCGCTCGTCGCGCTCAACGTGGCGCAGGCGGCGGTGATGAACGTGGGCCTCGCCGCGATGGTGGCGTGGGCCGGCTGGCGCGTGACCGGCGGCGCGATGGGCCCCGGCGACATCACCGCCGTGATGCTCATCATGCTGAACATCTACACGCCGCTGAACATTCTCGGCTTCGCCTACCGCGAGATCAAACAGAGCTCCATCGACATGGAGAAGATGTTCGCGCTGCTCGACGAGAAGCCCGACGTCGCCGAGGCGCCGGGCGCGGCGACGCTCGTCGCCCGCGGGGGCGAGGTGGCCTTCGAGAACGTCGGTTTCGCCCACGAAGGCCGCGACGCCGGCCTTGCCGGCGTGAGCTTCGTGGCGCCGGCCGGCAAGACGACGGCCGTGGTCGGCCCGAGCGGCGCCGGCAAATCCACGGTGCTGAAGCTGCTGTTCCGCTTCTACGATCCGAGCGCGGGGCGCGTGTTGATCGACGGCCAGGACATCAAGGGCGTGACGCAGGCGAGCCTGCGCGCGCAGCTGGGGCTGGTGCCGCAGGACGTCGTGCTGTTCAACGACACGATCCGCTACAACATCGCCTATGGCCGGCCCGACGCGCCGCTCGAGGAGATCGAGGAGGCCGCGCGGCGCGCGCAGCTTCTCGAGTTCATTCGCGCATTGCCGCAGGGCTGGGACACGCGGGTGGGCGAGCGCGGGCTGAAGCTTTCAGGCGGGGAGCGCCAGCGCGTCGGCATAGCGCGCGTGGTGCTCAGGGACCCGAAGATCCTGGTGCTCGACGAGGCCACGTCCTCGCTCGACAGCCGCACCGAGGCGGAGGTGCAGTCCGCGCTCGAGGAGGCCGCCAAGGGCCGTACGACGATCGTGGTGGCGCACCGCCTCTCGACGATCGCCGGCGCCGATCAGATCGTGGTGTTGAAGGACGGCCGCATCGTCGAACGCGGCACGCACGCGGACCTCGTGGCGCGCGGCGGCGAGTATGCGGAGCTGTGGAAACGCCAGGCGCTGGAGCGGGCGCAGGCGGAGGTGGCGTAGGCGGCGCGATCCGCATGACGTCGACGCGCGCCGCCGTCATCCTCGCCCGAGCGTCGCGAGGGCGGGGATCCAGGCGAGGCGGACCGGGGCTGGATCCCCGTCGCCTGCGGCGACGAGGATGACGGAAGCAAGCGCAGTCGCGCTCAGCCGCCCGAGAGCTTGCGCATGAACTTCTGCGTCTGCCCGCCGCCTTGCTCGTAGTGCTGCTGGCCCGTCGGATCGGAGATCTTGGTCCAGTTCGCCGCCACGTCTTCGGCGGTGAAGCCGCCATGGCCGAGGAACACGCCCTCGGTTTCGTACAGGCGGGCGAGCGCGAACACGCCGGCGCCGGCGGTGAGGATCGCGCCCGTCGGCGCGTCTTCGCTGACGAGATAGATCACGCCCGGCGTGACGTATTCCGGCTTCAGCGCGTCCAGCATTTGCGGCGGCATCAGGTTTTCCGTCATGCGCGTGGCGGCGACCGGGCTGATGGCGTTGATGCGGATGTTGTTCTTGCCGCCTTCGATCTTCATCGTGTTCATGAAGCCGACGAGGGAGAGCTTGGCCGCGCCATAATTGGCCTGGCCGAAATTGCCGTAGAGGCCGGTCGACGACGTCGTCACGACGATGCGGCCGTAGTTCTGGGCCTTCATGATTTCCCAGACGGCCTTGGTCGGCTTCACGGTGCCCATGAGGTGCACGGCCATGACGGCGTCGAAGTCGGCGATCTCCATCTTGGAGAACGACTTGTCGCGCAGGATGCCGGCGTTCGCGATCAGGATGTCGATGCGGCCCCAGGTGTCCATGGTCTGCTTGACCATGTTGGCGACGCCGACGTCGTCGGTGACGGACGCGCCATTGGCGATCGCCTCGCCCCCGAACGCCTTGATTTCGGCCACGACGGCCTCGGCCGCGGCGGAATTGCCGCCCGAGCCGTCCATCGCCCCGCCGAGATCGTTGATCACGACCTTCGCGCCGCGGCGGGCGAGCTCGAGCGCGTGCTGCTTGCCGAGGCCGCCGCCGGCGCCCGTGACGATCGCGACTTTGCCGTCGAAGCGGAGGTCGGACATGATGCAGATCCTTCTTGAGAACGGGTCCAATTCGGCGGGTGTGATGGCGTCCGGCCGCAAGGGCGTCAAGCCGGACGCGAGGTGAAGGCAGCCTGAGGAGAGACAACCATGGCGCGGATCCTGGTCTGCTACGCGACCACCCAGGGCCATACCGGCGCCCTCGCGGCGCGGGCCGCGGCCCGTCTGACGGCCGGCGGCCACGCCGTCGAGCTCTGGAACGCGGCCGATCCGCCGCCCTCGACGCAGCCCCCCGAAGCGGTCCTGCTCATGGGCTCGCTGCATCTGGGCAAGCACCAGGACGCGCTTGCCCGGGCCGCCAAAGCGGGGGCGCCGCTCTGGGCCGGCAAGCCGGTGGCGTTCGTCTCGGTGTCGCTCGCCGCGGGATCGCGCGATCCGCGCGAGGTGGCCGCCGCGCGGGCGATCGCGACGGACTTTCTCGCCGACGCGGGGATCAAGGGGGCGGCGCTCCACCTTGCCGCCGGGGCCGTCCACGAGCGCGAGCTGAACTGGATCACCCGCTGGATGATGCGCGAGATCCTCGCCAAGCACGACGCGACGCCGGACCCGAGCGGTGACACCGTGTTTACCGATTACGCCGCGCTGGACGGGTTCATCGACGCCTTCGCCGCGGGGCTTTGAGCCGCGCGCCGGCTTCGCTCAAATTGTGCGGGCGTGCTAGGACGGCGGCGAGGGGTTCGCCATGTCCGACATTTTCATCTCCTACAAGAAGGAGGACGCCGGGCGCGTCGTGCGCATCGTCGAGGCGCTGCGCGCCGAGGGATTCTCCGTGTGGTGGGATCACGGGATCACGCCGGGCGCGCAATGGGACCAGACGATCCAGCAGCAGCTCGACGCGGCCAAGGCGGTGGTGGCGGTGTGGTCGACGCTGTCGCGGGACGCGCCGTGGGTCAAAGAGGAGAGCGGCGTCGGCAAGAGCCGGGGCATCCTCGTGCCCGTGCGGATCGACGACGTGGAGCCGCCGCTCGGGTTCGGGCTGATCCAGGCGGTGGACTTGATCGGCTGGTCCGGCGACGTAAAGGACGCCCGGTGGGCGCATTTCACCGCGGCGCTGCGGGCGGTGCTCTCCGGGCAACGGCCCGCTCAGCTGGATGCGCCGTTGACGCGCAAGGCCCGTCGCGGGCCGCCGGCGTGGGCGTTCGCATTGGGGGCGGTCTTCGTTCTCGCGCTGGTCGCCGCCGGCGTACTGGCCGGGCTGCAGACGCTCTCCGTGAAAGCGACGAAGTCCGACGGCGCGACCTATGAAGTGACCACGGGGCGCGGCGCGCCCGGTCCTGGAACGGCGCCGTCTGCCTCAGGCGGCGCGCCGGCGACCGCGGCCGACGCCACGGAGCAGAAGCTCTGGGATCAGGCGATGGCGTCGAAAAAGAAGTCCGATTTCCAGTCCTACCTTTTGGCCTACCCCAACGGCGCCTACACGGCGCGCGCGCGGGACGTTCTGCTCACTTGCCGAATGGAGACGCGCGAAACCTGGAAGGAATCGCCGTTTCCATCGAACCAGGCCGTGCGCGGCGTCGGCTCGGTTCCCGACGACGGCAAGACGAAAGAGCAGGCCTGTGCGGCGGCCAAATCGATGGCGCGCAAGCAGGCCGAGCGGAACTGTACGGCCATCGCCACGGGCGGCGGCTATCGCAACCCGCAATGGACCTATGACGACCGCGACTGCTCCTGCGACCAGACGAGCCCCGTCGTGACGGTGTGCATCGTGGATGCGCCGGCGACGTGCAGCTGGGAGGCGAAGATCCCTGAGCAGGTCGAAATCTGCGGCTGAATCCGGCGCCCGGGGGCGTCCGGGACCGGGGGCCGTTGCGCCGAGGCGGGCGGTTCTCTAGCGTCCGCGACCGGAGGGCCGGCCTTGACCTATTCACTCGACAACGCGCGCAGCCTTTTGGGCGTGCTCGCGATTCTGTTCATCGCGTGGGTTCTGTCCGAGGACAAGAAGCGCTTCCCCTGGGCGATGACGATCGGGGCGGTGGGCGTGCAGGCGGCGCTGGTGGCGGCGCTGTTCGCGTTTCCGGAGGCCCAGCCCGTCGTGACGGGGATCAATGGCGCGCTCGACGGCCTGGCGGCCGCCACGCAGCAAGGCACGAACTTCGTCTTCAGCTACCTCTCCGGCCTGCCCGACGCGCAGCCCTATGTGATGAAGCCGGCGCCGGACGGCTCGAACGGGGCGCCGCCCTTCATCTTCGCCTTTCAGGTCTTGCCGCTGATCCTCGTGATTTCCGCCCTCTCGGCCGTCCTGTGGCATTGGGGCATCCTGAAGATCGTGATCCGCGCGTTCGGGTTCATCTTCCAGAAGTCGATGGGCATCGGCGGCGCCTCCGCCACCGCGACGGCCGCAAACATCTTCATGGGCATGGTGGAGAGCCCGATCGTCATCCGCGGCTATCTCGACAAGCTGACGCGGTCCGAGATCTTCATGATGATGGTCGTCGGGCTCGGCACGGTCGCGGGCTCGACGATGGTCGCCTACGCGCTGATGCTCGCGCCGACCCTGCCGAATGCGGGCGCGCACGTGCTCGTGGCGTCGATCATCTCGGCGCCGGCGGCGGTGCTCCTGGCGCGGATCATCATTCCCGAGACGCCGGGGCAGGGCGGCAAGGTGGCCGACTACACCTCCTCGCTCAAATACGACTCGACGATGGACGCCATCACGCGCGGCACGCAGGACGGGCTGTCCGTCGTGCTGAACATCGCCGCGACGCTGCTGGTGTTCGTGGCGCTCGTGGCGATCGTGAACTCCATGCTGGCCGCGATTCCGCCCGTCGGCGGCGCCCCGTTGACGCTCGAGCGCATCTTCGGCTTCGCGTTCGCGCCGGCGGCCTATCTCATCGGCGTGCCCTGGAACGAGGCGCAGAAGGCGGGCGATCTGCTCGGCGCCAAGCTCTTCCTCACCGAGTTCGTCGCCTATCTGAAGCTCGGCGCGATCCCGGCCGGGGAGATGACCGAGCGCACGCGCATGATCATGACCTACGCGCTGTGCGGGTTCGCCAATGTCGGCTCGGTGGGGATCATGGTGTCGGGCATGACGCTGCTGTTCCCGCCGGAAAAGCGGGGCGAGATTCTCGATCTCGCGTGGAAATCGCTGTTGCCCGGCGTGATGACCACGATGATGACGGCCGCCATCGTCGCGGCCATGCCGGAGGCGATGTTCGCCGGACGTTGAGGACACAGGCCTTAGGACAAACGGGAACGCCGCAGCCAAGACGGCGACCCCCGAGGAGGATGCCATGAAACTCTATTCGGCGCCCTACGCGCCCAACCCGCGCCGCGTGACGATGTTCCTCGCCGAGAAGGGCGTGAGCGACATCGAGATCATCAACGTCAACCTGCAGAGCGGCGAGCATCGCGGGCCGGACTTCCGCGAGATGTCGCCGCTGGCGCAGGTGCCGACGCTCGCGCTCGATGACGGCCGCACGCTGACCGAGAGCCGCGCAATCTGCACCTATCTCGAAAGCGTCTATCCCGAGCCGAACCTGATGGGGCGCGACGGCTACGAGCGCGGCTTCATCGAGATGTGGGACCGGCGCGCGGAGCTGATGTTCACGCTGCCGCTGATGATGTGGGTGCGCCATCTGAGCCCGGTGCTCGCCGCCGTCGAGAAGAACCAGAACGCCGAGATCGGCGCCTACAACCAGGCCACGGCCATGAAGCTCGCGAAGTTCTTCGACCAGCGCCTGGCGGAGAGCGAGTTCCTGGCCGGCGACCGGCTCACGATCGCCGACATCACCGCGCTCGCCGGGATGGATTTCGCGAAGATGATGAAGTGGCGCCCGGGCGACGATCTGCCGAACCTTCGGCGCTGGCGGCTTGCTTTGGCGGAGCGCCCGTGCGGGAAGACCGCGCCGTGACGCGGTTAGCAGGGCTTTTGATGGCGCTGCTCCTGGCTGGGTGCGCCACGCTCGGCGGCGGCAAGCCGGTGACGCTCGACCCGTATGCAGAGCGGTTCGTCAAACTGACGCTCGAGATCGGCGAGATCGAGCCGGGCTATGTCGACGCCTATCACGGGCCGCCGGCCTGGGCCGAGGCCGTCAAAGGCAAGGCGCGCGCGATCGACGTGGTGGCCGCCGACGTCGCGGCCCTGAAGGCGGAGATCGATGCGCTGCCGGCGAGCCGGCTCGATGCGGATCAGGCGAAGCGGCGCGCGTACCTCTCGGCGCATCTGCGCGCGGCGGCCTTCCGCCTGCGCATGGCCAAGGGCGAACGCGCCGCGTTCGCGGACGAGGCGGAGGCGTTGTTCGGCGTGCGCCCGAACATCCGTCCGCTGACTGACTTCGATCCCGCGCTGGCGCGCATCGAGGCGCTCGCGCCGGGCGAGGGCCCGCTGTCGGAGCGCGTCGCGGCGTTGCGCAAACGCTACGAGATCCCGGCCGACAAGCTCGACGCGGTGATGCGCGCGGCGATCGCCGAGTGCCGCACCCGGACGATCCGCCACATCGCCATGCCCGCGGGCGAGGCGTTCACGCTGGAGTTCGTCACCAACAAGCCGTGGGGCGGGTACAACTGGTACCAGGGCGGCGCCCAAAGCCTCATCCAGGTGAATGTGGATCAGCCGGTCTTCATCGATCGCGCCGTCGATCTCGGCTGCCACGAAGGCTATCCGGGCCACCATGTGCACAACTCGCTGCTGGACGTGCGCCTCGCGCGCGGCAAGGGGTGGGTGGAGTTCTCCGTGTTCCCGCTGTTCGCGCCGATCGGGTTCATCGCCGAGGGCACGGCAAACGCGGGGATCAAGCTCGCGTTCCCGGGCGGGGAGCAGCTCGCGTTCGAGCAGGCCGTTCTGTATCCGCTGGCCGGGCTCGATCCGGCGACGGCGCCCAAGCTTGCCGAACTGACGGCGGCGACGGCGGCGCTCTCGGGCGCGCAGTACGCGGTGGCCGATCAGTACCTCTCCGGGAAGATCGACAAGGCCGAAGCCGTCGCACTCCTGCAGAAGTATCAGCTCACGAACAAGGCGCGCGCCGAGCGCAGCCTGCGCTTCATCGAGACCTATCGCAGCTACATCATCAACTACGGCCTGGGCCGCGAGATGGCGGCGGCCTACATCGACAAGGCCGGCGCGAGCCAGTCCGCGCGCTGGGCGGCGATGGAGACGATCCTCTCCACGCCGTTCCTGCCGGCCGACTACACGAAGTGAGCCCATGAACTTCGCGTCCGACAACGCCGCGCCTGCGCACCCGGCGATCCTGGAGGCGATGGCGCGCGCGAACGCCGGCGCGCTGGCGAGCTATGGCGGCGACGCGCTGACGGCGCGGGCGGTCGAGGCGGTGCGCACCGTGTTCGAGCGGGACTGCGACGTCCTGTTCGTCGCCACGGGCACCGCGGCGAACGCGATCGCGCTCGCCGCGCTCACGCCGGCGTGGGGCGCGGTATTCTGCCATCGCCACGCCCACGTGGCCGAGGACGAGGCAGGCGCGCCGGAGTTCTATACCGGCGGGGCCAAGCTGCTTCTGCTCGACGGCCCGCATGGCAAGATCGCGCCGGACACGCTGCGCACGGCCGCAGCCGGCTATTCACGCGGCAACGTGCACGGCGCGCAGCCCTTCGCGGTGACGATCACGCAGGCGACCGAGTCCGGCGCGAGTTGGACGCCCGCGGAGGTCGGCGGTCTTTGCGAAGCGGCGCGTGGCGCGGGCCTCAAGGTCCACATGGACGGCGCGCGGTTCGCCAATGCGCTGGCCTTCACGGGCGCCTCGCCGGCGGACGTCACGTGGCGGGCCGGGGTGGACGTGGTCTCGTTCGGCGCGACGAAGAATGGCGCGCTGGCGGCCGAAGCGATCGTGAGCTTCGATCCCGCGGTCTCGGCCGTTCTGCCGCATCTGCGCAAGCGCGCGGGGCATCTCGTATCCAAGCACAGGCTGCTCGCCGCACAGATGGCGGCCTATCTCGACGACGGCCTCTGGATGAGGCTCGCCGCGCACGCCAACGCACAGGCGCGGTCCCTGGCGAGCGCGCTCACGGCGGCCGGCGCGACGCTGCTGCATCCCGTCGAGGCGAACGAGGTGTTCGTGCGGGCGCCGGAGGCGCTGGCTGCGCGATTGCGCGCGGCCGGCGCGGCGTTTCATCCCTGGGCGAGTGATGGACCCGACGCCTACCGCTTCGTCGCGAGCTGGGCGACGACGGCGGACGAGGTGGCTGCGCTCGCGGCTGTGGCGCGTGGCTGACGCGCTGACGCGGTTCGCGGCGTTCGCAGCGCTGTTCGCGCTCTTCGCGCTGGCCGAGACGCTGGCGCCGGATCGTCAGGGCGCCGCCCTGCGCGCGCGGCGATGGCCGACCAATCTGGCGCTCGTGGCAATCGGGACCGGATTGGCGCGGCTCATGGGGCCCGTCAGCGCCGTTGGCGCGGCGCTCTGGGCGGAGCAGGCGGGCGTTGGCCTGTTCAACACGCTCGACGCGCCGGCGTGGGCCGTGGTGATCGTCTGCGTCCTGGCGCTCGATCTTGGGCTCTATCTGCAGCATCGCGCGCTGCATGCCGTGCCGCTGTTGTGGCGTCTGCATGCGCCGCACCACGCCGATCGCCATCTCGACGTGACGACGGGCGTGCGGTTTCACCCGGGCGAGCTCGTCGTCTCCGCGGTCTGGAAGGCGGGCGTCGTCGCCGCGCTCGGCGCGCCGGCGGCGGTGGTGGCGGCGTTCGAGATCGCGCTCAACGGGTTCTCGCTCTTCACGCATGCGAACTGGCGCCTGCCCGCGGCCGCGCAACGCGCGATCGGCGGCGTGATCGTCACGCCGCGCACGCACCGGCTGCATCACGATCGCGACGCCGGGCGCGCCAGCGGCAACTACGGCTTTTCGATCACGCTCTGGGATCGCGTGTTCGGGACGTGGCGGGTGGCGCCGGAGCCCGTGCGGCTGGGGATCGAGGGCGGGCCCGACGATCCGGCCCGCCTCGGCCCGACGCTGGCGCAACCCCTGACGGACGCGCCCGCCCGCTAGGTCAATCGCGCCGCGCCTTGCGATGGACGGCGCGGCCGAGCCGATTGGCGCGGTCTGCGAGCGCGCGGGCGCGCGCGTGAAGATGGGCCACGCCGTGTTCGCCGGCGCATGCGGCCAGCTCGGCGTCGTCACCCAGGCGAGCAAGCAGCAGCAGCACGTCGCGCTCCGCGCCGAGGGCGCGCGCGAGGCGCTTGCCCGATCTGCGTCGACGCCGCAGCGTCGAGGGCCAGGCCGGGCCGAGCGCGATGAGCGCGTGCAGGCGGTCCTTTTCGCGTTTGCGCCACGTATGGCGGGTCTCGGGATCGTCCTCGCGGTCGTGGCGGGCGGCGGCGAAGGCCTTGCGGGCGCGCCGCATCAGGCGGCGCACGCCGGCTTCGATGTCGGCCTCGGTCAGCGGCGGGATCTTGGCGACGGCGCGGGTGACGGCGACGAACCGGCGCCGCGCAGCGGCGAGAGGCGGGGCGCCGAGGGCCTCGCGGCGGGCGGCGAGCGCGTCGGCGAGGGCGACGAGGCCCGCGCGGCGCGCGACGGTTTCCTGGGCCGCAAGATCGCGGGCGTCCGATAAACCGGCCATGGCGGCGCGTGCGGCGGCGTTGAGGGCGCGGGCGGCGTCGCGGTCTTTGGGGGCGGCAAGGCGGGCGAGCGCGCGCAGGCGCTTCAACCGCACGCGCCCCTGGTGGACGGCCGTCGTGGCGTCCTCCAGCGCAAAGGCGGCGCGGGCGGCGTCGAGTTCGCGCGCCAAAGCGGCGTGGATGTCGAACGGCCCTCCGGCCTCAGCGTCGCTCATGCCCCCTCACGGCGCGAGCATGTCAGCGCCGTGTGACAGATGCGCGACGGTTCTCCGGTCAGGCGACCGCCGCTCAGCCGCGCGACTTCAACTTCTTGAGAACGCCGGAAAAGGCGAGCAGCGTCACGCCCTTCTGCTTCAGCACGCCGCGGACGAAGATGATCGACTTCGTCTCCTTGATCACCTCGCCTTCGGCCTCGACCCAGCCGTCGATCCCGCCTGCGGCGATGAACTCGCTGTTGCAGGTCAGCGTGACGGCGGTCGTCTCGATCAGGCTGTGGTGGGCGATCGCGAACAGGGCGAAGTCGGCGAAGCTCATCAGCGCGCCGCCGTGCAGGGAGCCCATGCCGTTGAGATGGTGGGGCTGGGGCTCGAAGGCGGCCCGGATGCGGCCGTCCGCCTCGACCTTGTAGCAGAAGGGGCCGCAGTGGGTTTCGTAGGGGTCGCGCCCCAGACCCCACGTCATCCAGCCGGCGAACGGCCCCGTCTCCAGGATGGTTGCGCCGCCATATGCGTTGCCGTCGCCGTCCGCCATGCCTTGCCCTTCGCCGCGAGGTCTGGAAGATCGCGCCAGACCGAGCTTCGCCCCTGAGAGGCGACGCCAGTAAAGCCAATGTCAGGAAACGTCCATATGGCCCTCGATCCGGAAACCCGTTCGCAGTTCCTCGCCACCATCCGCCGGTTCGTGGACGAGCGGCTGCGGCCGCTGGAGGCCAAGGTCGCCGAAGACGACGCCGTGCCGGACGACGTCCTCGCCGAAATGAAGGCGCTGGGCCTCTACGGCGTCTCGATCCCGGAGGCCTATGGCGGCCTGGGGCTGTCGATGGAGGAGGAGTGCCTGACGGCGTTCGAGCTCGGGCGCTGCTCGCCGGCGTTCCGCTCCGCGTTCGGCACCAATGTCGGCATCGGTTCGCAAGGGCTCGTGATGTTCGGCACCGACGAACAGAAGGCGCGCTACCTGCCGGGCATCGCGTCGGGCGAGATCGTGACGAGCTTCGCGCTCACCGAGCCGGAAGCCGGCTCTGACAGCGGCGCGGTGCGCACGCAGGCGATCTGGGACGGCTCGGCCTACGTGCTCAAGGGCGGCAAGCGCTACATCACCAACGCCAACAAGGCGCATCTCTTCACGGTGATGGCGCGCACCAATCCGGACGTGAAGGGCGGCGGCGGCGTCTCCGCTTTCCTCGTGCCGCGCGACTCGAAGGGGCTGAGCATCGGCAAGCCCGAAAAGAAGATGGGCCAGCAGGGCGCGCACATCTGCGACGTCAATTTCGACGACGTGCGGGTGGGGCCTGAGCAGCGGCTGGGGAACGAGGGCGAAGGCTTCAAGGTGGCGATGCAGGTGCTCGATCGCGGGCGTCTGCACATCGCGGCGGTGTGCTGTGGCGTCGCGGAGCGGCTGATCGAGGAGTGCGTGCGCTATGCCGGCGAACGCAAGCAGTTCGGCCAGGCGATCGCGAGCTTCCAGATGATCCAGGCGCAAATGGCCGACAGCCGTACGGAAGCCTACGCCGCCCGCTGCATGATCCTCGACGCCGCCAAGCGCCGCGACGCCGGCGAGAACGTCACGATGCTGGCCTCGTGCGCGAAGCTGTTCGCGTCCGAGATGGTCGGGCGCGTGGCCGATCGCGCAGTGCAGATTTTCGGCGGCGCCGGCTATGTCGCCGACTACGGCATCGAGCGCTTCTATCGCGACGTGCGCATTTTCCGCATCTATGAAGGCACGAGCGAGATCCAGCGTCTGGTGATCGCCCGCGAGATGATGAAGGGAGCGCAAGCGTGACGAGATCGGCTCTGCTGGCCGCTGTGGCGGTTCTGTTCTGCACGACGGCGCTGGCGCAGACCGCGCCCGCGACGCCGCCGCCCGAGGATGATCAGGACGCCTTCATCCTGCAGATCGACGTCGGCCGTCACGGCGTGCTCATCGATCGCGCGTTCGAGGGCGCGGGCGTCACGATCCCGATTGTGTTTTCAGAGAACGGCGGTATCGGCGCCGATGCGCCCGACATCTGGCGCGGCCTGCGCGAAATCGGCCGCGACGGCGTGATCCTGAAAGAAATCCTCTGCGCCAAAGGGCTCGTCGGCCCGAAGACGTGCAAGGCCTTCAAGGCGCCGACGTGGATCTCCGCCCAGCCGACGCCGACGCCCTCCCTTGTGACGCTGCGCACCTACGAGGAAGAACTCGGCGTCGCGTTCGGGCCGTTCGTCGAGGCGGGCTGCAAGGCCGGCAAGCGCCGCACGCAGGACGACATGTTCTGCTCGGTGGAATAGGGGCGGAGCCGCCGCGCGCATGACGCTGGAAGCCGTGATCCTGGACCTCACCGCCGAACGCGGGCCGGACAAGTCGATCTGTCCGACGGACGCCGCACGCGCGTTCGCCGGCGAGAACTGGCGCAAGGTGCTGGGCGAGGTCCGCAAGACCGCCGTACGCCTCGCGCAGGAGGGGCGGATCGTCATCACGCGCAAAGGCAAGCCGGTCGATCCGCTGACGTTCAAGGGCGTCTACCGGCTAAGGGCGGTGGCGGGGCTGGCCGCAAGCGCTGCGGCCGACACGTCGATCGAGAGCCAATGACCTTCGTCGCCGTCATCCTCGACGCATCGAAGATGCGGCGGGGATCCAGGTGGGTGCGCTGCGGCCTCTGGATCCCCGGCACGCCTGCGGCGCGCCGAGGATGACGGAAAGACATCTCGCTCCAGTACGTCGCGCCATGCCCCTCGACGCGCTCGTCGACGAGATCCGCGCCTGCCGCGTGTGTGCGGGCGCGCTGCCGCACGAGCCGCGGCCGATCGTGTGGGTGCATCCGGAGGCGCGTATCCTGATCGCGGGGCAGGCGCCGGGGCGGCGGGTGCACGAGAGCGGCGTGCCCTGGAACGACCCGAGCGGGGATCGGCTGCGCGCCTGGATGGGGCTCGATCGCGACGCCTTCTATGACCGGCGCAACGTCGCGGTGGCGGCGATGGGTTTCTGCTATCCGGGCACGGTGAAGGGCGCGGATCTGCCGCCGCGGCGCGAGTGTGCGCCGCTGTGGCGACCGCGGCTTCTACCGCTGCTCTCGCAGGTGCGGCTGACGCTGCTCGTCGGCGGCTATGCGCATCGCTGGCATCTCGGCGCGGCGGCGGCCCGGCGGGGAACGGGCGCGCTCGTGGCCTCCTGGCGGGAGTTTCCGGAGAGCGTGATGGTCCTGCCGCACCCGTCCTGGCGCAATTCCGGGTGGCTGAAGCGCAATCCCTGGTTCGAGACGGACGCCGTTCCGGCCCTTCGACGACGCGTGGCGGCTGCGCTATCCTGACGCCGCGTGAGAGCGGAGAGGCGGATGCGGCGGCTGGCGATTGGGCTCGTGGCGATGATGACGACGCTGCTCGCCGCCTGTGCGCCGACGGTGCAGAAGCCCATGGTCGGCATCGCGATGACGCAAGGCCCACACTTCGAAAAGGACGCGTTCGTCTCGTTCGACGGCGCCCGTTTGGGCGCGACGGTTTGGCCGGCGGAGGGGGGCGCGCCGTGGGCCGTCATCGTCGCCGTGCACGGGATGAACGACTACGCCGAGGCCTTCTATCTCGCAGCGCCCCATTGGGCGAAGGCCGGCGTGACGACCTATGCCTACGACGCGCGCGGTTTCGGGCGCAGCCCCAATCGCGGGCTGTGGCCCGGTGAGGCGCTGCTGACGGAGGATCTGCGCACCGCCGTGGCCGTCGCCCGGCGCGCGCACCCGGGGGCGATCGTCGCGGTCGTCGGAGATTCGATGGGCTCGGCCACGGCCATCGCCGCATTCGGTTCGGACCGGCCGCCGGACGCCGATCGCGTCGTCCTGACTGCGCCGGCCGTGTGGGGCTGGTCGACCTTGCCGGACCTCTACGCCGTCACGCTATGGACCGGCGCGCACACGTTTCCCTGGCGCCCGGTGACCCCGCCGAAGGGCGTCCAGCGGCGCATCGCGGCGTCGGACAATGACGACATGCTGCGTAAGATCGGGCGCGATCCGAACATGCTGTTCAGTACACGGATCGACGCGATCTACGGGCTCGTCAACCTCATGAACAGCGCCTCCAAGAAGATCGGACGGATCGAGGCGCCGGTGGCGTTTCTCTACGGAGCCAAGGATCAGGTGATCCCGCCCAACGCGGCCCGCACGGCAGCTTTGGCGCTGCCGCCCGGCGCGCGCACCGCCTATTATCCAAACGGTTACCATATGCTTCTGCGCGACCGGTCGGCGCCGGTCGTCTGGGATGACGTGCTGGCCTTCGTGCGCGATCCCGCGGGGCCGCTGCCGTCCGGGGTCGGACCATGGCCGCCGCAGGACAAGCCGCAGCCGCCGGCCGCACGCGAAACGTTAACCGTAGCCCGCTAGGGTGCCGCCCGTTCTTTTCGCCAGAAAGGCGCGGACGTGGCCGCTTCTCCGCTCGCAGTGCTGTTCGACAAGCGCGCCCGCGCGCTGTCCACCGCGCGGTTCAAGGCGTGGTGGGACGGCAAGACGTTCGACCAGGCCGCCTTCGACGCCGAAATGGAGGCCGCCGCGGCCGCCGCCGCGAACGACGCCGCCGGCGCGCCCGCCAAACCGGGCGGGAGCGGCGACCCGGCCTCGGCCGGCGACGCCGACCTGTTCGACCCCGAGCCCGATCCGCGGTTGACCGCCCTGCAACTGGTCTGGGGCGACGCGCGACTGACGCCCGGCGACGACACCATGGAAGAATTGGCCGCCGCCCGTCTGGCGACGCCGGACGACGGCCTGTTCGGGGTTTCGGGGGTGGGCCTTGCCGCGCCTGTCCTGGCCGTGGCCAGTGGCTTTGCGGGCCAGCTCGCCGTGTTCGAATGGCGCGCCGAGACGCGGGCCGCGCTGACGGCGCGCCTGAAGGCCGCCGGGCTTGCCGAGCGCGCGCCGGTCAAGGCGTTCGATCTCGAGACCGGCCATTTCGGCGACGACACGCTCGACGGCCTCTTGAGCGTCGACGATTTCACTTTCTGCGAAAACCCGGCGCGGTTCGCCGTGCAGATCGCGCGGGCGCTGAAAGCGGGGCGGGGCGCGGTGATCGAGGCCTATGCGGCGACGCCGGGGCCTGATCTCGCGCCGGCCTTCGCATCGGCCTTTGCGGAGCCGCAGCTGCACACCGCCGCGAAGATCGGCGAGCTGCTGTTCGAAGCCGGGCTCCGCATCGAGGAAGAAGAGGACCTCACCGAGCTCCACATCGAATGGGCGCGGGCCGGGTTTCAGCGGCTGAAAGCCGGCCTCGACGGCGTGTCGCTGAAGCCGCGCGGCCTGCAGGAGCTGGCGTGGGAAATGGAGACGTGGCGGGCGCGGCTGCGCCTCCTTGATGCGCGCCGCATGGAACGGCGCGCGTGGCGCGTCATCCGCCGCTGACCGGAAAACAATGCACGCCGCGGGGGCCGAAAGCGACCGCCGTGGCGGCGCCGATGGCAAGCGGTGAGGCCGGATCGACCGCGCCGCGCCAAGTGACGCCCTGCGATTCCAGACGCACGAGATCGACCGCGCCTTGGGGCCGGCGATCGATGACGCGCGCGACGGCGGTCCCCGTGCCCGCTGGCGTTGCGATCGAGCGAAGCGCTTCGGCGCGCACCACGACGTCCGCCGGGCCATCCGCGCAGCCCGCGGCGTCGATCGCTCCGAACGGCGTCTGTGCGATGCCGGCCTTTACCTGCGTGCGCAGCACGTTGATCGGGCCGAGCGCGGCGGCGGCGGCGGCGCACGCCGGCGTGTCGTAGACGGCGCGCGGCGTATCCAGTTGCAGGACGCGGCCGTCCTTCAGGATGGCCAGAAGATCCGCCACGTAGAGCGCCTCGTCGGCGTCGTGGGTGACGAACACGGCGGTGGCGCCTGCTTCCCGAAGTACGGTCAGCGTGGTTTCGCGAAGCTCCGCGCGCAGGCCCGGATCGAGCCCGGAAAAGGGTTCGTCGAGCAGGAGCGCGCGCGGACGCGGCGCGAGCGCGCGTGCAAGCGCAACGCGCTGCTGCTCGCCGCCGGAGAGCATGTGCGGGAAGGCGTCGGCGCGCCCTGCAAGGCCGACGAGGTCCAGCAGGCGCATCGCCTCGGCGCGTCGCTCCGGCTTCGGACGATCCTTCAACCCGAACGCGACATTGTCGGCGGCGCTCAGATGCGGAAACAGCGCGAAGTCCTGGAACACCATCCCGACGCGGCGCAGTTCTGGCGGCGTCGTCACGCCCGGCGCGGAGACACGCGCCTCGCCGAGGCGGATCTCGCCGGCGTCGACCGGCTCGAGCCCGGCGATGAGGCGCAACAGCGTGCTCTTGCCGGAGCCGGAGGCGCCGAGCAAAGCGGTGATGCGGCCGGCGGGCAGGGCCAGGCTGACGTCGTCGAGCGCGAGGCGTGCGCCGTAGCGCCGCGTCACGCCGGCAATTGTGATCGCCGCAGTGGGAGCGCTCATGCGCCGTCGCTCCGCGCCTCGGCGGCGGCGCCGGGGCGGCCGGCGGCGATGCGCCGGCTCAAGGCGATGACGGGGCCGACGCTCGCCAGCGCGATCAGCAGCGCGGGCGCCGCCGCCTGCGCGAGGCGGTCATCGGAGGCGTAGACATGCGCACGGATCGCGAGCGTGTCGAAGTCGAACGGGCGCAGGATCAGCGTGGCGGGGAGTTCGCGCAGGATCTCGACGAAGAGGATCAGCGCGGCGGCCGCGAGGCTCGGCGCGGCGAGCGGCGCCTCGATGCGCCAGAGCCGCGTTTCTGCGGATGCGCCGAGCGTGCGCGCGGCGCCATGGATCGAGGGCGTGATGCGCGCGAGGCCGGCGTCGACGGGGCCGATTCCGGCGGAGGCGAACCGCGCGGCGTAGGTCCAGATCAGGGCGGCGATCGCCACCGCGCCGGTGAGGCCGCCGATGAGCCCGGCGTCGCGCAGCGCGGCGAACACCGCAAGCGCGCCGAGCGCGGCCACCGCGCCGGGTGCGGCGTATCCCGCGCCGGCGGCCAAAGCGGCGTAGCGCCCGATCGTCTTCGACGCGCGCGCGAGGCGGGCGATGGCGAAGGCGAGCGCCAGCGTCACGATCGCGCCGCCGGCGGCGAGCAGAACCGAGCGCGTCAGCGGCGCGGCGAGCGCGGCCCAGTCGCTCGCAGGGCGCAGGCTCGCGAGCCAGGCGAGATAGCCGAACGGCAACAACGCTCCCAGAACCAGCACGACGGCGCATACGGCCGTCGCCGCGAGGCCCGCGCCAGGCGGCAGGGCGTAGCGCGGCAGTGGGCGCCAGCGCGCCGAGCCGCCCGCGACGCCGCCAAGACTGCGCGCATGGCGCTCGAGGGCGAGGAACACGAACGCGGCGAGGAGAAGCGCGGCGGCGAGCTGCAGCGCGAGCGCCTTGTCGCCACGGGCGAACCACGCGTGGAAGACGCCGGTCGTCATCGTCTCGGCGCCGAAATAGGCGGCGGCGCCGTAGTCCGCCGCGATCTCCATCAATGCGAGCGCTGCGCCGGCGGCGATGGCCGGGCGCGCCAGCGGCGCGGCGACAGTGGCGAAGGTTTCCCAGGGCGTGGCGCCGAGCGCGCGCGCGGCTTCGAGCGCACACACCGATTGGCTCGCGAACCCGGCGCGCGCGGCGAGATAGACATACGGGAAGAACGCGAACGCATAGACGAACGCGGCGCCCCAGAATCCGGTGATCTCGAAGGGGATCAGACCAAAGGGGCCGCTCAGGCCGCCATAGGCGTAGGCCATCACGTAGGCCGGGAGGACGAGCGGCGCGACGAGCGCCCATTCGAACTGCCGACGGCCGGGAAATTCGCACACCGTGACGAGCCAGGCCGTCGCGACGCCGATCAGCGTGGCGCCGCCGCCGCCGACGAGCAGGAGCCCGGCAAGGCCGAGCGCGGAGTCGCGCACGAGGCGCGCCATGCCGTCGTCCCAGCGCGCGTCCCCCGCGGTGAGCGCCGCGACGAGAACGCCGAGCACGGGCGCAAGGCACACCGCCGCCGCCACGAGACCAAACGCGCCGCCGCGCAGAACGCGACGGCGCGGGGCCGCGGCGGCGTCAGAGGGCGCGCGTGCGAAGGTCTCCGTGGCAGGGGCGGTCAGCGCCATCCGGCCTCGTCATAGAGCTTCTGCGCTTCGGCCTGGCGCTCGCCGTAGACGGCGAGCGGGGTGTCGTCTTCCTTGAAGGCGCCCAACGCTTTGAGTTCGGGCCCGACCTCGGCGTTGGCGACGACGGGGAATTCCTCGTTGAGCTTGGCGAAATCGCCTTGCGCCTGCGCGCTCACCAGGAATTCGAGCAGCTTCACGGCGTTGGCTTCGTTCGGCGCGTACTTAGCCACACCCGCGCCGGAGACGTTGACGTGCGCGCCCGGGCCCGCCTGATCGGGGAAGACGAGGCCGACCCGTTCGGCGGCCGCGCGTTCGGCAGGGTCCGCCGAGGCCTGCATGCGGATGAGATAGTAGTGGTTCACGAGCGTGGCGTCGCAGAGGCCCGCGGCGACGGCCTTGATCTGCTCGATGTCGTTGCCCTGCGGATCGCGCGCGAAGTTCGCGGTCACGCCCTTCGCCCAGGTCAGCGCCGCGCCGGCGCCGTAGCGCTCGATGCGGGCCGCCATCAGCGACAGGTTGTACACCGACGTCGAGGTGCGCATGCAGACTCGGCCCTTCAGTTGCGGCGCGGCCAGCGAGTCGTAGGTCGCAACGCTTGCCGGATCGATACGGCCTTTGGCGTAGACGATGACGCGTGCGCGCTTCGAGAAGCCGTACCACTGGCTGTCTGGGTCGCGCAGGTTCGCGGGAATGGCGGCGTCCAGCACGCTCGAGCGGACCGGCTTGAGGAGGCCCTGGTCCTTCAGGCGCCAGAGGTTGCCGGCGTCGACCGTGAGGATCACGTCCGCGGGGCTTGCGTCCGCCTCCGCCTTGAGGCGCTCGATCAGCTGGTCGCCCTGGGCCTCGATCGTCTGCACCCGGATGCCGGTCGCTTTCGTGAAGGCTTTGAACACCTCGGCGTCGGCGTCGTAGTGGCGCGCGGAATAGACGTTGACGACGCCCGCGTCGGCCGGGGCGGTCGCCGACGTCCCGGCGGGTTGGCAGGCGGCAAGGGCGAAGGCCGCGAGGACCGCCGTCAAGGGCGCCGCGATCGGGGCGAGAAAGCCAGGGCGAACGGACATCGACATCTCCAGCGCGGTGCGCGCGCCCCTTAGGTATTGCGAACGCTTCGCAAGAGCAAGCGACGTGCGGTCGCGGCGCGCCCGGGCTTCGATCACGCCGTTGACCACGGAAGTGTCGGCGCCTATGGTCCCGCCTCCTCGAATGGGGGCGCGTAGCTCAGCGGGAGAGCACCTGCTTCACACGCAGGGGGTCACAGGTTCGATCCCTGTCGCGCCCACCATCCTGGTTCCCTCCAAAATGCAAAGCTGGCTTCGTTGAACGCATGGGGCGACGGCGTTCCGCGGTCATTGCCGAGTATTCATTACATGCCGTGCATGCATTTCGAAGCATAACGCATGTGCGTCAGGGCTCCGGATGGTTAACTTCGCGGCGCGTTTAGCCCCGAATTGAGCAATAATCTGCCTTGCTTGAGACATGAACAGAGCTTCATTCGACCGCAGGCGGTGAGATGACAAAAAAATGTCTCTCGTCGAAGGCGATTGCAGGGACCGGCCGGAAACCGTTACTCCGCCGCTCCCGGTCGTCGAAGACCGTCGTCCGGCAAAGTTCTCGAACTTCGTCGGGCATATTCGGGGCGGTGACGCGTTGTCGTTACCGCGGGGAGAAGGGCTGAAGCCGGCGCGGCGGTGTCCCGCGCAGTCCTGGCGACGTTTCGGCGTCGCACTCGGAGGTGAACGGTATGGATAACGATTTCTGCACCGTCGACGGCGCCCGCCGTCTCAAGCAGAAGATCGAGGAGTATTGGCGCGATCGAGGATACGACGTCTCGATCAAGCTCGTCGATGCGGGCTTCATGGCCGCCATGCGCTCGGCGCGGACGGATGTCCGCTCGGACATGGTCAACGGCATGCCCCGCAAATCACGCGAGGCCGCCTAGGACTCAGTGACCTGCACGGCGCGGCGTGGCGCTGGGATCAGCGTCGCGCCGCCGCCAGCTTCAGAAGGGCGGCGTCCAGATCGTCGTAGTGATCGATGAGGGCGTCGGCGCCGAGCGCGTCGGGATCCCCGCCGGAATAGCCGAACCGTACTACGACACAGGGGGCCCCCGCAGCCTGTGCGCTTTGCACGTCGGCCGCGCTGTCGCCGACCATGAAGGCCCGATCGATCGCGCCGCCGACGGCGGTGACCGCAGCCCGGAAATGATCCGGATGCGGCTTGCGGGCCGGAACCGAGTCTGCGCCGACGATCGCCGCAAACCGGTCCGCCAGACCCAACGCCTGCAGCAACTCGATCGACAGGTCCGTGCGCTTGTTCGTGCAGACCGCCAGGCGCGCGCCGGCGGCCGCGAGGCGATCGAGCGCGGCCTCGACGCCCGGGAAAGGCGCGCTCGCGCTGGCGATGTCGGCCCGATAGATCTCGATGAACATCGACGTCGCCCGGTCGAGCCGATCGGGCGCGAAGGTGACGCCCTCGCGGGCGGCCGCCCGTTCGATCAGGACGCGCGCGCCGTGACCGACCATGCCGCGCAGCGCATCCGCCGGCGGACGCGGCAGGCCTTCGAGGTCCATCACGGCATCCAGTGCGCGCAACAGGTCCGGCGCGGTGTCGACGAGGGTGCCGTCCAGGTCGAAGGCGATCGCGGCGCCGCGGAGGGCGGAGGGGTCCAAGCACGGCTCCTTCGGTGGCGGGGCGGGCCCGCGCGGGGTAGAACGCGGGCGAATCCCCCGCAAGCGCGGGCCAAGAGAACGGGATCGCCGCATGAGCCGTCAACGCGCCGCCGTCATTCTCGCCGCCGGGCAGGGAACGCGGATGAAGTCGCGCACGCCCAAGGTGCTGCACAAGGTCGGCGGCCGGACGATGGTCGACTGGGCGATCGATACGGCGCAGGCGCAGGGGTGCGCGCGGATCGTGGTGGTCGTCGGCACGCATTCGCCGGAGGTGCGCGCGCATGTCGAGGCGCGTCTCGGCGCGGGCGCGATCGCCGTGCAGGATCAGCCGCTCGGCACGGGCCATGCCGTGCGTGCGGCGCAAGCGGCGCTCGCCGGTTTCGAGGGCGACGTGGTGGTGAGCTACGCCGACGCCCCGCTCGTGCGGCCCGAGACGATCGCGCGGCTGTTCGCGTTGCGGGACGCGGGCGCCGGCATCGCCGTGCTCGGCTTCGAGGCGGACGATCCAACGGGGTACGGCCGCTTACTGCTCGACGAGTCGGGCGTGCTGACGCGCATCGTCGAGCACAAGGACGCGACGGACGCCGAGCGCGCGGTTCGGCTCTGCAATTCCGGCGTGCTGGCGGCCGATTGCGCCGTGCTGTTCTCGCTCCTGTCGATGGTGCGCAACGACAACGCCAAGGGCGAATACTATCTGACCGACGTCGTGGGGCTCGGGCGGTCCTCCGGCTTTTCCGCGCGGGTCGCCACGGCGCTCGAGGCGGAAGTGCTCGGCTGCAATTCGCGCGTCGAGCTTGCACAGGCCGAAGCCGCGTTCCAGGCGCGGGCGCGGCGGGCGGCGATGGACGGCGGCGCCACGCTGATCGATCCGAACACGGTCTATTTCAGCTGGGACACGCGGATCGGCCAGGACGTCACGGTGGAGCCCGGCGTGTTCTTCGGGCCGGGCGTCGTCGTCGAGGACGGCGCGACGGTGCGGGCGTGGAGCCATCTCGAGGGCGCACGCGTCGGGCCGGAGGCGAGCGTCGGGCCGTTCGTGCGGCTGCGGCCGGGCGCGGATCTGGCGCGCAAGGTGAAGATCGGCAACTTCGTCGAGATCAAGAACGCCACGTTCGCCGAGGCGGCGCAGGCGAGCCACCTCACCTATGTGGGCGACGCCGACGTCGGCGCCCGCGCCAATCTCGGCTGCGGCACGATCACCTGCAATTATGACGGGTTCGACAAGTACCGGACCGTGATCGGCGAGGATGCGTTCATCGGCTCGGATACGGCCCTGGTGGCGCCCGTGACGGTCGGCGCGCGCGCCTTCACGGGATCGGGCAGCGTCATCACCAAGGACGTTCCCGCCGATGCGCTCGCGGTGGCGCGCGGACGGCAGAAAGAGGTCGAGGGCTGGGCGGCGGCGTTCCGCGCCCGCAAGGCCGCCGAAAAGGCGGCGCGAAAGGCGAAGCCA
Organism: Alphaproteobacteria bacterium; assembly: GCA_018969015.1. GTDB lineage: Bacteria > Pseudomonadota > Alphaproteobacteria > Caulobacterales > Aquidulcibacteraceae > REEB506. Next base: position 77,973 of record JAGWZE010000002.1, read on the forward strand.
TGAGCGCGGACGAGGCGAAGGCGGCGGCGGCGCGGGCGGCGCTTGCCGAGGTGAAACCGGGCATGCGGCTGGGGATCGGCACCGGATCGACGGCGGCGCATTTCGTGCGCCTGCTCGGCGCGGAGGTGCGCGCCGGGCTCGACGTGGCGGGCGCGCCCACCTCCGAAGCGACGCGACGGCTGATGGAGACGCACGGCGTTCCGCTGCTGGACATCGACGCCGTCGACGATCTCGATCTCGCCGTCGACGGCGCCGATGAGGCGGACTCGCGCCTCACGCTGATCAAGGGCGGCGGCGGCGCGCTGCTGCGCGAGAAAATCGTGGCGGCGGCGGCGCGGCGGTTCGTGGTGATCGCGGACGCGTCCAAGCACGTCGCCCGGCTCGGCGCGTTTCCGCTGCCGGTGGAGGTGACGCCGTTCGCCGTCGGCCAGACCACACGCAAGGTGGCGCGCGCGCTGCGCGAGACGGGCTGTGCGGCCGACGCGGTGTCGCTGCGCATGGCGGGGCCCGCTGGCAAGCCGTTCGTCACCGACGGCGCAAACTACATCCTCGATTGCGCCGCGCGCGTGATCCCGGACGCCGCTGCGCTGGCGGCGGCGCTGAAACGCATCCCCGGCGTCGTCGAGGACGGGCTCTTCATCGGCATGGCCCAGCGCCTGATCCTGGGGCGCGCGGACGGCGGCGCCGACATCATCGACGTCGCCTGACCCGCACGATCCTTCGTCTTCAGTTCCCGGCCGCGAGCCAGGCGTCGACGTCGGACAAGCGCTCGGCGCGGATCTTCGCGCGCACCCGCACGCTTGCGGCCGCGGCCGTCGCCTGCGCGCGCGATCCTTCCGCGAAGGCCTTCGTCGCATAGGCAAGCATCGCGTCGGCAAGCGCCGGATCGTACGCCGACGACACCAGGTTCGGGATGAAGACGTTGCGCTGCAGCGGATCGAGCATGCCGGTGATCTTGGCCTCGTTGGCCTCGAACGTGCTCCAGGCCAGACCAGGATGCTCGCTGGCCACCGCGCCGATGATCTGCGCGCGCAGCTGTCGCGGCGGGGCCGGATCGTTGAGCGCGAGATCCAGGGTGCGCTTGGCGAGCGCGGGATCACGCGCGCCGGCGAGCGCGAAATAGAACGACTGCTTCTCGATGAAGGACGGCGTCGCCGCCGCGCGTTTCGCAAGCTGCTCCCACGTCGCCGCATCCGCATGTTCGCCGACGACGGTAAGCACCGCATCGCGCAGGGCGGCGGGCGCGCTGTCCTTGGCGTACATCTCGCGCGCTTTGGCCACGACGTCGGCGTCGTCCGCGCCCGCCAGCGTGCGGATCAAGGCGGTGCGCAGAACCGCGTCGTTCTCCGGCTCTCCCGGCTTTGCGTCCCAGCCGACCCGCGCCAGGGCCGGCGCCAGCGTGCGGCGGACGAACGCCTTGTAGGCAGCTTCACTCGGACGGCCGGTCTCGACCCAGCCGATCGTGTCGAGGCCGCCGGCGATCTGGCGCGTGACCAGCGGATCGGCCGAGGCCGGCGTCGCCTTCGCGAACGCGAGATACTCCGACAAAGGCTGATCGCCCGCGCGGCCGAGCGCGAGGAAATCGTAGAGCAGGCCGAGTTGATCGACGGCCGGCAGTTTGGAGAACGCGCCGGCCAGCGCCGCGCGATCGGCGGGCGCATAAGCCACCCGCAGATAGGAGTTCTGCCCGGCATTGATGAGAACGGGACCGCAGGCGCCGGGCACGTCGATCGTTTCGTCCCCGCGCACGACGATACGGGTCGTCTTGTCCGACGCCAGGGCGCGCACGGTCAGCGGCAGGGGCCATGATCCCGCGCCGCGCGTGTCGTCGAAGGCGAAGCGCGATTGCTTGATGGCGACCTTCGCGGACGTCGCGCCCGGCGCGCATGGCGCGCTCGCGACCGTGGCGAGCGGCACGCCGGCGCGGCGGGTGTAGGCGTCGGCGATCTCGCGGATAGGCTGGCCGGACGTCGTCTCGATGGCGCGCCACAGATCGTCCGTGACCGTGTTGCCGTAGGCGTGCGCCTTCATGTAGGCACGCACGCCGTCGCGGAACGCGTCATGGCCCACATGCGATTCCAGCATGCGGATGATCGCCTGGCCCTTCTGGTAGGTGATGTCGTCGAAGGCGAGGTTGGCCTCCTCGATCGTGTCGACCTTTTGAACGATCGGGTGCGTGCCCGCGCGGCTGTCGCGCGCCATGCCGCGATCGCGCTCGGCGGCGGCTGCGAGCCAGGGGGCCCATTCGGGCGTCAGCGCTTCGCCCGAGCGCGCCTCCATCCAGGACGCGAAGCCCTCGTTGAGCCACAGATCGTCCCACCACTGCATCGTGACGAGATCGCCGAACCATTGGTGCGCCATCTCGTGCGCGACGACGCCGAAGACGTTCATCTTGTCGTCGGTCGATGCGGTCTTGGGATCGAGCAGGAGAAGGCGTTCGAAATAGAGAATGGCGCCCCAGTTCTCCATGGCGCCGAAGCCGCCGCCGCCGGGAACGGCGAGCATGTCGAGCTTGGGCAGCGGATAATCGACGCCGAAATAGTCGTTGTAATAGGTCAAAAGGCGCGCGGCGCTTTCGAGTGCGTAGCGGCCCTGTTCGGCGGCGCCGCGACGGGCGACGACGCCGATCTCGGTGGCGCCGACCTTGGTCGTGATGCGCTCCAGATCGCCGACCGCGAGGAACAGCAGGTAGCTCGACATCTTCGGCGAAGGCGCGAAGGCGTAGCGCGTGGCGCCCGATTTCAGCGCGGTTTTCTTGACGACCGGCATGTTGGAGATCGCCGTTTCGCCTTTCGGCGCATCGACGGTCACGGTGAACACCGCCTTGGCGTCGGGCTGATCCACCACCGGCAGGAGACGGCGGGCGTCGGCCGGTTCGAACTGCGTCGCGAGCATGCGCCGCTTGCCGCCATTGGCGTCGTACTCGACGCGGAACAGGCCGTAGGCCTCGTCATAGATCTTGCCGGAATAGGCGATCGTCACCGAATGCGCGCCGGGCTTCAGAAGCGCCTTCGAGGCCGGCGTGATGGTGATGGTCTGTGCCGCGGCGTCGATCGTGGCGACGGCGGGCGCGCCGTCGATCGAGGCGCTGGCGACCTTGAGATCGAGGCCGTTGAGCACGATCGCCGGCTTGGGGGCCTTGGTCTCGAAGGACGCCGTGACCCGGCCGGTGAACGTGCCGGCGGCGCCGTCTGGCCGGATCGCCACCTCGTAATGGCTGGGGGCTGCGTCGAGCGGCAGGGCCTGTCGGGCGGCGAGGGCCGGGCTGGCGGCAAGGACGAGGGCGGCGGCGGCAAAGCCGAGGAGGCGCTTGAACATGGCCGCACGCTAACGTCGCAGGCGCGTGCTCGCAATCTCGTGATCGCATCGGTTGGAGGGGGCTCGCACCCCGCCCGTCGGCGCCCTACATCGGAGCCATGGCCATCTACGACTTCGACCTCTTCACCATCGGCGCCGGGTCCGGCGGGGTCCGCGCGGCGCGGATCGCCGCCCTCGCCGGCGCCCGCGTCGCGATCGCGGAGGAGTACCGCATCGGCGGCACGTGCGTAATCCGCGGCTGCGTGCCGAAGAAGCACCTCGTGTTCGGCGCCCGCTACAGCCAGGAGTTCGAGGACGCCGCCGCCTATGGCTGGACGGTGCAGGCCTCGTTCGACTGGGCCACGCTGCGCGACAACGTGCAGAAGGAGGTCGGCCGGCTCTCGGGCATCTACGCGACCAATCTCGGAAAGGCCGGTGTCGAGATCATCGAGCAGCGCGCCGAGATCGTCGATCCCCACACCGTGCGGCTCGGCGACGGCCGCACGATCACCGCGGAGCGCATCCTGGTGGCGACCGGCGGGCGCCCGACGCCCCTGGCGATCCCGGGCGGGGAGCACGCGATCTCGTCGAACGAGGCGTTCCTCCTGGAGCGTCTGCCGGAGCGTGTGCTGATCATCGGCGGCGGCTACATCGCCGTCGAGTTCGCCACGATCTTCGACGGCCTCGGCGCAGCGACAACTCTCGCCTATCGCGGCGCCACGATCCTCAACGGCTTCGACGACGACGTGCGCGCGCACGTGCAGGCCTCGCTGGCGGAGGCCGGGGTCAATGTGATGACCAACGCGACGCCCGCCGCGATCGAGAAGGTCGGCGCGGCCTTCCGGGTGAGCTTCGCGGACGGACGCAGCCTCGAGGTCGATCTGGTCATGGCCGCGATCGGGCGTATGCCGCACACGGATGGTCTTGGGCTCGAGGCCGCGGGCGTGCAGCGCGACGCCGCCGGCGCGGTGATCGTCGACGCCTATTCGCAGACCAACGTCCCCTCGATCTATGCGGTCGGAGACGTCACCAATCGCGTGAACCTCACGCCCATCGCCATCCGCGAGGGCCACGCCTTCGCCGACACGGTCTACAACAATCGGCCGACGAAGGTGGATCACGCCATGATCCCGACGGCCGTGTTCGGGCACCCCCCGGTCGGCACGGTCGGCCTGACCGAGAAGATGGCGCGCGCGTCGCACGACGTCGTCCACGTCTACAAGGCCGTGTTCCGCCCGATGAAGCATGTCGTCGCCGGCAATCCCGAACGCACGCTGATGAAGATCGTCGTCGACGGCGTGACGGACCGTCTGCTCGGCGTGCACATCGCCGGCCAGGACGCGCCGGAAATGATCCAGCTCGCCGCGGTCGCAGTGAAGGCCGGGCTCACGAAAGCGGTGTGGGACCAGACGGTCGCGCTGCACCCGACGGCGGCGGAAGAACTCGTGCTCATGAAGACGCGCGAGCCCGATCCGGCCTGACGCGGCCTACTTCATCTCCGCGATCCACTGCCGGATGACGGCGAGGCCGTCGTCGTCGACGAGCGAGCGGCCGAGTTCGGGCATCATCACGCCGGGGTCGGTCGACGCGAGGCGGTGGACGAGGATCGAGCGGTCCGGCGCGCCGGGCGCGATGTCGAACTCGAGATCCGCGGACGCCCGCCCCGCCGCGACGGGGCGCTTCTCCACGCCGTAGCGGACCGGATCGGACTGGCTCCAGCGCAGGTCGAGCCCGCTCGTATCGGCCGGGCCGCCGGGGCGGTGACAGTGGGCGCAGTTCACGTCGAGATAGGCGCGGGCCCGCAGCGCAACCGGGCTTGCCGCCTCCTGGAGCGCCGGCGCGCGCGGGGCGGCGGCGGGAGGCGGCGCGTCAGCGAGCAGGCCAAGACGTGTCCAGCGGGCGAGCTGGTTCTCGGCGCCGTCCGCGTACGGATAGTCCGTGTTGAGATTGCGCGCCTTGGGGCCGATCGGGGTGAATGCGCCGTTCAGCGAATGACAGCCCTTGCACTGGTTGCGGTTCGGCGCCTGCCAGGTCAGCGTGCGCGCTACGCCATCCGCGCCGGTATACGCCACGGGAATGGTCGCGCCGATGGGGCTGAGGCGCGCCTGCGTGCCTTCGGCGTTCCAGACATAGGGCAAAGCCGCCCAGCCCTCGGCGCGGCGCACGAGCAGGCGCGTCTCGAGAAGGCGTTGCGGGCCCTCCGGCGCGCGCACGTCCAGCGGATAGGCGAACGTCTTCACCAGAACGGCGCCGACGGGAAAGTCGAACGCCTCTTCCGCGTCGTAGCGCGCCGGCGCGCCGGCGGGGACGTAGACGTAGCGATGCTTGATCGCGCCATCCGAATAGAGCGCGGTGGCGAGCGCGTAGGGCGTGACGCCGGGCGAAGGCTCGCGCGCAGCGGCGTCGCGGAAAAGGCCGGTGGCCTGGAGGGTCTGCGGCGGATCGTCGGAAAGGAGCGCCGCCGTTTGCACGCCCGCGCCCTTGCCGGAGGCCAGCGGCGCAGCGAGCGCAAGGGCGATGACCGCGGCGACGATCGCTGCGGCGCGGGCGCGGAGCCGCATCACCGCAAGGCCCTCACCGCTGCGGCAGCTTGACGGGCGCCGGCTCGGGGATCGGCGTCACCGGCGGGATGGTCGCGGAGGGTTGGGCTTCCGTCAGCGGGCCGCCCGCGATGTCGACGCCGAGCGACAGCACGGTCACGGCCGACTTGTCCTTGCGGACGTTGTCGCGAATGTCGATCCGGACCGGTTCGGCGCGCGGCGCGCCGGCCGCGACATAGGTCGTCGCGCCGTCCCACAGGATGTCCGGCAGCGTCACGCCGGCGGCGGCGAGCGCCGCGAGATCGCCCGCGGGCTTGAAGCCGGTCGGTCCGAACACGTTGGCGCGCACGACGATGTCGCGCGGCAGCGGGTTGTAGGCGGCGTCCTTGATCTCGTCGCGATAGGCGGTGATGAGGACGTTCGCCGTGCCATTGTCGCCGATGACGTTCTCGAAGACGTGGACGTTGCGGTTCGCCATCACGAGCACGCCGGTGCCGGTGGGCACCGTGCCGACGATGTTGCCCTTGGGCGCGAAGTTCGGCGTGTCGTTCGCGGACACGACGTTCTTGAACACGCGGATGTCGCGGCCACCCTGTTGCGGCAGGCCGGGCAGGTCGAACACGAGGATACCGCCCGTGTTGCGCGTCGCGGTGTTGCCGTAGACGTCGGCGTTGAAGGAGTTCTCGATCTCGATCCCGGCCACGTTGAACATCGCGACGCTATCGCGCACCACGATGTTGCGCGACTGGCCGACATAGATGCCGGCGTCGGACGCGCCTTTCACGACGACGCCCTCGATCAGCACGTTGGTCGATTGCACCGGATAGACGCCATAGGCGCCGTTACGCGTGTCGGGGCCACGGGTCCATTCGACGCGCAGGTTGCGGAACGTGATCTGGTCCGCGCCCTTGGATTTGATGCCGTCGCCCTTGGCGTTCTCGACGGCGAAGTCCCGCAGGAGCACGCCGTCCGAGGTGACGAGCAGCCCTTCCGCGCCCTGGGTCTGGCCGGTGAAGTCGAGGATGGACTTGTCCGCGCCTTCGCCTCGGATGACCACACGATCGACGTCGAGGGAGACCCCGCCGGCGAGCGCGAAGCGGCCTTTGGCGAGCTGGACGGCGTCGCCCGGCTTGGCGGAGAGCAGCGCGGATTGCAGGTCGGTCTGCGCGTTGGGCCCTGGCTTGACGCGCCATGTTTTCGCGTCCGCCACGCCGGTGAGCGCCAGAACGGCCACCGCCGCGATCGCCAAACTCCGCATCCGTCTCTCCCCTCGACCACTGGTCGTTCGCTGCAGCATCCGCTGCGCGGCCCGCCCTGGCAAGCCGCCCCTGTTCGTGCGCCGTATCCGTCGAACCGCGGCCCGATCTCAGAAGATCGAGTAGCCGCCGTCGATGATCAGCAGGTCGCCGGTGTGGAAGGACGAGGCGTCGCTGGCGAGATAGACGGCCAGACCGCCGAAATCCTTCGGTTCGCCCCAGCGACGCAGCGGCACGCGCGGGATGACCTTCTCGGCGAAGGTGGCGTTGTTCTGCGCGGCGGACGTCATGTCGGTCGCGATCCAGCCCGGCAGGATGGCGTTGGCGCGCACGCCGAAGCGGGCGTGCTCGACGGCGATCGACTTGATCATCGAGATCACCGCGCCCTTCGTGGCGGCGTACGCCTCGTTGCGCGCGGCGCCCTCGATGGCGGCCAGCGAGGCGATGCCGACGAGCGAACCACCGGACTTGTCGCCGGCGCGCGCCCGCTCGACCATGTGCCGGCAGGCTTCGCGCAGCGTGAAGAACACGCCGTCGAGATTGACGGCGAGCGTCTTGCGGTAGGTCTCGGTCGTCATGTCGACGAACGAGGGCGAGCCGTACCCGACGCCGGCGTTCGCGATCACGGTGTCGATGCGCCCGAAGTCGGCCGCGGTCTGCTTCATGGCGTCGGCCACGGCCTTCTCGTCGGCGACGTCGACCGTATAGGCTTTCACCGTGCGTCCGTGGGCGGCGAGCTCTTCGGCGGCTTCCGTATTGCGCTTGGCGTCACGGCCCCAGATGGCCACCGAAGCCCCCGATTGGGCCAGCGCTTCCGCCATGCCATAGCCGATGCCGCGATTGCCGCCGGTCACCAGCGCGACTTTGCCGGTCAGGTCGAAGGGGATGTAGGCCATGGGTTCCTCCCGAAGATCGTGGGGGCCGGTTCGGGACCGGCCACGTATCGGGCCATAGACAATCGCCAGGGCGGCGCGGTCAACTGCACCCGACGGCAAGGTCAGGGGCGTTGGATGACGGTTCAAACGAGCGATGGGGTGGGCGGCGCGCGGGACGGGGTGCGCCTCGCGGGCTCGATCCTCGTCAATCTCGTGCCGCTGGCCGGCGTGATTCTCTTCGGCTGGTCGGCGTTCGCCGTGCTGCTGATCTACTGGATGGAGAACGTGGCGATCGGTGTCGCGCAGGCGGTGCGGATCGCCGTCTCCGGCGTCCGCAACAAGACGCCGGAAACGCTCGTGCTGCTCCCGTTCTTCTGTGTTCACTACGGCATGTTCACGGCCGTGCACGGCGCGTTCGTGGTGGGGATGTTCGGCTCGGAAGCCCTCAACGGAACGCACGGCGTGGTGACGCCGGGCCTGCTGGCCGCGGTGGCGGTGATCGCGATCTGGCAGGCGGCGCTGGTGCTCGTGGACGCGCAGCGCACCAACGGGTTCGCCGGGATCGAGACGAAGACCCTGATGTTCGAGCCGTACGGGCGCGTGATCGCGCTCCACGTGACCATCATTCTCGGGGCGATGCTGATCGCCATGCTCGGCGCGCCGGCCTGGGCGATTGCGGTCCTGACCGTGATGAAGCTCCTGATCGAACTTGGCCTGTTGATCGTTCAGCCGAGGCGGGCGGCGCGGGCCTAGTCCTTCGGCGCCCCGCGCATCTGCGCGTCGGCGCGGGCAGGCGGCAGGTCTTCTTCTTCCGTCATCATGGCGAGCCCTTCGTCGACGAGGTCGCCGACGTTCGGGATGCCGAGCAGATAGCGCCAGGTGGGCGGGCCGCTGCGGTCGCGCGCCGTGGCGCGGGCGTCTGCCCACTCCCCGGCGTCGTAGTCGCCGCGCCCCAGCCACACCAGCGCGACGAGCGTGGCGCGCTCGTCCTGGTTCAGGGCGGCGATGAAGGCGCGCAGCTCCTCTTCCGTGGGATCGTCGGGCGTGTCGGTGAGCACATCCGTCATGCCGTCGTCGACGGCGTTGGAGCCGGTGTCGAGGTCGGTCACGCCTTCCTTCCCGTCGAAGGCGCGGACGCGGTCGATGAACTGGGCGACTTTGTCGACGGCGATGTCCATGGGCGGGCAACGCCGCCGCGCGGCTCAGGGTCCGAGGCGGCTGCGGGCGAGGTCGATGATGCGACGGGTTTCATCCCAGAGCGGCACGTCGGCGAGTTCGTCCGGCGCGAAGAAGCGGGCCTCGGCGGCGTCGTCGCCGGCGGCGGGTTCGCCAGCGGTCCAGCGCGCGGCGTAGTCGATCAGCACGTAGTGGCCCCAGACCTGCCCATCCGTCCGGGAGCGGAACACGCCGTCGACGACGTCGAGCAGCCCGGCGAGCTCGGCGGTGACGCCGGTTTCCTCGCGCAGTTCGCGCAAGGCCGCGTCGGCGGCGCGCTCGCCCCATTCGATGCGGCCGCCGGGAATGGACCAGTCCCCCAGCCGCGGGGGCGTGCCGCGCCGGATCAGCAGAACGTCCGCGCCGCGCAGGCAGACGACGCCTACGGCGGGCACGGGGCGGGTCGGCGGCGCGGCGGGCGCGGGCGGCGGCGGTTCGGTCATGGCCGCGAATTCGCCGCATGCGCGCGGTTCTGTAAAGGCGGAGGGTTCGCATGCGCCGTCTCGCCAAGGATCGCCTGGGAAGGCTTCGGGTCGCTGCGGCGCTGTGCGCCGTGCTCGCGCTGGCGGGCGCCGCCGCCGCCGCAACGGGCCGCCCGCTCGATGCGGCGGAGGCCAAGCTCACCTTCTTCGGCGTCGACATGAGCGGGGTGATGCCCCGCGAGACGGGCGGCGATGTGGCCTGGCGCGAGTGCGTCGATCCCGCCGGAGAGACGGTCTACTGGTTCGCCGGCGAGTTGGACCGTGGCCGCTTGCGCATCCGGGAGGATGGCGCGCTGTGCTTCTCCTACAAGTCTACTGGCTATGCTGAGGAAGGCTGCTTCGCCGCCTACGCAGAGGCCAAGGGCCAGTACCGGTTCGTCGGCCTCGACGGCGAGTCCACCTTCCTGACCAAGCGGCTGCGCAAGGGCGTCAAAGCTTGTTCGGCGCAAGAGATGGTTTCATAGACGCCGGATGTGCGGGCGTTACGTCTATACCTTGCCACCGGACGCGATGGCGCAGCTGTTCCGGCTGGAGCGCACGCCGGACTATGCGCCGCACTGGAACATCGCGCCGACGCAGATGATCCCGATCGTGCGCACCGGCGCGGACGGCGCGCGGGAAGGCGTAATGACGCGTTGGGGCCTGCATCCCGGCTGGATGAAAGAGCCGCCCGGCGCGAAGTCCATGATCAACGCGCGCAGCGAAGGCGCCGCCGAGAAGCCCTTTTTCCGCGACGCCTATCGGCGCCGCCGCGCCATCGTGCCAGCCGACGGCTTCTACGAATGGCGGCGCGAAGGCGCGGTGAAGACGCCCTATTTCATCCGCCGTGTCGACGGCCTGCCGATCGCCTTCGCCGGGTTGTGGGAGCGCTGGCGCGGCGCCGAAGGGGGCGCGGTCGAGACCGCCGCGATCCTGACGACGGCGGCGAACGGCGACGTCGCCCATCTCCATGATCGTATGCCGGTGATGCTCGCGCCGGAGGACGTCGATCTCTGGCTCGATCCCGCCGCGCCGCGCGCGGCGCTGGATCTGCTGTTGCGCGCGCCGCCCGAAGCCCTGCTCGAGGCCTATCCGGTGTCGCGCGCGGTGAACTCTCCGGCGAACGACGCGCCCGGATTGATCGCGCCGGCCGCCTGAGCCGCGGCGCTCAGCCCTTCACGGGTTTCGGCTGCGGGCGGGAGAATACCCATTCGGTGTCGGAGGACGCCGCGCGGTCGAGCTTGTAGCCGCCGCCGGAGAAGCGCTGGAGCGTCGCGACGTCGGCGGCGCGCGTCTCGATCGCCCAGCGCGCCATCAGCCCGCGGGCGCGCTTCACGAACATGAAGACCGGGCGCGCCTTGCCGTCTTTCACGTCGAGGAACTTCGGCGTGATGATGGTGGCGCCGAGCGCCTTCTGGTCGACGGCAGAGAAGTACTCGTCGCTGGCGAGATTGAGGACGAGGCGGTCCGGGCCAAGATCGGCGCGGAGGGTCTTGGCGATCTTGTCGCCCCACCAGTCGTAGAGATCCTCGCCGCGCTTGGTGGCGAGTTTCGTGCCCATTTCCAGACGGTAGGGCTGGATGACGTCGAGCGGCCGCAGCACGCCGTAAAGACCCGAGAGGATGCGCAGGTGGTCCTGCGCCCAGGCGATATCGGCGGGCTTCAGCGTCTTGGCCTGCAGGCCTTGATAGACGTCGCCGTTGAACGCGAACACCGCCTGCTTGGCCTCCTCTGGCGTCGCTTTGGCGAACGCCTGGAAGCGCTGGTGGTTGAGCTCGGCCAGCTTGTCCGAAAGGTCCATGAGGCGGGAAAGGTCGCCGCGGGTCAGCCGCTTGGCGACGGCGGCGAGGGCCTGCGCCTCCTTGGCGAGGGCGGGTTCTGTGCGGGCGGCATGCGCGGGCGGCGCGGACCAGTCGAGGTTCTTGGCGGGCGACAGCAGGATCAGCATGGGCGCGATGTAGGGCGCCTTGGCCGTCGCGTCACGCGGCGCCCGTCCGGCGCGCCGATCTCGGCGGCGGCGCGCTCAGGCGATGCGCCGTGCGGCGTAGACCGCGCCGTTCCACAGGGCAAACGGCTGTTGGCCCAGCGTGACCGGCACGAGGCCATGGGCGGCGCACCCGGCCGCAAAGGCGATGCGGTCGGATTCGGCGTCGCCCCGGTAGGAATAGTTCATCACCACCAGGGCGCCGCCCGGCGACAGAATCCGCGCGGCTTCGGCGATGTGGACCTCGTCCACGCCCGAGGCGACGAGATACGGGAAGCTATCCACCGCCAAGGCGAGATCGAACGCGCCGTCCCGGAAGACGCGGAGGTTTCGCCCGTCCGTCCGCAGGAAGGCGAGGTTGCCGTGGTGACGGGAGCCGGCCAGCATCTCGGCCGAGATGTCGACGCCGACGCCGAACCCGATCCAGGGCGACAACGCATCGAGGATGCGCCCGCCGCCCGCGCCGATGTCGAGCACGCGGGTTCGTTCCGCGATGAAGCCGGCGGCGTCGAGATAGGCGCAGACTTCCTGCGTCGCGGCCTGGAGGCGGCCGGGATCGCCCAGCGCATAGAGGGCGGAGGCGGCGTCCCGGTCGATCCGGGCGGCCTGATCGAACGCGGCGGCCCAGTGGCCGACATCCGTCAGCCCCTCGCCCGCCGGGATCGGCGCGGCGCCGGCGGCGGCGACGGCGCGCAACGCCGGGGCTCGGCGGCGCGCGTCGGCCAGAAGCTCGACCAGCGCGGTCAGGCGCGCCTGCGCCTTTCGGTTTGCGCTGCGCAGGGCGCTGGAGACGGCTTCGTCGACGTCGTGATCGTTTTCGTGCAGCAGCAGGCGCAAGGCGACGACCGTTGGGCGTTCCTCCCCACGTGCGGCAGACTCGATCACAGTGGACAGCCAGCGCTGGGACATCAACGAACTACTAGACGAGCGGGGCATTTGTTCCATCTCGTCAGAGCCCAATTTGGGCTTGAACTTCCGATGTTTCGGCGAATCGGCTGGTAAACATCGAGAAGGCACAAAGACGTCGCACAACAATGCTGACAGGCATCCATGTCGCGGCGTTACAACGAGGCAATGCTTCATCTGGTGGTTGCGCCAGCGCGGGCCGATGCGGGACCATGGGCGAACGTGAGGCGGCCGGGACGGTCCCGGGGGCGCCCATTGCGCCGCCGTCGCAGCCGGACTAGCAGAGCATATGGCCCAAACGCTCGAACACCGGCTGCGTGAAGCCGCCGATCGCGTGACCGTCGCGCTGGATGCGCTGTTGCCACGGGTGCAGGGGCCCGAGGGCGTTCTGTTCAGCGCCATGCGCTATGCGGCGCTCGCGGGCGGCAAGCGCATGCGCCCGTTCTTTACGCTCGAAGCCGGACGTCTGTTTGACGCGGACGAGCAGGCTTTGTTGCGCACGGCGGTCGCTGTCGAGTGCGTGCATACCTATTCGCTCGTCCATGACGATCTGCCCTGCATGGACGATGACGATCTTCGCCGCGGACAACCGACGACTCACATCCAGTTCGACGAGGCGACGGCGCTTCTGGCGGGCGACGCGCTTTTGACCTTCGCCTTCGAGATCCTGTCCGATCCCGCCACGCATCCCGATCCGCAGATGCGGTGCCTGCTCATCTCCGGGCTCGCGAAGGCCTCTGGCCCGACGGGCATGTGCGCGGGGCAGATGATCGACATGCGCGGCGAAAGCCTCTCGCGCGAGGACATCGCCGCCATCACGCGCATGAACCGGCTGAAAACGGGGGCGCTGATCTCCTATTCGGTCGAGGCGGGCGCGCTGATCGGCGCCGCCTCCGAAGACGCCCGCACAGCACTCTCCCGGTTCGCGACCGATGTGGGCCTCGCGTTCCAGATGGTCGATGATCTGCTCGACGTCGAAGGCGCCGAGGACGAGGTGGGCAAGCGGACGGCCAAGGACGCCGACGCCGGCAAGGTCAATTTCGTGACGATCCTGGGCGTCGAGGGCGCCCAGGCGCGCGTGCGCCTTCTCGCCGCACAAGCGAAGCAACACCTCGCCATTTTCGGCCCACGGGCCAAAGTGTTGTGTGAGGCGGTCGATTTCGTCCTCGACCGGCGTTATTGAAGAAAGTTCACCCGCCGGAAAGGCGCGCCATGGCCATCGCTACCCCTCTGCTCGACACTGTTTCGCTCCCGTCCGATCTCCGCAGGTTGGACGAAAGCCAGTTGCGCCAATTGGCGGACGAACTGCGCGCCGAGACGATCGACGCCGTCAGCGTCACGGGCGGCCATTTGGGCGCCGGGTTGGGCGTCGTCGAGCTGACGACAGCGCTCCACTACGTCTTCGATACGCCAAAAGACATCCTGATCTGGGATGTCGGCCACCAGGCCTACCCCCACAAGATCCTCACGGGCCGCCGTGACCGCATCCGCACCCTGCGCCAGGGCGGCGGGCTTTCGGGCTTCACCAAGCGCGCCGAGAGCGAATACGACCCGTTCGGCGCGGCCCATGCGGCCACCTCGATCTCGGCCGCGCTCGGCTTCTGCGCCGCCCGTGACCAGGTCGGCGGGAACAATCACGTCATCGCCGTGATCGGCGACGGGTCGATGTCGGCGGGCATGGCCTACGAGGCCATGAACAACGCGGCCGTCACGACCAAGCGCCTGATCGTGATCCTCAACGACAACGACATGTCCATCGCGCCGCCGGTCGGCGGGATGAGCAACTATCTCGCGCGGCTGGTTTCCGGCGGCGCGTACCAGAAGGTCCGCAAGGTCGCGAAGAAGATGGCGGCGCGCCTGCCGCAGCCGATCCACGACGCGGCCAAGAAGGCTGAAGAATACGCGCGGGGCATGGTCACGGGCGGCACGTTCTTCGAGGAGCTCGGCTTCTACTATGTCGGCCCGATCGACGGGCACGATCTCGAGACGCTGGTGCCGATCCTGCGCAACGCGGCGTCGATCCAGGACCGCCCCGTGCTGGTCCACGTGATCACGAAAAAGGGCAAGGGCTACGCGCCGGCCGAGAACGCCGCCGACAAGTATCACGGCGTGACAAAGTTCAACGTCGTCACCGGCGAGCAGCAGAAAGGCAAAGGCGGGCCGCCGAGCTACACGAAGGTGTATGCCGAAAGCCTGATCGAGGTCGCCAAGGCCGATCCGAAAGTGTGCGCGATCACCGCGGCGATGCCCTCGGGCACCGGGCTCGACCTCTTCGGGCAAGCCTTCCCGGACCGCACCTACGATGTCGGGATCGCGGAACAGCACGCTGTGACGTTCGCCGCCGGTCTCGCGGCGGACGGCATGAAGCCGTTCTGCACGATCTATTCGACGTTCCTGCAGCGCGGGTACGATCAGGTCGTGCACGACGTGGCGATCCAGTCGCTGCCGGTGCGGTTCGCGATGGACCGCGCGGGTCTCGTGGGCGCCGACGGCGCCACGCACGCCGGCACCTTCGATATCGGCTATCTGGGCGCGCTGCCCGGCTTCGTGCTGATGGCCGCGGCCGACGAGGCCGAGCTTGGCCGCATGGTCGCCACCTGCGCCGCGATCGACGATCGTCCGAGTGCGGTGCGTTATCCGCGCGGCGAAGCGCTCGGCGTGGAGCGCCCCGCGGTGTTGACGCCGCTCGAGATCGGCAAGGGCCGGATCGTCCGTGAAGGGACGAGCGTGGCGCTGTTGTCTTATGGCGCGCGCCTCGGCGATGCGCTGAAAGCGGCCGACAAGCTCGGCGCCATGGGCCTGTCGACGACGGTGGCCGATGCGCGTTTTGCCAAGCCGCTCGACGAGGATCTGATACGCCGTCTCGCGCGCGAGCACGAGGTGATGCTGACGATCGAGGAAGGCGCCGTGGGCGGGTTCGGCGCGTTCACGCTGCACTTCATGGCCGCGGACGGCCTGCTCGACCGCGGCGTGAAGATCCGTACGCTGACCTTGCCCGACATCTTCCAGGACCAGGACAAGCCGGAAGCGATGATCGCCGAGGCGGGGCTCGACAGCGAAGGCATCGTGCGGGCCGCGTTGGCCGCGCTCGGCCGCGCCGCCGTCGGCGCGCGCGCCTGATCACGGGCGCGGCGTGCGTCGCGCGCCGCATCGCCCGTGACGCCAAACCCGTGACGTCTAGCCGAAGCCGAACAGGAACGCGGCGGCGGCAAGCGCGGCGGCGAGGGCGGCCCACAGCGCCGTCACGAACCAGCGCCCGCCGCTTTTCGATTTGCGACGGATCTCGAACGGCTTCGGCGCGGTCGATTGCCAGCCGGGCGTCCACCCCTGCGCCGCGCCCCGGCTGCTCTCTGCGCGGGCGGCGACGGCCGGGCCCGGCGCGCCGGTGGCTGCAGGCGCCGGCGCGAGGCCCCCGTCGGGCGTGCGCCGCTGCTTGACGCCGACGCGGCCTTCCACCGCGGCCTTGAGGTTCTTCGCCACGAACATCGCATCGCCCGTCCAGACGAGTTGATCCTTCGTTTTGATGAGCGGCAGCTTCGACAGGTCCGGCTTGCCCACGATCAGCGGCACGACGGTCTTCTCGCCGGAGACTTCCAGCGCGAGGGCCGTGTTGACCTCGAGCACGGGCCAGTCCTTCGCGACGGAGGCGGGCGAGACGATCGTCAGAACCGTGCGCGCCGATCCGAGCGCGACGTTGATTTTCTCCGTGAACGAGGCGCCCCAGGCGATGTGCGCCTCGTCGAGGAAGGCTTTCAGGCCGAGCTTCTCGCAGGCCTCGAAGATCGGGCGCGCGATGGTGTCCTTGTCCTCGCTCGCGTGGCTGATGAAGACGTCGTAGTCGGCCGCGCCGAACGCCATCTCGCGCACGAATTTGGACGGGTTCGGATCGAGCGCGAGCACCTGGGCGCACAGCTTCAGGAAGACGGGATCCTCCCGGCCGCGGATCATCTTGACGAAGGCCAGCTCGCCATAAACGACATTGCGAAACGCCGTGCCCGCCGTGCCGTCCTTCACTTTCGGTTTCGCCCGGCGCCAGCGGCGGAAGTGCTCCTCCCCCGCGGCTTCGAGGCCGAACTTCGACCACGCGTGGAGCATGGCGCGGATCCGGCGGACGCGCGCGCGCTCGATGTTCGGCATCGCATTGACGACGAGCCCGGTGACGCTCTGGCGTTCATGGCGCGTCTGCAGGCGCACCTTGCCGAAATTCACGGCGAAGCCGCTGTCCGCGATGGCCTTGGCGAGCGCGTCGCCGACGACGGCGCGGCGTTTCTCGCCGTCCTGCTCGAACGCGACGATCGCGGCGGGAAAGCCCGTCTGGTTCGTCGAGAAGGTGATGTCGTCGGCATAGCGGGAGTAGCGCACGCCGTTCTCGCGGGCGAGCCTGGTGAGGCGGCGATCGAGCGCCGTGGCGACGAAGTTGGACAGCACGGGCGAGGTGGGCGCGCCTTGCGGCAGGCCGTTCTTGTGCGTGCAGACCTGCGCCATGATCGTTGCGGCCGCCGGCCCCATGAAGAAGGGCGAGGCCATGAACAGCCCGCGCACACGGCCGAAATTCACCGTCGGGAAGAAGTCCTTCAGATCGACGTTAAAGACGAGCCGCTGGCCCGCATGGGCCTTGGCGTTGGTGAGGATGCTCCGTTCCGGGATGAAGCCGTGCGCGCCGGGATGGGCGCGGTAGGCGGCCAGCAGCAGCGGCGCGAGCTTTTCCTGGCAGTCGCGCACGACCCCGATTGGCGCGTTGATCTCGCGCACGCCGCCGGACCGCTTCGGGATCTCGAACGCGCGGTAGCGCTGGCTCTCGTCGGCCCGGTACAGCACGTAGGTGAGCCAGCTCGCCGACACGTCGAACAGCGCGGCGACGTCGCTCGCGGATTGCGGCGCGCGGCCCGAGACCAGGATGGCGGGGGCCTGCGGAGGCGCATCGTCGGGGCGGCGATCGGCGTGCATGTCCGCTTGGTTAGCGTCTGCGCTGCGGTTCGTCATCCGCTGACGACAGGGAATGGCGCGCGCAGGAAAAGAGCATCCCGCCCCTCGTACCTTAGGCAAGGCCATGGGCCTTGGCCCATGGCCTTGAAGATGGGCGTTTGACTTTCCGCCGCAGGATCGACAGCGGACTTAGACGGGCGGGATGCTCCTTCCCCCAACGTGGCTGAGCCGGCGCCGGGCTGTCAACGCCGCCGCCCCGGCGGGCGGGCGCCGGTCGAGCGGACCGTGTTCACCCGACTGGGACTTCCCTCGGCGCGCGCGACATGCTTCTCACAAGCGCAATGACCGCGCGCCACGCGAGCGCGCCGCACTTGCCTGGGAGAGCACAATGTCCGCCGCCGACGCCCGTACGCCCGATCTCCGCCTTGCCGATGGCCGGCCCTGGCCGGCGATGTCCATCGCTCAGGCGCACGCGCTTTTGACCGCCCCCGGCACGATGTTCGAGGTGGGCGAGGCCGAGGTCCGCGGCGTCAAGCTGAAGGTCTGGAAGAACGCGCCGCCGCATCTCGGGATCATCTTCGATCTCGGCCAGATGCACGCCGCCAAAACCTACAACGTCTATGAAGGCCAGCGCGTCACGTTCGACCAGCACCGCGCCGCCGTGCTGCGTCTCGCCGCCCAGCTGCAGAAGGACGGCGTCGCCAAGGGCGATCGCGTCGCCATCATCATGCGCAACATCCCCGAGTGGTCGGTGGCGTTCTGGGCCGCGGTGCTCGTCGGCGCGATCGCCACGCCGCTCAACGCGTGGTGGACGGGGCCCGAACTCGAATACGGCCTGCAGGACTCGGGCGCCAAGATCGCGATCATGGACCAGGAGCGGTGGGAGCGCGTGCGTGAGCATGCCGACGCCTGCCCGGACCTGCGCAAGATCTATGTCGCGCGCGCGCCCGAGGAGATCGCCGATCCGCGCGTGGCCAAGATGGAGGCCATCCTCGGCGAGATCGAAACCTGGCCCGGCACGCAGCCGGGGGACGCCCCGCCCGTCGTCGATCTGCAGCCCGACGACGACGTTACGATCTTCTACACCTCGGGCACGACGGGGAAGCCGAAGGGGGCCGTGATCACGCACCGCAACGTGATCTCCAACTTCTTCAACTCCGCTTCCGCCCAGGCGCGCGCCTATCTGCGCCGCGGCGAGCAGCCGCCGCAGCCCGATCCGACCGCGCCGCAGAAGGCGTTCCTCGTCTCGGTGCCGCTGTTCCACGCGACCGGCTGCTTCGCGATCATGATCCCGGCGATGTTCCAGGGCTTCAAGCTCGTGTTCCAGCGCCGCTGGGACGTGGAGCAGGCGCTGCCGCTGATGGAGAAGGAGCGCGTCACGCATTTCGGCGGCGTCCCGACCATCGCGTGGCAGGTGATCGAACATCCGCGGTCGTCCGAGTTCGATCTTTCCAGCGTCGAGAGCGTCTCCTATGGCGGCGCGCCGTCCGCGCCCGAGCTCGTGAAACGCATCAAGGAGCGTTTCCCGCAGGCGGCGCCCGGCCAGGGCTGGGGCATGACGGAAACATCCGCCACCGCGGTCTCGAACTTCGGCGAGGATTACCAGAACCGCCCGGCAAGCTGCGGCGTGCCGAGCGCGACGGGTGAGGTGCGGATCGTGCGCGCGGACGGCTCGACCGCCGACACCGGCGAGGTGGGCGAACTCTGGTATCGCGGCCCGATCGTCGTGCGCGGCTACTGGAACAAGCCGCAGGCCACCGCCGAGACGTTCGTCGACGGCTGGGTGAAGACGGGCGATCTCGCCAAGGTGGACGAGGAAGGCTTCGTCTTCATCGTCGATCGCGCCAAGGACATGCTGATCCGCGGCGGCGAGAACATCTATTGCGTCGAGGTCGAGAACGCTCTGTACGACCACCCCGCCGTGATGGACGCCGCCGTCGTGGGCGTGCCGCATCGCACGCTCGGCGAGGAGCCGGCGGCCGTCGTGCATTTGAAGCCCGGCATGTCGGCCGATGAGCAGGAGCTGCGCCAGTGGGTGTCGCAGCGCCTGGCGGCGTTTAAGGTGCCCGTGAAGGTGGTGTTCTGGCCGGAGACCCTGCCGCGCAACGCCAATGGCAAAATCATCAAGCGCGACCTGAAAGCGGTCGTCGCGGGAGACGCATGATGGTCATCCAGGTCGACAAGAAAGACGGCGTCGCGCTCGTCACCTTCAACCGTCCCGAAGCGATGAACGCGCTGAACAAGGCGCTGCGCGCCGCGATCGCGGACACCTTCGCCGCCCTCAACGACGATCCCGAGGTGCGCGCGGTGGTGCTCACCGGCGCGGGCAAGGCGTTCACGGCGGGCCTCGATCTGAAGGAGCTCGGCTCCGACGCCGGCGCGCTCGGCGCGGCTAATGCGCAGGAGCCGGAGCGCAATCCCGTCAAGGCGATCGAGCGCTGCGCGAAGCCGGTGATCGGCGCGATCAATGGCGCGGCCATCACTGGCGGATTCGAGGTCGCGCTGGCGTGCGACATCCTCATCGGTTCGACGAACGCGAAGTTCGCCGACACGCACGCGCGCGTGGGCATCATGCCGGGCTGGGGCCTGTCGCAGAAGCTGTCGCGTCTGATCGGCATCTCGCGCGCCAAGGAGCTTTCGCTGTCCGGCAACTTTCTCGATGCGAAGACGGCCGAAGCGTGGGGCCTGCTCAACCGCGTCGTCGAGCCGGAGCAGCTCGTGCCGACGGCGCTGAAGCTCGCCGCCGACATCGCCACCGCGCCGCCCGAAAAGGTGCAGGCCTACAAGCGCATCATCAATGACGGTTTCGCCGTGAGCTTCGGCGACGGCATGAAGCTCGAGCACGCGCTGTCCTCGGCCGCCAATTCGCAGGTGACGCCGGATTCGGTCGCGCAGGCGCGCGAGGGCGTCATGGCGCGCGGGCGGACGCAGACGGGCAGCTGAGCGCTCAGCGCTCCAGCGCTCGCTTCGGTCGCCGCGCCTCGTAGTCGAACACCGCGAGCTGCTTGCGCAGGGGGCTTGCTTTCACGCCCTCTGCCGCGAGCAGCGCGGCCTGGCGTTCGACGCCGCCGGGCAGTTTCGGGTTGAGGAAGCCGCCTTTCTTGAGCACGCGCCACCAGGGCGTGAGCTCGGCCGCGGGCACGCCGGCATGGCGCATCTCTTCGGCGGCGCGGGCGCTCATGTTGGCGAAGATCGCCGTCGAGACCGGGCAGGCCACGGCGACGCCGTGACGGCGGGCCAGCGCGGCGCGCAGATCGTCCAGCGTGACGACCTCGCCCGGCTTGATCTTGCGCACCATCGCGTCGACCTCGGCCGGGCTCGAAACCACCATCGCCCCGCCATTGGCCTCACGGTACCCGGGCGCGCCCGGCGGGATCATGGTCACGATGTGCGGCTCGCGCCCGCTGTTGAGGTGATCCAGGGCGGACTTCGCTTTCGGCATGCGTCGTGGCTCCTCCTTCGCCCGCGAAGCTAGCGGGCGCGCCGCCGCCGGAGAATAAGGCGCGTTTGTTCCCGGTCCGTTCGGTCATGCGCGCGGTCGCGCTTGTGGGGCGGGCGCCGATTTCCCATCTTGGGAGCGCCGGTGCGCCGGCCTCGCAGGGGATGAGCCAATGGGCCGGCGGTGGCGGCGTGACGCCGAAGAATTCCGAAGCTTCGCCTACGAGGCTGCGCGGGCCGCCCGCGCCGCCGGCGATGTGCTGTCGGCCAATTCCGGCGTTGATCTGGACGCCGTCGAGCGCGCCCGCGAGGAGCGACGCGCCGCCCGTGTCGAGCGGCGTCGTCAGGCCATGCAGCGGCAACTCGCGACGGTCGGCGTCGGCCTGCTCGTCGGCGGCCTCGTGGCGTCCATGGGCGTGTTCACGCCGGCAGCGGTCGGCGCGGGGCTCGTCGCGGCCGTGTTCGCCGGCGCGATCCTGCGCTGGCTCGGCGACGTCGCGGGCCGGTTCTCGGGGCCGGCCGCGCCGCAGCCCACCCGCATCGAAACGCCGCGCGTCGACACTGTCGGCATGGCGGACGCGCGCGCAGATCTCGTGCGCAAGGTGCTCGACGAGGCGACGGCCGATCTGCGCCGCCTCGACGCCGCCGCGGCGAAGCTCGCCGACGGCGAGGCGCGCACGATCGCGCAGCGTCTCGTGCAGGCCGGCGGGCGCCTCGCGCAGGCCGTCGCCGCCGCGCCGGACAAGTTCGCCCTCGCGCAGCGCGCCTTCACCTATCACCTCCCGAAGGCCGTCTATCTCGCCGAAACGCTCGGCTCGCTCGACGCCGCCGGCGCGGACGAGAAGCGCCGCGCCGCCGCACGCCACGTGCTGGCGCGCATGGAGAACCTGTTCGAAAAGACCGCGCTCGATCTCGCAAATGTCGACGCGCGCGAAATGGACGTCGAACTGCGCCTGATCAATCAGGCGCTCGACGAGGACCTGGACCGCACGACCGCGCCGAAGGCCTGAGAAGCCCCATAGCCTGGCGGCGCCGGGCGCGCCTGCGTCAGCCGGCCCAGACGGGCGGCGTCCGCGCGCGCCAGGGCGCGGCCTCTTCCAGCTGGTAGGCGAGTTCGAGCAGCAGCGCGTCCTGCCCTTTCGCCGCCGCGAAGTGGACGCCGATCGGCAGACCGCCGCTGCTCATGCCGAGCGGCACGGACATCCCCGGCGCGCCGGCGGCGTTCATCAGCGCGGTGTAGCCGACATAGCGGGCGATCACTTCGCCAGTCTCCTGGAGCGGCCGCAGCGGGCCGATCTCGCCGAGCTTCACGGGCGGCAGGCCGAGCACAGGCGTCAGCAGCACGTCGATGTCGTCGAACAGGCGCGCATAGTCGGCCTCGACCTTCTTCAGGCCGGCGACCGCATCCGGATAGGCCGAGGCCGGCGCGGCCTTGAACCGCTCGGCATAGAACAGCGTCAGCGGCTCCAAGAGGTCCTCGAGCTTTTCGCCCGGGCGTTCCGCGGCGACCTGATCGGTGACGGCCGCCGCTTTGCGGGCCCAGTTGATGCCGAACGCGCGCGCAAAGCCGGCGCCGTCGAGCGCGGGCGTGTACGGCGTCACCGCGTGGCCGAGGCGTTCGCACAGCACTGCGGCCGCCTCGACGGCGGCGCGCACCTCCGGGTGCGGCGGCTGGCCGGACGTGAAGCTGTCCGTCACCAGTCCGATGCGCAGCGGCCGCGCGAGCGGGCGCGTCACGTGGCCCATGGGCGGGAGCACCGCGTCGGCGCCGGTGCGCTCGGTGGCGGCGAGCCAGGCGGCGACGTCCCGCACCGTACGTGCGACGGCGCCGTGCACGGACACCGGCACCGGATCGTCGACGTCGCGGTCGCCGATCAGGCGGAAGCGCGAGGGCTTGAGGCCGAACAGGCCGCAGCACGCCGCGGGAATGCGGATCGAACCGCCGCCGTCGGTGGCGTGCGCGAGCGGCACGACGCCCGCGGCCACGAGCGCCGCGGCGCCGCCGGAGGAGCCGCCCGACGAGTGCTCAAGGCTCCAGGGATTGCGGGTCGCGCCACCGAGCAGCGGCTCCGTCGTCGCGGTGAAGCCGAACTCCGGCGTCGAGGATTTGCCGAGCGGGACGAGCCCGGCGCGCAGGACGGCGGCGACGTGCGGCGAGGTGCCCTTTGCGATGTTGCCGGCATAGGCGCGCGAGCCGTGCGCGGTGCGCACGCCTTCGATGTCGAACAGGTCCTTGATGAACGTCGGCGCACCGGCGAGCGGGCCGGGCGCCTTCGCGGCCGCATCTGCCCCGGCGCGCGCGGCGTCGAACAGCGGCGTGACGATCGCGTTGAGCCGCGGCTCGACGGCCTGCGCCCGCGCGATCGCGGCCTCGGCGGCCTCGCGTGCAGTGTAGTCGCCGGCCCGGATGCGCGCTGCGATCTCGATGCCGTCTGACGTGCCCAGAATGTCGGTGGCCATGATCGTCTCCTCAGCCTGCCCAGACCGGCGGATGCTTGCGCGCCCAGGGCGCGGCCTCTTCGAGCTGGTAGGCAAGCCCGTAGAGCAGCGCGTCCTCGCCCTTTGCGGCGGCGAACTGCACGCCGATCGGCAGGCCGGATGCGCTCCAGCCCAGCGGAACCGACATCGCCGGCGCGCCGGCGGCGTTTTCCAGCGGCGTGTAGGCGACGTACCCGTTCACCAGCGTCCACATCTCGTCGAAGTTTCGCGTCGGCGCGATCTCGCCGATCTTCAGCGGCGGTCGCGAGAGCACCGGCGACAGCAGAACGTCGATGTCGGCGGCGAACATCGCCGCATAGGCGGCGTCCGTGGCCTTCAGTGTTTCGATCGCCTTCTCGGCCGAGCCCGCCGGCGCGGCCTTGAACATCTCCGTCAGCTTCAAGGTCAGCGGCTCTAGAAGCTGATCGATCGGCACGTTCGGCGCCATCCTGGCGACCGCCGCCGTGATCTGCGCGGCGCCGGAGGCCCAATAGAGGCTGAACGCGTTGGCGAAGGCCTGGCCATCGAGCTTCGGCGCGTACTCGAACACCTCGTGGCCGAGCGATCGGCAGAGCTTCGCCGCCTTTTCTGCCGCCGCGCGCACCTCCGGATCGGCCTTCTGACCAGGGATGAGCCCCTCGATCGCGACGCCGATCCGCAGCTTGCGTTTCGTGGGCGCGGCGACGAGACCGACGGCGGGATAGGCGGCGTCGGCGCCGGTGTTTTCGCCGGCGGCGAACCAGGTGGCGCTGTCGCGCACCGAGTGCGAGACGCAGTTGTTGACCGAGATCGAGACGGGTTCGCTGGCGTCGCGGTCGCCGATCATGCGGAAGCGGGAGGGCTTGAAGCCGAACAAGCCGCAGCAGGCGGCGGGGATGCGGATCGAACCGCCGCCGTCGCTCGCGTGCGCCACGGGCACGACGCCGGCCGCGACGAGCGCCGCCGCGCCGCCGGACGACCCGCCCGACGAATGGTCGAGGCTCCAGGGATTGCGCGTCGCCCCGCCCAGAAGCGGCTCGGTGGTGGCCGTGAAGCCGAATTCCGGCGTCGTGGATTTGCCGATCGCGATCGCGCCCGAACGCAGCACGGCGGCGACATACGGGGAGGTCGACTTGGCCACGTTGTTGGCGAAGGCGCGCGAGCCGTTCTTGGTCGGCACGCCCTCGACGTCGGCGAGGTCCTTGATGAAGGTGGGCAGGCCGGCAAACGGCCCGGCGGGCGCAGTCAGGGCTTTGGCCTGCCCGCGGGCGCGGTCGTACATCGGCGTGACGATGGCGTTGATCTTCGGGTTCACGGCCTCGGCGCGGGCGATCGCGGCCTCGACGGCCTCGAGCGGGGTGATCTCCTTGGCCCGGATGCGGGCGGCGACGCCGACGCCGTCGAGATCGCCCAGTGCGTCGCTCTTGGGTTTTCCTTTGCCGCCCTTGTCCTTGCCGCCCTTGGCGGCGGTCTTGGCGAAGGCCGGCGCCGACGTGAGCGCGACAAGACTGGCGGCCGCCTGCATCATGCGGCGGCGCGCGATGTGGGACGTCATGGTTTCCTCCCCGCTTTTGGTATTGTTTCGCCTACCGTCTCCGCCCCGCGGGCGGTTGGCAAGATGATTGACGGTTCGGGGTTGGGAGGCGGCGACGTGCGACGACGTGCGGATCTCGTTCTGGTGGAGCGCGGCGTCGTCGAAACCCGCGCCAAGGCCCAGGAGGCGATCGCCGCCGGCGGCGTCACGGCGGATGGCGTGAAGGTCGCGAAGGCCTCCGATCTCATCGACGAAAAGGCCGTTCTCGAGCTCGTGCGGCCGCATCCGTGGGCGTCGCGCGGCGGCCTCAAACTGGCGCACGCGCTCGACGTGTTCGGCGTCGATCCGGCCGGCCTCGTCGCGCTCGACGTGGGCGCCTCGACGGGCGGGTTCAGCGACGTTCTGCTGACGCGCGGCGCGCGGCGCGTTTATGCCGTCGATGTCGGCCGCGGCCAGCTGCACCCCAAGTTCAAGAACGAACCGCGGATCGTCTCGCTGGAAGGCGTCGACGCGCGCACGCTCACGCGCCACGAAATCGCCGAGGCGCCCGACCTCGTCGTCTGCGACGCGAGCTTCATCGGGCTCCTCAAAATCCTGCCGAAGCCGCTCGAACTTGCCGCGCCGCATGCGCGCCTGGTCGCGCTCGTGAAGCCGCAATTCGAGGCGGGCCCCGGGCGCAAAGGCAAGGACGGCGTGCTCGACGAAACGCTGGCGCGACGTGTCGCGGAGGCCACCGCAGAGGCGCTCGACGGCCTCCAGGGCTTCCGTGTCGCCGAGCTTGTATCTAGCCCCGTGAAGGGCGGCGACGGCAATCGGGAATTCCTGCTGCTGGCGAAACGCCCGACATGAAAACGCCCCCGGAGCCGGGGGCGTTCGCTACAGGGATTTCGCGGCGGTCGGCCCATCTCGTCGGCAGCCGAGATGGGCCGTGCCGTGGTTATTGCCGGCGCCAGATGCCGTCGGAGCCGCGGCACATGTAGACGCTCTCCTTCATTTCGCGGCCGTCCGGGTCGCGCGTGGTCGTCACGCCCCAGCGGCAATCGCCGCGCGGCGCGCCGTAGCCGTAGTCGCCGCCCGAGGTGCGCGTCGGGCCGCCGGCGAGGCCGTACTGGTCCTGGCCGTAGCCGTTTCCATAGCCGTATGCGTCACGCTGCCCGACGTCGCACTTCGCCGTCGCCCGGCCGATGGCCGCGCCCGAGGCCGCGCCGATCGCGCCGCCGAGGACCGAGCCCTCCGTTTGCGCGTTGCGGGCCGCGACGTTGTTGCCGAGCACCGCGCCCGCGACCGCGCCGATGGCGCCGCCGAGCAGCATGCGGTTCTGCTTTTTCTGGGCGCAGTAGGGATCGTAGGACTGCGACCCGTACGTCGCCGGGGCCCGGTAGGGATCCGCCATCGCCGGCGCGGCCGCGCCCAGCGAGGTCGCCATCAGCACGCCCGCGAGCAGCAAAGCTTGACCACGCATAGAAACCTCCATCTTTGGGCGGACCGTCGGGCCGAAGGGCGCGTCGCCGCCATGACCCAGAGAAAAGCAGAACGAAGCTGAACCCAGCATGAAGCGTTTCGATCGCTCCGCCCGCGGGCGCAAACCCGGCGCCTCCGCGCCTTCCGGCCGCCGTGGCGCGCCGGGGGCGGACGAGGCGGCGCGCCCGCTCGCGCGCGTCGAAACCCTCACCATCGCCGAGGTCGGCGCCCGCGGCGACGCCCAGGCCGAGGGGCCGGACGGCCCGATCTATGTTCCCTATGCGCTGCCGGGCGAACGCATTACCGCGCGCGTCTCCGGCGACCGCGGCGCGCTCGTCGAGGTGCTGGAGCCGAGCCCGGAGCGGCAGGCGCCGGCGTGCCGCCATTTCGGGACCTGCGGCGGATGCCAGCTGCAGCAGTGGCGCGAGGCCGCCGTGCTCGCGTGGAAACACGATCAGGTGGTCAAGGCGTTCGCGCGCCGCGGCATCGACACCCCCGTCGATCCCATCATCGACGCCACGGCGGGCGGGCGCCGTCGCGCGGCGTTCCACGCGGTCCGCACCGGAAGAAGCGTGCGCTTCGGCTTCATGGCGCGGGGCTCGGCCTCGCTCGTTCCGGTCTCGGAGTGTCCCGCACTCGCGCCGGCGCTGGCGGCCGCGCTGCCGGCGCTGCAGGAGATCGCCGCCGCCTTCGCGCCCGCGCGCGGCGAGATCACGATGCCGACGCTGCTCACCGAAACCGGGCTCGACGTCTCGATCAAGGGCGCCGGCCGCGCAACCGACGTGCCCGCCGCCGCGCTCGAGGGGGCGGCGGCGCTGCTCGATCGCCTCGACGTCGCGCGGCTTTCCTTTGCGGAGGAGCCGTTTCTCGTCCGCCGCACGCCGAGGGTGGCGATCGGGCGCGCTCAGGTCGCGCCGCCGCCAGGCGCATTCCTGCAGGCCACGAAGGCGGGCGAAGAGGCGCTCGCCGCGCTCGCGCTCGCCGCCGTCGCCGGCGCGAAGCGCACGGCTGATCTTTTCTGCGGCGTGGGCACGTTCGCGCTGCGCCTCGCCGAAACCGCCGAGGTGCTCGCCGTCGAAGGCGACGCGGCGATGCTGGCGGCGCTATCCGCGGCCGCCGACGCCACCAGCGGCGCGCTCAAGACCATCACGACGCAGCGGCGCGATCTTCTGCGCACGCCGATCTCGGCGCTGGAGCTGAAGCACTGCGACGCCGTCGTGTTCGATCCGCCGCGATCGGGCGCGCGCCAGCAGGCCGAGCAGATCGCCAAATCCAAGGTGGAGCGCGTCGCTGCGGTGGCGTGCGATCCCGCGACACTGGCGCGCGACGTGCGCGTCCTCGTCGACGCCGGGTTCGCCATCACCCGCATCACGCCCGTCGACCAGTTCCGCTGGTCGCCGCATATCGAGATCGTCGCCGCCCTGCAGCGCTAGACATAAATGTCAGAGGGGAAACGCATGTCCGACGCCGCCATTCTCGCCCAGCCCTTGACGCTGCCCGCCGAAACGCTCCGCAACCGGATCGTCAAGGCGGCGATGACGGAAGGGCTCGCCGATCGCGAGGGCCGGGCGACGCCCGCGCTGGAGCGCCTGTATCGGCTCTGGGGCGCCGGCGGCGCGGGCCTGCTGATCAGCGGCAACGTGATCGTCGACAAGGACCATCGCGAAAAGCCCGGGAACGTCGTGATCGAGGCCGAACCGGACGCCGAGGCGCGCGCCGCGTTGACGCGCTGGGCGCAGGCCGCGCGCGCCGACGGCGCGGGCTTCTGGATGCAGATCAGCCATGCGGGGCGCCAGACGCCGGCGCTCGTCAATCAGGCCCCGAAGGCGCCGTCGCCGATCGCGGTGAACCTGCCGGGGAACCGGTTCGGCCGTCCCGTCGCGCTGACGGAAGCCGAGATCCTCGACCTCGTGCAGCGGTTCGCCCGCGCCGCGCGCGTCGCGCGCGAGACCGGCTTCACGGGCGCGCAACTGCACGCCGCGCACGGCTATCTCGTGTCCGAGTTCCTGTCGCCGCGCGCCAATCAGCGCACCGACGCCTGGGGCGGATCGCTCGAGAACCGCGCGCGCTTCCTGCTCGAAAGCGTGAAGGCCGCGCGCGCGCAGACGGGCCGGGACTTTACGCTCTCCGTCAAGCTGAACAGCGCCGACTTCCAGAAAGGCGGTTTCGCGCCGGAGGAAAGCCTGATCGTCGCCGATTGGCTCGCGCAGGCGGGCGTCGACGTGATCGAGATTTCCGGCGGCAACTACGAGCAGCCGCGCATGGCCGATCTCGATGGCGCGGAAAAGCCGGACCTCTCCGGTCTCCCCGCTTCGACCGCGGCGCGCGAGGCGTATTTCCTCGATTTCGCGGTGGAGATGCGCAAGCGCGTGAAGGTTCCGCTGATGGTCACGGGCGGGTTCCGGACGGCCGCCGCAATGGCGCGCGCCGTGCGCGACGACGGCGTCGCGCTCGTCGGCCTCGGGCGCCCGATGGTTGTCGACACGGATGCGCCGAAGCGCCTTCTCGCCGGCGCCGCCGAGCTCACGCGCTGGGAGAACATCCTGCGCGTCGGCCCGGGGCTCTTCGGGCCGAAATCGCCGATCATGCTGATCAAAGCGGTGAACGGCTTCGGCGCGATGTCCTGGTACTACCAGCAGATCCGCCGCCTCGGCGCAGGCGAGGCCCCGGACGTGAAGCTGGGGCTTTTGAAGGCGCTTTCGGTCGAGGAGAAGACGCAGAAGGCGATGCTGGGCTGATGCCGTCTACGGGCGGCCGAGGTCTTCCTTCAGCGCGGCGTCGATCAGCTTGAGATCGGCGTCGAGGCTGCGCAGGTCATCGTCGGCGAGCTTTTCCGCGAAATGCGCGAAGGCGCTCTCCATCTTCGCGAGCACGTCCTGGATCGCGGCGAGACGCTCCGTGTCCGGCGTTTTGCGTTCGCGCAGATCGACATAGGCGCTGGCGAGCTCCGCCGTGCGCGGGAGGTAGTAGGTCAACAGGCGCTGCACGGCGCCAAGGCGCTCGGGCTCGGCCTCGATCGCCGCGATCACCTCGGTCGCGATGGTCGCGATCGTTTCGAGCCGATCGCGCACGGCGTTCTTCGGCGTCGCCGCAAGGGCCTGCTGGATGGCGCCAAGCGCGGGGCGCGCGTCCGCCATCACCGCATCGAGCACCGCGCGCTGGCCCTGGGCGAGGCGCTGCGCCTGCACGCGTGCGGCGCGCGGCCGCTGCACCGCGGCGAACAAGGCAAGGCCCACGAACACGATCGCCGCCGAAAGGACGCCGATCCACAAGGGCTGCGCCAGGCCGAGCACGAGCGTCGGCAGAACGACGAGCGCGGCGCCGAGCGCGAGCGCATAGCGCACGCCAAGGCCGCGTGTCTCCGGTGCGATTTCCCGCGCCATAGTGTGTTCAGGCGCCGTAGCGCGTGTCGGTCAGGGCCGCGCGCAGCTCGCCCGTCATCTGTTCGAGCCGCGCCTCGACTTCCGCCCGCGTGCGACGGCCGTCCTCCTGGATGCGAACGACCGATTGGATCGTGTCGATCAGGTCGGTGTTCGTCTTTTCCAGCGTTTCGAGATCGACGATGCCGCGCTGGCTCGCCTCCTCGATCTCCACGGCCTGACCTTTCATCATGTCGGAGGTCTGGCGCAGCATCTGGTTCGTGGCGTCCGTCACCGTCTTTTGCAGGTCGAGCGCGTCCTTCTGGCGCTGCAGGCCGAGCAGCAGCACCATCTTCTGCTTCCAGAGCGGGATCGTCAGGCGCGTCGACGCCTGCAGCTGCTCCATCAGCGTTTCGTCACTGGCCTGCACGATGCGGATCTGCGGCAGCTGCTGGATGCCAACCTGCCGCGCCTGCTGCAGGTAGAAGACGCGCTTGTCGAGGCGATCGAGCGCCTGCTGCGCGTCCTGGTATTCCTGCGCCTCCATGAGGCCTGCGCCATGACCGCCGGCCGCCGCGGCCTGATCCGCGCGCGCCTTCAGAGCGGGCAGCTCCCTGGTGCGGAACTCCTCGGCGAACGCCTTGCCGGCGGCGATGTAGGCGTCGAGTTCGCGGATGCCCTGCTTGGTTTCCTCATGGAGGTCGTCGAGCATCGCGATGTCGCGGCGCAGCGTCTCGCGCCGGCGGTCGAGCTCGATGCCGACGGCGTCGATCTGCCCGGCGACGTCGTCGAACCGGGCCTTGAACTTCTCGATCTGCGCGCGGGCGCCGCCGAACAGCTTGGAGAAGAAGCCTTCCTTCTCCAGCGCGGCGGGATCGAGCTGCTTGGCCTTGAGGATGATGTCGGTGAGGAGCTTGCCGGTCTCGCCGATGTCCTTGTTGCGGGTCTGGGCGAGGATGCGGTCGGCGTAGCCGGTCACGCTGCGCTGGGCGCGATCGCCGAAGGTGGAGATCTTGGACCGGTCGTCGAGCTGGATTTCGGCCCGGATCCGCGCCACGGCGGCGGTGTCCACGGCGGGCTCGGCGATCGGCGGCACGGTCGCGCTCGCCGCGGCAAGGGGCGTCGCCGGCGTCGAGGCAGACGGCGGCACGGACGACGATACAGGCGGCTCGGACGGTTCGGGCACCTTCAGCTCTCCCAGTTCCACCGGCCTTCCTTACCACGACATTGGGCCGGAAGGTGGCCGCATCAAGGTGGGGAGGCGCCCGCCAAACCGGAAGCCCGGGCGAAGATCGCCGTGGAAAGAAGCCGGTCGTCGTGCGCGTGGGGCAGGCACATTTCGCCCGTTTCCCAGGCGCCGTCGTCGCCGAAGGCGTCCCGCGCCGCCGCGGCGAGGGACAGTGCGGAGAGCCGCACGGCGTAGACGGTGACGATCACCGCGCCGCCCGGCGCCAGGATGGCGGCGCAGGCGTCGAGCAGGGCGCCCAGACCCTCCTCCAGCCGCCAGACCTCGCCATTGGGCCCACGCCCGTATTTGGGCGGATCGAGAATGATCAGGTCGTAGCGGCGTCCGCGGCGGCCTTCGCGGCGGACGAAGGTCAGCGCGTCGTCGGCGATCCAGCGGATCGGCGCGTCCGCCAAACCGGCTTCCGTCTGGTTGTCGCGCGCCATGCCGATCGCCTTTTTCGAGGCGTCGACATGGGTCACCTTCGCGCCGGCCTGCGCGCAGGCGAGCGTGGCGAGCCCCGTGTAGCCGAACAGATTGAGCGCTTCGGCCTGCGGCGCGCCGGCGGGCCGGGCGCGCAAATGCGTCTGGGCGAAGCGCCAGTGGACGGCGTGCTCGGGAAAGAACGCCAGATGGCGAAACGGCGTCGGCCGAGAAAGGAAGCGCAGGTCGCGCCAGCGCAGCGGCCAGCGCTCCGGCAAGGGGCGTTGGAACCGCCAGCGTCCCGCGTCGTCGTCATCGCCGCCATTCTGGGGGGCGAACACCGCATCGGCCTTGTCCCAGTCCGCGGCGGGGCGGCGCGGCCGCCAGAGCGCCTGCGGCTCGGGGCGCACGAACGTGTAGCCGCCGGCGCGCTCGAGTTTGCGGCCTTCGCCGCTGTCGAGCACGGCGTAGTCGGTCCAGTCGTCGGCGATGAGGATCGAATAATCGGTCACAGTCGGTCTTCGGCGCGGTCAGTCTTTGGCGCCGGCATAACCCTGGCGGCGCCAGACGTCATACAGCATCACCGCGGTCGCGGCGGCGAGATTCAGGCTGTCGGCCCGGCCGCGCATCGGCAGCTTCACGAGCGCGTCGCACGCGGCCTCCATCTCCGGCGGCAGGCCAGACTGCTCGTTCCCCATCAACACGACCGTCCCCCGCGGGGCGGCGCTCGTTTCGGGCCGGGCGCGGGCCTTGAGGGACGTGCCGACGAGCTCCAGCCCGCCCGCACGGCGCCAGGCGTCGAACGCGGCGAACTCGGTGCGAACGACCGGGACGGCGAACAGGCTGCCCATCGTCGCGCGCACGGCCTCGACCGAGAACGGGTCGCAGGTCTGGCCCAGAAGGATCACCCCGCCGGCGCCGACGGCGTCGGCCGTACGCCAGATCGTGCCCAGATTGCCGGGGTCGCGCACGCCCTCCAGCGCCACGAACAGTCCCGCGCCGGCCGGATCGAGGGACGAGAGCGGCCGCGGGAACGGCCGGTAGGCGGCGATCAGCGTCTGCGGATTGTCGCGCTTGGAGATCTGTTCGAGCAGCGCCGGCGTGGTCTCGACGCACTTCACGCCAGCCTGGCCGGCGCGGGTGACGAGATCGCGCGTCTGCGGCCGCTCCAGCGCGGCGGCGGCGATAACCATGAATTCCGGCCAAATCCCGAGGTCTGCGCCTTCGGCGGCCAGACGCGCGCCCTCGGCCAGGAAGAGCCCGCTTTCCTGGCGCCCCTTGCGGGTGTGCAGGCTCTTCAGGGTTTTAACGAGCGGATTGCTGGCGCTTGTGATTTTGTGGAGCATCAAGGGACTGTCGCCGCAGGCGAAACGGCTTTCCTTTTCGTCCGCCTTTCCGCTCAGGTCTAGCCTGGGCGGCGTGCGGAGCGAAGACGCGCGCGGCGACCGGTGATCCCGAACGCAGGCGGCCAGGCGGTCGCCCGAGGGGATCTGGCGGGAGAAGCGAATGACGAGCCTGGTTCTGGCGTACGCGTTCCTGTTCCTGATCGCCGGGGCGGTCGGTTTCGGCGCCGGCTACGGCCTGCGCCGCGCGGCGATGCGCGCGCGCGATCGCGTGGTCGAGGCCGACATCGCCGCCTACAGCCGCCGGCTCGACGAACTGCGCGCCCGGATGGCGCGGGACTGAGGCTGCATGAGCGAACCGTCGTCCTCCCCTGGCGAACGGGCGCCACTGGCGGCCGTCGAGGTCACACCGGCCGAGCCGACGGCGGCCGTCACGCCGGACGCGCCCGCCGATCCCAACCTGTTTCCCGGCGAAGACGCCGCGGTGGTCGCCGCGCCCGTTCGGTCGACGCGGCCCCGACCGCGTCTGGCCCTGCCGTTCGACGTGTCGGCTGATCCGCGCGGCGGGTTCGGCGCCTCCGTGGGCGCCTGGCTCGTCATCGCCGTCCTGACGCTGGTCGGCGCCCACTCCTGCGCGCCGGCCCAGGTCGAGGCGCGCCTGAAGCGGCAGGTGGAAGTGGCGCTGCGCGACGCGGGCGTCGGGTACGTGACGGTCGGCATGCGGGGCCAGACGGTCGTGCTCGGCGGCGTGGCGCCGTCTGCGGACGCGAAGTCGACCGCCGGCGCCGCAGCGCTGCGCGCGGCCGGGCCGGGCGGGGCATGGTCGGGCGGCGTCACGCGCGTGGAGAACCAGATCGTCATCGGCGCGCCGGTGTCGCCCTACACATGGAGCGCCACCCGCGACGGGACCGCCGTCCGCCTCAAGGGCCATGCGCCGAGCCCCACCGCACGCGCCGCGCTCGCCGCGCGCGCCAAGGCCTTGTTCGGAACGGTCATCGACGAGACCGCCGTCGCGCCGGGCGCGCCGCCGGAGCAGGCCTGGCAGGCGGTGGCGTCCGATGCGCTCGGCCGTCTCGCGTCGCTGAAATCGGGCGCGGTGCGCCTGTCCGATCGCCGCCTCACCATTCTCGGCGAAGCCGATCCCGCCGCCGCCGCCGAACTGCGCACCTTCTATGCGCAGCCGATGGCGGAGGGCTTCTCCGCGCTGCTCGACGTCACCGCGCCCGGCCAGGCGCTCGACGTGCCGGGCGTCAGCGGCGTGAAGCTGACCGCCAACGCCGCCGCTGACACCTGCCAGAAGGCGTTCGCCGGCCTGCTTTCGCGCAACGTCATCAACTTCGACACCGGCTCTGCCGAAGTGTCGGCCTCGAGCCAGCAGATCCTCGACGATCTCGGCCGCGTCGCGCGGCGCTGCGACCAGTACTCCATCGAGATCGCCGGCCACACCGACGATCGCGGCGATCGGGCCGCCAACATGAAGCTGTCGCGGGCCCGTGCTGAGGCCGTCGTGCGTTACCTCGTCGGGCTCGGCGTCGCGCCGGAGCGTCTGGAGGCGGCGGGCTTTGGTCCCGATCGTCCGCGCGCCAGCAACGCGTCCGCGGCCGGGCAGGCGCAGAACCGTCGCATCGAATTCACCGTGAAGAGCTGACCCATGGCCTACCTCATCGCTCAACTCGCCTGGCCGCTCGTTTTGCTCGCCCTAGCAGGCGCCGCCGCCGGCTGGTTCTGGCACGCGATGCGCACCGCCGCTGACGTGCAGGCGCGCGATCGCGCCCGGTCCGACGTGCGCGCCGCCGTGTTCGCGCTGCAGGACGAGATGGCGCCGCTCGATGCGGACGCGGCCGAACTCACCGCCCGTCTGCGCGCCGCCGAGCGGGACGCCGCCGACTGGCGCCGCCGCGCCGGCGAATTCGAGGCGCTGGCGGCTGAACGCGATGATCGCGTGGTCGAACTGCGCAACGCGGTCGTCGAGGCGGATGCGTTGCGCGCGCGCGTGGCGGATCTCGAAGCGCGCGCCGCGGCGGCGCCCGAGGCGCCTGAGGCCCCTAAGGCCCCTGAGGCGCTCGTCGCGCCCGTCGATGTCGCTCCCTACGAAGCGCGCATCGCCGCGCTCGAAGCCGCGCGAGACGAGGCGCTCGCGGCCGCCTCCGCGCAGGCGCCCGATCCTTCGCCGGCATGGCGGCTGCGCTATCTGGAGCACCGTCTCTCCTGGGCGGAGCGGCAGGTGGCGGCGGCGCGGCGCCCCGCGATCGATCCCGCCGTCGTCGCCGAGCGCGACGCCGCCCGCGCCGAGGCCGAAGCGCTGCGCGGCAAGCTCGCCGAGGCTCTGGCCGTGACGCCGATCACGCCGTCCGAAGACGAATTGAACGTGCTGCGGTGGCGCACCCGCTATCTCGACGGCCGCGTCCGCTATCTCGAAACCCGTGCGCTGGAGGCGACGTCGCCCGCCGCGCCGACGCCGCTCGAAGCCGAACCCGACGCCGAAGACGCCGCCCGGGCGAAGTGGCGCCTGCGGTATCTGACGTCGCGGGTGGCCTATCTCGAACAGCGCGAGAAGGAGCTTCTCGCGGCCCCGAAGCCCGTCGGCGCCGATCCGGCGGCACTCGCGGCGGCGCAGGCCGAAATCGTCCGCGTGCGGACGGCCTATACCCAGCTGCACGGGCAGGCGCAGATGGCGGTCAATGCCGCCAACGAGCGTCAGGCCAAGATCGCCGCGCTGGAGAGCGATCTCGCCGCCGCGCTCGAGATGGCCGGCGAAGCGGATACGCTCCGGGCGCGCCTGCGCGAGCTCGAAACCGCACAGGCCACAGCGGTCGATCCGGCCGACATGACCCGCATGGGCTGGAAGGCGCGGTACCACGAGGCCCGCGTCCGTTGGCTCGAGCCCCGCCTGGCCGAACTCATGGCCGAGAAGGCCGAGCTGGAGGCGCGCCTGGCGGCGCAACCCGCGCCGCAGCCGGTCGCGGCCGTCGCGCCTGCCCCTGCGCCAGAGCCAGCGCCGGAACCTGCGCCCGAGACCGCCCCCGTCCAGGATGAGGCCGTCGAACGGCGCGCGCCGCGCGGCTTCGCGGCGGAGCCGCAGGCCGAGCCGCGCTACGTGTGGCGCCGCGTGCGCGTCCTTGACGATCCCACGCCGAGCCCGCGCGATCGCATCGTCTGGCGGCGCGCGCCCGCGCAGGAAGAGCCGGTTCCGGCCCGCGCCGCGCCTGCGCCGGCGCCCGTCGCTGCGCCGCCGCGCCCGCCACGCCCCGCGCCCCACACGATGCCCACCATCGCCGATCGCCCGCCGGGCCTTCCTGCGCCCCGTGGCGGCGCGCCGGACGATCTGCGCATGATCGCCGGCGTCGGCCCCAAGATCGAGAGCACGCTCAACTCGCTCGGCGTCTACCATTTCGATCAGATCGCGGCCTGGACGCCGGAACAGATCGCGTGGGTCGACAACTATCTCTCGTTCCGCGGCCGCGTGTCGCGCGAGAGCTGGATCGATCAGGCCCGCGCCCTTGCGCGCGGCGAGGAGACGGACGGCAAGCGGCGCTACCTGCAAGGCGAACATGTCTGATCCGGACGCGTTCGTTCCGCAGTTCGCCTTCGACGTCACGGCGGAGCCCGCCCACATCGACGAACTCGGCCACGTGAACCACAAGGTTTACGTCGCGTGGGCGGAAGAGGCCGGCGTGCGCCATTGGCGCGCGATCGCGGACGCCGACGATCAGGCCCGCTGGATCTGGGTCGCTTCGCGGCTCGAGGTCGATTTCCTGCGCGAGACGCTCGCCGGCGAAACGCTGCGTGTCGAGACGCGCGTGGGCGCGCCGCGCGGCGCGCGCTTTGATCGGCACGTGCGCATCGTCGGCGCCGACGGCAAGCCGAAAGCAAAGGTGCTGTACACCTGGGCGCTGATCGACGCCGTGACGCGCCGCCCCGCGCGCGTGCCGCCCGCGCTTGCCGCGCAGTTCACTCAGGCCTGAGCTAGAAGAGCCGCCCGCCGTTCGGCACGGGCTGATCGGGCGCGAACAGCATCACTTCGCCGTCCGCGCCGGGAAAGCCGAGCGTCAGGACTTCGGACATGAACTTGCCGATCTGGCGGGGCGGGAAGTTCACCACCGCCGCGACCTGGCGCCCCACCAGCGTGGCCGGATCATAGTGCGCGATCTGCGCGCTGGAGCGCTTCGCGCCGATCGTCGGGCCGAAATCGATGGTGAGCTTGAGGCTCGGCTTGCGCGCCTCGGGATAGGGCTCGGCGGCGACGATCGTGCCGACGCGGATGTCGACCTTGAGGAAATCGTCGAACGAGATCGTGGGCGCCGCCGGCGCGGCGGGATCGTGCAGGAGGTGCATCAGTCAGTCCCCAGAAACAATGCGGCGAGATCGTCGGCGGCGGCGCCGGCAGGCAGTCGTCCGGCGGCGACGTCGGCTTCCAGATGCGGCAGGCGCGCGGCGATCGCCGGATGCGCGCGAAACGCCTCGCCCAGACGCTCGCGGATGAGGTCGTGCATCCAGCGCACCTGCTGCGCGGCGCGGCGCTGGGCCCGCTCGCCCGCGGCGTCCAGCGCGGCGCGGTGGTCCTGCACCGTCCGCCACAAGGCGTCGAGTCCCGCGCCCGTTGCGCCGGACGCAGACAATACCGGCGGTGACCAGGCCGGGCTAGCCGGCGCGAGGATGTGCAGCGCATCCCTGTAGGTGCGAACCGCGCGTTCGGCCGCCTTCGGATCGAGATCGGCCTTGTTCACGACGATGGCGTCCGCCACCTCGAGCAGGCCCTTCTTGATGCCCTGCAGTTCGTCGCCGGCGTTCGGCAGCATGAGCGCGATGAAGATGTCCACCATGTCCGCGACGACCGTTTCGGATTGGCCGACGCCGACGGTCTCGACGATCACGACGTCGAACCCCGCCGCCTCGCACAGCAGCAGTGTTTCCCGCGTCTTGCGCGCGACGCCGCCGAGCGTGGCGCCCGCGGGCGAAGGTCGGATGAAGGCGGACGGATGCACCGAGAGCTGCGCCATGCGCGTTTTGTCGCCCAGGATCGAGCCGCCCGATCGTTGTGACGTCGGATCGACGGCGAGCACGGCGACGCGGCGGCCCGCTTCCGCCAGCATCAGCCCGAAGCTCTCGATCGTCGTCGATTTGCCCACACCCGGCACGCCCGTCAGGCCGATCCGATCGGCGCCACCGGTCGCGGGCATCAGTCGTTCGAGCAGGGTCCGCGCCGCGCGTGCATGATCGGCGCGCTTGCTTTCCACCAGCGTGATCGCGCGCGCCAGGCTCGCACGATCGCCGGCGCGCACGCCGGCCTCCAGCGTCTCCACGTCCACGGCCGGGCGCATGTCAGGCGCTCATCACGAAGGTGGCGAGCCCCGCGCGCGGGCGCCACGCGTGCAAGAGATAGCCGGGCGGATCGTCGGCGGCGGGGGCGCTCTCGTCGTCGAAATTCGGCGTGAAGGCTTGCGCCGTCGAGGGGCAGGTCATCACGTCGGCGTGGGCGACGCGCCCGATCACGGCGCGATGCACGTGGCCGCACACGATGCGGCGCACCTGCGGGTGGCGCTCGATCACCGCGGTGAAGAGGTCGGCGCCGTCGAGGCCCACCTCGTCGAAGCGCGTGTGCATCAGGAACGGCGGATGATGCAGCGCCACGATCGTCGGCGTCGCCGGATCGGCCGACAGCGCCGCGTGCATCCACTCCGCATGCTCGGGCATGAAAAGCCCGCCTTCGAGGCCCGGAAAGGTCTGGTCGACTGCGACGACGCGCAGGGGCAGATGCTCGAGCGTGAAGCAGAGCGGCGGCTGTTCGGGCAGATAGGCGTGTTCCAGGAACGCGCGACGCAGGGCGGAGGCGTCGTCGTGGTTCCCGGGCAGCAGAAACACTGGCGCGGGGGCGTCGGCCAGGATCTCGCGGAGCAGCGCGTATTCGGAGGCGGAGCCTTCGTCGACGAGGTCTCCCGTCGCCAGGATCGCATCGGGGCGGTGCGCCGCGAGCGCGCCAAGCACCCGCTGCAAGCGCGCGGCGGCGTCCGGCGTCTTGGCGCCCGGGCGATCCGTCACGTGCAGGTCCGAGATCTGGGCCAGGAGGAAGGGGCGGTCCGTCATCGACCGCATGTCGTCACGAGGCGGCGTCGCGCACAAGAGCCAGGATGTCGTCGCCGTAGCGTTCGATGCGCTTTTCGCCCATGCCCGAGATGCGGGCGAGGTCCGCGCGCGAGGCCGGGCGGGCTTCGGCGAGCGCCAGGAGCGTGGCGTCGGGGAACACGACATAGGGCGGCGCGCCCTGCGCGGCG
This sequence comes from Alphaproteobacteria bacterium, assembly GCA_018969015.1. Lineage (GTDB taxonomy): Bacteria > Pseudomonadota > Alphaproteobacteria > Caulobacterales > Aquidulcibacteraceae > REEB506. Next base: position 116,945 of record JAGWZE010000002.1, read on the forward strand.
GCCGTCTTGCGCCGCCAGGTGCGGAGCCGGGCGAGGAGCCCTTCGTCGGCGTCGTGGCTGGAGCCCCCGGCGGCGGCGGCGCGGCCGGCCGCACGGGCGCGCGGCGGCCGCTTGCCGCCAGCATCCAGGCGCAGGCGCAGCTCGCGCTCCTTCCGGAACAGGGCCCGGACGGCCTCGGCGTCGCCGATCTGCAGAACCGGGCGGAGGTCGTCGCCGGCCTCCGTCAGGACGCCGTCGATCAGCAGGCTCTCATACACGGCCCGCCAGCGCGCCTCCGGCACGTCGGCCCCGCAGCCATACGTCGTTTTGTCCGTGTACTGAGCGTCGAGGCCATCGCGCGGCGGCTTGCCGAGCAGGTGATCGACGAGGCGACCGCGGCCGACGCGCTGGTCCATCCGCAGCACCGCCGAGATGGCCTTTTGCGCCCATTCGGTGGCGTCCACGCTCGCGGGCGGATCGGTGCAGACGTCGCAGGCGCCGCACGGCTCGGGATCGACCTCGCCGAAATAGCGCCGCACCGACGCGCGCCGACAGCTCATGCCGTCCAACAGCGAGAAGAGCTGACGCGCCTTGCGCGCCTGCACGGCCTTCACCGCCGGATCGGCCTCGCCTTCCTCGGCGAAGCGCAGCGCGCGGCGCAGATCGCCCGCGCCGAACAGCGTGACGGCTTCCGCTGGCGCGCCGTCGCGTCCCGCACGGCCGACCTCCTGCCAATAGGCCTCTACGCTTTTCGGCGCATCGAGATGCAGCACGAAGCGCACGTCCGGCTTGTCGACGCCCATGCCGAACGCGATCGTGGCGGCCATGACGACGTCATCTTCCGCCTGGAAGCGGCGCTGACGCTCGGCGCGGACGCCGGCGTCGAGCCCGGCGTGATAGGCGAGCGCGGGAAGCCCCGCCTCGGCGAGGGCGGCGGCCATCGTCTCCGTTCCGTCGCGCGTCGCGCAATAGACGATGCCGGACGTTCCCTTCCGCGCTTTCGCGAGTTCGACGATGCGCTTTTGCGGCGCGGTCGTCTTGCGCTCGGCGGCAAGCGCCAGGTTGGGGCGGTCGAACGAGGCGACGAATACGCGCGCCTGTGTCAGGCCGAGCTGGGCCTGGATGTCGGCGCGCGTCTGCGGATCGGCAGTGGCGGTGACGGCAAGGCGCGGCACGCCGGGAAACGCGCCGGCGAGGCGGCCGAGCGCGCGATACTCGGGCCGGAAATCGTGGCCCCATTGGCTCACGCAGTGGGCCTCATCGATCGCGATGAGCGCGATGTGCGCCTGGTCGAGCAGCTGCATCGTCGCCGGCGTGAGCAGACGTTCCGGAGAAACATAGAGCAGGTCGAGGCGATCCTCGCGCATCGCTTCGAGCGCGGACAGGCGCTCGCCCGCATCGAGGCTCGAATCGAGGCGCGCCGCAGCGACGCCTGCTTGCCGGAGCGCCGCCACCTGATCCTGCATCAATGCGATCAGCGGCGAGACGACGACGGCCACGCCCGGCCGTAGCAAGGCGGGGATCTGGTAGCACAGGCTCTTGCCGCCGCCCGTGGGCAGGATCGCGAGCGCGTCGCGCCCCGCGAGCACTTCGCGGATCACGTCGGCCTGCAGCCCGCGGAAGTCCTCATGGCCGAACACGCGCTTCAACGTCGCGCGCGCGGCGTCGAGCGGATCGGGTCCGTCCTGCGGGGCTGAGCGAATCGCTGCGGGGTTCACGCTCGAACCTTACCACAGCCCGCCGCGCGCGGATGTGGGTGCGGCGCAGTGGCGGCGACGGCGGCTATTCACTGTAAAATCAATCGTCGCATTTTTTAAACGAGCGCGGGCGAGCAATAAAAATAAATTTCCCGAATGCTTGAGCGGACGTTTCCGTATTTCTGCGTGCTATCTCGCATTGCAAAATAGTTTGGAAAAATCCTGAAGCGAGATCGCTTAGACTTTACCGATTCAATTTCCGGGCGTACTCTTCATTATCCCTGGGGGCGGGCGGCAAAACTTCCGCTCCGCCTTCGATTGCCGGGGTCCAAGCGTCATCGGCGCAATCGCTTGCGCCGCAAAAGCCATTCTGCGCACGCAGCCCCTCTGCAAACGCGGACGTTCCAAAAAACAAGACTGTCGTGATCGGCGCCCCATGCCGGGAGCGTCGTCATGTCTGCGCACCCGCGCCCGTTACGAGGAGAGAAGAATGATTGGCATCGGCAGATCCATTCGCATTTCCGGGGATCCGATGGCGGCCATGTCCTTTGCGAAGGACATGGTGGAGCACATCAAGAAGTGGCCGGGCGTTTCGCGCGCGGTCTGCTGGGAGAGCATGGGCGGCGCCACCGGTACGCTGGTGTTCTTTTCCGAATGCGCCGACCTGGCGACGTTCGACAAGATCAACGCGCACATGATGGAAGATAAGGTCTATTGGACGAAAATTGCGCACGCGCGCGACAAAGGGCTATTCGACCTTTCGTCCTCGCAGGACATGATAATGCGCACGCTCTAGAGCGTGGCGCGCGTCGGCCGGACGACACGCCGGCCGACGCAGTCTGCGCGTCGTGCACGACGCTGCGCACACGACGCTGCGGACGTCGCGGTGCAGCCTCTCCATTCAGCCGAGTCGGACCGCGGTTCCCGAAGCCGCCACCATCAGCATCGTCCCCTGGCTCACGCCGCCCTCATAGACGATCGACACGCCGACGACCGCATCGGCGCCGAGGCGGCGGGCTTCGTCCTCCATTTCGCGCAGCGCGGTTTGGCGCGCTTCCCGGAAGACCTCCTCGTAGGAGCCCGAGCGGCCGCCGATCACGTCACGGATGCCGGCGAACAGGTCGCGAAAAATGTTCGCGCCGATCACGGCCTCGCCGGACACGACACCGAGATAGTTTTTCACCGGACGGCCTTCGACGATGCCGGTCGTGGTGATGATCATGGACTGACGGCTCCTGTTGTTGCGCGCATCAATTGGGAAGCGCCTAACGCTGCGGCAAGGGGGCGCGGACGCTCGTCATTCCTGGACGGCGATGGAGCCGCCTGCCAACCTTTGTACCGTCGCTGGAACCGGCGTCATTCCGGGGCGCGCGGCACGCGCGAACCCGGAACCCAGAGGACTGGGTGCACCATGCGGGCGCACGCTGCTGAAATCGTCTGCCCGGTCGCCTGGGTTCCGGGTTCGGCCTTCGGCCGCCCCGCAATGACGAACGGAGTGGCGGACTGCTGAGCAAAATGGCGATCGCCCGTTAAGCCGCGTGCCCGAGCCGCCCGCCCAGCGTCGTCAGCAGATCCTGCGCGGCGTCCGCGATCACCGTGCCCGGCGGATAGACCGCGCTTGCGCCCATCTGCTTGAGCGTCGGCACGTCGTCGGGCGGGATCACGCCGCCAACGATGATCATGATGTCGCTGCGGCCTTCCTTCGAGAGCGCCTCGCGCAGCGCCGGCACGAGCGTGAGATGCCCCGCGGCGAGCGAGGAGACGCCGACGACATGGACGTCGTTCTCGACGGCCTGCCGCGCGACTTCCTCCGGCGTCTGGAACAGCGGCCCGATATCGACGTCGAAGCCGAGATCTGCGAACGCGGAGGCGATCACCTTCTGCCCGCGGTCGTGGCCGTCCTGGCCCATCTTCGCGACGAGGATGCGCGGGCGGCGGCCCTCGGCCTCCTCGAACGCCGCCGTCATCGCCCGTGTCTTCGAGAGCGCGCTTTCGCCGGCCTGCATGGCTTCCTTCCCATAGACGCCCTGGATCGATTGGATGCGCGCCTGGTGGCGGCCGAACACCTTCTCGAGCGCGAACGAGATTTCGCCCACGGTGGCTTTCGCGCGGGCGGCGTCGACGGCAAGCGCGAGGAGATTGCCGCCGCCGGACGCCGCCGCCGTGAGCGCCTCGAGTTTCGCCGTCACGTCGGCCTCGTTGCGCTCGCCGCGGAGACGCTTGAGCTTGTCGATCTGCAGCGTCCGGACGGTCGCGTTGTCGACCTTGAGGACAGGGACGTCCTCCTTCTCATCGAGACGGAATTTGTTGACGCCGACGACGGTCTGCACGCCCGTATCGATGCGCGCCTGCGTGCGCGCGGCCGCCTCTTCGATGCGCAGCTTCGGCAGGCCCTGTTCGATCGCTTTCGCCATGCCGCCGAGGCTTTCGACCTCCTCGATATGCGTCCAGGCCCGCGCGGCGAGATCGGCCGTGAGCCGCTCCACGTAGTAGGAGCCGCCCCAGGGATCGACGGGCCGCGTCACGCCGCCTTCGTTCTGCAGGAAGATCTGCGTGTTGCGCGCGATGCGGGCGGAGAAGTCCGTCGGCAGCGCGAGCGCTTCGTCCAGTGAATTGGTATGCAGCGACTGCGTGTGGCCATAAGCCGCCGCCATCGCCTCGACGCAGGTGCGCACGGCGTTGTTGAACACGTCCTGCGCGGTAAGCGACCACCCCGACGTCTGCGAGTGCGTGCGCAGCGCGAGAGAGCGGTCGTCCTTCGGCCCGAACGGCTTCACGAGCTTCGCCCACAACAGACGCGCGGCGCGCATCTTGGCGATCTCCATGAAGGGGTTCATGCCGATCGCCCAGAAGAACGACAGACGCGGCGCAAAGGCGTCGATCGAGAGGCCCGCCGCCATGCCGGCGCGGATATAGTCGACGCCGTCGGCGAGCGTGTAGGCGAGCTCGAGATCGGCCGTCGCTCCAGCCTCCTGCATGTGGTAGCCGCTGATCGAGATCGAATTGAACTTCGGCATGTTCGCCGCCGTATAGGCGAAGATGTCCGAGATGATCCGCATCGAGGGCGCGGGCGGGTAGATGTACGTGTTGCGGACCATGAACTCCTTGAGGATGTCGTTCTGGATGGTCCCGGCGAGCTTGGCGGGCGCGACGCCCTGTTCTTCCGCCGCCACGATGTAGAGCGCGAGGATCGGCAGAACCGCGCCGTTCATCGTCATCGAGACGCTCATCTGGTCGAGCGGGATTCCGGCGAACAGCGTGCGCATGTCGTAGATCGAATCGATCGCGACGCCCGCCATACCGACGTCGCCGACGACGCGCGGATGGTCACTGTCGTAGCCGCGGTGCGTGGCGAGATCGAACGCGACGGAGAGGCCTTTCTGCCCCGCCGCGAGATTGCGACGATAGAAGGCGTTGGAATCCTCGGCGGTCGAAAAGCCCGCATACTGACGAATGGTCCAGGGCTGCTGGACGTACATTGTCGGGTAAGGACCGCGGCCGAAGGGCGCGAGCCCAGGGAAGCCGTCGAGATGATCGAGGCCCGCGCGGTCCGCCGCGGTGTAGACCGTCTTCACGTCGACGCCTTCGGGCGTGGTCCAGGCGGCGCCGGCGGGCTTGGGCGCCAGGCTGTCCTTGGCGATGCCGAACTCGACCTTGGTGAAATCGGGGATGCGGGTCATGAGGGCGTTCCCGTGCGGGATTGAACGGCGAGGGCGCCGGCGATCTGGCGCCAGCGGTTGCGGGCGGAGGTGATCCGCCATTCGGGCGAACGTCGGCGCGCGACGAGGCGAGCGACGCCGAACAACAGAAGGCCTGCGCCCACGGCGGCGAAGCTGACGCCGGAGTTGGGGATCAGCGCGCGCTCGATCGCGAGCCAAGCCAGGACGAGCCCCGCCCAGATCGCGAAGCCGAGAAGGACCTCCAGCACGACGGCGGCGCCTTTGAGGTCCTTGAGCGCGCCGAGCGCGGCCTCGCCGGCGGCGTAGTCGCGCGTCGTTTCGAGCGTGTGCAGCGCCTGTTCCTGGTCCGGCGTGAGCGACGCGCGGGTCATGCCTTCACCCCCAGCGCCGCGTGCAGCGTGGTGAGCGCGTCGAGCGCATCCTGGCCGGCGAAGATGAACTGGTCGAAGCCCTTCGCGCGCACCGCGGCCTCGTCGGCCGGCTTGCCGGCATGGATGAGCCACGTGCAGCCCGCGGCCTTGAGCGCCGTTGCCGCCTCCAGGCTTTCGGCGGCGTAGCGCGTGTCGGAGCCCGTCAGCACGGCGACGGTGAGGCCGCTCGCCTTGAACGCCGCCGCCAGGGCCGCATGGTCCGCATACGGCGTATCGGCGCCGAACGCGGCGACGCCGCCGGCCGCGAAGAGGTTCTGCGCGAAGTTCGAGCGCGCCGAGAACTCCGCCAGCGGGCCGAGATTGGCGAAGAACACCGCCGGGCGCTTCGCCTGGGCGTCGGCGACGTCGCGCAGCGCCTCGAACGGCGCGGCCCAGCGGATCGGCGCCAGCGCCTTCGCCGTCGTGACGGCGCCACGCGGTGCAGGCGCCTCGCCACGGCGTGCCGGTGCGACGGCGGGCGCGAGCGGCGGAGCCCGCTCGTCCAGCAGCGGGAAATCCGTCACGCCGGTGATCGTCTCGCGCCGCGTCGCGATCGCCTTTTCGCGCCGGGTCCGGACGATCTCGATCTCGGACTGCAGCGCGCCGCCGAGCAACGCCTCGATGATGCCGCCCTGCGCCTCGATGCCCTGGAACTCCTTCCATGCGGCTTCGGCGAGGTCGCGCGTCATCGCCTCGACGAACCAGGCGCCGCCCGCGGGATCGACGACGTGGCCGAGGCGGCTCTCCTCCATGAGGATGATCTGCGTGTTGCGCGCGATCCGGCGCGCGAACGGCGAGGGCGGGCCGAGCGCGTCCGTGAGCGGGCGCACGGTGATCGCCTCCGCGCCGCCGACGGCCGCAGCAAAAGCCGCCGCCGTGGTGCGCAGAATGTTCGACCACGGATCGCGCCGCGTCATCATGCGGCGCGAGGTCGTGGCGACGACGCGCGCAGCGCGATCGGCCGGGGCCGCGCCCGCCGCCTCCATCACCCGCGCCCACGCGAGGCGCAGCGCCCGCAGCTTCGCAGCCTCGACGAGCACGTCGGGCCCGACCGCGAGGGTGAACGAAATCGCGGCGTTGGCCTCATCCAGCGCCGCGCCGGCCGCCGTCAAGGCGCGCAGATAAGCGACGCCGGTCGCGAGCGCCGCGGCGATCTCCTGCGCTTCCGATCCGCCGGCTTCGTGCACGGGCCGCGCATCCGCGCGCAGCATCGCCGCGCCGGGGAACGTGTCGGGCCACGCGCGCGCGAACGCGACGGCGGCGGCGAGATCGTCGGCGCCGATGCGGCCCGTCGTCATCAGCGCGCCGATCGGATCGACGTTGAACGCCGGCGGCGCGGCGGCCTGGCCCGCGTCGCGCAGATAGTCGGCGACGAGCTCGGCGGCGCGCAGTCCGTACGCCCCCGCATCGAGTGACACTGGCGCAAGATCGACGAGCAGGCCGTCGAGCGCGCGCGCGACGTCCCGCGTCTCCAGCAGGGCGACGCCGCTCGCGCCCGTCGGATCGACGACGAGCTCGATCGAGGACGCGCCGCCGCGCAGCTCGTCGAGAATTTCGGCGTTGGCGCCGGCCGGATCGGCGTGCGCGACGGCCTGCCGGATATGCCACGGCAGAAAGGCGTCGCGCGTCGCTGTGCGGCCGCGGGCGAACGGCGCCTGGCCCGGTGCGCCGAACGGCTCGCCGGCGGCGGCGATGTCGGTCTCGCGGTAGACCGGCTGGATGCGCAGGTCGTCCGCCGTGCGCTTGACCAGACGATCCCATGGCGCGCCGGCGAGCGCCTTCTCCGCCAACGCGCGCCACCGCGCCTCGTCGACCTCGGGGAAATCGGCCGCCAGGGCCGTCAGGGGCGTATTCATGGGCGGCAAAAGATGCGGGGCCGGGCCCGTCGTCAAGCGTTCCGGCTTTCCGTTGGGGCGGGCGCGGGGCGGAGCAAAGGCCGTGTCCGAAGCGCGGCCCCGGGGGTACGCCTTTTCACGCGGGCGGCTGCGGGCTAACGTCCAGCCCAGAATTGACGCTCACGTTAAGGGGAACGCCATGGCGCTGCCGCCTGTCCTGCAAAACCTCCGCATCCCGGTCGTCGGCTCGCCCCTTTTCATCATCTCGAACCCGGACCTGGTGATCGCCCAGTGCAAGGCGGGCGTCGTCGGCTCGTTCCCGTCGCTGAACGCGCGGCCCGCGCCGGCCCTGGAAGACTGGCTCAAGCGCATCACCGAGGAGCTCGCCGCCCACACCGCCGCCCACCCCGATCGCCCGGCGGCGCCGTTCGCGGTCAACCAGATCGTGCACAAGTCGAACGACCGCCTGCAGCACGACGTCGAGATGTGCGTGAAGTACAAGGTTCCGGTCGTCATCACCTCGCTCGGCGCCCAGCCCTGGCTCAACGACGCCATCCATTCCTATGGCGGCATCGTGCTGCACGACATCATCAATATCCCGCACGCCAAGAAGGCACTTGAAAAGGGCGCCGATGGCCTCATCGCGGTGTGCGCCGGCGCGGGCGGCCATGCCGGCGCGCTCTCGCCGTTCGCGCTGATCGAAGAGATCCGCGAGTTCTTCGATGGCCCGCTGCTGCTTTCCGGCGCGATCGGCACCGGTCGCGCAATCCTGGCGGCGCAGGCGATCGGCGCCGATCTCGCTTATGTCGGCTCGGCCTTCATCGCCACGAAAGAGGCCAACGCGGCCCAGGGCTACAAGGACATGATCGTCGCCAGCAGCGGCGAGGACATCGTCTATTCCAACCTCTTCACCGGCGTGCACGGCAACTATCTCAAGCCGTCGATCATCGCGGCGGGCCTGGATCCCGACAACCTCCCCGAAAGCGATCCCTCGAAGATGAATTTCGGCTCGGGCGGCAACACCGAAGCCAAGGCCTGGAAAGACATCTGGGGCTGCGGGCAGGGCATCGGCGCCGTCAAGGAGATCCCGACGGCCGCGGGCCTCGTCGAGCGCTTCGAGCGCGAATACAACGCCGCCAAGGCCCGTCTTGGCGGCGCGCCGGCGCGCGTCGCGGCCGAATAGCCGCGACGACGACAATCCCCGCCGCAACCCGACCGGGTCCGGCGCCCGCCTAGTCTTCGTGTCGACAGCACGGAGGCTGCCATGTCGCTCTCATCGTCCCTTCCGGTCGCGCCGTCGCCCGATGGCGGCGCGCCCTCAACCGCGCGCGGGCCGCGCTCGGCGTTCCACTCCCTGACCCTGCGCGGGGCGGTCGCCATGGCGATCGCCTATGTCGCCGGCCGGTTCGGCGTCGATCTCGGCGCCGACGCGGCGCAGGAGCTCGCCGCCCGTCTGCTCGATCTGGTGTTCACGCTCGGCGTGCTGGCGGTCGGCGTCGGCCGCGCACGCGCCGCGGGGCCGCTCGCATGAGCCGGGGGCGCTGTTTTGCGGCGATCGCCGCCCTCGCAAGCCTGACGCTGGCCGGGTGCGCGACGCCCGCATCACCACCGGCGCGGACGACGCCCGGGGTGGCGCGCGTGGTCCCCGATGCGGCCGCCCCCCGCGCGCCGCAGCTGCTCGCGCGGGCCTACACCACGCTTCTCGAGACCGCCGCGGCCAAGGTCGCCGACCCTGCGACGCCGCAAACGCAGGTCGCAGCGCTCGCCGCCGCCGAACGCGACGCCAGCGCGGCGCTGGACGCGCTCGCCGCCGCCGAACGCGCGCGCGCCGCCGCCCAGTCCGACCCGCACGGCGATGAGGAAAACCGCGCCGCCGCCGACGCCGCGCTCGTCGTCGCCACGCGGGCCGCGGAGCGGGCCGTCACTGCCTTCGCGGCGCTGCTCGGCCGAAAGGAATGACCATGCGCGCTCTGCTGTTCCAGCTGCACATGGCCGCCGCCGCGCTCGACGTCGTCGCCCGGGCGGCGCCCGACGCCCTCCAGGGACCGCTCGTCGCCGCCGCCCGCACCGCCTTCGCCTGCCTCGACAGTCTCGACGCGGGCGGGGAGGCGGTCGCCGCGGCCTCCGAGGCGCTGCGGCGCGCCCGCCATGACCTCGAAGCGCTCGCGACTTCCGATGCGCCGGTCACGCCCGACGCCCTCGATGCGGCGCTCGCCCGCATGCACGCGGCCGGCGCCGTGTTCCGCGCCGCCGTCGCCGCGCGCGACGCCCCGACCTGACGATTTCGCCTGGCGTCCGAGGGGCCCGCCGCACGCCCGACCGGCCTCCGACGCCGCCGACCGGCCCGCGGGACCCGCTCCCTCCCGCGTGTGACGGCGCGTCCGCCCGCGCCGCAGCCCGCCGCCGCCGCCCCGGCGGCGGGCGCCGCTTGCACAAGCCCGCGGCTTCCCGTAGTCAGGCGAACGCTTTGGGAGCCTGTAGCTCAGCCGGTAGAGCATCTGACTTTTAATCAGAGGGTCCCGGGTTCGAATCCCGGCGGGCTCACCATGATTTCAAAGGGTTTTCCGCTTCCGCGATTTCCGGCGCGCTAAGTCGCGGGGACACTATGGGGACAGGCGGGCGGATTTTCGCGCCCCCGCCGTCCATTCTGCGGTCCGTTAACGCCCATGCGCATGGTCGCGCCCGGATGCGCATTTGGCGCGGGTTGCGGGTTAACGGCGCCCGATGGACATTGCAGCGTCAACGTGGGGGCGGGCGATGGCATTTCGAAAAGGGATGGAGCGCGTCGGGATCGTCGCAGGCGCGCTTTGGCTTTGCGGCGTCGGCTACTCGACGTTTGCCGATTGGAAATCGGCGGAGGCGGCCAGGGCCGGAAGCAGACCTTTGGTCATCAAGTGCGATGTTTTGGCACCGAGCGAACGATACGCGAGGGGCGAGCGGGATCCGAATTTATGCCTCATCCCTGAAAGCACGTTTCGAAGTCGATGGCCGCAGTACGACGACATGACCTACGACCAGCTGAAAGAGTCGTTGAAGCGATCTCTTGGAGTGGCGCCCGGCGATACGTTTGTGACCGAGCCGAGTGCGCCAAGCTTCCCGAAAGGGCTAGAGCCCAGTTTTTGGTATGAGCGCGCGGCCTGGGCATTCCTCCCCATCTTGCTCACGATGGTGGCGTGGCGAGCGCTGCTTTGGATCGGCGCGGGTTTTCGTGCGCCAAGGCCGCAATGAAAACGCCCCCGGCCAGATCGGCACGGGGGCGTGAAGGGTTCAGGCGTCTTTCGCCCATCGTTCAAGGTAGGCTATGCACTCGGCCGGCGATCCGGTCATGCGGAGGGTATTATCCCGCCATAGCGCGGCCTCGCCCTTCCGGGTCGTGACGGTGAAGCGCCATCCCGTCTTGCGCCAAACGCGCTCGGCCAGGGATCGCAGGGTGCGGATTTCAGATTGAACGCTCATGCTCGCCTCTTTTGTGAGGGGCGATGCTGCGGCCTAAGCATCAGGAACGATGCGGTGCGGAGCGTTGACGACGGTTCGCGGCGGGCCGGTGCTGCGAAGGCCGACTCGGAGGGTAACGAAAAACGCCCCCAGGCGGTAGCCCAGGGGCGTCTAGTCTCAGGCTTGGCGAGGCTCGCCCCACCGCTTCCGGGCGAGCGCCCGGGCGGCGTCCAAGGCCGTGACCGGGGCCGGCTGGCGACGCTCGGCCGGCTGGCCGGCGCCGACGACGAACAGGCCGGCGCCTTTCAGGGCTTCAAGCAGCACGACGACGGCCCAAAGGGTCGCCGGATCGGCCGGCTTGATGGCCGCGCCCGCAGGTGGCGGTGGAAGCGCGGCCCGCGCCGCCAAGGCCTCGATGCGCCGCCGTTCAAGACGGGCGATCTCGGCCGCGCGCTGCGCCCCCAGCTCGGCGGTCCGCGCCGGACCGATTGGCCGGCCGGCTTCGTCCGTGAGGGGAACGGGCGCGACGGATTCCAACGCCGTGTTGGCGGCGTTCACCGTCGCGTCGGCCTGGGCGATGGCCCGGACCGGGGCGAGGCGTTCGGCCTGTTGCGCGACCTGTTTGCGAAGTTCACACGGCGAGGACGCGCGCCCGCCGATCCCGCGGCCCCGTCGCCCGAGGCAGCCGGGCGCTGACCTCGGCGTCGTCGAACCGCGGAGTCTTGGTCGCGCGCGAGCCGTTTTCGGCCATTTGCGCGGACGACCAATTCGGAGCGACCCCGACCTGTGGCGTGCGCCCGGCAGCGCCGTTCAAATTCTCCGGCCACGGCGCATCAGACCGGTCGTAGTCTTGCGGCGCAGGCGTTGGCCAGAAACTCCAGAGATATGCGACGGCTGGAGAGAGAGGCGGCTCCGCGGCTGGCGCGACGGCGCCGTAGACGTGCGATGTAGCGGCCGGCGTTGCAGCGAGAGGCCCAGCCATGCGGGTAGGGGCCTGATCATCCTGATCTGCGCTGACCAATTTCGCGCGGTTTCGGCGCTGGCGTCGCTTGGCGGCGCGTGTTGAGAGCGCCGCATCCGCAGATATCGCCATGTCTCGCGCGGGAGCGGGTTCGGCCGTCGGCGTGGCGGCGGGATGGCGCCGCCGACCCATCTGCGGCGCGCAGATCGGCGTCGGATGCAGATCAGGTCCGCCATTTGCCGGCTCGATATCCTGCGAGGCCCGGCACACGTCGGGACTGAAGGTCCAAATCGTCGACTGGGAAGGGGGGGCTTGTCGACAGGGCGATGCGTCAGTCGCCAATCGCGACACGCGCGACGGAGCGTCCGTGCGAGACGACTTGGACTGCGGTGCGCTGGGCGACGCCATGGTCGAGCGGGCCACGTTTGCGGCCTCCAGTTTTGCCGACAGCGTCTCGATGGCGATCTGAATTCGATCGAAGCGCATCTCGAGTGTTTCGATCTGACGCTGGGTTGTCCAGGCGGACCGCCACGCTCCAGCGCACATCAGCCAACCGAGGGCCGGAAAGGCCGCAAGGGCTGAAAGCATCGCCAAGAAAGCCGGCGGTTGAATGAGGATCTGGTTTAGGCCCCAGTACGAGACCGGGCCGACCGTCATGATCGCGAACCAGACCGATCCTATGGCCCAGCCCAGCAGTCCTGGCGAGCCGCAGGTCGGAAGGGATTGGCGTGCATTCCTCATCGAACGAGCTCTCCAGAACCTAGCCCCTCACCGAGCAATAGGCGTGCCGGTGAAGGGCCGTCGCGATTCGGCATCAAGGCGCACATCTTTCTGTTCTTAATGAGGATTTTTCCTCTCGCGGCATGCGCTGAACGAATGCGCGGATCAAAAGATCTTCGAATTGTGCGACGAATAATCGGAAGATATGGATCCGGATCTTTGGCGCCGCTCCGGTCCTTCTAAACGCGCGCGCGGGGGCCAAAGAACGGGCCTTAGGCTCAACAAAAGCTAACATCGGTGCGACGGCGCGCCGGCCGGAAATGTCTACATTTGTCAGCACGCCCGGCGCGGCTCGAAGGCGGATCAGCGCGTGTTGCAGGTCATGCAATATCAGGACGGCGCGCCCTACCGTTTAGGGCCTGAAAAAACCCTCCAACGCGCGCGCGCGTTGTCCCTATGATTTCGGCGGCTTGGAGCGGGTGGCCGTCCGATTATTTTCCGTAGCGGGCCGATCTTCCAACGCGCGCGCGAAGTGAAGGAAAATCACACGCCCCACCGCGCCAGCGCGCCCAGGCCGGCAATCCCTCGGGACATGGCGCGGGCCGCCTTGATGTTGATTTGATCCACCACGGCCCGCAGCTCGGCGAGCGTCTTCTGATAGGTCGCTTCGCGCATGTAGGGCGGGCGCTTCGGCGTGTCGGTGAAATGCTCCATTCCCAGGCGCGCGGCCAGCACGTTCGCCCGGCGCACAAGGCGGCGGGTCTTCGTCTCGCGCTGCGATCCATAGGTGACGCCCGCGCACTTGCCGCAGAGAAGGCCGGACGGGCGCACCGCCAAGCGCCGCGTGCGCCGTGCGCATCCTGGGCAAACGAAGATCGGCCGCGTTCCACCATAGCGGCAGGGCGTGCGCTCGATGCGCACCGTTGAGCGGATCGGGCCGTGTTCGCCCGTGCCGATGGTCGCCTTAAGGCGCGGCTCCGGCCAGACATAGAAGGCGGCGAGCATGTCGCGCTCGGTGTCGTGCTCGCAGAAGATCGACGCCGGCCCTTGCTCGGCCTCGGTGTCGATTTGCCCCCGGTATCCCGACAGCACGCCCCATCCCGCGATGAAATCGCAATCGAGCGCGCCAATGTCATCCCAGGTCGCGCGGTATTTTCTCGCCGGCATGTTCGGCCCTCCGTCTATTCAAGCGAAAATGTCGAAATCCGTTGCGGTGCTCGAAATCTCTAGGCGTCCGGCCATAGGGCCATTTGCGCCGCCAGCGCGTGTGCGCGGGATCGGCGCGGCCTTCGCACCGCACTCGCCAGAAGCCGCTCGGCGCGGTCGGCCCGGTCGCGCTCCATCCGCGCCACACGACGCGCACCATCGAGCGCCAGGCGTAGCGACGACGCCGGACAATTCGCGCACGGGTTCGGCAGGGCGAGGCGAGCGACGCGCGCCGCAAGGTCGCGCTTCGCATCCTGGAAGCGGTGCGGGTTCCTCACGTCGAAGTGCAGACGCCGCAGCTCGGCGGCCAGCTCATCGGCGGCGCTCATCGTGCGCCCTCCGTCGTGCTGGCGGTGCGGTCATGGTCGAACGTGGCGCCGATCTCCATCCGCGCCGGGATCGGTGCGGCGGCGAGCGCGTCAACGTTCACGTCATCGAGCAGGCCGAGCGCGTGCGCATCCCGTAGCGCAAGGATCAGCCTCGCGCGGGCGTCGGCCTCCGTCAGCTTCGGCGCGCGGTGTCGCCAGTCGTGCAGCAGATCGGCGAAGGCGAGCGCGTCGGCCTCGGCGTCGCTCGGTTCAAATGCGGCGGCCTTCGCATGGCCGGCGCGCTCGATGAAAAGCCCGGCGAGCCGTTCCAGGCGGTCGCGGCGATCCGTCGTCGGCGCGTTCCCCTCGGTGCGCGTCGGGTCGCCTTCGAGCGGTCCCGACGGACTCCACCACGCCGACGGCCGATCTTGTCCCGCCGTGGGGACCGCGCGCGACAAGACAGCCTTGCCGTTTTGGGCCGGGACAGCCGGGACAAGCGGGACGGCGTTGATATTGCTGGCGATAGTCTGTCCCGGGACAGATTTGGACGCCGGGACAGCCGGGACAGAAGCGCCCGGGACAGGTCCGGCGCGCATCCGTGCGGCCAGCGCGGCGACACGCGCGGCGAGGTCATCGGCGGTCATTGTCCCGCTTGTCCCGGCCGCGTTTTTTGTCCCGGGACAAGGTTTCCCGTTGTCCTTCAACGTTGTCCCGGGTGTCCCGCTTGTCCCGGTCGAAATCGGGTGCGTCGTCATTGCGCGCCCCCGTCGTCAACGGTCCCGGCTTCGTCGGCGCCCAGAATGGAACGCTTCACGACGTAAACGCGGGGACGCCCTTGCACTTCATCGAGCCGGCGCACATGCGGACGGTCGCGCTCGCCACCGCAGACGAGGAAGCCGGCAGATTCAACGTGGACAGCGGCGCGGGTCGGGTCGGCGCCCGTGTGGATTTTCTTCCAGCCGGTCGGGTGAATGTAGAAGTGCTGCGCATCGAGCCATCCGGCGCGGTCGATCACGGTGCGCGCCGCAGACACCTTCGCCGGACCGTCGGGGCCGTGGGGATCAGCCGAATTGAAATCATAGGCCACGACGCCGCCGGTTGCGTCTCTCTCCACGACCATGCCCGGCAGCGGCTCGAAGCGCGACACGCCGTAGGTCAGAAGGAAATCACGCAAGCGCGCGACGGCCTCCATCGCCTCGGCCGATTTCCCGCCGCCGCGTGCTCCAAGCCATCCGCCAAAAGCATCGAGCGCGGCGGCTTCGGCCGCGCCTTCCTTCCAAGCGGTCAGGCTAAACATCGTCGCCAGCTCGCCCGCCGCAGCGAGCACGGCGAAGCGTTCCAAAACGCGCTTCACTTGGCCGTCGGCGGTGGCGAGGCCGTGTGCCTTCGTCGCCTTCTCAACGAAGGTGTCCGTCAGGGTTCGGACGCTTGCGGCCACCGCGTCGCGGCCCGCGCCGATCATTTGCGCCACGAAGGCAGGGCCGGCCGTTCCAAAATGGGCTTCGCTGGCCGCTCGCAGCGCATCGGACAGCGCGCGCCCGTCAGCCTTGTCATGCAGGTCATCGAAGGCGCCATGCTTGCGGTCATCGGCCCGCAGCTCGATGAGCCGGACAGCTTGGCCCGCCGTCGTGCGCTTGCCGGCTTCGCCTACCTTGTCGCCAAGGCTGATTTCGCCGGACGACAGGAACACAAGGCGCCACCGTTGCGGAGGCCGCGCGCGGCCGTCACGAAGCGCGCGCGCTTTGCCTTGTTCGTTCCCGAGCATGTAGACGCTCGCCGCCGCTTCGAGCGCGTTGGCTTCGCCCAGCTCATCGAGGCAAAGCAGCGTCGAATTGTGCGCCGCCGCTATGCCTTCGAGGCCGTTCGATGTGCTCCGCCATGTGCGCACGCCCTTGGCGCTTGCCCACACGCTCGCGCCAACGCGCAAGCCCGTCGTCTTGCCGCAGCTCGATGAGCCGCAGAAATGCAGGCCGAATGACGACGCGCCGACGGCTTCGAGCAGGGGCGCGGCGAAGCCCGCCGACACGGCCAGGATGAGCAGCGGGTTCCCGGTGCAGAGTGCGGAGACTTCGCGCTTCCAGTCTTCAAGCGTTCCCTGGGCGCGCATCTCGGCGGCGGCGCTCGCCGCGATTTCGCTTTGGTAGACGACGCCCTCGGCGCCCAGCACGTCGCCACCGCCGCGCACGAAGGCGGTGCAGGTCGCGTCATTCCATCCCATTGCAGAGACGGACAGCACGCGCGCGGTCGGTTCCGATTGCAGCAGGTACGCAATCACGTCGGCCTTTGCCGCCTTGTCGCGTCCAAGGCGCAAGCCAAGGTTCAGAAGATCGGCCAAGATCGGCGTGGCGTCGCCCGCGAACAGGCTGGCCGGGATCGTGTGGCGGTGGACGTGGCCGTCAGCGTCGGTCAACTCGACAAGCAGGCCCCAGGCTTCGCGGTCGCGGTTGCGGGAACGCGCCAGCACCTTGAGGCCGGTGCAGACGAAGCGGCGCGAGACTTTCCGTTCCTCGCCGTCGCCGTCTTCCTTCGGGATCAGCTTGAACACGCCCGCATCCGTCAGCTCGAAGCCGACAGGCAAGCCGTCAGCACGACGCGCACGGCTTTTGCGCTTCGGCGTGTCGTCGGCCGGCGGCGGCGCTTCGTCCAAGTGCGGCGCGTCGGTGTCGGCGCCGTTGAGCGGCGGGGCGGTGATTTCTTCCAGCTCGAAGGCCGGGGCGTTCGGGTTCAAATCGTCAGCGCGCATAGGCCGCCTCCGTGATCTTGGCGGCTTCCCGCATCGTCCAATCGTTCCAATCGTTCAGGCCGTCCGGCGCCCAGGCGAGCGCCACCGACACGCCCCGCCGCGCCAGCTCCACGCCGAGCGCGCGCGCATGACGCTCGCCGGTTCCGCCTTCGTCGCGGTCGGGGGCGATCACGACACGGCGCACCGTGTCGGGGATTTCCAGCTTCGGCAGGTTCGACGCGCCGAGCACGGCCACGGCCGGCAAGCCGAGCGCTCGGCTTGCGCTCAACGCGCTTTCGATTCCCTCGGCGATCACGAGCGCGTCGCGCACGTCGCCCAGGATGACGCCGCCGCCCGTGATCGGGCCAAGCGACAGCTTGGGCTTTTCCAACTCGGAGCACTTGCGCCCGGGCGGCTCCAAAAAGATCCGCTGAATTGCGATCACGTCATGAGGCGCGGACAGCTTCGACACGCCGCCGATGAGCGCGGGGCGCTCGCCGCGAAGCGGTCCGCAATAGCACCGCGCTAGGAAGCGCAGCGACGGCCCCCAGGGCGGGCGAAGTGCGCGCGTCTTCTCCAAATAGACGCCGCCGAGCGTGGCGCGGTGGACGGCCTTCGCCTTGGCCCAATCCCGCAGCGCGTGCTTGGCGTTGCGGGCGCGCGCCTCGGCCGCGTCGGCCTCATCCTTCGCGGCGGCCTCACGGTTCCGCGCCATGCGCTCCGGGTCGGCCTCCAAGTAGTCATTCGTCAGAAGCCAATCAGCGGCCTCGGCGCGGTCGCGCGCATAGCCCAGCTCAATGACTGCATCGAGCACGCCGCCGCCTTTCCCGGTTCGATGGTCGAACCACGTCCGGGCGTTCAGGTCGGCGACGAAGCCGCCGTTGTGGCCCGCGCGGCATTTTCCGTTTTTCTCCCGCCGATGGTCGGGCGGCATGAGGGGATCAATCAGCGTGGCGAAGGCGTCGCGGCTGATTTGCGCCTTAAGGTCGGTGGCGGTCATTCGGCGCCCCCTTCGTCGCGCAACACGTCGTAGGGCGATACGTCCACCATCGCGGCCAGGCGCTCGGCGGCGAGCGCGTCCACACGCTCGGCGTCGTCAGGTGCGGACCGGCAGGGGCGACAGGTGCGGTTCAGGTAGCGAGGTGCGCGACGGCCCGTGACGTGCTCGAAGCGGTCGCCGCAGCGAACGCAACGGCCTTCCCAGGTCAGAAGCGCGGACGACTCGCCGCTTGCGTTCGTGTGGGGTTCGACGCGGGCGAGGGTGTAAACGTGGACGACGCCGCGCGCCGTTTGGCGGATGCGCTCGCCGACACGATGCGCGGTGACGCCGGGTTCGCTATATTGGCGGTGCGCCAGCCCATGAGCGCTTTCGTTCCCGGCCTCGGTCGCGCCCGCCAGCGCGCCGGGGCCGTTCTCTTTCTGGGTCATCCGTCGCCCCCGCCTTACGCCGGTTGACGACGGGCCGCCGCGTCGGCGGCGGTGGAAGCCTTCGGCGTCATGCGCGCCAAAAGCCACGCCTCGAAGGCGCTCCACTCGTAGAGCACGACGGACGTTTTCGGCTTCACGAACGGCGGGCCGCCGCCAACGCAGCGCAACTTGGCGAGCGTGGCGACGCTCGGCAGGTCGCCGCGCGAAATGTCGTGCAGGTGAGCGAAACGGGCGAGGGCTTCGTCAGCGCGAAGCCGGTTCGATCCGGGGGCGGTCATGTGCGTTGCTCCGAATAGCCGCCAACGTCGGCGGTGTTCGAAGCATTGCGTTCGATGGCGTGCGTCGCCACGGACGCGAAATGCCGATTTATTTTCCTCGGCGCGGGCGCTTCGTGTTGCGGGCGCGGATCGCCTCATGCGACGCGCCCACCGTTGGGTAAACTTCGGCGGCCACGTTCAGGTCAGAAACGAATTGCTCGGCGGTGATCGCCCCTAAATCGGTCTTGGTATAGCGCGCGTTTTTCGTCCATCGCTGCACGGTGCGGCGCTCGGAAATCTTGAAGCGCTCGCACACCGTCCCAACGGGGTCGGGATCGTCCACAATGCCGGCCAGAGCGGCGCGGACGTAAGCCACCGCCGACGACTTCGCGCCGTACAGGTGCATAGGCTCGGCTCGGCGTCCTTTGGCCAGCGGTTGCGATACGACAAGCGGCGGGAGAATGCCGTTCGCCAGTTCGACGGAAATGCGGATCAAATCGCTCATCAGGCCGCTCGGCGGGGGCCGGCTCGGGTTGTCGTCGTGGTGGATCAGGAGGCCGGCAGCACAAAGCCACCATTTGCGCCTTGCCTCGCGCGCTAGGTCTTCGCTGCAAGGCTTCGAAAAGACGGCTTCGGCGTCGGCCAACCCTTCGAGCAAGTCATTTCGCGACAGGCGAACAGTCCCGCCGTCCTGCGATCCGGTTTCGAAAAACGGTGTGTCGTCGTCCATCTCCGCACCCCATGACGTGCGACCATGTGAAGGGTCGGCGCGGCGGTCCGCATGGTTCGGGTCTTCGGGCCGTCGCCCTAGCCGCGCCGATCTCGATGTTACCGCGAATCAGGGGCGCCGCTCACCTCCGGGTGCGCCGCGTCCCAGATCGCCGCCGCCTTGTCGGCAGCGGCGTCGCACATGTCGGCGAGGTCTCGCAGGTGGTTCGCGGTGTTCATGAGGTTCATGGCGAAGCCCTCGGCCTCGGCTTCGGACATGTTGACCGTCAGGGCGGCGCGTTCCTCGTCTTGCATGACGACGGACGCCAGCCGCACGAACGGGAGCCACGTTTCGGCCCATTGTCGGTTCGGCCAGTTGAACACGCCCGGCGCGGTCGGGATCAGATCGGCGCTCATTGCTTCGCCCCTTCGGCCAGAAGGCGCTCAACGTCGGCCGCAATCAGGTCGATCACGTCGCGCGTGTCGCCCGCCTCGATGGAGCGCCATGCGTGCAGCTTCACGAGCACGTCGGCCAGCGTCGGCGCGGGCGTCGTCAGCAGCAGCTCGGCGCGGTCTTGCTCGTAAGACGCCAGCGCGTCGAACGTGACGCCCTCGCCCTCGAAGGCGGCCACCGCCGCCGCCACTTCGTCAAAGTCGGCCTTCGCCGCGTCAAATGCGTGTCGCGTCATCCTTCACCCTCCACCTTGCGCGCTCGGCGCGCTTTCGCCTCCGCAAGACGCGCGGGGGCCGTCGTGATTTGGTTTCCGATTTGGGCCACGGCGTCGCGGACCGGATCGGCGGCAAGGTGCGCATAACGCGCCGTCGTCGCGGCTTGGCGGTGGCCCAGGATTTTGCCGATCAGCAGCAGCGACGCGCCACGGGCGGCGGCGAAGGACGCCACGCTATGCCGCAGGTCATGCAAGCGCACGTCGTGCAGCTTGGCTTCCTTCCGCACACGGCGCCACGGGCGTTCCAAATCGTCGGCGGGGGCCAAGGGTTCCTTCGTCGTCTCGTCAATCGGTGCGCGCGGGCCGGGGAAGACGAACGCACCGTTGCGCGGGCGTTCGTTCAGCAGTTGGAGCGCGGCGGGCGACAGGTGAATAACGCGCTCGCCCGTCTTGCCGCGCTCACGCGGAAGGCGGATCAAGGCGCGCTCGAAGTCGATTTCCGCCCAACGAAGGCGCGTGATCTCCCGCAGGCGGGCGCCGGTCAAAAGCAGCAGGCGGATTTGATCGGCGTGGACGTTGAGCAGGTCGCCCGCGTTCGTCAGCGTCGTCAGGGTTTCGAGCAGGGTCCCGGTTTCCTCATCCGTCAGGAAGCGCTCGCGCGTGCGCGGCGTCGGTTTCTTGACCTTCGTGACCGGGTTCCGGTCGATCAGCTCGCGCTCGATGGCCCAGCTAAAGACGGTTCCGAGCGCCACCGTGGACGCGCGGCCGGCGGCTTCGCCGCCCCGGATGATGCGCTTCGCCCGGGGGCGGTCTTTGATCTTCTCCGAGCGCGCCGTCTTCCCGGCGATAATGTCGGCCTGCATTTGCTCCACGTCGGCCCGGCGGACCGCATGGGCGTACAGCTTCCCAATCAGCGGCTTGACGTGGTTCCGCAACATGCCCGCGTCGTGCTCCCAGGATCGGGTGCGCTTGTTCGGGTTCAGGGCGGGGCCGTCGGTCAAATAGCGCTCGATGAGGTCGGACACGGTGATTTGCCGGCGGCGGGCTTCCTCAGCCGCGCGCTCGGCTTCCTCGGCCTGGGCCATCGGGTCGCCGCCTTGCTGCACGATGAGCCGCAGACGCTCGGCCTCGGCGCGCGCCTGGGCGACGGTGAAGTGTCCCGACAGGGTTCCAAGCGTCGCCCGCCGCTGGCGGCCGTCGGCGGCCTTGTATTTGAGCCGGAAGGACACCGCCCCCGACGTGCGGACGCGGACGTGGAAGCCGGGAATGGTCCGGTCGAACACGTCGTAGTCCGCCGGGCCGGGCTTCAGGGCTTCGAGCGCCCGGGCCGTCAGGTTGATCTTTTCCGCCATCGTCTCGCCCTCCGGTTCCCGGGGGCCGTTTCAGACGCCACGGGGACACGCGGGGACACTATGGGGACACGGTTACTGCAATTCAACGCAATTCGCGGAAATGCGCCGCCACGGCCGCGCGCTCGATTTTCCGCGCTATAGCTGGCAAAACGTCCACTAGGCGCAATTCGGAGCAATCGGACGGAACGCGGCGAAAAGGCTTGCCAGTCTTACTTTTAATCAGAGGGTCCCGGGTTCGAATCCCGGCGGGCTCACCATTGGTTTTCAAGAATTGCGCGGTGGATCAGCGGTGCGCTTGTCACGCGACCCGATCACCCGCCTGCGCTTTGACCCATCGTTGCGATCATCCGCAACCCCGGCTTCAGCGCGGTCTCGAACCGCACCGTGAAGCCTTCCGGTTCGAACAATGTGCGCAGATGCCTCGCGGTGAACCACTGCAGGTGTTCGGGCGGCTTCACTTCGTCCCAGGTCGCAAACTGTCGCGGGAGCCGCCAATGGCCGGCGTCGGGCGTGGTGAGGAACAAGAGCGCGCCGGGGGCCGCAAGGCGGGCGAGGGCGACCGCGAACGCCCGGAAATCGGGCGCGTGCTCGATTACTTCGGTGCACCAGAGGAAGTTGAACCGCGCACCGGACTCCGCGAGCGATAAAGCGTCGCCGCAGGTGATCGTCACGTTCGGAAACATGCGCTGTGCGGTCGAGACAGCCTGCGCGTCGACCTCGACGCCATGCGCCGCCAGCCCCTCCAGGCGCGCGGCTTCGACCGCGAAGCCGAGATTGCAGCCGACGTCGAGGAACCGTTTGCCCGGCGCTCGGCGATTGAGGCGGCGAATACGGCGGCGCGCCCTGTCGATTTTCTTCTCGCGTTTCGCGCCGTAGTCAGCGTTCGCATAGTAGGCTTGGTAGAATGCGTCGAGGGCCGTTGCGGACGGCGGCGCTGCGACGGCGTGCAAACCGCAGCCCGAACAGGCAACGATGTCGCCGAAGTCGAGGTCGGCCTTAGCGCGCACGAGGTCGGCCATGCGTAGCCGCGCGTCCCGTGTCGTCGCGGCGAAGGCCAGCCAGTCCGCACGGGTCATCACGGTGGCGCTGTCCGCTGCCCCACACAGTCTGCAAGCCCACTCCATCGCTCACGCCTCCATCCCAAGGCGTGAGTGTAAGTCCGCTCAAGTCAAAGGCGCAAACAATCCAAAAAAATAGCGGTTTTTGTTGGATTTCCCTATATTTTGTAGTTACTTAGTTCGTTAAGTCTCCCGCGGCGGGCGCTCATTCCGCCCTCCGCCCTCCGCCCTCCGCCCTCCGCCCTCCGCCCTCCGCCCTCCGCCCTCCGCCCTCCGCCCTCCGCCGCCGTCGCAGAGGCGCGCCCGCCCGCCTAGACCGCCGCGCGCCGGAGTGGGGCGGGCGTCGCGCTGGCGCGCGCCGGCGCCGCGTCGGGCATCTCCAGCGTGAACGCGCCTACCGCCTTGTCGAGCGCGTCGGCGCCGCGCGCCAGTTCGTGGCTCGCGGCCGTGGATTCCTCGACCATCGCGGCGTTCTGCTGCGTGACCTGGTCCATCTGGTTGATGGCGGCGTTCACCTGGCTCAGCGCGGCGGACTGCTGCTCGGCGCTCGCCGCGATCTCGGAGACGAGCCCGTCGATCTCGGACACGCGCGCGACGATCCGCTGCAACGCGTCGCCGCTGCGGCCGACGAGCGCGACGCCCGATTCCACATACCCGGTGCTCTCGGTGATCAGCTGCTTCACTTCGCGCGCGGCGTCTGCCGAGCGCTGCGCAAGCGCGCGCACTTCCTGGGCCACCACGGCGAAGCCGCGCCCGGCGTCGCCCGCGCGCGCGGCTTCGACGCCGGCGTTCAATGCGAGCAGGTTCGTCTGGAAGGCGATCTCGTCGACGACGCTGATGATCTGGCTGATCTTCTGCGCGGACGACTCGATCGCCGCCATCGCGTCGACGGCCTCGCGGACGATGGCGCCGGAAGATCGCGCCTCCTCGCGCGCGGCCTGTACGATCGTCGAGGCGCGCTTGGAGCCGCTCGCGGTTGCGCTGATCGTGGCCGTGACTTCGTCGAGCGCGGCGGCGGTCTCCTCCAGGCTCGCGGCCTGCTGCTCGGTGCGGCGCGAGAGGTCGTCCGCCGCGGTAGAGATTTCCTGCGCGCCGGAACGGATGATCGCGGCGTTTTGGATGATGTTGCGCATGGGGTCGCGCAGCTGCGCGAGCGTCGCGTTGAAATCGTCGCGCAGGCGCGCATAGGCCGGCGGGAAGGCCTCGGCGATGTCGGCCGTCAGATCGCCTTTCGAGACGCGGCCGAGCGCGACGGCGAGCGCGTCGATCGCGTGCTTGAGTTCTGCTGCCGCGGCGGCTTTTGCGGCTTCGGTGCGCGCCCGTTCGGCCTCTGCGGCGGCGCGCGCGGCGTCCTGCTCGGCGCGTAGCCGAATGGCCTCCTTGGCGTTGGATCGAAAGACTTCCAGCGCCTGCGCGAGATCGCCGATCTCGTCGCGGCGCCCGCCGGCGTCGGCTGCGACGTCGTAGTCGCCATGAGCAAGGCGCGTGATCGTCTCGGTCATGCGCCCGACGGGGCGGGCGATCGTGCGCTGCATCAACATCGAGAAACCGACGCCCAACGCGATCGCGGCGAGGATGGCGGTCACGCCGATCATCACGGCTTGCGCGGACATCTCCCGCATGCGCGTGCCGGCGGCGTCCTCGCGCGCCTGCAGGTCCTTCAAAAGCGTCTCGGTCCGTTGCAGCAAATCCCGGTCGATCGCGTCGCGCCGCGTCTCCGCATCGCTCGTGCTCGCGCTGGCGGCTGCGAGATAGGCGTCGATCAGCGGCGCGATCGCATCGATGTCGCGCGACACCGTCGCGCCGACGTGGGATCGCGCCGCGGCGAGGCGCGCTTTCGCAGCGGCATGGGCGGCGGTCAGCCGGGTGGCGGCGCCTGGGGCGGTGTCGCCGGCAAGGCGCAGGCGCAGGGCGTCGCGCGCCGCCACGCGCATGGACGCCACCTCGAGCTTCACGTCCGATACGGCCATCTGCGCGCGCGCGGCGGCCTGATACTCCGCCGTCAGCGCATCGACCGCGACCTTCTGCGCGACGAGAAGCCCGATCGCCATGATCATCACGGCGACGAGTGCGGCCACGCCGATCCTCAGCTTCGTCCCCAGGCGCGCGTCCTGGACGTACCACTTGATCATCGTCGTTCCCGCGACTGAGTTACTTTGTCACGTCTTGTCGCAGCGTCGCAGTTGATCAGTGGTAAATGTCATCGGCCAAGTTGTTTGGCGAATTACTTGAAATAAAAATCGCAAATCGGACGCGATGACCGCTCCGCGGCCGAGTAGTCGCGCGCGGTCGAAGCTTCGCGGCCGTCGCGCGCGAAGCGCGCGCCTATTTCGCGCGCCGGATGGACTGGACGGCGTCGCCCAGGCCCGCCGCATCGAGGTCCATCGCGCTGGTGACGATCTGGCAGCGGCCCGTGTAGTTCGGTCCGGTGCAGATCTCCCAGGCGCCGCCTTGCACGCGCAGGGACGACGCGGCGGCCGCGAATTTCCGCGTCGCGAGATTGGGCGTGTCCATCGTTACGCCGACGCTTTTGCCGCGGAAATCGGCGCGATCGTAGAGCACGATCCGATAGACCGGCTGAGTGGGGCCGAAGTCGGCGTCGTCGCCGGCCGCTGCGCCGGCCCCGGCCGCTGCGGGCGCCGCCGCCCCGCCGATCTCCACGCCCCACGACTGGCCGCCGATCCGCACCGGCGGCGGTTCGGTCACGACCTTGCTGGGCGCGGTCGTCGTCACCGTCTTGCTCTTGGATTTGGTCGTGGTGGTGACTTGCGTCGAGCCGGGACCGCCCGTGACCGTCGTCGTGCTGGTGGTCGACGTCGTCGTTTTCGACGTCGTCTGCGGCTCCGCCTGCGCCTGGGACGGCGCGACCGCGACGAGCGCCACGGCGACGAGAAGGGCGAGCAGGCGGGGCGCACGCGCGGTCGGATGGTCGGAAGGAAGGTGCGGCAGGCGTGGCATGGCGTGGCCTCCTCGATCAGGATGCGGATCGATCGTGGCCGATGCAAACGCGCCCGGGCGTGACCCCGGTCACCGGGAGGCGGTCCGCGGCGGAGGCCGCACGGACGACATGGCGCTTGTGCTGGCGACGCCGAGGCGGTGTAGTTCGGCAGTTAACGCCAGGAGCGATCCGATGACGGTTCTTCGTTCGACTTTGTTCGCCTTGGCGCTCGGCGGGTTGGCCGCCCTGGCGCCCGTCGCCGCGGCCCAGACGACGCCCGCGGCGTCCGCCTTCGATCCGTCCGACCCCAGGCAGAAGGGCTATGTCGACGGCAATCTGATCTTCCTGGCCTATCACGAGGTCGGTCATCTCATGCTCGACACGGCGCTGGTCGATCAGGCGGCGGATCGTCGGGCCTCCGAGGAGGCGGCGGACGACGTCGCGATCTACATCATGCTCCCCGACGAGGACGAACCGGACCAAGCCAGAGAGATTCTCTACGCCATCCAGGGATGGAAGCGCAGCGCGGAAAGCGGTGATGGCGTCTCGAGCAGTCCGCACTATCCGGACGACGCCGATCGCGCCGCCCGGATTGCCTGTTATCTTTACGGCTCCAATCCGGATCGGTTTGCGCGACTTGGGAAGATCTTCCCGAATTCGATCGACTCCGTCGATTGCGAAGCCGAGTTCACGGCGCTGACGGAGGACCTCGACGCGTGGTTCGGAGAGGCGCTCGTGAAGAAGGGCGAAAAGCAGGGCGCCTTGCCCGAGGTGCGCTACGAGGATGCGCCGCCCGCGCTGCAGGCGGCGAAAGCCTATCTGGAAAGCACCGAACTTCTCGAGGACGTTGCGAAAGACATCGCGCAGTTCATCAACCTGCCCGAAGGCGTGCTTCTTGTCGGGCAGTCCTGCGGTCGCGGCAGCGCAGAATTCCGCTATTCACCGGGCGCCCGCATCATCACGGCCTGCTACGAGGCGGTCGATTGGCTGATGCGCGACGCGAACGACGAAGAGCAGGTCGTGGCGGGAGGGGGCGAAGATCGCGCCGTCGACGGCGCTCTCGGATCGGGCGGTTCGCGCGTCACCCAGCGGCCCCGCACGGCGCGTCCGCGCCGCTAGCGTGCGCGCGCCGCCGCCGCCGCCGGAGCAAGGGGCGGCGCGCCGGCCACGCCGGCGCAGACGTCGCGACGCGGGTCGGGCCATTCGTTCGCAAGCAGCGAATCCGCGGTGATCTCCGCCTCGCTGAACCGCCGGGCCGGCCCCGCGCCGAGCATCGTGCGGCACACGTCCCTGGCAAGCACGGCCCAGGACTCGGTCAGCCGCGTGACATCGAACAGGCGCACGGCGCCGTCCTCGCCCGCCGTCAAAAGACGATCGCCGCGCGGCGAGAACGCAACGCCGAACACCGCGCCGCCATGGCCGGCGAGCGTCACGAGTAGGCGGCCGTCGCGCGTATCCCAGATGCGCGCGCTCTGGTCCTCGCTGGCCGTCGCGATGCGCGTCCCGTCGGCCGAGAACACGGCGCTGAACACCGGCCCGCCATGTCCGTCGAGCACGCGCTGCAGGACGTGCGAGCGCGCATCCCACAATCGCGCCGCGCCGTCGTCGCTGGTGGTGAGCACCATCGTGTCGTCCGGCGAGAACTGTACGCCGCCGACGCCGTCGTCATGGCCCGTGAACGTGTGGATCGCCGCGCCCGTCTCCGCCGACCAGAGCCGCGCCGTGCCGTCCTCCGAACCGGTGACGATGCGGCGGCCGTCATGCGAGAACGCCACGCTGCGCACCTCGGCGTCGTGACCGCGAAGGGCGACGACGACGCGCAGAGTGCGCGCATCCCGCACGTAAGCGAGGCCGTTCGCGTGCGCCGTCGCGACGAAGCGGCGATCGGGTGACATCACGGCGGCGAGCACGCCGCCGTCCGCGGCTGCCGTCCGCGCGATCGGCGC
The DNA here is from genome assembly GCA_018969015.1 of Alphaproteobacteria bacterium. Lineage (GTDB taxonomy): Bacteria > Pseudomonadota > Alphaproteobacteria > Caulobacterales > Aquidulcibacteraceae > REEB506. Next base: position 144,253 of record JAGWZE010000002.1, read on the forward strand.
GCCGGATCGGGCGTCCCACAGCCCCGCGCCGCGCGCGCCCGCCGCCAGTATCGCCGCGCCATCCGCCACCAGGCTCGCGCCCGCGAGCGCGCCGAGGTCGCTTTGCACCGCGCCGAGCGGGGCGAACGAGTCGGCCCGCCAGCGCATCACCGCGCCCGTCGTCGACGCGGCGACGATCTCGCGCGCGCCCGGGTCGAGCTCGACGCTCGACAGGCCCCCCGTCGGCGCCCGAAGAACCTGCAAAAGACGCGTTTGCGGCAATGGCCACAGGCGGGCGGCGCCGTCCTGCCCGGCCGTCAAGGCGTGCGCGCCGTCGGGCGCCAGGACGGCGGCGTTGACGAGACCGGAATGGCCGCGCAGCACCGACAACGGCGCGCCCGTGTCGGCCGCCCACACGATCGCCGCGCCGTCCTCGCTGGCGGTGATGACATGGCGCCCATCCCTGGAGAAACTTGCCTTCGTCACCGAGTTCGTGTGTCCCGTCAGCGTCGCGAGCAGGGCGCCGGTGGCGGCGTCCCAGATCCGGGCCGTGCGATCGACGCCGCCCGTGACGACGCGCCGGCCGTCCGCGGAAAAGCCGATGTCGAACACCTCGAGCCGATGTCCCTCCAGCTTCGTGATCGGCGTTGCGCGCCGGAGGTCCCACACGATCGCGGTGCGATCGACGCCGGCGCTGGCGAGACGCGCGCCCTCGGGCGAAAACGCGACGTCGTAGACCGCATCGGTGTGCGCTTTCAGGGGGCGGAGTTCATTGCCGCTCGCAGTCTCGAACAGGCGCACGTCGGCGAACGCGCCGCCGATGGCGACGGTGTCGCCGTCCGGGGAGATCGCAACGCTCCACACGTGGGTCTCGCCCGGCGCGAGCAGCCGCGTCGCAGCGCTCGAGGCCGCCGTCACCACGGCGACGGCGTTGTCGTCGTCGCGGATGACGGCGCGCGCGCCCGCATCGTCGAGGGCGATCGCCGCGATCGGCGCGCCCGTCGCCTTGACCGTCGCCGTTTCGGTCCAGTCGCGCCGGCTCCAGAAACTGACTCCGCCCGACTCGTCGCCGGTGACGAGGCGCGCGTCGTCCGCGGTGAACGCGGCCGCAGTGATCGCGCCGGCGCGCGCGCGCAGCGTAGCTATGGGCGCTCCGTCCGCGACGCGCCAGATCTTCGCCGCGCCATCGGCGCTCGTGGTCACGGCGATCGTTCCGTCCGGCGAGAACTGCGCATCGAGCACGGCGTCCTCATGCAGCATCGGCGGCAGGCTCGACCCCGCCTCGTGCGACACCGCGCCCAGCGCCGCGCGGTATAAGTCCTCGTTCTGCGGCGCGAGCTGCATGCCGGCGAGCGCGTAGCGTGCGGCGGCCAGCGGGTCCCCGCCGGCAAGGCGCTGCCACGCCCGCTCCGCGAAGAAGCGGCTCAGCGTGAGATGGGCGTTGTTGGCGTTGACGACCGCGACGGCCGTGAGCGCCGCGAACGTGACCGTCAGCGCACTGAGCGTCAGCGTGCGGATGCGGGTGCGCTGCTCGGCCCGCCGGCGGTCCCGGCCCCACAGATCGTCGAAATCGACGCCGAGCATCCCGGAGGCGAGCCGCGCGCACACGCGGTCGCGCCCGTCGCGACGAACGTCGATGCCGACGGGCTCCAACGGCATTTCGCCGTCCGGGCCGTAGCGCACGCGCAGCGCCTTCGGGAAACACTCGAGCGCCGGATCCGCCGCATTCGGTTCGCCGTCGACGATGACGGCGAACACCGGCGCGTCCGGCCGCGCCCGCTTGAAGTGCGTGATCTCCGCCTCGACCCAGCGCGATTGCGCCGCGCGCGGCGAACACACCACGATCATGCACTGCGCGGACTCGAGCGCGCGGCGCACCACCTCGCCGATGTCGCCGGCGGCGGCCATGTCCTCGTCGTCGCGGAACACCTTCCCGAGCCGCCGCGACGGCGGCAGATCGGGCGCTGCGCCCTTGGGAACGCGGTAGTGCTCCAGCCACCGATGCAGCCGCACGCCCCAGGCCTTGTCGCCCCAGGAATAGCTCAGGAACGCGCGGTAGCGCGGGGCCGACGCGCCGGTAGACGTCGAAGGTGCGCCGCCGATGGTGCCCACCGCGCGCCTCCTACACCGGGACCGTGATCTGCTTGCCGCCGAACACCGCCTGCCAGTTCTCGATCTCGCTGACGACGATCTCGTCGGCGGCGTGGGCCAGTGCGGTGACGGTGGCGTAGTCGAGATCGGCGTCGTCGTCGTCGAGGAGGCGGCTCATGCGCGCATGCACCGCGTCGAGCTTCTGCGCGGTCACTTCCGAGATCGCCGCGAAGCGCTCGAAGTCGCCGAAATAGCGGATCCCGGCGATGGCGCCGCCGAGCGTCGGGAGCGCGACGCCGAGGAAGGTGAAGATCTTGGCGCTCGTCTTCAGCATCGCGTGGTCGACGACGCCGAGCCATTCTCCCACCTGCAGCCCGAGGAATACCGCCACCGTCGCCACGGCGGCCTGGAACAGGCGCTCGGAGAGGTGATCGAGCTTGTGATGCACGGTCGTGAGGCGCTGCGCCTTGGCGTGGTGATAGTCGCGCTGGCGCACGACGTGGCGGTCGAGCAATTCCCGCAGGCAGTGGCGCAGGTAGGCGGGCGTGACGGCGACGCGCGGCAGCCCCGCCTCGCGCAGGGCCTGTTGCGCATACCATTCGGGCCAGGACGTCTCGACGCCGCGGGGCCAGCGGCCGGGCGCGCGCGCGGCGCCGAGCGCGAGCAGGATCGGCGCATGGCGCAGATACTCCGCCACCCGGCGCGTCTCGAACCAGCGCCCGTGCCAGCGGCGCTTCTGGCCGAGGAACGTGATCAACACGATGGCGGAAAGCATCACGAGTTCGACGAGGGCGAAGGCCCATTTCCCTGTCGAGTCCGTGAGCGGCAGGTAGGCGACGCCGCCGATCACAGCGATCGCCGACAGCACGAAATTGATCATCATGCCGCCGCGATAGGTATCGGAAAGACGCGCGGCGATCGCATCGGCCCACACGAAGCGCGGCGCGATGAGTTCGCGCACACGGCCCGCAAAGGCGGCGTCGCCGCCCGGCGCCGTCGTCAATGCGCCCAGCACCTGCGCGCCGTCACGTTGCGCCCACGTCTCCGGCGTGTCGTAGACCTGGGTCAGCGGGCGGAAGGGCGAGGCGCCTTTTTCGCCGCCGAACAGCGCCTCGATGCGGCGATAGGCATGCCACATCGGGCTGCTGCGCGGGCGCCACTGCGTGGCGGCGAGCGCATCGAGATCGCGATAGGCCGTCGCGCCATGGGCGTGCTTGTGCCGGCGGGCCGCCTTCGGCTGCAGGGCGTCGCGCACGATCTGCGCCAGGCGCGCGCGCGCCGCGGCCTCCGAGAGCGCCGCACGGGGCGCCACGAGGTCCTCGGGGCTGAGCAGGAGACGCCACGCCTCGGGGCGGTCTGGCGGAATGTGGATCACGGCCGCGCCGAGATCGAGGGCGGCCTCGATCGTGTCGCTCGCGCCGCCGGGCAGGCGGGTGCGCACGCCGTCCCACACCGCGACGAGTATGTCGGACTGTTCGATCATCACCCGCGCGGCGAGCGCCACCCGCGCGGAGATCCGGGCGTCGAGCGCCGCTTTCGCAGGGCCGCCGCCGATCGCCGCCGCGGCGAGCGCGTCGATCGCAGGGTCCGCGTCGCGGAGCTCGAAGAGGTGGGCCCGGGCGGCGAGGTCCCGCAGCGCTTCGACCCGCCCGCGGGCCGCGGCGTCGCCGGGGAGGCCGCCGGCCACGATCGCGGCGTGCTCCTGCGCGGTCGCGGGCTGGGCATGCAGGGCGGCGTAGAGGTCGAGCCCAAGCGGAAGGGGCGCGACCACCGACCATCCCCGCGCCAGCGCGTCATGCGCCGCGATCTGGTCCGCGCCGTCAGCAAGAAGCGTATGCAGCCGCGTCCGGCCGGCCCCGTCCGCCCCGATCTCGGCCTCGGCGAACCCGGCGAGCAGATCGAACACCGCGGCGAGGGCGCCCGTCACGCCCACGGCGTTGGCCGACATGAGGGGATGCGCAGCGCGATGGCCCGTGACGGCGAGGCTCAGGCGCGGCCTGGGAACCGCGGGCGCGATCGCCTTGTTCTGCTGACTCATTCCTGCCCGCCGCCAACGCTGGCCGCCACGCTACATCAGGCCGACGCGCCGGTCGATGCTGCCTTGGGAGGGAGCGCGGGCGCGCGTGGCCGGCGCAGGCGCAAGGGGGGGGCAGCGCGCCTTCGTCCGCCTCCGGACCGCAGCAGGCGCGCGCAGCCGCCTCCCGCCGTTTTTCCTCGCCAGGGGGATGCCGCGCGCTACCTTCTCGGAGAACTGCGGTCGGCGGGCGCCGCAAGCGAGGGCACTGACTCGATGACATCCGGCTTCGTCGCAACGACGGCGCGTCCACACACGGCGACATCGGCGCCCACGCGGCTGAAAACGCAGATCGTCATCGTCGGCGGCGGCGCAGGCGGGCTCGAACTCGCCGCCCGGCTCGGCGCCGCCTATCGGGGGCGACACTTCGACATCATCCTCGTCGAGCGCAACCAGACCCACATCTGGAAGCCGCTGCTTCACGAGGTGGCGGCGGGCTCGCTCGACGCCAACCTCGACGAGGTCGGCTATCGCAGCCACGCGCACCGCTGGGGCTACCGCTTCTTCCTCGGCGCCATGGAAAGCATCGACCGCGTCAATCGCCGCGTGATCATCGCCCCCATCGTCGACGAGGACGGCCGCGAGATCATGGGCCGCCATGCGATCCGCTACGACTATCTCGTGCTCGCGATCGGGTCGGTGTCGAACGACTTCGCCACCCCCGGCGCCGCGGAGAACTGCATCTTCCTCGACAGCCGCGTGCAGGCCGATCGCTTCCGCCAGAAGCTTTTGAACCAGTGCCTGCGCGTGTCGCGCGAGATGACCCAATCGCCCAACGCGGACTCCTTTGTGCGCGTCGCGATCGTCGGCGGCGGCGCGACCGGCGTCGAACTCGCGGCCGAACTCTACAACGCCGCCGCGGCGCTGCGCTTCTATGGACTGGAAGTGTTCGATGAGAGCCGCCTGAAAGTCACGCTCATCGAGGCCGGGCCCCGCATCCTGCCAGCCCTGCCAGAGAAGCTCGCGGAAGCCGCGCACAAGGAGCTCGAGGCGCTCGGCGTGCGCATCTACACCGGCACGCCGGTCGTGGAGGTCACGCGCGACGGCATCACGCTACGCTCGGGCGAGACCATTCCGGCGGACTTGCGCGTCTGGGCGGCGGGCGTGAAAGCCCCGGACTTCCTGAAAGACATTGCCGGCCTCGAAACGTCCCGCGCCAATCAGCTGGTCGTGCGCCCGACGCTGCAGACCACGCGGGACGAGCGCATCTTCGCCATCGGCGACTGCTGCTCTTTTACGCCGCCGGGCGAGACCCGCCCGGTGCCGCCGCGCGCCCAGGCCGCGCACCAGATGGCGTCGGTCGCCTTCGAGAACATCCGCCGCGCGATCTCGGGCAAGCCGCTGCGCGACTTCCACTATGAAGACCACGGGTCACTTGTATCGCTCAGCCGGTTCTCGACGGTCGGCAGCCTGATGGGCAATCTGATCGGCGGGCGCATGGCGGTCGAAGGCGCGCTCGCGCGGTTCGTCTATGTCTCACTCTATCGCATGCACCTGCTCGCCATTCATGGCTGGCTCAAGGGCATGGCGATGATCGTCGTGGGCCACGTCAATCAGATCATCCGGCCCAAGCTCAAGTTGCACTGAGGCGTCAGGCTTTCATCTGCGCCGCGCGACGCGGGCGGCGTGCGGCCTGAGGCGCGGGCGTCGCGCGCTCGTTGGCCGCGCGTTCGGCGTCGCGTGCGACCGGCGGCGGCTCCGGGACGTCATTCGCAACGCACAGCGGAGGGGCGCTCTCGACCGATCCGCGCCGCCGCGGCGCGGGGCGGGGCTTGGCGATCGCCGGATCGGCAGACGAAACCTGTGCGGGCGCCATAGACAGCGTCTTTTCCGTACGCGGCCGTTTGCGCGAGCGCGGTTTCGCCGGCGCGGCGGGCTTGATCGACGGCGGTGCCTCCGGGAGCTGAATGATCGGCGCGTCGGATCGGGCCAGCGGCGCGATCGTGAACGTCACGCGCATCGACGCGATGACGGCGCCGGGGGCACGGGCGCGCGGCTGCGTTTGCGGTGGTGTGGCGCTGTTCTCGCGGCGCAGCGTTTCGCGCAGGTCGCGGTCGCGCAGCATCTGATCGCGCTGCGCGGCCTCCCGGCGGGTCTCCTCGACGACGCCCGTCAGCGCGGCGACGCCCTCCGCGAGCGCGCGCACCTCACCTTGGAGCTGCTCGGTCTCCTGGGCGTCGCGCACGCCCGCGCGCCAGGCGGAGCGCCAGGCGCCGGCGATCATCCAGAGCCCGAGCGCGGGAAACACCGCGGCCGCGACGATCATGGCGAGAAAGCCCGGCGGCTGGGCGAGCAGCGGGGCGACGCCCCACGTCGCCAGTGGCCCGTAGATCATGACGCCGACCCAGGCCAACGCGATCGCGCCGCCCAGAAACCCCGGCGAGCCCGACGTCTCGACGAGTGTCGATGGTGACTGGTGCGACATGGAACGCTCCTCGCTGACCGTGACTCCGGACGTGCCAACGAGCCAAAGCAAGCGACGCGCCAACGCGCCGAAGCTCCCGTGCATTACCGATGATTGGGGGGCGGGCCGGGCCGATCGGGAGCCCTGACGCCAAGGCGGGCCTGGACGCCGGAGGGGTCTTGGGGGCGGGCGAGCGACCGTCCGCCACCTGGCCGAGCCGGGCCGCCGCAGCGCGGAGCCCAACCTGGGCTTTATCTGCGGATGGAATTTGGATAACAATCTCTTAACGAGGGGGTTGGGGACCTCCGAGGGGGGGCGACATGGATCGATCTGCACCGGGGCGCCGAGCCCGCTTTAACGGGTTGGCGCCGCTCCTGGCGGTCGTGGTCATTTCGGCCGGGTGTGCGGAGTTCGGCCACAGCCAGACGTTCGGCCGCCGCGGGGGCAGCCAGATCGACTGCTATCGCGATGATTTTGCAGGCCGCCGCGGCGCCATCGACACGATGTCGGCGGACGAGCTCCAGGCCGTCGCGTCCCGCTGCCGGACCGCCGCCTCCAGCCTCGACCGCACCCAGCGCGAGATCATCTACGCCTATTTCTACGCCGGTAAGGCCAGCCGCCTGCTGGCCGACGCCCGCGGCCTCCCGGCCAGCGCGGACATGTGGCGCGACGCCGCGACCGCCCTCGAGATCGTCGCCGCGGTCAATACGCCGCCGATCACCGCCAAGAGCCCGCCGGCCGAAGTCCAGTTCGGCCAGACCTGGGTCGACGCCAAGCTCGAACTCGCCAAAGTCTATGTGCGCCAAGGCCGCTACGCGGACGCGGTCGCCCGCGCCCGTGACGTGATCACCGCATACCCGGCCGAATCCGACGAGCGCCACATCCGCGCCCGCTTCGAACTCGCCCAGGTGTATCAGCGCCAGACGCCGCCGGACGAAGAGCAGGCGATGGACGCCCTGCGCGTGTTCGCCCAGCGGAGCCTCGACAAGCACCCCTACGCGGCCGAAGCGCGCCGCCAGGTGTTCCTGATCGCCAACAAGCTCGGGTCGGAAGCCCTCAAGGAGGGGTCGCCGTCCTCGCTCAGCCGCGCTCAGATCCAGTTCAACAAGGCCCGCGAAGCGGCCCAGGCCGCCAACGGCGTGGACCCGACGGCGCTGCCGATCTCGGAAACCTACGTCAATCTCGGCCGCGTCAGCATGCAACTGGCCGGCGTGCGCGGCCCGGACGTCCCGGGCGGATGCGATTCCCGCCTGGTCGATTTCGACCGCCTGAACGCCGCCCTGGACTTCTTCCGGCTCGCCGGGGAAACGCCGGTCGCTTTGCAATGGGCGGGCTGCGCCCACATGGCGCTCGGCAATCTGGACGAAGCCGTCAGCCGCTTCAGCGCCGCGGCGCTGTCGAACACCGCGAGCACGCAACTCTCGCTGGCGCGGGCGCTGTCCCGTCGCGCCCAGGCGCAAACGGGTCTCGACGCCGCGCGCGGCTGGTCCGAAGCCGACGCCGCCTATGACGGCGCCGTCGCGCGCACCGACCGCACCGACGCCCCGGCCGCCGCCCGCACGCTCGTGGAAGCCGGCGATTTCTATCTCGCGTACCTCAAGCAACTTGGCGACGGCGACGCCCGCAAGGGCCGCTTGATCGAGAAGGCCGTGAAGGCGTTCCGGGACGCCAAGGGTCTTGCGCCCTCGCAACCCGTCGCGTTCGCCCGTCTGGGCATGATCGCGCTCGGCGAAGGCGATTTCGAAGCGCGTCGCAATCTCGAAGGCCAGGACGGCGCGCGGATCAATCTCGAGACGGCGCGCAACCTTTCGAGCCAGGACCTCGAGACGCGTGCGATGACGCACTACCTGCTCAGCCGGTTGGAAGTGCTGAAGTTCACGACCGGGAAGGTCGGCCCGACCGACGCTGATCGCCGGCGCAACGCCGATCTCGCGATCTCGAACGCCGACCGCGCCGCCGATCTCGGCAGCGTCGATCGCGGCCCGGCCTATTTCGCGCAGGCCTGCGAGACGCGCCTGATCTTCCGCCGCGCGGACGCCGAAGGGGCGCGGTATTGCGTCGCTGACGAAGGCCGCGATGGCGCGAATTATCCGCGCGGCCTCCTGTACGAGGGCTTGTATTTCCTCCGTAAAGCCAAAGACGCGCGCACGATCGACGAGCGCGACACCAGCATCGAGTCGGCGTACGTCGCCTTCGACAAGGGCGCCAGCCGTCTGGAAACAATTGGCGACACGACGAGCGAGTTGTGGTCGCAATTGGCGACAGGCCGTGGTCTTGCGTTGGGATGCGCTGGTCTGCGTATGGTTGGCCGTGAAAAGATCACCTCCGTCCCGTTGGGGCTGGCGGATCGGGCCAAACAGTTGTTCGAACGGTACGACGTTCGCGTTTGCCCGGTTCGCCGGTGACCACGGGACGACGGGGGAGAGGGGGCGCCGGTCGTCCGGCGCTGCGCGAGTGCAACGTTTCTGGAGGCGATGAGCAATGACGGATCGGGATTCGATGTCGGGGTGGGGCGACGAAAAATCGGCTCCGATGATGGTCGTTGCACCCAATGCGGGCGGCGGCGGGAGCCGCATGACGACGATCCTGCTGGGGGGCGCGCTCGTGATCGCGCTCGCGATCGCTGGCTACAGCATGTACCGCGTGGACGCTGACACGCGCGCCCACACGAAGGCCGTCAAGGAATTGACGGACAAGCACGCCGCGCAGGTGAAGACGCTCGAAGAAAAACTCGTGCGCTCGAACGCCTACCTGAAGGAAGACCTCGAATACATGGCGGCGCTCGAAGCCGACAACGCCGCCATGGGCGCCGGCAAGAAGCCGACCGCCACGCCGCCGAGCCCGCCGGCCCGTCAGAAGTACATCGACGATTTGCAGCGCGAGAATGCGCAGCGTCGTGACGCCAAAGGGAAGCCGGTCGCGAAGACGCCGGTCCCGGCCGGCTACGACGTCTGGAAGTCTCAGTAAGCTGACGCGCGCCGCGGCCGGCGTCAGGCGCATGCGCCCGGCGTCTCGCCCCCGCGCCGTCTGGTCGCGTCACGATCCCGCGCGCGCCCGATGAGGGCCCGCGCGGCTTCGCGTATCGTATTTTGTCACCCCTGAAGGAGGCGCCCATGTCCGGCCCCAGCCCAGAGCACCGCGCATTCGTCGAAGCCGGCATCGGCATCGTGCAGGCCGTCGTCATGGCCGACGGCCAGTACACGCAGGACGAAATGACCCTGTTCGTGAAGGCGCAGCACCAGTACGAACTGTTCCGCGACGTGCCGCCCGACGCGTTCAACGCGATGCTCGGCCGCGTCCGCGCGCGCCTGCAAGCCGAGCCCTGGACGGCGCTCGTCAAGGAATGGGCGGCCGCCGTTCCCGCCACGCACGCGCGCAAGGTTTACGAACTCGCCGTGCAGTTCGTCGCCGTGGACCGCGACGTCGGCGGCAAGGAGCCGGAAGTGCTCCGCCACCTCGCCTCTGCGCTGGCGATCCCGGAAGACGAAGCCCGCAAGATCTTCGCCGAACGCGTCCTCTGAATGCATACGGCGCGCGGACGGCGTCAGGCCGTCTGCGCGTCGCGCTCCAGCTCGGCTTTGCGCGCCGCCAAGCGGGCGCCCATGTCGTCGAGATCGAGATCGCCGTCGCGCACTTCCGCGAACAGCTCCTGTTCCTCCTCGCGCACGTGGTGCTTCACGTACTCGCCGAGCACTTTGACCTTCGCGCGAAACAGCGGATCGGTGGGCTGCATCCGCGAGATGTCCTCGATCAGACGCCGCGCGCCTTCATGCTCGACTTCGGCCTCGTCGAGCGTGTCGTCGTCGGCGACGGTGCGCGCTTCCGGATAGAAGATCTCCTCCTCGATCTGCGTGTGCACGCGCAGCGCCGCGCAGATGCGCGTCGCGAGCGCGCCGAGCGCGTCGGTGTCGTCTTCGGACTCGAACTCCTCGAACAGGTCTTCGACCGTCCGGTGATCCTCCGAGAGCAGCTCGAGCGCGTCGCGCGGCGGTTCGCGTCCGCGCGCGGCGCGTCCGGTGGCGGTGTTCGGGTCGGGGCGGGCGTTGGGCATCGTCGTCTCCAGGCCGCAAATCGCGATCGAGGAGCAACGCCGCCCGCCGCCGCCGCGTTCCCCCTCAGGATGGCGCCAGCCCCAGATAACGCCGCACCGGCGCGATCCGGCGCAGCACGACGAGATCGAGCAGCGCCACCACGATCAGCGTCGCGCCAAACATCGGCAACAGCACCGCCGCGACGAGGATCAGCGCGGCGACGCCCGCGCCCAGGCGCGCATCCGCCAAGGGCGGCGCGCCAAGAGCGCCCTTCGGCGCCCGCGTTCGCCACATCACGAACGCGCTGACGCTCAGTATCGCCAGGCCAAGCGCGGCGAGCACGCCGAGCGCCTGATTGGCCCAGCCGAACAGCTGCCCCTCGTGCGCCGACACGCCGATCGCGACGGCGCGATCGATCGGATGGCGATCTTTGAAGCCGGTCTTCTTCACGATCGCGCCCGTCATGGGATCGAACGCGACTTCCGTGCGGATCGTGCGATTCTGCGCCGCGGATTTGAGATCCCAGGTCGGGGACTTCTTCGAGGGCGGCGTGAGCATCGCCGGCGGCGCGACCGCGAGCGTGCGCGACGCCGCGACGAGGGCGTCGACCGACACGGGCGTCATCGCCGCCATGTCGTGCGCGCCGCCGCCCATGTCATGCATGGCGGCCATGTCGTGCGCATGGCCCGCGGCCATGTGCTCGGCGTGCTCGTCGGCCGCCGCCGCCGCCCGTTCGGCGGCGCGGCCCTGCGTCCAGTCCCGCGTGACTGCATCGAGACCCGTCATCGCGCGCACCCGCTTGAACCCTTCGCCCCAGACCTGCGTCCACGGCAGGCCGGTCAGCAGCAGGGCGAGCGCGAGGCCCGAAATCCACACGCCCGTCACGGCGTGAACGTCACGCCACATCGTGCGCGCGCCGCGCCCGAACCGCGGGAACAGCACGCCCGCAAGCCCCCGCGCCGAGCGCGGCCACCACAAATAAAGCCCCGTCACCACCATCACGATCGCCCATGACGCGGCGGTCTCGACGACGAGCGAGCCCATGTCGCCGGCCAGAAGTTCGCCATGGATCGATTGGACCACGGACATGAACCGCGCCTCTTCCGGCACGGTCTTGAGCACCGCCAGCGTCTGCGGATGGACATAGACCCGCGTGCGCTCCCCCTCCGCAGCCACGAGCACCTGAACCGCGGCGTCGTCGCGTTCCGGCATCTGGTAGGCGGCGAACGTCGAGCCGGGGACGGCGGCCAGAGCGGCTTCGATCTGCGCCCGCGGCGTCGCCAGCGGCCCCGTGATCGCGAGCGACGCGTACGGACGATCGATGGCCGCTTCGATCTGCGGCTTGAACAGATAGAGCGAGCCGGTTGCGGCCAGCAGCAGAATGAACGGGATGCAGAACAGGCCGGCATAAAAGTGCCAGCGCCAGATGGCGCGGTAGAGGCGGCCGGCGCGGAGGTCGTCCGGGGGCGTCATGATCGTCTCCTCAGGCGCTGGGCCTGGCGGATGAAGGGTTCGGAAAAGCGACATGCGAAACGCGCGCCGCGCCCGGCGGCGCGGCGGATGGGGCTTAGCCCTGCGTCGTCGGCGGGCCCGTGGACGGGGGCGGGGGCGCCGCCAGCCCGAATGCGGCATGGGGGGCGTCACGCGCGAGCTCGACCGCAAGGACGATCCGGCCGGCCGGGACCGGCAGGGAGGGCCCGCCCTCCGCGCGACCGGCGGCAGCGGCCACCGCAAAGACGCACGGCGCATCGCCCGACGCTTTGGCCGGCTTCGGCCCGGCCGGCTCGTCGAGTGAGCGGAGCGCGCCCGTCTGCACGTCGAGCGCGGCGACGTCGTCCCCGTGCGCGGCGCACAGCACGATGGCGATCTCGCCCGGCTGCAGGCCCGCATTCACCATGTATCCCGCGGGCAGGACGCCGCGTGCGCCGCTGGCGATCAACGCCAGGGTCAGCGCGAGCGCGGCGAGCACGCCGCGGCCGGTGCGGGCCATCCAAACCATGCCGTAAACGAACGCAAACTTTGCCCGACCGGGCAAGACCGCCCGCCTTTCCGGCGAGTGCGACCGATCAGCCGGGCCGGATCGGCGGCGATCCGCTTGCGTCGGGGCGGGGCTTTCGCCTATACGCTTGTCGCTGTTCCCGATAAGCTGAGGTTCCGTAGCCCGAAGGTCGTTCGACCGGTCGGGCCCCGCGGCGCCGCAGGCCGAACCGGGGGCGGCGCGGCCTAGGAGTGTAGCTCAGCTGGTAGAGCATCGGTCTCCAAAACCGAGGGCCGGGGGTTCGAGTCCCTCCACTCCTGCCAGTCCGCGCCGGTGAATTCCGAAACGCCGTCCCAACCGTCGGGCGGCTCCCTATATGGGCGAAGAGGCGGCAAATCGGGCCGCGGCGTCAGGCGTGAGCCAGGCGCAAACGCCAAGAGGACGACCAGATGAGCGATGTCGCCGAGCGTGAAGAGCAGGAACGGAAACGGACGGGTCCGATCACCTTCATGCGCGAGGTCCGGGCCGAAGGCCGCAAAGTGACCTGGGCGACCCGCCAGGAAGTCACCGTGTCGACGATCATGGTGCTCGTGCTCTCCGTGGCGGCGGCTCTGTTCTTCTTTCTCGTCGATTTCGTGATCCGGCACTCGATCGCCTTCATCATCGGGCTCGTGCGGTGACGACCATGACAGCAGATACCGGGGAGGCGCGCGTGTCCGCGACGCGGTGGTACATCGTTCACGCCTATTCGAACTTCGAGAAGAAGGTCGCCGAGTCGATCCGCGAGCAGGCGGAGCGCCAGGGCCTGCAGGACAAGTTCGAGGACATCCGCGTGCCGACCGAAGAGGTCGTCGAGGTCTACCGCAACAAGAAGCGGATAAAGGAACAGCGCCACTTCCCGGGCTACGTGCTCGTGAAGATGGAAATGACCGACGACGCCTATCACCTCGTCAAGAACACTCCGAAGGTCACGGGCTTCCTTGGCCAGCAGAACAAGCCGCAGCCGGTGTCCGAGCGCGAGGTGCAGCGCATCCTCGGCCAGGTCGAGGAAGCCGCGCAGGCCAAGCCGCGCCCGATCATCTCGTTCGATATCGGCGAGCGCGTCCGGGTCAATGACGGCCCGTTCCAAAGCTTCGAAGGTCTGGTCGAGGAGGTCGACGACGACCGCGGCCGCCTGAAAGTGGCCGTCACCATCTTCGGCCGCGCCACGCCGGTCGAGCTGGAATACGGCCAGGTCGAAAAGGTCCGCTGAGGCGGCTTTCTAACGCGCCGGGAACGTGAACCCGTTTCCGTCATCCTCGACCGAGCAAAGCGAGGTCGGGGATCCAGCGGGCGGCGGCAACGGATCTGGATGCCCGCCGCGCCTCCGGCGCGCCGAGGATGGCGACCGTTAACGGCGACCGAATGCATCGACGTCGCTGGTGCTCCAATGTCTCAAAGCGGGCGCTGTTGCGCACCGCTCGGCGACAAGCTCGTCTACGCTATGCCGTATGGCGATGCCGATCTCATCGATTAGGCCCGGCCTGCCGCCACTCGTGCTGACCGACGACCAATTCGAGGACATGGCCCGCAAAGGCGCATTTTCTCGGATCGGTCGGGTCGAGCTCCGAGCCGGGATGCTTACGCCCAGGGCTCCGATCCACGTTCCGCAAGCTCGGATTGGGGGCTCGCTCGTCGTCGCCTTCGCAGTGGCCGTCACGCAAGCCGGGCTGCCACTCGGTGTTTTGGGACATGTGTCCGTCCGTTTTGGCGGCGGTTTCCAGCCGATCCCAGACGTCGTCGTGTTCGAGCGCGCGTGCCTTCCGGCCGGCTTTGATGGACCGATGCCCCGCAACGCCGTCAAGCTGGCGATCGAAGTGGCTGGAAGCACTTTGCCGGACGATCTCGGGCCCAAGTGCCGAGCTTACGCCGCTGCGGGGCTGCCCGAATACTGGGTGGTCGATGTGCGGGCGCGGCAGGTCATCCAACACGCAGAACCCGCGCCCGTCGGTGAGGGCGCCGATTTCGGGGTGCGCCGCTCCGTTCCCCTGGACGGTCCGCTCCGCGCCCTGACCTTTGATCTCACACTCCCGGTCGGCGCTCTCGACGACTGATCCGGCATAGACGCGGCCCCCGCGCTCCTGTATACGCCCCCGCTTCCGCCACAGCCCCGCCAGGGTCTGGGGTGGCTCACCGTGTGGGAGGCTCTCCGGCGAAGTCCAGCCGGGGCCGGACCACGCACCTCCAGCCCCGGCCCGGCCGGGGCGGCCAAGAGAGGATCACATGGCCAAGAAAGTCATGGGGCAGATCAAGCTCCAGGTGCCGGCGGGCGCTGCCGCCCCGTCGCCGCCGATCGGTCCCGCGCTCGGTCAGCGCGGCCTGAACATCATGGAATTCTGCAAGGGCTTCAACGCTCGCACGCAGGACATGAACAAGGGCGATCCGTGCCCTGTCATCATCACCTACTACCAGGACAAGTCCTTCACCTTCGAGATCAAGACGCCGCCCGCGACGTTCCTGCTCAAGAAGGCGGCCGGTCTGAAGATCGGCAAGAAGCCGGCGTCCGGCTCGAAGACGCCCGGCCGCACGACGGTCGGCAAGGTCACCGAGGCGCAGATCGAAGAGATCGCCAAGGTGAAGATGAAGGACCTCAACGCCAACGACATCGAAGCCGCCAAGAGCATCATCAAGGGCTCGGCGCGCGCGATGGGCCTCCTGGTGGAGTAAGACGATGCCGGTAATCGACGGAGTGCGCACCACGAAGCGCATGGCGAAGTCCCACGCCGGGATCGACGCCCGTAAGCTGCACGCGCTGGACGAAGCGGTGAAGCTCATCAAATCCCGCGCCTCGGCGAAGTTCGATGAGACCATCGAAGTCGCGCTGAACCTCGGCGTGGACCCCAAGTATCCGGACCAGCAGGTCCGCGGCGTCTGCAACCTGCCGAACGGCACGGGCAAGACGCTGCGCGTCGCCGTGTTCGCGCGCGACAAGAAGGCCGAAGAGGCCCGCGCGGCCGGAGCCGACATCGTCGGCGCCGACGACCTGTTCGAAACCATCAATGGCGGCAAGATCGAGTTCGATCGCCTGATCGCCACGCCGGACATGATGGCCCTCGTGGGCCGTCTGGGTAAGGTGCTCGGCCCGCGCGGCCTGATGCCGAACCCGAAGGTGGGCACGGTCACGCCGGACGTGACGAAGGCCGTGAAGGACGCCAAAGGCGGCGCCGTGGAGTTCCGCGTCGAAAAGGCCGGCATCATCCACGCCGGCGTCGGCAAGGCGAGCTTCTCCGAAGAGGCGCTCACGCAGAACATCCGCGCGTTCGTCGACGCGGTGGTCCGCGCGCGCCCGTCAGGCGCGAAGGGCACGTTCCTTCAGAAGGTCGCCGTCAGCTCCACGATGGGCCCGGGCGTCCGCGTCGAGCCGAACTCGGCCCAGACCGCCGGCGCCGCGCAGGCCAACTGAGACCTTCCGTCTTCGGAAGACCCGAAAGCCCCCGGCGCGAGCCGGGGGCTTTTGTTTTGACCTCGCCGCCGTCTGCGCCGGCCGCGTTTGCGTTCCGCGGGGGCGACGGCTAGGCACCCGGTCATGGCCGAGCAAACCAACTCCTCTCTAGACGGCGCGCGCTGGGGGCGCATCGGGCGCAATCTGGCGATCGGGCTCGCCGTGCTGTGCGTCGCCACGATCGCGGCGACGCTGCGCCTCGCGCCCGGCGACGGCGCCTTCATGTACGCGCTGGACGATCCCTACATTCACCTCGCCGTGGCGGAGGAGATCCTCAACGGCGGCTATGGCGTGAACGCCGGCGAAGCCTCGGCCGCGTCGTCATCGCCGCTTTATCCGGTGCTGCTCGCGGGGCTCTTGAAGCTCGGCTTGGGATCGTGGGGCCCGCTGGTTCTAAATCTCGCCGCGACGGCCGCCGCCCTGGCGTTGGCGGTCGCGACCTGGGCGCAGTCCGGATTGCGCGCGCCCCGGGCTGCGGAAGGCCGGCTCACCGCGATCGGCCTCGTCTTCCTTTTGGCGCTCAACGTCGTCGGGCTCGCCTTCACGGGCATGGAGCACAGCCTGCAAACCGCGCTCGGACTCGCCGCGCTGCTCGGCGCGGTGCGGTTCTCGCGGTCGGGCCGCGTCGAGGCGTGGTGGATCCTGATCCTCGCCGGCCAGACGCTCGTTCGTTACGAGGGCCTCGCGATCGCGGTGGCGGGCGCGGTTCTGCTCGTCGTCCACCGGCGCTGGCTCTCCGCACTGATCGCCGTGTCCGGCGCTGCGGCCGTTCTGGTCGGGTTCGGCGCCTTCCTCTTGAGCCGCGGGCTGCCGCCGGCGCCGAGCTCGGTGCTGGTCAAGGGCGGCGATCTGGCGGCGGCGCAAGGGCTCGGCGGGCGCCTCGGCGCGCTCGTCGAGCATGCGCTGTCCAACATGGGTGATCAGGCGGGCCTCGTGTTCCTGGCCTTCGTGATCGGCTTCGCCGTGGTGGCGCTCGGGAAGCCCGCACCCGCCGGCGCCTCGAACGCGGCCGCCGATCCCGATGCGCGCCGGCTGGCCCGCGACATCGCCCTGTTTGCCGGCCTGGTCGTGGCTGCACACCTTGCCGTCGGACGCTTCGGCTGGTGGCAGCGCTACGAGACCTACGCCTTGATCCTGGCGATGACCGCCTTGCCGATCGCGTTCCCCGCGCGGTTCCGGGCGCTCGCCGCCGGCCGGGACTGGGGCGCGGTGACGATCGCCTTGCTGTTCTCGGCCATGGCGTTCCAGCGCAACGTGTCGACCACGCTCGAGTCCGCCCCGGCGAGCCAGAACGTCTATCTGCAGCAGTACCAGATGCACCGGTTCGCGGCGGACTATCTGCGCGCGCCGGTGGCCGTGAACGACCTCGGCTGGGTCAGCTTCGAGAACCCGGCCTACGTCCTGGACCTGTGGGGGCTGGGATCCGAGCAGGCGCGTATGGCGCGGGCAGGGGCTTCGGGGCCCGGCTGGATGGACGACCTCGCGCGCGCCAAGGGCGTGAAGGTCGCCATGGTGTACGAGTCCTGGTTCGCGGCGCTGCCGCCCGGCTGGGTGCGGATGGGAACGCTCGAGCTGCGCGTCGGCCTCAGGTCCGTCGCCGATCACCGCGTGGCCTTCTATCTGGTGGACCCCGCCGCGGGGCCGCAGGCAGCGCGCGACCTCGACGCCTGGGCCGCCACCCTGCCGAAGCGCGCCGTCTGGGTTCCCGATCCCGCGTTCCCCACGCCGCTGCATCCGAAAGCGGGCGCCGCGGCATCTCCCTGACGATCTCAGGAGACCCCCATGCCCAAGTTCTCGCGCCCGCTCGCCGTGTTCGGTCCCGCCTTCTGCGCCGCCGCGCTCACCGTCGCCGGCTCGGCCGCCGCCGCGCCGGCTCCGGCCGCCACCCCCGTCGCCGCCCGCGGCGTCTCCGTGGTGCACGCCGCCGCGCAGGTCACCGTCATTCCCGAGGACCGGGCCGACGTCGCCGTCGCGGTCACGCCCGGCGCCGCCGCGCTCCCCGCGCCGCGCGTCCGCACCGAGAACGGCCGCGTGATCGTCGATGGCGGGCTCGACGGCCGCATCCGGTCCTGCCGCGGCGGCGCGAAGGGGCTAACCGGCGTCGTCGTCAGCGGGGTCGGGCCGCTTACGCCGGCCGCGCTGCCGACCATCACCATCCGCACGCCCCGGAACGTCGACCTGATGGTCGGCGGGGCGGTCGTCACCAAGGTCGGGCCCGCCACGGGCGGCACGATGCGCTTTCGCGGTTGCGGAAACGCCACGATCGCGACCGTCGATGGCCCGCTGGCGGTCTCGCTCGAAGGGTCGGGCGACGTCGACGTCGCCGACGTCCGCGGGGCCCTCAACGCACGCCTCGACGGCTCGGGCGACATCCGGGTCGGCGCCGTCGGTGCGGCGGCCCTGGCGCTCAACGGCTCGGGAGACCTCACGGTCGCCAAAGTCACGGGCAGCCTGGACGCCCGCCTGGACGGCTCGGGAGACCTCACGGTGGCGGCGATCGACGCCCCCTCCGCCCGCATGGCGCTCGACGGCTCGGGCGACCTCACGGTCGGCGCAGGTCGGGCCGCCACCCTCGTCGTCAGCGTCGACGGCTCGGGCGACGCCCGCTTCGGCGGCCGCGCCGGGGCGGTGACCGCCGAACTCGACGGCTCGGGCGACATCGTGGTGGAGGGCGCTGACCGCGTGGAAGCCATGCGCAAGTCCGGCTCGGGCGATATCAAGGTCGGCCGTTGAGCCGCGGGGCGCGGAACCGGGCGCGCCGCGCTTAAGGCCTCTTGACGGGGGGCGACTCGGCGCGTATCCACCCGCCTCTGCTTTGGACCGGCCGTAACCATCGCGGTTAGACGCGGTCCGCAAAGCTCGTGCGCATTGGCCCCCGGTTCTTCGGGACTTTCGGGCCCCGGACAATGTCCCCAGCGGGGCGGATCGCCCCGCCGCACGGCGTTTTTGCGGATCATGACCTGATGGACGGCCGCGCTCAGACGCCGAGATGGCCCTGAGCGTTTGGCGTTCGGTGATTGGGACTGTGGAATGAACCAGAACATTCGGATCCGGCTCAAAGCCTTCGATCACCGCACGCTCGATGTCTCGACGCGTGAAATCGTCAACACGGCCAAGCGGACGGGCGCCCAGGTGCGCGGCCCGGTGCCGCTGCCGACGCGTATCGAGAAGTTCACCGTCAACCGTTCGCCGCACGTCGACAAGAAGAGCCGCGAGCAGTTCGAAATCCGCACCCACAAGCGCGTCCTCGACATCATCGAGCCCACGCCGCAGACCGTCGACGCTCTCATGAAGCTCGACCTGTCCGCCGGCGTCGACGTGCAGATCCAGGTCCTCGGGTAAGTCTGATGAGCAAGACCTCCAAGCGCACGGGCCTCGTGGCGAAGAAGGTGGGCATGATGCGCCTCTTCGCCGCCGACGGCGCCCACATTCCGGTCACGGTGCTGCAGCTCGACGGCCTCACGGTCGTCGGTCACCGCACGGTCGAGAAGGATGGCTACAGCGCCGTCCAGCTCGGCTCGGGCGCGCCGAAGGTGAAGCGCCTCACGAAGGCCGATCGCGGCCAGTTCGCGAAGGTGAACGTCGAGCCGAAGAAGAAGGTCGTCGAGTTCCGCGTCGACGCCGACATGGCCCCGCCGGTCGGCGCCGTTCTGACGGCGGACCACTTCGTCGCCGGCCAGAAGGTCGACGTGACGGGCATCACGATCGGCAAGGGCTTCGCCGGCGCCATGAAGCGCTGGAACTTCGGCGGTCTGCGCGCCACGCACGGCGTTTCGGTCTCGCATCGCTCGCACGGCTCCACGGGTCAGCGCCAGGATCCGGGCCGCGTGTTCAAGAACAAGAAGATGGCCGGCCATCTCGGTCAGGAACGCGTCACCACCCAGAACCTCTCCGTCGTGAAGGTGGACGCCGAGCGCGGCCTGATCTTCGTGCGCGGCGCGGTGCCGGGCGCGGACAATTCCTGGGTGCTCGTGCGCGACGCGGCGAAGGTCGCGCGCCCGGCGGAGGCGCCGGTTCCGGCCGCGTTCCGCCAAGCCGAAGCTGCGGCCTAAGGGGAGCGCCATGAAACTCGACGTTCAAACCCTCGACGCGACCTCGGCCGGATCGATCGATCTCGACGACGCCATTTTCGGCATCTCCGAAATCCGCGCCGACATCCTGCAGCGCATGGTGAAGTACCAGCTCGCCAAGCGCCGCGCCGGCACGCACAAGGCGCTGACGCGGACTGAAGTGAACCGCACGCGCAAGAAGATCTACAAGCAGAAGGGCACCGGCGGCGCGCGTCACGGCGCGGCGAACGCCCCGATCTTCCGCGGCGGCGGCATGGCGCACGCCATCCACCCGCGTGATTACACCCACGATCTGCCGAAGAAGGTCCGCGCGCTCGCTCTCAAGCACGCGCTCTCGGCCAAGGCGAAAGACAAGACGCTGATCGTCCTCGACGACGCCAAGCTCGCCGCGCCGAAGACGGCCGAACTGAAGAAGGCCCTCGCCAAGCTCGGGCTCGACAACGCGCTGATCATCTCGGGCGCCGAAGTCGACACGAACTTCGCGCTCGCCGCCCGCAACATCCCGAACATCGACGTGCTCCCGAGCGCCGGCCTGAACGTCTACGA
Organism: Alphaproteobacteria bacterium; assembly: GCA_018969015.1. GTDB lineage: Bacteria > Pseudomonadota > Alphaproteobacteria > Caulobacterales > Aquidulcibacteraceae > REEB506. The sequence continues at coordinate 164,907 of JAGWZE010000002.1, forward strand.
CGTCCTGCGCCGCCAGCGCCTGGTGCTGACGAAGGCGGCGGTCGAGGCGATCAACGCCCGCTTCGCGCCGAAGACGAAGGAGGCTGCGTAATGGTCGCGGCTCGCCACTACGACACGATCATCGCGCCGGTGATCACCGAAAAGTCGACGCTGCTCTCCGAGCAGAACAAGGTCGTCTTCAAGGTGCCGCTCGACGCCACCAAGGACGACGTGAAGGCCGCCGTCGAGGCGCTCTTCAAGGTGAAGGTCGTCGCCGTGAACACGATCCGGACGAAGGGCAAAGAGAAGCGCTTCCGTGGCGTTCTCGGCCGTCGGTCGGATCAGAAGAAAGCCATCGTGACGCTGGCCGAAGGCCAGTCGATCGACGTGACGACGGGGCTCTGAGATGGCGTTGAAGACTTTCCGCCCGACCTCGCCGGGTCGCCGCCAGCTCGTGATCGTCGACCGGTCCGAGCTGTTCAAGGGCAAGCCGGTGAAGGCGCTGACCGAGGGGCTGCGCAAGTCCGGCGGGCGCAACAACATGGGCCGCGTGACGGCGTTCCGTCATGCCGGCGGCCACAAGCGCGCGTATCGCATCGTCGATTTCAAGCGCCGCAAGTGGGACATGCCGGCGTCGGTGGAGCGGATCGAGTACGATCCCAACCGCACGGCGTTCATCGCGCTCATCAAGTACAAAGACGGCGAGCTCGCCTACATCATCGCGCCGCAGCGCCTGAAGGTCGGTGACGAAGTCATCGCCGGCGAGCGCGTCGACGTGAAGCCCGGCAACGCCATGCCGCTCAAGTCGATCCCGGTCGGCACGATCGTGCACAACATCGAGCTTAAGCCCAAGAAGGGCGGCCAGATGGCGCGCGCGGCGGGCTCCTACGCCCAGGTCGTCGGCCGCGACGCCGGCTATGCCCAGCTCCGCCTGATGTCGGGCGAACTGCGCATGGTGCAGGACGTCTGCATGGCCACGATCGGCGCGGTGTCGAACCCGGACAACATGAACGAAGTCTGGGGCAAGGCCGGCCGCTCGATCCACATGGGCCGCAAGCCGACCGTCCGCGGCGTCGCCATGAACCCCGTCGACCACCCGCACGGCGGCGGTGAAGGCAAGACCTCCGGCGGCCGTCACCCGGTCACGCCGTGGGGCAAGAAGACCCGCGGTCCCAAGACGCGCAAGACCAAGCCGTCCGACCGTCTCATCATCCGCCGTCGCCACGCGAAGAAGTCCGGCTAACAGGAGAGCATCGCGATGCCGCGTTCCGTTTGGAAAGGCCCGTTCGTCGACGGCTACCTGCTCGCCAAGGCCGAGAAGGCTGGCGGCGGCAGCCGTCCGGCCCCGATCAAGACCTGGTCGCGCCGTTCGACGATCATGCCGCAATTCGTCGGCCTCACCTTCCAGGTCCACAACGGCAAGACCTTCGTGCCGGTGGCGGTCTCGGAAGACATGGTCGGCATGAAGCTCGGCGAGTTCGCGCCCACCCGCACCTATTACGGGCACGGCGCGGACAAGAAGGCGAAGAGGAAGTAACCCATGGGCAAGCCGAAAGCCCCGCCGAAGCAGGCTGAAAACGAAGCGCGCGCGGTTCTCCGTTCGCTGCGCACGAGCCCGCGCAAGCTCAACCTCGTCGCCCAGTCCATCCGTGGGCTGACGGCCGAGCAGGCGGTCAACGAACTCGCCTTCTCGCCGAAGCGCGTCTCCGGGCCGGTGCTCAAGTGCCTGCGCTCGGCGATCGCCAACGCCGAGAACAATCACAACCTCGACATAGACAGCCTCGTCGTCGCGCAGGCCCATGTCGGCGTGAACATGATCCTGAAGCGGATGAACACGCGCGCCCGCGGCCGCGGCGCCCGCATCGAAAAGCCGTTCTCGCAGATCACGATCGTGCTGCGCGATACGAGCATGTCCCAAGGGGAGGCCGCCTGATGGGCCAGAAAGTCAACCCGATCGGCCTGCGCCTCGGCATCAACCGCACGTGGGACAGCCGCTGGTACGCCAACACCGGCGAGTACGCGCGCCTGCTCCATGAAGACCTGAAGATCCGCAAGATCCTCCGCGAAAAGCTCGCGGGCGCCGGCATCTCGCGCATCGTCATCGAGCGTCCGCTGAAGAAGTGCCGCGTCACGATCTACACCGCCAAGCCGGGCGTCGTGATCGGCAAGAAGGGCGCGGACATCGAGAAGCTCCGCAAGGACCTCTCCAAGCTGGTCAACGGCTCGGAAGTGTTCCTGAACCTCGTTGAAGTGCGCAAGCCGGAGACGGACGCCGCGCTCGTCGCCGAGGGCGTCGCCCAGCAGCTCGAGCGCCGCGTCGCGTTCCGCCGCGCCATGAAGCGCGCGATGCAGTCCTCGCAGCGCCTCGGCGCGCAGGGCATCCGCATCAACGTTTCGGGCCGTCTCGGCGGCGCGGAAATCGCGCGCATGGAATGGTACCGCGAAGGCCGCGTGCCGCTGCACACGCTGCGCGCCGACGTCGACTACGGCTTCGCCGAAGCGCGCACGGCCTACGGCATCATCGGCGTGAAGGTGTGGATCTTCAAAGGCGAGATCCTCGAGCACGACCCGATGGCGCAGGACAAGCGCCTGCAGGAAACGGGCGAGCAGCGCGAGCGTCGCGACCGCGACCGTCCGGGCCGTCCGGAGCGTGACGATCGTGGCCCGCGTGGTCCGCGCGGCCGTCGTCAACGCGAAGAAGCGTCCACGGACGCCGAAGGCGCAGGGGGCTGATGCGTCATGTTGCAACCGAAGAAGACCAAATTCCGCCGCGCGCATAAGGGCCGCATCAGCGGTCTCGCGACGAGCGGCGCTGCGCTGAACTTCGGCGCCTACGGCCTCAAGGCCCTGGAGCCGGAGCGCGTCACGGCGCGCCAGATCGAGGCGGCCCGCCGCGCGATCACGCGCCAGATGAAGCGCCAAGGCAAAGTCTGGATCCGGATCTTCCCGGACGTTCCGGTCTCCAAGAAGCCGACCGAAGTCCGAATGGGCTCCGGTAAGGGCGCTCCGGAGTTCTGGGCGGCGCGGGTGAAGCCGGGCCGCATCATGTTCGAGATCGACGGCGTCGCCGACGACGTGGCGCGCGAGTCGCTGCGCCTGGGCGCGGCGAAGCTGCCGATCCGCACGAAGATCGTCACGCGCCTGGAGGGCCAGTGAGATGGCGAGCGAAACGAAGATCGCCGACCTGCGCGGCATGGACGCCAGCAAGCTGAAGGAAGAGCTGCTCCGCCTGAAGAAGGAGCAGTTCAACCTGCGCTTCCAACAGGCCACGGGCCAGCTGGAGAAGGCGTCGCGCATGCGTGACGTCCGCCGCCAGATCGCCCGCGTGCTGACGGTGCTGAACCAAAAGACGCCCGCGAAGACGGCCTGAGGAGAAGACGAAGATGCCCCGGCGTGTCCTGCAAGGCGTTGTGGTCAGCGACAAAGGCGACAAGACCGTCGTCGTGAAGGTCGAGCGCACGTTCCTGCACCCCGTTCTGAAGAAGACGGTGCGGCGGTCGAAGCGCTTCCACGCGCACGACGAAGCCAACGTCTACAAGTCCGGCGACCTGGTCGCCATCCAAGAGTGCCCGCCCAAGAGCAAGCTCAAGCGGTGGGAAGTTGTCGGCAAGACGACGGTCTGACGGCCGCACAGGAAGGTTGAGGATCGCGCCATGATCCAGATGCAGACCAATCTCGACGTCGCCGACAATTCCGGCGCGAAGCGCGTCATGTGCATCAAGGTGCTCGGCGGCTCGAAGCGCCGCTACGCCACCGTCGGTGACGTGATCGTCGTGTCGATCAAGGAAGCGATCCCGCGCGGTCGCGTGAAGAAGGGTGACGTCCGCAAGGCCGTCGTCGTGCGCGTGTCGAAAGACATGAAGCGCAAGGACGGCTCGACGATCCGCTTCGACACCAACGCGGCCGTGCTCGTGAACAATGCCGGCGAGCCGATCGGCACGCGCATCTTCGGACCGGTTCCGCGCGAGCTGCGCGCGAAGAACCACATGAAGATCATCTCGCTGGCGCCGGAGGTGCTCTGACCATGGCGGCGAAGATCAAAAAGGATGACGTCGTGTTCATCACGACGGGCAAGGACAAGGGCAAGTCCGGCAAGGTGCTCAAGGTCCTGCCGCGCGAAGACCGTGTGGTCGTCGAAGGGCTCAACGTCGTGAAGCGGCACGTGAAGCCGTCCATGGCGGACCCGAACGGCGGCGTGAAGGAAAAGGAAGCCGCGATCCACGTCTCGAACGTGATGATCCGCGACCCGCAGACCGGCAAGCCGACGCGCGTGGGGTTCAAGACCCTCGCCGATGGCCGCAAGGTCCGCATCGCGAAGGGCTCGGGAGTGCAGATCGATGTCTGACAAGTACATCCCGCGCATGAAGACGCGCTATGTGGAGGTCATCCGCAAGCGCATGCGCGACGAGTTCAAATACACCAACGACATGCAGATCCCGAAGCTCGAGAAGATCGTGCTGAACATGGGCGTCGGCGAAGCCGTGGGTGACTCCAAGAAGCTGAAGTCCGCGATCGAAGCGATGACGCTGATCGCCGGCCAGAAGCCCGTCGCCACGAAAGCCAAGACCTCCATCGCCGGCTTCAAGATCCGCGAGAACATGGCGCTCGGCGCGAAGGTCACGCTCCGCCAGGACCGCATGTACGAGTTCCTGGATCGCCTGGTCACGATCGCGCTGCCGCGCGTGAAGGACTTCCGCGGCCTGAACGGCAAGAGCTTCGACGGCCGCGGCAACTACGCCATGGGCCTCAAGGAACACATCGTGTTCCCGGAGATCAATTACGACCAGATCGACACGATCTGGGGCATGGACATCGTGGTCTGCACCACGGCGCGCACCGACGCCGAGGCGAAGGCCCTTCTGAAAGAGTTCGATTTCCCGTTCCGGAACTGACGAACCGCAAGGTTCGATCCACCCCGGAACGCAGCGGGAGAATGAAATGGCGAAGACCGGCTCCATCGAGCGCAACAACAAGCGTAAGCGCCTCGTGAAGCAGTATGCGGCGAAGCGCGCCCGGCTGAAGGCCGTCGCGCTCGACGAAAACCTGCCGCTCGAAGAACGCTTCGACGCGCGCTTGAAGCTCGCGCAACTGCCGCGCAACTCGGCTGAAAACCGGGTGCGCAACCGCTGCGAGCTCACGGGCCGTCCGCGGGCGTTCTATCGCAAGCTGAAGATGAGCCGGATTGCGCTGCGCGAGCTCGCCTCGCGGGGGCAGATCCCCGGCATGATCAAGTCGAGCTGGTAAGGGAGGTCTCGCGATGAACGTGAACGATCCCCTGGGCGATATGCTCACCCGCATCCGCAACGCGCAAATGCGCGGCAAGTCGACGGTGCTGACGCCGACGTCGAAGCTGCGCCTGCGCGTGCTCGAGGTTCTGCAGGAAGAGGGCTACATCCGCTCCTATGCCGAAGTGCAGAAGAACGGAAAGACCGAGATCGAAATCCAGCTGAAGTACTACGAAGGCGCGCCGGTCATCCAAGACATCTCGCGCGTCTCCAAGCCGGGCCGCCGGGTGTACTCGTCGATCAAGGATCTCGGCCTCGTTCGCAACGGCCTCGGCATTGCGATCCTGTCCACGCCGAAGGGCGTGATGTCCGACACGGCTGCGCGCGCCCAGAACGTGGGCGGCGAAGTCCTCTGCAAGGTGTACTGACATGTCGCGCGTCGGCAAAAAACCGATCCCGACCCCGGCCGGCGTCACCGTTGCGGTGAAGGGCCAGGACGTCGCGGTCAAAGGCCCCAAGGGCGAACTCACCTTCCGTGCGCCGGACGACATCGAAGTCGTTCACGCGGGCGGCGAGATCTCCGTGAAGCCGCGTCACGAAACGCCGCGCTCGCGCGCGATGTGGGGCATGGCGCGCGCCATCCTCGCCAACAACGTGAAGGGCGTGACGCAGGGCTTCGAGCAGAACATGGAGCTCGTCGGCGTCGGCTATCGCGCGGCGATGGAAGGCACGCGTCTCAAGCTGCAGCTCGGCTTCAGCCACGACGTGTTCTACGAGCCGCCGAAAGGCATCAAGATCGAGACCCCGAAGCCGACCGAGATCAAGATCTCCGGCGTCGACAAGCAGGTCATCGGCCAGGTCGCTTCGGAAATCCGCGGCTATCGTCCGCCCGAGCCGTACAAGGGCAAGGGCGTGAAGCGCGCCGGCGAGTACGTGCGTCGCAAGGAAGGCAAGAAGAAGTAAGCCATGAAGACGTCGCTCGAGAAAAACCAGCGGCGCGCGCAACGGATGCGCACGCGGCTTCGCAAGGCGGCCAATGGCCGTCCGCGCCTTTCCGTGTTCCGCTCGAACAAGCACATCTCGGTGCAGGTCATCGACGATGCGCAGGGCGTGACGCTCGCTTCGGCCTCCACGCTTGAAGAAGCGTTCAAGGCCGGCGGCAAGACCGGCGCCGACAAGGACGCCGCCGCCGCCATCGGCAAGCTCGTGGCGCAGCGCGCGCTCGAAAAGGGCGTGAAGCAGGTCGTGTTCGACCGCGGCGCTTATCTCTATCATGGCCGGGTGAAAGCCCTGGCGGACGCCGCCCGTGAGGGCGGTCTCGACTTCTGAGGGCCGGTCCATGTCGATGACGGAAGAGAACCAGAACGAAGAGCGGCGCGGCCGCCGCGGCCGGGGCGACCGGGACCGCGATCGTCGCGACGACCGTCGCGGCGGCCCCGAGGCCGACAGCGAATTCGTCGACAAGCTCGTCGCGATCAACCGCGTCGCGAAGGTCGTGAAGGGCGGCAAGAACTTCGGCTTCGCCGCGCTCGTCGTGGTCGGCGACAAGAAGGGCCGCGTGGGCTTCGGTCATGGCAAGGCGCGTGAAGTGCCGGAAGCCATCCGCAAGGCCACGGAAGAAGCCAAGAAGACGATGATCCGCGTGCCGATGCGCGAAGGCCGCACGCTGCACCATGATGGCCTCGGCCACTGGGGCGCCGGTCGCGTCATGCTGCGCGCGGCGCCTCCCGGCACCGGCCTCATCGCCGGCGGCCCGATGCGCGCCGTTCTCGAAACGCTGGGCGTCCAGGACGTCGTGGCCAAGAGCCAGGGCTCCTCGAATCCCTACAACATGGTGCGCGCCACGTTCGACGCGCTGAAGCGCCAGGTCAGCCCCCGTCACGTCGCGAACCGTCGCGGCCTGAAGGTGGCCGACATCGTGGGTCGTCGCCGCGATGGCGCGAGCCAGGGCGAAGTCGCCTCGGAAGGTTAAGGTCATGGCCAAGAAAATCCGGGTGAAGCAGATCGGAAGCCCGATCCGCCGGGAAGCATCGCAAGGGCAGACGCTGCGCGGCCTCGGCCTGCGCCGCCTCGGTCATACCGTCGAGGTCGAGGACACCCCCTCGACGCGCGGCATGATCCGCAAGGTCGCCCACATGGTGGAAATCGTCGGCGAGGGCTGAGGCCCTTTGCCTCTTGAGCCGGGCGCGGGGAAGCGCGCCGCCGGCGGGAGTTGAGTGACATGTCGCGTCTGAACGAACTCGCGGACAACCCGGGCTCCACGAAGAAGCGCATGCGCGTCGCGCGCGGCGTCGGTTCGGGCAAGGGCAAGACGGCCGGCCGCGGCGTGAAGGGCCAGAAGTCCCGTCGCGGCGTGTCGATCAACGGCTTCGAAGGCGGGCAGATGCCCGTGCACATGCGCCTGCCCAAGCGCGGCTTCAACAAGCTGAACCGCGCCGAGCACGCCTGGGTCAATCTCGGCCGCCTGCAAAAGGCGATCGACGAAGGCAAGATCGACATCAAGGCCGCGATCACGGAAGAGGCCCTCGTGGCCGCCGGGCTCGTGCGTCGTGTGAAAGACGGCGTGCGCCTCCTTGCGCAAGGCGAGATCAAAGCCAAAGTGAACGTCGTCGTCACGGGCGCGTCGGCGGCCGCGATCGCTGCGGTCGAGAAGGCCGGCGGGTCGGTGACGGTCACGAAGCGCGCCGAGGCGGAAGCCGCGGCTTGATGACGGATCGGGCGGGCGCTTGAACGGCGCCGCGTCCGATCAGTACGCCCCTAGCTCGGAGTCGCTCCGGATATGGCTTCCGCCGCCGAACAACTTGCCGCGAACATCAATCTTGCGGCCTTCTCGAAGGCCACCGAGCTTCAAAAACGGATCTGGTTCACGCTGGGCGCGCTCATCGTCTACCGGCTCGGCACGTTCGTGCCGATCCCGGGGATCGACGCGACGGCGTTCGCAGCCGCGTTCGACGGGCAGGCGAAGGGCATCCTCGGGATGTTCAACGTCTTTTCGGGCGGCGCCGTCGAGCGCATGGCGATCTTCGCGCTGAACGTGATGCCGTACATCTCGGCGTCGATCATCATCCAGCTGCTGGCCACGACTTCGCCCAGCCTCGAGCGCCTGAAAAAGGAAGGCGAGGCGGGCCGCAAGCAGCTCAACCAGTACACGCGCTATCTCACCGTCGCCCTGGCGATCATGCAGTCCTACGGGATCGCGATCGGCCTCGAGGGCGCTGGCAACACCGTGGTCGATCCCGGCATCTTCTTCCGGATCTCCACGGTCATCACGCTCACCGGCGGCACGATCCTCCTGATGTGGATCGGCGAGCAGATCACCGCCCGCGGCGTCGGCAACGGCACGTCGCTCATCATCTTCACCGGCATCGTCGCCGTGCTTCCCGGCACGCTGTTCCGCATGTTCGACCTTGGCCGCGTCGGCGAACTCAACCTCTTCGAGGTGCTGGCGATCGTCGTCCTCATGGCCGCGACGACCGTGTTCATCGTGTTCATCGAGCGCTCGCAGCGCCGCCTCGTCATCCAGTACCCGAAGCGCCAGGTCGGGAACCGGATGTTCATGGGCGAGAGCTCGTTCCTGCCGCTCAAGATCAACACCGCCGGCGTCATCCCGCCGATCTTCGCCTCGTCGCTCCTGATGCTGCCGTCGACGGTCACGGCCTTCCTCGGCCAGAACCAGGACGGCGTGCACCCGGCGGTGCAGTGGGTCCTGCAGAACCTGGGCTACGGCACGCCGTTGCACATGCTGTTCTACGCCCTGCTGATCATCTTCTTCTGCTTCTTCTACACGGCGATCGTGTTCAACCCGGACGAAACGGCCGACAACCTGCGCAAGTATGGCGGGTTCGTGCCGGGCATCCGGCCGGGCAAGAAGACGGCCGAGTACCTGAACTACGTGCTCGCACGCCTCACGGTCATCGGCGCCGCCTATATCACTTTGGTCTGCCTCATCCCCGAAGCGCTGATCGGCTACTATCAGGTGCCCTTCTATCTGGGCGGGACCTCGCTCCTGATCGTGGTGTCCGTCACCATGGACACCGTGACCCAGGTGCAGTCGCACTTGCTTGCCCACCAATATGAAGGCCTGATCAAGAAATCGAAGCTTCGGGGGAAACCGCGGTGAACTTGATCCTCTTCGGGCCGCCGGCGGCCGGGAAAGGCACCCAGGCCAAGCGGCTGGTCGAGGAGCGGGGCTATATCCAGCTCTCCACCGGGGACATGCTGCGCGCCGCCCGCGCCAGCGGGTCGCCGCTGGGGCAGAAGGTGGCGGCCATCATGGATTCCGGCTCGCTGGTCTCGGACGACATCGTCATCGCCCTGATCGACGAGGCCCTGACGACCCATGCCGGCGCGCCGGGCTTCATTTTCGACGGCTTTCCGCGGACGGTGCCGCAGGCCACCGCGCTCGATGATCTCCTGGCCCGCCGCGGCCAGGCCATCGATCTGGTGGTCCGGCTCGAGGTGGACGACGCCGCGCTGCTCGCGCGCGTCACCAAGCGCTTCAACGAACAGGGCCGTCCGGACGACAATCCGGACACCTTCAAAGTGCGGCTCAAGGCCTACAACGACCAGACCGCACCGCTCGTCCCGTATTACAAAGACCGGGGCAAACTGACCGCCGTCGATGGCATGGCCAGCATCGACGCGGTGTCCGCCGGGATCGCTTCGGCGATCGCCAGCAAGGCTGCTGGCCGTGCCTAACGACCACGCGTAACGCGTGGTTGACGTTTTCGAAGCGGGCTTTATAAGGGCCAGCTTCGCGATGGTTTCGCCGCGTCTCTCGCCGGTCGGCCCCTTGGGCCCCCGCCGGGCGGCGCCGTCTTATTTGGAGCAGGTGCAATGGCGCGGATCGCCGGCGTCAACATTCCGACCCAGAAGCGCGTGGTCATCGCGCTGCAATACATCCACGGCATTGGCCCTGCGATCGCGAACAAGCTCTGCGCTGACCTCGGCATCGCCGCGGAACGCCGGGTCAACCAACTGACGGACGCCGAAGTCCTTCAGATTCGCGAATACATCGACCGCGCCGGCCAGGAAGACCGCTTCTACGTGGAAGGCGATCTCCGTCGCCAGGTCGCGCAGAACATCAAGCGTCTGATGGACCTGGGCTGCTACCGCGGCCTGCGTCACCGCCGCGGCCTGCCGGTCCGCGGTCAGCGCACCCACACCAACGCCCGCACCCGGAAGGGGCCGGCGAAACCGATCGCCGGCAAGAAGCAGGCGACCCGGAAGTAATCGAGCGAGACGACGATGGCCAAGGAACAACCCCAGCAGCGCGTCCGCAAACGCGAGCGCAAGAACATCGCGTCGGGCGTCGCCCACGTGAACGCCAGCTTCAACAACACCATGATCACGATCGCCGACGCCCAGGGCAACGCGATCTCGTGGTCGAGCGCCGGCGCCATGGGCTTCAAGGGCTCGCGCAAGTCGACGCCGTATGCGGCTCAGGTCGCTGCGGAAGACGCCGGCCGCAAGGCCATGGAGCACGGCATGCGCACCATCGAGGTGAACGTGTCGGGTCCGGGCTCGGGGCGCGAATCCGCGCTGCGCGCCTTGCAGGCGGTGGGCTTCACCATCACTTCCATCAAGGACGTTACGCCGATCCCGCACAACGGCTGCCGTCCCCCTAAGCGTCGCCGCGTCTGAGTTTTTGAAAGCGGGCTGATCAGGGTTGGCCGCGCCGGTTCGCCGCGCGGTCGCCCTTTTTGGCCGTTCCAGCGTTCGGAAGCAGCGCCAACAGCGAGTTCACGATGTCGATTGAAAAGAACTGGCTCGAACTGATCCGTCCGAAGAAGCCCGTGATCGAGCACGGCTTCGACAGCCGTCGCCGCGCGACGCTGATCGCCGAACCGCTCGAGCGCGGCTTCGGCATGACGCTCGGCAACGCGCTGCGCCGCGTTCTGCTGTCGTCGCTCCAGGGCGCCGCGATCACGGCCGTTCAGATCGACAACGTCGTCCACGAATTCTCCTCGATCGCCGGCGTGCGCGAGGACGTCACGGACATCGTGCTGAACCTGAAGCAGGTCGCCATAAAGATGCGCGGCGAGGGGCCCAAGCGCCTCATGCTGAAGGCCACCGGCCCGGGCCCCGTGAAGGCCAAAGACATCCAGACCACCGGCGACATCGAGATCCTCAATCCCGAGCACGAGATCTGCACGCTCGACGACGGCGCGACGATCCGCATGGAGCTCACGGTCAACACCGGCAAGGGCTATGTCCCGGCCGAGCGGAACCGTCCCGACGATGCGCCGATCGGCCTGATCGCGATCGACTCGATCTACTCGCCGGTCCGCCGCGTCGCTTATCGCATCGAGAACACCCGCGAGGGCCAGGTTCTCGACTACGACAAGCTGATCCTCGAAGTCGAAACCAACGGCGCCCTGCGCCCGGAAGACGCCGTCGCCTACGCCGCGCGCATCCTCCAGGACCAGCTGCAGGTCTTCATCACCTTCGAAGAGCCGAAGGCGAAGAAGGACATCGCCGACAAGCCGGATCTGCCGTTCAACCCGGCCCTGCTGAAGAAGGTCGACGAGCTCGAGCTCTCCGTCCGTTCGGCGAACTGCCTGAAGAACGACAACATCGTCTATATCGGCGACCTCATCCAGAAGTCCGAGGCGGAAATGCTCCGCACCCCGAACTTCGGCCGCAAGTCGCTCAACGAGATCAAGGAAGTGCTTTCGGGCATGGGTCTCCATCTCGGCATGGCCGTCGAGAACTGGCCGCCGGAAAACATTGAAGACCTCGCCAAGAAGTACGAAGACCAAATCTGACCAGGACGGGCCGCTCCGCGAGGAGCCGCCCCATCGCGGCAAGACCGAGGGGATTGAACCATGCGTCACGGCGTCGCCCAGAAGAAGCTCAACCGTACCGCCAGCCACCGCACCGCGATGCTGGCGAACATGGCGGCTTCGCTCATCAAGCACGAGCAGATCGTCACCACGCTGCCGAAGGCGAAGGCGCTCCGCCCCGTCGTCGAAAAGCTCGTGACGCTGGCCAAGCGCGGCGATCTGCATGCGCGCCGCCTCGTCGTCTCGCGCCTGCGTGACGAAACCCAGGCCAAGAAGCTCTTCGATACGCTCGGCCCGCGCTACAAGGCCCGCGCCGGCGGCTACACCCGCATCCTCAAGGCCGGCTTCCGCTATGGCGACAATGCGCCGGTCGCGGTCATCGAGTTCGTCGATCGCGACGTCAACGCCAAGGGCCAGGACAGCGGCCCGGTGCAGGCGAAGTCGGAAGACTGAGGCTTAGCCCATCACTGAAGTTCGAAAGCCCGGACGGCCCCGCCGTCCGGGTTTTTCGTTTCGGGCCAAGGCACGACCGCGCCGAGCCAAAATTCCCCTCCCCAGCGGGAAGGGTCAGGAGTGGGGAGAGCGGGCGCCGCCGCCTCCGATCGTGGAAACCTTGATCCGATCGATTTGCGCTCAAGTCTCCCCCTCCCAACCCTCCCCCGCTGGGGGAGGGCTTTTGGCGGCCGCCGCCTGTTTCAAGCCGCCCGCGCCGCTCTGCCAAAGCTCATTGCTCCCTGCCCATATATTTGCGATAAACAGTAAATATTGCAGATGGAGGAAAACATGGCGCTTCCAGCCCGCACCGTCTTCACCCCGGCGCTTTGTTACAAGGACCCCGACGCCGCGCTGGCGTTCCTCGAAAAGGCGTTCGGCTTCGAGCCGGCGATGATCATCCGCGACGGCGAGGGGCGTCTCGCCCATTCCGAGATGCGTCTCGGCGACGGTCTCGTGATGATCGGCTCGGAATGGGACGAGCGCACCCGCAGCCCGGCCTCGCTCGACGGGAGGACCACCCAGACCGTCCACGTCCATCTCGCCGCCGACATCGATGGTCACTGCGCGCGCGCGCGCGCCGCGGGGGCCACGATCCTCATGGAGCCGGAAACCCAGTTCTACGGCGACCGCACCTACCGCGCCGCCGACCCCGAAGGCCATATCTGGACGTTCGGCCAAACCATCGAGACACTGACGCCCGAGGAATGGGACGCGCGCAGCGGCCTCAAGACGGAGATGCGATGACCGCGCCCGCGCCGGCGTCCGTCGATCGAACGCTCGCCGCGCTCGCCGATCCGGTTCGCCGCCGGGTCGTCGACGCGCTGCGGGAGCGGCCGCACGCCGCCGGCGAACTTGCTGCGCGTCTCGGCGTGCCGGCGCCGGCGATGAGCCGGCATCTGCGCGCGCTGCGCGAAAGCGGCCTCGTGGACGATTCCCATCCCGCCTTCGATGCGCGCGTGCGCATCTACACGCTGCGGCGCGAACCGATCGCAGCGCTGCGCGACTGGCTCGACGCGGCCGAAGGGCTGTGGACGGAGCAACTCGCCGCGTTCAAGGCGCACGTGGAGCAGCGCGATGACGGCTGACGCCGACGCCGTCATCGTCGCGCTGCGCGTCGCCGCCGCGCCCGAGCGCACGTTCGCCGCATTCACCGACGAGGTCGGCGTCTGGTGGCGGCCGAATCCGCTGTTCCTCGCCACGCCGCGCTCGCCCGGCAAGGTTGCGTTCGAGCCGGGCCCGGACGGTCGCTTCGTCGAGATCCTCGCCGATGGCAAGGTGTTCGAAATCGGCCGCATCCGCGTGTGGGATCCTCCGCATCGGCTCGTGTTCGGGTGGCGTTTCGCAACCTTCGCGCCCGACATGGACGGCGAGGTGGAAGTCACGTTCACCCCCGTCGGCGCCGAGACGCGCGTCACCGTAGCGCACCGCGGCTGGCTTAAAGTTCCGCAATCCCACGTGGCGCGTCACGGCTTCCCGGACGCCTTGTTCCAGCGGCGATTTGGCGAGTGGCTGCAGACGCTGCTCGGCGCGCTCGCCGCCATGCTTCGGCCTTGATCGCCGCCTTAATCGGGCCCCGTCTTTTCCGCGAGAAGGAGGCTCCATGCGCCCGTTCGCGTCTGCTTGTCTGTTTGCCGTCGCCCTGATCGCCTGCAGCGCGCCTCCGACCCAGGGCGGCGCCTCGCCCCCGGATGGCGCCGGCCGGGCGCCGGCGCCGGCCGACGCCGGCCTGATGCTCGCGCAGGCGGGCCCGGACGATCGCCGCGTGCCCACCAGCCGCGAGGACATGCGCCTGTCGCTCGCGCCGATCGCGGCGAAGGCCTCGCCCGCCGTCGTCAACGTCTATGCCGCGCGCGTCACGCGCACGATCGTCGCCGATCCGTCCTTCGGGCCGTTCGCGCAATTCTTCGGCGTGCCGCGCGACCAGATCCAGCGCTCGCTCGGCTCCGGCGTGATCGTGCGGCCCGACGGCGTGATCGTCACCAACAACCACGTCGTCGACGGCGCGCAGCAGTTGAAAGTCGTGCTGTCCGATCGCCGCGAGTTCGACGCCAGGCTGATCTCCGCCGATCCGCGCACCGATCTCGCCGTGCTGCGCATCGACACCAAAGGCCAACGCCTCCCGGCGCTCGCCTTCGCCGACACGCGCCGCGCCCAGGTGGGCGATCTCGTGCTCGCCATCGGCAACCCGTTCGGCCTGCAGCAGACCGTGACGAGCGGCATCATCTCCGCGCTCGCGCGCACGGACGTGGGCATCAACGATTTTTCGTTCTTCATCCAGACGGACGCCGCCATCAACAAGGGCAACAGCGGCGGCGCGCTCGTCGACGCCAATGGCGATCTCGTCGGCGTGAACACGGCGATCTACTCCGAGTCCGGCGGATCCGTCGGCATCGGCTTCGCCATCCCGTCGGAGATGGTGCGCCGCGTCGTGGAGTCCGCCGTGACGAGCGGAACGATCGTGCGCCCCTGGCTCGGCGTGCGCGGCCAGCCGGTGACGAACGACGTCGCCCGCTCGCTCGGCTTCGACCGACCGCGCGGCGTGCTCGTCACGGAAGTCTATCCCAACGGCCCCGCCGCGCGCGCCGGCGTGCGCGCCGGCGACGTCATCCTCGCCGTCAATGGCGCGGAGGTGAACGACGAGCAGGGCGTGCGCTTCCAGGCCGCCACGCAACGTCCGGGGACGGACATTCCCGTGGCGATCATCCGCGGCCGCGATCGCCAGACGCTGACCGCGCGCGCCGAGGCGCCGCCGAAATTGCCCGCGCCCGATCCGCGCGACATCTCCGGCCGCAACCCGCTGGCGGGCACGCGCGTCGTGACGCTCTCGCCGGGCGCCGCGGAAGAGGCGGGCCTCGATCCGTTCGCGACCGGCGTCTATGTCCAGGCGATGGATGGCGGCGGCCCCGCGGCCCAGCTCGGGCTGCGCCCGGGCGACATCGTGCGCGAGGTCAATGGCCAGCCGGTGCGCACTACGGCCGATCTCGATCGTCTCCTGAAGGCGGGGCAAGGCGGGTGGCGCATCATCGTCGAACGCAACGGCGAGCGCGCGGAGTTGAACATCCGCCTTTGAGCCCCGCGCAGACGCGCCGGGCGAAACGGCCTATGATCGGCCCATGAGCGATTTGTTCTCCGCCGCCGGCCT
The DNA here is from genome assembly GCA_018969015.1 of Alphaproteobacteria bacterium. Taxonomy (GTDB): domain Bacteria; phylum Pseudomonadota; class Alphaproteobacteria; order Caulobacterales; family Aquidulcibacteraceae; genus REEB506. The sequence continues at coordinate 180,533 of JAGWZE010000002.1, forward strand.
GGATCGTGACGCGCCGCGTCCGCTCGCCGACCGGTTGCGTCCCACGCGCCTCGAGGAGGTCGTCGGCCAGGACCACCTGCTCGCCGCCGACATGCCGATCGGGCGCATGCTGGCGCAGAAGCGGCTCGCCTCGATGATCCTGTGGGGCCCGCCCGGCGTCGGCAAGACGACGATCGCGCGCCTGCTCGCCGCCGAAGCGGGGCTCGAGTTCCAGCAGATCTCCGCCGTGTTCTCCGGCGTCGCCGACCTCAAAAAGGCGTTCGAAGCCGCCCGCGCACGGCGCGCCGCCGGCAAAGGCACGCTGCTCTTCGTCGACGAAATCCACCGCTTCAACCGCGCCCAGCAGGACGGTTTCCTGCCGTATGTCGAGGAGGGCGTCGTCACCCTCGTCGGCGCCACCACCGAGAATCCGAGTTTCGAGATCAACGCCGCGCTTCTGTCGCGCGCGCAGGTGTTCGTTCTGAAGCGCCTGGATGAGGCCGCGCTCGGCCTGCTGCTCGCCCGCGCGGAAACGCTACTCGGCCGCGCCTTGCCGGTGACGGACGACGGCCGCGCCGCCCTCATGGGCTTCGCCGACGGCGACGGCCGCCATCTGCTCGCACTCGCCGAGGAAGTGTTCTCGCTCAAGCCCGCCGAACCGCTCGACGCCAAGGGCATCGCGCGCACCCTGCAGCGCCGCGCGCCCGCCTACGACAAGGACCGCGAGGAGCACTACAACCTCATCTCCGCGCTCCACAAATCGATCCGCGGCTCCGATCCCGACGCCGCGCTCTACTGGCTCGCGCGCATGCTCGGCGGCGGCGAGGACCCGCTGTTCATCGCGCGCCGCCTCGTGCGCGCCGCGAGTGAAGACATCGGCCTCGCCGATCCCACCGCGCTGCTGATCGCCAACGCCGCAAAAGACGCCGTGCATTTCCTCGGCCAGCCCGAAGCCGAACTCCATCTGGCGCACGCCACGCTGCATCTCGCCTGCGCGCCGAAATCCAACGCCGCCTACGTCGCGTGGAAAGCCGCACAGGCCGCGGCCCGCGACACCGGCGCGCTCGGCCCGCCGATGCACATCCGCAATGCGCCGACGCGTCTGATGCAGGAGCTCGGCTACGGCGCCGGCTACGCCTACGACCACGACGCCCCGGACGGCTTTTCGGGCCAATCCTATTTCCCCGACGAGATGGAGCGCCGCGTCTTCTACCGTCCGCTCGAGCGTGGGGCGGAGGCGCGCATCCGCGAGCGCGTGCAGCACTGGGCGCGCCTGCGCGCCGAGCGCAAACGCGCCGGCCGCAGCGGCGATCAGGGCGACGAGCGGTGACCGTCCGCGATTGGATCATCTACGAGGATCGCGCGGTCGTCGCGGTGGCCAAGCCGCCGGGTCTCGCCGCACAAGGCGGCGGCGGCGTGGCCGAAAGCCTCGACGTCCTGCTCGGCGAACTCTCGCGCAATCCGCGCACGACGCCGCGTCTCGCCCACCGCCTCGACCGCGAGACGAGCGGCGTCATCGTCGCTGGCCGCACGCGCACCGCGACCGCCGCGCTCTCCGCCGCCTTCGCCGAGCGTCGCGTCGAAAAGACCTACCTCGCGCTCGTGTGCGGCGGCGCGCCTGAGCCCGCGGACGGCCGCATCGACGCACCCCTCGTGCGCACCCGCACCGGGCGCGTCGACGTCGTGCGCGTCGCGCGGCCCGGCGAGCAGGGCGCCCAGGCCGCCGCCACTGCCTACGCAACGCGCGCCGCGACGGCGCACGCCGCGCTCGTCGAAGCGGCGCCGGAAACGGGGCGCATGCACCAGATCCGGATCCATCTCGCCGCGCTCGGGCGCCCGATCTTCGGCGACGGCAAGTATGGCGGCCTCTTCCGTATCGGCGCCGTCACAGCGCCGCGCGTCATGTTGCATGCGCTGGCGCTCGCCGTTCCTCACCCGGACGGCGGCGTGCTGCGCCTCCACGCGCCGCCGCCCGAAGATTTCCGCGCCGCCGCCCAGGCGCTGGACCTCGCCGCAGGTCTTGGCGCTTCCTTCCCACCGCCCAGCCGGGAGCCCCCGCCATGACCGTCCTCAGGATCGCGTTTCTCGCCTGCGTCGCTGCCGCCCTCGCGGCCTGCACGACACCCACGAGCTACGGCGCCGCCGTGAAGCCCGGCGGGCTCGGCTACACCGACACCCGCATCGAGAGCGATCGCTTCCGCGTCACCTTCCGGGGCATAGGCGCGCCGGACGTGATCGAGAACTTCGCCCTCCAGCGGGCCGCCGAGCTGACGCTTGCGCAGGGGCGCGACTGGTTCGTCGTCGACGCGCGCGCGCTGGAGCGCACCGGCGGCGGCCGCGGCCCCACGGTGTCGATCGGCGCCGGCGGCTGGTCCGGCGGGCGCACCAGCGTCGGCCTCGGCACGTCCGTCGGCATACCGCTCGGCGGCGGCGCGGAAGAAAACCTCGCGCGCCTCGATATCCGCATCGGCGCGGGCGCAAAGCCGTCCTTGCCCGCGGCCTATGACGCGCGCGCCGTGCTCGCCAATCTTGGCCCGCGCCGGTAACCGACACGCGGGCCCGGCGCGGCGCTTCCGTTGCGGCGCGCGGGGGGCTAAGCAGGGGCGATGCAGGGAATGCTTCTCGTGGCCTTGGGCGGCGCCATCGGCGCGAGCGCACGCTATGGCGTGGGCCTCGCGGCTGCGCGCCTGTTCGGGACCGGCTTTCCCTGGGGCACGCTGACGGTGAACGTCCTTGGCGGGCTCGCGATGGGGCTGCTCGTCGGCGCGTTCGGCCATGACCGCGCCAAGGTGTTGCTCCTCGGCACAGGAGTCCTCGGCGGCTTCACCACGTTTTCGGCGTTTTCGCTGGAGACCGTGCTGATGCTCGAACGCGGCGCCTTCGGCCTCGCGGGCCTCTACGTCGCCGCGTCGGTCCTCGCCGCGATGGCAGCGCTCATGATTGGTCTTTCGCTGGGACGCGGGTGGGCGACGGCATGAAGCAGGTCGAAACCATCGAGATCGGCGACGACGAAGGCGACGTCCGTCTGGACCGCTGGTTCCGCCGGCGTTTTCCGCACGTCACGCAGGGCCAGATCGAAAAGCTCCTGCGCACGGGGCAGATCCGTGTCGACGGCGCGCGCGCGAAGGCCGCCGATCGTCTGACGGCCGGGCAAATCATCCGGGTTCCGCCTTTGCCCGACGCCGAGTCGAAGCCGGTCCGCGAAGGGCCTTCCGAAAAGGACGTCGCGTTCGCCCGCAGCCTCGTCATCTATCGCGACGCGGACGTCATCGCCTTGAACAAGCCGCACGGCCTCGCCGTGCAGGGCGGCACCAAGACCGCGCGCCATCTCGATCAGCTGCTCGACGGCCTGACCTTCGAATACCGCGAACGCCCCAAGCTCGTGCATCGCCTCGACCGCGACACCTCCGGGGTCCTGCTGCTCGCCCGCAACCCGCGCGCCGCCGCGATGCTCTCGCGCGCCTTCAAGACCCGCGAAACCCGCAAGCTCTACTGGGCCGTCGTGCTCGGCACGCCCAAGCCGCCCGAAGGCGAAATGCGCGGCTGGATGAAGAAGGCCGCCGGCGCCCGCGACGGCGATCGCGAACTCGTCCGCGCCGCCGCGCACGGCGAAGAGGGCGCCCAGTTCGCCATCACCGACTACGCCACCGTCTCCACCGCCGGGAAAGCGAGCTGGATGGCGCTCAAACCCGTCACCGGCCGCACGCACCAGCTGCGTTTCCACATGGCCGAACTCGGCTGCGCCATCGTCGGCGACCCGAAATACAAATGCGATCTGGAGACGCCCGGCGGCCTCGACGCAAAGCTGCATCTGCACGCCCGCGCGCTCGAATGCCCGCACCCCAACGGCTCCACCCTGTCGCTCGTCGCGCCGATCCCGCCGCACATGAAGCGCACGTTCGACGCGCTCGGCTTCGACGAGCGTGATGGCCGCCGCCCCTTCGAGCTGTTCGAGGCCTGATGCCCAAGTTCGCCGTGTTCGACGTCGACGGCACGCTCGTCGACAGCCGCCAGTCCATCGCCCGCGCGATGGCGCAGGCCTTCGCCGCGCTCGATCTTCCTCCACCGGGATATGACGAAACGCGTCGTATCGTCGGCCTTTCGCTTGCGCCCGCGATCAAGGTGCTGGCGCCCGATCTTCCCGAGGCGCGCTATCCCGCGCTTGCCGAGGCCTACAAGAACGCCTTCATCGCCAACCGCGCCGCCGGCCTCGTCGAGCCGCTATATGACGGCGCACGCGAGACGCTTTTGCATCTGCGTGACGACGGCTGGACGCTCGGCATCGCCACCGGCAAGGCCCGCCGGGGCGTGGACGTCTTTCTCGCCAACCACGGCCTCGCGGATCTGTTCGAGTGCGCCTTCTGCGCCGATGACGGGCCGGGCAAGCCTGATCCCCACATGCTGCGCCTCAACATGGACGCCGTGCGTCGTCCGCCGGCCGACACCGTGATGATCGGCGACACCAGCTTCGACATGCAGATGGCGCGCGCCGCGGGCGCCTACGCGCAGGGCGTCTCGTGGGGCTTCCACACGATCGAGGAAGTGCGCGCCGGCGGAGCCCACCACGTCGCCGACACGTTCGCAACCCTTCGCGCCGAGCTCGGCGCTTTCGCGCGCCGCTGACCCGCCATGACCGAACCGGCGCGCAGATTCTACGCCGAAGCCGCGGTCGCCCCTCTGGACGGGGGCGGCTTCACCGTGACGCTCGACGGGCGCAAGCTGCGCACGCCCGGCCGTCTCGTCTTCGCCACGCCCACGCGCGCCCTTGCCGAGGCCTGTGCGGCTGAGTGGGCGGCGCAAACGGCCGAGATCCGCCCCGCCACGATGCCGCTCACGCGTCTCGTCAACGTCGCCGTCGAGCGAACGCCGCAAACCCGCGACGCGATCGTCGCGAACGTGGCGAAATACGCCGAAACCGATCTGCTTTGCCACCGCGCCGACGCGCCGGTCCGCCTCGTCGCGCGCCAGTCGGCCGCGTGGGATCCGCTCCTTGCGTGGGCGGCCGAGACGCTCGACGTGCGGCTCTATCCCGCGGCCGGCATCATGATCGACCCGCGCAACGAAGAGGCGTGCGCCATCGTCGCCGCGCGCGCCGCCGCGCTCAACGATTTCGCGCTCACCGGGCTCGCCCACGCGGCCGGCCTCGCGGGGTCCTGCGTCATCGCGTTCGCCCTCGCACGCGGCCGTTTGTCCGGCGCCAAGGCGGCGGGGGCGGCAAGCCTCGACGAGGAGTGGTCGCTCGAAACCTGGGGCGAGGACGCCGAAGCCCGCGCCCGTCTCGTGGCGCGGGCCGCCGAGTTCGCGTCGCTCGAGACGCTCTTTGGGGCGCTGGCCAATCCGGCCTAAACATGTTCATCTCTCGCCGGCAGGCCCGTTGGAGCGGCGGCGGTGAGCAGCGAACTCGCGATCCAGGCGCCACGACCGGTTCACATGGAAACGATCCGCGGCAGGCGGGTCGTTCTCGACGCCGAGCTTGCGGCTGTGTTCGGGGTCGAGACGAAGCGGCTGAACGAAGCGGTCAAACGCAACCGCGAGCGCTTCCCGGCCGACTGGGTGTTCCAGTTGAGCGACCAGGAGTTCAATGATTTGAGGTCGCAACTTGCGACCTCAAATGACGGGGCCGGCGGCCGGCGGTACGCGCCATGGGCGTTCACCGAACACGGCGTGGTTGCCGCGGCTGGTGTCCTGAACAGTCCCCAGGCGATCGCCATTCAGCACCTGGTCGTGGAAGCGTTCGTCGAGGATCGTCGGCGCGGCCGCGCGCCCTCGGGCAAGATCCTCACCAAGAGCGCCGCGCTGGCGCCTTTGTCCGGCGCGTTCGCCGCGCGGTTGGAGAGCGTACTCGCGGCGCTCCTGGACGATGTCGTTCTGGCGCGGACGGGCGAGACGATCCGGGAGGAGGCGGTCGCTCTGATCGGCGAGGGCCTCGCCCACATCCGTGAACGCTTGAAGCGGTCCGGGGTGGAGAACGAAGAGATCGTCGCGCGGGCCGTCAAACTGCTTGCCGAGGCGGAGGTCAGCAAAGCCGAAGCCGGACGTATCCGCGCCGAGGCCGGGCAGAAAGAACTCCAGACACTGGCGCGCAAGCTGCGTCTCGTCCTGGAAGCCCAACAGGCGATCGCGGTGGGAGAACTCGCAGGCTTCCTCGCCGTGCTCGACGACCTCAGCGCGGCCTGACGCGGGGGCAGGCCGCGCCTGCCCACCTTGACACAGGCGTCGTCACAGGCCAGCCAAGTCGTCCTTCCGAACGCCCGAGGCTTGCCCCATGAAAGAGATCATCGACGCCCTCGAAGCCAAGCGCGCGGCCGCCCGTGCCGGCGGCGGCGAACGTCGGCGCGAGGCCCAGCACGCCAAGGGCAAGCTCACAGCGCGTGAGCGCATCGAACTCCTCCTCGACGAAGGCTCGTTCGAAGAGTTCGACATGTTCGTCGAGCATCGCTGCGCCGATTTCGGCATGCAGGACCAGAAGGTGCCGGGCGACGGCGTCGTCACGGGCTGGGGCACGATCAACGGCCGCCTCGTCTACGTGTTCTCGAAGGACTTCACCGTCTTCGGCGGCTCGCTTTCGATGGCCCACGCCGAGAAGATCGTGAAGGTCCAGGACAAGGCGCTGCAGAACGGCGCGCCCTGCATCGGCATTTTCGACGCCGGCGGCGCCCGCATCCAGGAAGGCGTCGACAGTCTCGCGGGCTACGCCGAGATCTTCATGCGCAACATCTGGGGATCGGGCGTGATCCCGCAGATCAGCGTCATCATGGGCCCGTGCGCCGGCGGGGACGTGTACTCCCCGGCGATGACCGACTTCATCTTCATGGTGAAGGACACGAGCTACATGTTCGTCACCGGGCCCGACGTCGTGAAGACCGTCACGAACGAGAACGTCACGGCCGAGGAACTCGGCGGCGCGCGCGTCCATGCCGGCAAATCCGGCGTCGTCGACGGCGCCTACGAGAACGATTTCGAGACGCTGATCCAGATGCGCCGTCTCGTCGACTTCCTGCCGGGATCGAATCGCGAAGCCCCGCCCACGCGGCCGACCTTCGATGATCCAAACCGCGAGGAACCGAGCCTCGATACGCTGATCCCGGACAATCCGAACAAGCCCTACGACATGAAGGAGCTGATCGAGAAGGTCGCGGACGAGGGCGACTTTTTCGAGATCGGCAAGGATTTCGGCAAGAACATCATCACCGGCTTCGGTCGCCTCGATGGATCGCCCGTCGGTTTCGTCGCCAACCAGCCGATGACGCTTGCCGGCGTGCTCGACATCGACGCCTCGCGCAAGGCCGCGCGCTTCGTGCGCTTCTGCGACGCCTTCAACATCCCGATCGTCACGTTCGTCGACGTGCCAGGCTTCCTGCCGGGCACGAAGCAGGAATATGGCGGCCTCATCAAGCACGGCGCGAAGCTGTTGTTCGCCTATGGCGAAGCCACGGTGCCGAAAGTCACCGTCGTGACGCGCAAGGCCTATGGCGGCGCCTATGACGTCATGGGCTCGAAGCACCTCCGCGGCGACGTCAATTACGCGTGGCCGACCGCCGAGATCGCCGTGATGGGCGCAAAAGGGGCGGTGGAGATCATCTTCCGCGCCGACATCGGCGATCCCGAAAAAATCGCCGCGCGCGAAAAGGAATACAAAGACCGCTTCGCCAACCCGTTCGTGGCGGCGTCGCGCGGATATCTCGACGATGTCATCATGCCGCGCGAAACGCGCAAGCGGCTGATCCGCGCGCTGAAGGCCCTCAAGAACAAGAAGGTCGAGACGCACTGGAAGAAGCACGACAACATCCCGCTCTGAGCGGGGCCGTCGTTCGCCCGATCGGCGCTTGCCGCGTCAGCGCGCGGGCGTCGAAACCTTCTTCGCAAGCTGGGTGATGCCGTCGCGCAGGGCCTCGCGGTGGGATTCCTCGCCGCCGATCATCTGCGCCAGCCGCACCACCGCCGCCGCGCCGACGCGCGCGATGCTGTCGGGACCCGGCACGATGTGGCCTTTGAGGTGCGGGGCGATGAGATCGAGCGCCTCGACCATCGGCGCGTCCACGTCCGCGTTTCCGGCCTTGCGGAGACGCGCACAGGTCTCTGCCGCCGCCGCCAGCTCGCCCGTCGTCACCTGATTGTAGAGGAGCACCGCGTCCTTGATCGCCGCTGCGGCATAGGGGGGCGGCGGGGGCGGCTTGGATTCGCCGCGGCGCCGGCGCGGGCCGCCGCTCAGGATCGCCCGGCGCCGACACGGCCCCACATAGGCGGGCGTGTCGATGAACGGGCGGACGTCTGCGACCACCCGGTTGAGGAGCGTCACCAGCGGTCCGAGCGCCAGCGGCTTGGTGAACACCGCCGTCGCGCCCGCCTCCTGCGCCATTTTGTGGTCGTTGGCCGTCGGGGCGGCGCACAGGATGATCACCGGGGCCGCGCGGTCGCGGTTCTCTCGCGCCCGCCGCAACTCGAACACGTATTCGATCGCGTCGAGCGGGGATTTGTCCCAGCCGACGATGTGGAGGGCGAACCCGCCGGAGCGCGCCAGCGACGCGGCGTGCTTGTAGTCGCGCGTCCGGACGACCTCCGGGGTCACGACCCCCCGCAGAAGCCCTGCGAGGATGTCGGTCTGGAGCTTGTCCTCCCCGGTCACGATGGCGGGGCGGTCGAACAGGAGGGGGGCGACGGAAGGCATTGCACCCACGATAGGCAACGCGCCTTGAGGAACGATGAAGGGGGTCTAAGCGCCTCAGGCTGGCCGAAAGGGCGCGAACGGCGCGCGCCTGCCAGGTGGTCGACAGACACCAAGAAACTCTAACGGGCGCATCAACCTGTGACCCATTTGCGTCATCTCAAAAAACCTTTAGGCGGGGTACAGCTTCCGGCATATCGCTTTCCATGCGAATTGGGTGTAAAGCCAAGCCCGAATGCGGTTTAAACCGTGTTCCGGATTCTGCCGTGCTAGCGGTAGGTCGGCCGGTTCAACTGAGGGGATAGGAATGAAGAAGGTGCTTCAAGGCGCCACCGCGATCGCGGCGGTGATGATTGCGGCCCCGTCAGCGGCCATGGCCGCCGATGGCTGGTATGGCCGCCTGGATGCTGGTTACACCGTTGACGGCGAAACGAAATTCTCGACGAACGCGGAAACGGGCACGCCCGCGACGCAGTTCGGCGGCCGCGCTGGGCTGAACCAGGACTGGAGCCAGCACGCCGGCATCGGCTACGCGTTCGCGAACGGCTTCCGCCTCGAAACGGAACTCGGCCACCGCTGGAACGAGTTCGACGGCAAGCAGGCCGCGACGGTCTCCGGCGTGCGCGCGGGCAGCGACGCCCACGTGTGGTCGGGCCTCCTCAACGGCTTCTACGACTTCAACAAGTCCGGCAAGGTCCGCCCGTATGTCGGCGCCGGCGTCGGTCTCGCCCGCGTTGACGTGTCGGCCGCCAGCCCGGCCGCCCGCACGATCATCAACGACAGCGACACCGGCATGGCCTATCAAGGCCTCGTCGGCCTCGGTTTCGCCGCGACGGACCGCCTGACGTTCGACGTCGGCTACCGCTATTTCTCGGCCCAGGACCTCGAGTTCGTGCGTCGCACGGGCACGACGGCGGGCGCGACCTCCGCGGACTACACGCACCAGGCCGTGACGGCCGGCCTGCGTTGGACGTTCGCTGCGCCGCCGCCGCCGCCGCCGCCCCCGCCGCCTCCGCCCCCGCCGCCGCCTCCGCCGCCCCCGCCGCCGGAAGCGCCTCCGCCGGTGCAGGTCTGCCCGACCGACTCGTTCAAGGTCTACTTCGAGTGGGATCGCAACAACCTCAACCAGGCTGCGCTCGAGACGATCGACGCCGCCGTGGCGCGCGCCAAGGCCTGCAACGTCGCGGGCGTCGCGGTGACGGGTTACACCGACACCTCGGGCTCGCCGAAGTACAACCTGGCGCTCTCCGAGCGCCGCGCGACGGTCGTGCGCGACGCCCTTGTGGCGCGTGGCATCCCGTCTGGCGTCGTGACGACGCAAGGCGCGGGCGAGACCAATCTCGACAAGGCGACCAAGGACGGCGTGCGTGAGCCGCTGAACCGTCGCTCGGTCGTGACGATCTCGTTCCAGTAAGCCTCGCGTTTACAGGAACTAGGGACGGGCCCGGCGCAAGCCGGGCCCGTTTCCGTTTGGGGCGCCCGATCGCGCGAACCTGCGCGCCGCGCGGGCGCTGGGGGTGGACAAAGACCGAAGGGCGGGCAAAGTGCGCGCATGACGGCACCCCAGTCCCACACCGCGGCGGCGACGCCCGCCGCGGCTTTGGCGCATCTCGACGCGCGCGCGGAAGATCTCATCGCCCGCACGGAGCGCTGGTCCGCGATCAACTCCGGCAGTCGCGAGCCCGCGGGCCTGCGGCGCATGGCCGACGTCCTCGAGCCGGCCCTGGCCGCGCTTCCGGGCGCGCTCTCGCGCGAGCCGCTGGCGCCGACGCCGGTCGTGCGCGCCGATGGGACCGTCGCAACGACTGAGCACGGCGATGCGCTCCGACTGCGCGTGCGCCCTTCGGCCCCGATCCAGATCGCACTCACCGGCCACTACGACACCGTGTTTCCGGCCTCGAGCCCGTTCCAGACGCCCGTCCGCGGCGACGATGGCATCCTGCGTGGCCCTGGCGTCGCTGACATGAAAGGCGGCATCTCCGTGATGCTCGCCGCGCTCGAGGCCTTCGAGACGACGCCTGAGGCCGCCGCGGTCGGATACGAAGTTCTGCTCAGCCCCGACGAGGAGATCGGCTCGCCGGCCTCCGCCGCGCTGCTCGCCGAGCTCGGCGCCCGCGCCCATGTCGGCATGACCTACGAACCCGCGCTCGCGGACGGCGCCATCGTCGGCGCGCGCAAAGGCTCAGGCAATTTCAGCCTCGTTCTCGAAGGGCGGGCCGCGCATGTGGGCCGCGCCTTCGAGGACGGCCGCAGCGCCATCGCCGCCGCCGCCGACGCCGTGCTGCGCCTGGAGGCTCTGAACGGCCAGCGCGACGGCGTCACCGTGAACTGCGGCGCCATCGATGGCGGCGCGCCCGTCAACATGGTCCCCGCGGGCGCGGTGGTGCGCTTCAACGTGCGCGCGCCCGACGACGCAAGCCGCGACTGGATTCTGGCCGGCGTGCGCGCGGTCGTGGCCGCCATCGCCGCGCGGCCCGGTATCACGGCCACGCTGCACGGCGGCATCACGCGTCCGCCCAAGCCGCTGACGCCGACGCAGGAGCGCGTGATCGGGTTCGTCCGCGCCGCCGGCGCCGATCTTGGTCTCGACCTTCCGGTGCGCCCGTCGGGCGGCGTGTGCGAAGGCAACAATCTCGCCGCCGCCGGCTGCCCCAATGTCGATACGCTGGGGCCGTGCGGGGGCGGTCTTCACAGTCCCGAGGAGTTTGCGGTGATGTCGACCTTCGCCGAGCGCGCCAAGCTTTCGCTTCTGGTGCTGCACGGGATCGCCACCGGCCGGTTCGACGTGCGCGGCCTGCGCGACGGGAGCCGCAATCATGGCTGATCCGAAATACGCCATCCGCGCCGCCGGGCAGGGCGATCTGCGCGACGTCGTCGCCCTACGCGACTTCGCCGGCCCCGGCTTCACCAGCCTCGCCGTCGATGACCGCACGCTCGGCGCCCGCCTGGAGACGAGCTTCGCCCACTTCGCCGCCGACGTCGCAAGCCCCGGCGCGCAACGCTACCTGCTCGCGCTCGAGGACATCGAGACGGGGCGCATGGTCGGCCTTGCCGGCGTGAAAGCCTGCATCGGCACGTCGCAGCCCTTCTTCAATTTCCGTGTGCTGAAGATCGCGCAGTACTCCTCCGCCGCGCAGCGCCGTTTCGATCTCGACGTCCTCATCCTCGTCAATGAATTCACGGGATGCAGTGAAGTCGGGTCGCTCTTCGTGCATCCGGACTATCGCGCAGGCGGCGTGGGCCGCGCGCTCGCGCAGACGCGCTACATGCTCATGGCCGTCGCACCGCACCGCTTCTGCGACACGGTGGTCTCCGAACTGCGCGGCGTCGTCGATGAGCACGGCCGCTCGCCATTCTGGGAGCATCTCGGCCGTTCGTTCTTCCGCATGGATTTCGCCGAGGCCGATCGGCTCTCCGCGGTTACCGACAACCAATTCATCCTCGACCTGATGCCGAAGTACCCGATCTATGCCGATCTCCTGCCGGAAGCCGCACGCGCGGTGATCGGGAAGACGCACGCCGATGGCGCCGCCGCCCGCAAACTCCTGGAATGGGAAGGCTTCCGCTACGCCGACGTCGTCGACATTTTCGACGCCGGCCCGTTGCTCACCGCGCCGCGCGATTCCATCCGCACGCGGCGCGACGCCCGCTACATGACGCTCACCGCCACCGCAGCGCCGAAACGCCCGCGGCGCGCGCTCGTCGCCGCGCCCGAGTTCTCGCGCTTCCGCTGTGTCGCGTGCGAGGCCGACGTGAGCGAAGACGAGATCGCCGTGACGGCCGGCGTGCAGCGCGCGCTTGGCGTCGGCGCCGGCGAGAAGGTTTTGGCGTGGGTGGGTGATGCGGTCTGAGCTTTTCATCAACGGGCGCTGGGTCGCGGGCGCCGGGGCTTCGTTCTCGTCGACCGATCCCGCGCACGGCGGCGTCGTGTGGGAAGGCGCAGCCGCCGCGGAGGCCGATGTCGCCGCCGCCGTTGCGGCCGCCCGCGCGGCCTTCGATCCCTGGCGGCGCACACCGCTCGCCGCGCGTGTTGCGCTCGCCCGCGCCTTCGCAGCCACGGTGGAGAGCCGCGCCGACGTATTAGCGCGCACGATCTCGCGCGAGATGGGCAAGCCCTTGTGGGAATCGCGCACCGAAGTGGCCGCGATCGTCGGAAAGATCGACATCTCGATCCGCATGCAGGCCGAACGCGCCGGCGTGAAGGAAGAGGCCACCGCATTCGGCCGCGCCGCGCTCGATCACCGCCCCTGGGGCGTGATGTCCGTGTTCGGACCGTTCAATTTCCCCGGTCACTTGCCGAACGGCCACATCGTGCCGGCGCTGCTGGCCGGCAACACCGTCGTCTTCAAGCCGAGCGAACTCACGCCCGGCGTCGCCGCGCTGATGGTCGAGGCCTGGGCCGACGCCGGGGCCCCCGCGGGCGTCGTCAATCTCGTGCAGGGCGGGCGCGAAACGGGCGCCGCGCTGCTCGCGCAGCCCATAGACGGCGTCCTGTTCACCGGCTCGGCGCACACGGGCCTCTACATCCACAAGCTCTTCGGCGGTCGCCCCGAAGTCGTGCTCGCGCTGGAGATGGGCGGCAACAACCCGCTGATCGCCTGGGATCCCGCCGATCCCGCCGCCGCGGCCAATCTCGTCGCCCACTCCGCGTTCGCCACCTCCGGGCAGCGCTGCTCGTGCGCGCGCCGCCTGATCGTGCCGCACGGCGCCTTCGGCGATGCGGTGGTGGACGCCGTGGTGGCGCTCGCGGAAGGCATTCGCGTCGGCGCCTGGGACGCGGAGCCCGCGCCCTTCATGGGGCCGCTCGCGCGCGAGGCCGCCGCCCAGCGCGCCGCACACGAGATTGATGCGCTGATCGCCGGCGGCGCCCGCCGCCTCACGAACGGCCCGGTGCGCGAAGGCGCGTTCCTGCGCCCGACGGTGCTGGCGCTGGGCGAGGGGCAGGATGCGCCGGACGAAGAGATTTTCGCGCCGGTCATCCAGGTCCGCCGCGCACGCTCGCTCGACGACGCGATCGCGCTTGCCAATGCGACGCGCTTCGGCCTTTCGGGCGGCCTGATCTGCGACGACGCCGACACCTGGGCGCGCGTCCACACGGACGTCCGCGCCGGCGTTTTGAACTGGAACCGCCCGACGACGGGCGCATCCTCCGCGATGCCGTTCGGCGGCCCGGGATTGTCCGGAAACGGACGACCGAGCGCCGCGTACGCCGCCGACTACGCGGCGTTCCCCGTCGCCTCGCAGGAGGCGCCGCGCGCCGTCGCCGCGCCCGCGCAGGGGCTCCCGCAATGACCACGACCACCTCGACCTCCGCCGTGGAGATCAATTTCGACGGCCTCGTCGGCCCCACCCACAACTATGCCGGCCTGAGCTTCGGCAACGTCGCAAGCGCCAGCAATCGCGACCAGATCTCGCGCCCGCGCGACGCCGCGCTGCAAGGCCTCGGCAAGATGCGCGCGATGCTGCGCGCGGGTCTGCCGCAGGGCGTCTTCCCGCCCGTCGCGCGCCCGGAGATCAACGTGCTGCGCGCACTTGGTTTTGCGGGAACCGACGCGGAGGTCTGGGCCGCCGCGTTCGACGCCGAACCCGCGCTCGCGCGCCAGGCGCTCGCCGCCTCTTCGATGTGGACCGCGAACGCCGCAACCGTCTCGCCGAGCCCCGACTGCGCCGACGGCCGGCTGCACTTCACGACCGCGAACCTCGCCACGATGCTGCACCGCTTCCTCGAAGCGCCGCACACGGAGCGTCTGCTGCGGCGCGCTTTTTCAGACACCGCTCATTTCGCCGTGCACGCCGCGCTGCCGCCGCACGCCACGTTCGCCGACGAGGGCGCCGCCAACCACATGCGTCTGTGCGCCCATCACGGCGCGCCGGGCGTGGAGGTGTTCGTCTATGGCCGCGAGGCCGGCGCCGCCGCGACGGAGAAGTTCCCCGCGCGCCAGACGCTCGAATCCGTCCGCGCCATCGCGCGCGCGCACGGCCTCGATCCGGCGCGCACCATCTTCGCCCGCCAGTCGCCGCGCGCGATCGACGCCGGCGCGTTCCACAATGACGTCGTCGCCGTCGCCAACGAGAACGTCCTGTTCTTCCACGAGCACGCGTTCGCCGAAAAGGACGCGCTGCTCGCCGAGATCAGCGCCAAGGCGGAGGGCCTGTTCACGCCCGTGTTCGTCGAGGCGCCGGCCGCGCGCGTCTCGCTCGAGGACGCCGTGCGCTCCTATCTCTTCAACGCGCAGCTCGTGCGGTTTCCGGGCGAGGATCGCATGACGCTCGTCGCGCCGAAGGAGGTGGAGGAGACGCCCTCGGTCGCCGCATGGCTCGCCGATCTCGTCGCCGGCAACGGCCCGATCGGCGCGGTCCTCACGATGAATCTGCGCGAGAGCATGCGCAATGGCGGCGGCCCCGCCTGCCTGCGGCTGCGCGTGGCCGTCACCGACGCCGAGCGCGCCGCGATCCGTCCGGGGTTCCTGCTGGATGAGCCGGGGATCGCCGCGCTCGAAGCCTGGGTCGGCCGCCACTACCGCGAAACGCTCGGCCCCGACGACCTGCGCGATCCGAACCTCGTCACCGAGATCTGGCGCGCGCTGGACGAGCTCACGCGCATTCTGCCCCTCGGCGGGGACTTCTACCCCTTCCAGCGCACCTGAGATCACGCCCCGGTCCGCGCCGGCGCCGCCTTCAGTGCAGCGCCGCGGTCAGTGCAGGACGTTGGGTTTCAGCTTGTAGCGCCCGTCTTCCTGGCTGGTGAACAGCAGCGGGACTTGCGGGTGGCTGACCGGCTCTTCGGAATCGTCCGCCAGGAGGTTTTGTTCGGAGACGTAGGCCACGTAGTGGTTTTCGCCGTTCTCCGCCAGGAGGTGATAGAAGGGCTGATCCTTGCGCGGGCGGATCTGCTCGGGAATTGAGGTCCACCATTCCTCAGTATTGTTGAATACTTGGTCCACGTCAAAGATCACGCCCCGGAACGGAAATATCCGGTGCTTGACAACCTGACCGATAGCAAATCGTGCTTGGCGCATCTTTTGACCCACTATGTCAGTACTCCGACCTCTTCGAGATAGGTCGCTTGTGACGTCCCTGCAAGATGGCGGCCGGTTCACCTTGCAGGCCAGCACTGCTACGCTTGTGGGGAACACGGGCGCTCCGGCGCCCAGGAATTGACCGATGGACGAGGCCGAAACGCCTGCGACGCAGGCGGGGGCGGGAGCGGGGCGCGCCCGGCGATCCCGCCCGGCGTTCGCCGCCCTGGATTTGGGCACGAACAACTGCCGCCTCCTGATCGCGGAGCCCGCCGGCGCCGGGTTCCGGATCGTGGACGGCTACTCGCAGATCGTGCGGCTGGGCGAGGGCCTCGCCGCGACCGGCGCGCTGGGCGACGCCGCCATGACCCGCGCCCTCGGCGCGCTCGCGGTGTGCGCCCGCAAGGTCCGCGCGGCGCAGGTCGCCCGCGCCCGCGCCGTCGCCACCCAGGCCTGCCGCAGCGCCGCCAATGGCGCGGCCTTCCTTGAGCGCGTCGCATGCGAGACCGGGCTCCAACTCGACGTGATCGATCCGGAAGAGGAGGCGCGCCTCGCCGTCGCCGGCTGCGCAAGCCTGATCGATCCGGCCGCCCGCATCGCCCTCGTCATCGACATCGGCGGCGGTTCGACCGAACTCAGCGTCGTCGAGCCCCGCGGCGCGGGATCGCCGCCGCGCATCCTCGATTGGGTGTCGACGCCCTATGGCGTGGTCACGCTCGCCGAACGCTGGGGCGCTCGCCTCGACGAGCCGGCCGTCTATGACGCCCTCGTCGCCGAGATCGCGGCCGCGTTCGCCATCACGCCCTGCGCGCGCCATGCCGATGCGTTGGTGGCTGGCGGCCATCTCATCGGCACGTCCGGCACGGTGACGAGCCTTGCCGGCGTCCATCTCGGCCTGCCGCGCTACGTGCGTGCGAAAGTCGATGGGCTGTGGATGCACATGGACGACGTCCACGCCGCCGCCGTGCATCTGCGCGAAGCGGGGCCGGAGGGGCGCGCCGCCAATGCGTGCATCGGTCCCGAACGGGCCGATCTCGTGGGGCCGGGCGCGGCGATCCTCGAGGCGGTGGCGCGGGTGTGGCCGGCGCGGAAAATCCGGGTGGCGGATCGCGGTCTGCGCGAGGGCCTGCTGCTGGGCATGATGCAGGACGCCGGCGTGCTGCGCCGGACGGGCCGGGAGCGCCGCGAATGAGCGACGAGGAAAAGCGCCGCTGGCGTCCCAAGCCGGGCGCGGGGGGCGGCGTCGCCGGCGGCGGCGGGCGTGCGCTGCACGAGCGCGTCAAGGCCGTGAAGGGCCGCACGCCGTCGCAGCGGGCCTGGATCGAACGCCAGCTCAACGACCCATACGTGAAGCGCGCCAAGGAAGAGGGCTGGCGCTCGCGCGCCGCGTTCAAGCTCCTTGAACTCGACGAGCGCCACGGCCTTCTGCGCCGCGGCCTGCGCGTGGTCGATCTCGGCGCCGCGCCGGGCGGCTGGACGCAGGTGGCGCTGAAACGCGGCGCAGGCGCGGTCGTCGGCATCGATCTGTTGCCGATCGAACCGATCGCCGGCGCCACGCTGCTGGAAATGGATTTTCTCGCGCCCGAGGCCGAGTCGGCGCTGACGGCGGCGCTCGGCGGGCGCCCCGATCTCGTCCTCTCCGACATGGCGGCCAACACCACGGGCCACGCCCGCACCGACCAGATCAAGACGGGCGCCCTCGCCGAGGCGGCGACCCTGTTCGCGCTGGAGCATCTGGCGCCCGGCGGCGCATTCGTGACGAAAGCGTTCCAGGGCGGGCTCGACTCCGCCCTGCTGGGCGAACTGAAGCGGGGCTTCGACACCGTGCGCCATGCCAAACCGCCCGCCAGCCGGCCGGAGAGCCCCGAACTCTACGTCGTCGCGCAGGGGCGGCGTACCACCCCCTGATCCGGGAGACGAACATGAGCGTGCGCGCCGCGGTCGAACTGTCCAAATCCTCCGACGACGGCGGCACGGTCACCGTCAGCGTGGAGCATCTCGAGGACGGAGCGGTCCAGGTTTTCCATTACGACATCGGGTCGCGCGCGCTCGCCCTGCATGGCGACAGCGACTACGAGGCCTGGGCCACGGTCGCGCCTGAGAACGTTGCGAAATTGGCCTTTGCGTTGCTGGCGGAAAAGTTCGCCGGTCGGTCCGACGCGTTGACGGCGATGCAGAAGTTTTGCGCCGATCACGACATTCCGGTGACGGTCGGCATGTTCGCCTGAGGCGATGGCAGCGCGCGCCGGCAGGCGCCGAGCCGTCTTGCCAAAAGGGGCGCGAGTCATTACCCCCTCGACATGAAAATCCGCGACGCCATCACATTCGACGACGTTCTCCTGGAGCCGGGCGCTTCGGAGGTCATGCCTGCGGACGTCGACGTCCGCACCCGTCTCACCCGCGACGTGACGCTCAACATCCCGCTCGTCTCCGCCGCGATGGACACCGTCACCGAGGCGCGCCTCGCGATCGCCATGGCCCAGGCCGGCGGTCTCGGCGTGATTCACCGCAACCTCTCGCTCGACGAGCAGGCCGCTCACGTCCAGCAGGTGAAGAAGTTCGAAAGCGGGATGGTCATCAATCCGGTGACGATCCAGCCCGACATGACGGTCGGCGAAGTGCAGGCGATCCGCGCCGCGCGCGGCATGAGCGGCTTCCCCGTTGTCGAGCGCGACACGCGCAAGCTCGTCGGCATCCTCACGAACCGCGACATGCGCTTCGCCGAGAATCACGAGCGCGTCGCCGACCTCATGACGAAGGACAAACTCGTCACCGTCCGCGAAGGCGCAACGGAAGACGACGCCAAGCGTCTCCTGCACAAGCACCGCATCGAGCGCGTCATCGTCGTCGACGACGCCGGCCGCTGCGTCGGCCTCATCACGGTGAAGGATTTCGAGAAGGCGCAGGCCTATCCCAACGCCGCCAAGGACGAGCAGGGCCGCCTGCGCGTCGGCGCGGCCAGCACCGTCGGCGACGCCGGCTTCGAGCGCTCCATGGCGTTGATCGAGGCGGGCGTGGACGTGCTCGTGATCGACACCGCCCACGGCCATGCGCGCGCCGTGCTCGACGCCGTCGAGCGCGTGAAGCGCCAGTCCAACCGCGTGCAGGTGATCGCCGGCAACGTCGCCACGCGCGACGGCGCGCAGGCGCTGATCGACGCGGGCGCGGACGGCGTGAAGGTCGGCATCGGGCCTGGCTCGATCTGCACGACGCGCATCGTCGCCGGCGTCGGCGTGCCTCAGCTCACCGCGGTGATGGACGCCTGCGAAGCCGCCCACAAAGCCGACGTGCCGGTGATCGCCGACGGCGGCATCAAATATTCCGGCGATCTCGCCAAGGCGCTCGCCGCCGGCGCGCACGCCGCGATGATCGGCTCGCTGCTCGCCGGCACCGAAGAGGCGCCCGGCGAGGTGATTCTGTATCAGGGCCGCTCCTACAAATCCTATCGCGGCATGGGCTCGCTCGGCGCCATGGCGCGCGGCTCGGCGGACCGCTACTTCCAGAAGGACGTCACCGACCAGATGAAGCTCGTGCCGGAAGGCATCGAGGGGCGCGTGCCGTTCAAAGGGCCGGTCGAGGCGATCCTGCACCAGCTCGTCGGCGGCCTGCGCGCCGCGATGGGCTATACGGGCTCCAAGACGTTGAAGAACCTGCGCGAAGAGGCCCGCTTCGTGCGCATCTCCGCGGCGGGCCTGCGCGAGAGCCACGTGCACGACGTGATGATCACGCGCGAAGCGCCGAACTATCCGCTCGGCAGCTGAGCGCGTCCCGCGCCGCTACCGTGCGGCGCACTTTGAAGTTTTCAGCGGGGTTCCTCCCATGCGCGCCGGCGCGCGGCTTCAGGCCGCCATCGAAATTCTGGACGACGTCTCGAGCCGAAAACGTCCGCCCGCGGACGCGGTGAAGGACTGGATGCTCTCCCACCGCTTCGCCGGCTCGAAGGACCGCGCCGAGATCGGGGACCTCGTGTTCGGCGCGCTGCGCTGGCGCGCCTCCAGCGCCTTTCGTCTGGGCTCGGACGGTTCGCGCGCCTGGGTTCTCGGCGCGGTGCGCTGGGGCTTCGGCCGCGACCTCGCCTGGTTCGACACCGCTTTCACCGACGATCCGCACGCCCCGCCGGCGCCCGACGCCGCCGAGCGCGCGGCGCTGGAAACCGCCACGCTCGACGGCGCGCCGCCGCACGTGCGCGGCGACTACCCCGAATGGCTCGACGCGAGTCTCGCGCGCGTCTTCGGCGAGGCCCGCGCCGAGGAAGGCGCCGCGCTCGCCGCGCCGGCGCCGCTCGATCTGCGCGCCAACCGCCTGAAAACGGATCGCGACGCGCTGATCGCCGCGCTCGCCAACAGCCCGCGTCTCGTTGCGCCGCCGACGCCCACGCCCTTCGCGCCCGACGGCGTGCGCATCCCGTGGAGCCAGGGCCGCACCTTCCCGTGGGCGACGGAGCAGGCGTTCCAGAAGGGCTGGTTCGAAGTGCAGGACGAAGGCAGCCAGCTCGCCGCGCTCGCGGTCGAGGCGGGGCCGGGCCTGCAGGTCGCCGACGTCTGCGCCGGCGGCGGCGGCAAGACGCTCGCGCTCGCCGCGGCCATGGCCGGCAAAGGGCAGATCTACGCCTACGACATCGATGGGCGCCGTCTCGCGCCGCTGCACGAACGCCTGGCGCGCGCTGGTGTGCGCAACGCGCAGATCCGTACGCCGCGCCGGGATGGCGGCGAACTCGCCGATCTCGCGGGACGCATGGACGTCGCCCTCGTCGACGCGCCGTGCACCGGATCCGGAACGTGGCGCCGCGCGCCCGATTCGAAATGGCGCCTACGCCCGGCCGCGCTCGATCGACGCCGCGCCGAGCAGCAGGATGCGCTGACGTGCGCCGCCGCGCTCGTGAAGCCCGGCGGTCGCCTCGTCTATGTCACGTGCTCGGTGCTTCCCGAGGAAAACGACGACGCCGTCGCCGCCCTCCTGGCCCGCGACGCCGCCTTTGCGCCGGCGCCGGAGCGTCGCCGGCCGGGCGCGCTCGCGGACGCGCCGGACGCGGCTCTGGGCACGACCTACGGCCTGCAGATGACACCGCGACGGACGGGCTGCGACGGCTTCTACGTCGCCGTCCTCGTCCGCCGCTGACGGGGGCGATCAGGCCCGCGCCGCGGCCAAATTTGACGCCAGGCCGATCCCGCGTCCGCCCCGCAGGCGCCGTCGCGAGGGGCGCCGCGCGTCACGGACGGCGGCCCCGGATTGACGTCCGGCGCGGCGCGGTTCATCTCCCCCCATGGCCCACCACGATCGTATCCTCATCGTCGATTTCGGTTCCCAGGTGACGCAGCTGATCGCGCGGCGTGTGCGCGAGGCGGGCGTGTACTGCGAGATCCATCCCTACAACAAAGCCGCCGAAACGCTGGCGGCCGGCTATGCGCCGAAAGGGATCATCCTTTCGGGCGGTCCGGCGAGCGTCACGGAGGGCGACAGCCCACGCGCGCCGGATGCGGTGTTCGCCGCCGGCGTGCCGGTGCTCGGCATCTGCTATGGCGAACAGGCGATCGCCGCGCAGCTCGGCGGCGCGGTGGAGCCGGGGCATCACCGCGAGTTCGGCCGCGCCGAGGTCGAGATCGTGGCGGACAACGCGCTGTTCGACGGCGTGTGGCGCGTCGGCGAGAAGAAGCCCGTCTGGATGAGCCACGGCGATCGCGTCACCGCGCTGCCGCCGGGCTTCAAGCCGATCGCCGTTTCCGCGGGCGCGCCGTTCGCGGCCATCGCCGACGAGACGCGCCGCATCTATGGCGTGCAGTTCCACGTCGAAGTGGTGCACACGCCCGATGGCGCGGCGCTCCTGCGCAACTTCGTCCGCCGCATCGCCGGTTGCAGCGGCGACTGGACGATGGCGGCGTTCAAAAGCGAGGCGATCGCGCGCATCCGCGAGAAGGTCGGCACGGAGCGGGTGATCTGC